>NZ_QXGM01000002.1 GCF_003951975.1 Bifidobacterium dolichotidis
CGTGCATAATCCTCAGGTATGCGACGTATTTGCACGTAAGCATCAAAAATCTTTGATTTCGAGTGCTTCGTATGCAGATTTCTCAGTTAACCGAGAAAAGTGCACACAAAGACACTGTTCACGTGCAAGTAAGTCAGGTAGCCGACAGAACGGCACACGAAGACGGATCTATGGCTGATTCCCCATTATTGGAATTACTCATTCCTATGCAGCTCCACCATATAGGTGGCCATTGTGCACGTGAAGAGGTGCTTCGAATGCAGTGCCGCCGCATAACCGGCAACAACGCACGTAAAGCATAAACTTCCCCTATTTTTGGTGCTTCATATGCTATTTCGCCAGATAAGTGGTGCACTTGCACGCGAAGACTATCTAAAAGTGCAAACCCACCACGTAACTGGTGGGTTTGCACATCAATGCATAATTCTTGCTATTTTCGCCTCTTTGCATGCAGAACTACCACGTACCTGGTGGAGTTGCACGTAAAAGGCCCCTTCCCGTGCAACCCCACCAGATAAACGGCACAGCTGCACGTAAGAAGTGCTTCGAATACGTTGCTGCCACATAAGAGGCACAGCTGCACACGAGGCAGCGCGAAGCGCAGAAATAAAAGCAGTAAATACAACAAAAGGCGGCGATAAGAACGAAGCTTATCGCCGCCAAATGAAAGTACTCAAAACGAGCGGAACGGAAGATCAGTCATCTTCCTCTGGATCGTAATCCACGCCGGTTTCTGCACGCTGCTCTTCGGAAATTGGAGCAGGAGCGCCGGTCAGTGGATCGCGGCCGCCGCCAGCCTTAGGGAAGGCGATGACGTCGCGGATCGAGTCGGAACCAGCAAGAATTGCAGCCGTACGATCCCAGCCCAGAGCCAGACCAGCGTGAGGTGGTGCACCGTACTTGAAGGCCTCAAGCAGGAAGCCGAACTTGTCTTCTGCTTCCTTCTCGCCGATGCCGAGCACGTCGAGCACACGGTCCTGGATGTCGTCGCGGTGGATACGCACGGAACCGCCGCCCATCTCGTTACCGTTGCAGACGATGTCGTAAGAATCAGACATTGCGTGCTCAGGATCCTTATCGAAGTTGTCGATCCAATCCTTCGATGGCATAGTGAATGGGTGGTGCATACTCGTCCACTTGGAGTGGCCGACTGCAACATCGTCATCATCTGGATCATCAGCGCGCTTGAACAGTGGGAAGTCAACAACCCACGTGAAGGCGAACTTGTTAGGGTCGCGCAGGCCTGCACGCTCAGCGAGCTCAACACGCACAGCGCCGAGCAGCATCTGGGAAGCCTCACGAGGACCTGCAGCGAAGAACACTGCATCGCCGTCTTCTGCACCAACAGCTTCCTTGAGGCCGTTGCGCTCTTCCTCGGAAATGTTCTTAGCGACAGGGCCCTTGATCTCGCCATCAGCAGTGAACTGAATGTAAGCCAAGCCCTTAGCGCCGTGCTGCTTAGCCCAATCCTGCCATGCATCGAACTGACGACGAGGCGTCGAAGCGCCGCCCTTGAACAGGACTGCACCAACGTATGGAGCCTGGAAGACGCGGAATGGCGTGTTCTTGAAGTAATCAGTGAGCTCGACCAGTGGGTTGCCGAAGCGCAGATCTGGCTTATCGGAACCGTACTTGTCCATTGCTTCCTGCCACGTAATGCGAGGCAGAGGCAGCTGCACGTCGTGACCAGCAGACTTCCAAATTGCCTGCACAAGACGCTCGGTCATAGCCATAACGTCTTCCTGATCAACGAACGACATCTCCATATCGAGCTGCGTGAACTCTGGCTGACGATCAGCGCGGAAGTCCTCATCACGGTAGCAGCGAGCGAACTGGTAGTAGCGCTCCACGCCCGAAACCATGAGCAGCTGCTTGAGCAGCTGAGGAGACTGTGGCAGTGCGTACCAAGAACCTGGCACCAGACGTGCTGGGACGAGGAAGTCGCGAGCGCCTTCTGGCGTCGACTTGATCATCGTTGGGGTCTCAACCTCAGTGAAGCCCATCTCGTCAAGCACGTTGCGAGCAGCCTTCATCATGTTGGAACGCAGCTTGATGTTGCGAGCCATCGATGGGCGGCGCAGATCGAGGTAACGGTACTTGAGACGCACCTCTTCGCTTGGCAGCTTGCCTTCGGTCTCGTTTGCGAGAACCGTAGAAACCTGGAATGGCAGAGCATCGGACTTAGCGAGGATCTTCAGGTCCTTGACCTCAACCTCGACCTTGCCGGTCTCCATGTGCTCGTTAGCGTTGCCATCTGGACGCAGACGGACCTTACCCGTCAGCTCCACAACGAACTCGCTGCGCAGAGGGCGAGCCATCTCTTCATCGTCGATGACGGCCTGCACAACGCCCGAAGAGTCCCTCAAATCGATGAACGCAACGCCACCGTGATCACGGCGACGATCAACCCAACCGGCAAGCGTGACTTCTTGACCGACGAGGTCCTCAGTCACTTCGGTGGCATGATGTGTACGATAAGCCGTCTGGCTCATGCTTCCTCTATTCCTTCTTTGTAGCATTCAGTGTTCTAAGAATGTTGGATTCTTAAGAATGTCTTTTCTCAGAATGGTTCAGTATCAGTATCTAAGAATGGTTATGGGGTTCGACGTTAGCCATGCAAACCAGCCCTCGCGATTTGAATGGTGAGACGCATCTGAATGCTGAGATGGGTTTCATACGCTGATCTCAAACCGCGATGGGCAGCTGCATAAGCATTCGTCTACTGCAGTAAATACTGCAGTATTGGGTTTATTAAGTTTCAGCTCTCGAGCTTGACGCCCTGCTCAGCCAAAGCCGAATCTGGCTCCCAAGTGTCAGCATTTGCTGGCTGCTGGTCACCCGTGATGATGTTCTTGACTTCATCATGCGTTGCCTGATCAGCCTCAGTGCCGTCTGGAGCAGCTTCGGTTTCGAGCGTATCTGCTGGGAACCACACGTAAGGGATACCCAGCTTATCGGCGTACTTAATCTGCTTGCCGAGCTTGGCGGCGGTTGGAGCCACGTCAGCTGCAATGCCGCGAGCGCGCAGACGTGCTGCGATGTCGTCGGAAATTGCACGATCGTTCTCGTTCCACACAGCCACAAGCACCACTGCTGGCGAAACGCGCGTTGCGGTTGCCTTTGCCGTGTGCAGCATGTAGGAGACCAAGCGGGACAGACCAATCGAGAGGCCAACGCCTGGGTAACGCTTCGAGCCCTGCGATGCGAGGTTGTCGTAACGACCACCAGAGCAGATCGAGCCGAGCGAAGCAGCACCCTCAAGGAACGTCTCGTAGACGGAACCCGTGTAGTAATCGAGGCCGCGGGCGATCTTCAGATCTGCCACAACTGCGCCTGGGCGAATACGTGCAGCCTTATCAATGATGTTGGCCAGCGTATCAAGACCCTGCTTAGCAAGAGCGTATGCTTCTTCGTTCTCGGTCACGTGGTGCAGCTCGCACAGTGCATTGAACTTTGCAGTCAGATCTGCACCGTTGTCTGCAGTCAGGTCTGCGAGCTCGAGGCAAGCACGTGCCTGATCCTCGGATGCACCGCATTCGCTGACGAGCAGCTTAACGACTTCTTCAGCACCGATCTTGTCGAGCTTATCGATCTCACGCAGAACGCCTTCAATATCAGTCAGGCCGAGACCGCGGTAGAAGCCTTCAGAAAGCTTACGGTTGTTGGCGTGCACGGTTGCCTTTGGCAGACCGAACTCGCGCAGCTGCTCAAGAGCGCTGACCATAACGAGCGGCAGATCCACTTCGTAATGCTCTGGCAAATCACCATTGCCAACCACATCGATATCTGCCTGGACGAACTCACGGAAGCGACCCTCCTGTGGACGCTCACCACGCCACACCTTCTGGATCTGCCAACGCTTAAATGGGAATGCAAGCTGGCCAGAATGCTCAACAACATAACGGCTCAGCGGCACGGTCAAATCGAAATGCAGGCCGAGGCGATCAGCAACTGGAGTATCTGCTTCATTGCCAACGTCTTGCAGACGCGAGAGCAGATAAATCTCCTTGCTCGTCTCACCTTTCTTGAGCAGGCTTGCGCCCTGCTCAACAGCACGAGTCTCAATGCCAATGAAGCCATTGAGCTCGAACGTGCGCCTGAGCGTATCAATGACACGCTGCTCCACTACTCGTTCGGATGGGAGCCACTCCGGGAAACCTGAAATTGATGAACCTTTTGCCACGGGTCACTAGTGTAAAAGGAGTTGCGGAACAAACCCCCTTTGCGCGTCGGAATACGCAGGAATGCCTTATATTCGTCAGGTATTCATCAGGTATTTATCAAGATATTCACTAGGTGTTCACCCTCTTGCGCCATCAGAAAAGGACTAAATTCCTCGCAAAAGCTTGGTATTCGTTGCGTACACGTTGTGAAAGGCTTTCCCATACTGCAGGGGGCATTGCTACACTAAAGATTTGGAAGTACTACAAATTCGGTTCAACGCCGTACCGCGCTTCCCTGTCACGACAAGCTAAGGAGCTGAGCATGGCCGACAACACTGTCACCCCAGAAGAAACCACCTCACCAAAATCTGCAGCTGCACCAAAGCCGCATGCACCATCACCAGCAGCATTTGCTAAGAAACCACATAAAACTGCTGCCACCGCTGCACATGTAGAGGTTGCTCACACCGATGCTGATCTGAAGGCTCAGGAGCAGTTTGGCCGCGTTGCCGAAGACGGCACTGTGTTCGTGAAGGACGGCGACGGTGAGCGCGAGGTCGGTCAATTCCCGAACGCTTCTCAGGAAGAAGCTCTGGCACTCTACGCTCGTCGTTATCTCGATCTTCAGGCAAAGCTTGATCTGTTCGCTAACCGCCTGAAGTCCAACTCAATTAAGACTCGTGAAATTGATGAGACGCTGGCAACGCTCAAGCAGGACGTAGATAAGCCAGCTGTGGTTGGTAACATTCCTGCGTTGCAGCAGAAGTTCAATGATCTTGAGAAGACTGCAGCCGCACGTAAGCAGGAAATTGCAGAGAACCGTAAGAAGGCTGTGGCTAAGGCTGTGGCTGAGCGTACGGCAATTGTTGAGCAGGCTGAGGCCCTGATTTCCAACCTTTCGGACAACACGAACTGGCGTTCGACGGCTGATAAGTTCCGCTCGCTGTTCGAGCAGTGGCAGCAGCACCAGCGCACGACCGTGCGTATCGATAAGGCTGAGGCCGACGCACTGTGGAAGCGCTTCTCCTCCGCTCGCACGCAGTTCAACCAGGCTCGCCGCAAGTGGGCTCAGGCTCGCGATGCTGAGCGTGAGCAGGCTCGTAAGGCTAAGGAAGAAATCATCGCTGAAGCAGAGTCGCTGCAGGATTCGACGGCTTGGGGTGAGACTTCGCGCAAGTTCAACGATCTCATGGCTCGCTGGAAGCAGGCAGGTCGCGCTGGCCGCAACGAGGACGACAAGCTGTGGGAGCGTTTCCGCGCTGCAGCTGACAAGTTCTTCGGCGCTCGTCAGGCTGATCGCGATCAGATGCACTCGGCTGAGGCTGAGAACCTTGTCAAGAAGGAAGAGCTTCTCAAGAAGGCTGAGGCTCTGCTTCCTGTGACGACTGAGGCTGACGCCAAGAAGGCTCGTCAGGCTCTGGCCGCAATTCAGGAACAGTGGGATCAGATCGGTTACGTCCCTCGTGAGGACGTCCACCGCATTGAGAGCCGCCTCGACGCTGTTGACAAGCAGATCAAGTCCGTTGAGGACGCTGCTTGGAAGCAGGCCGATCCTGAGGCTGACGCTCGTAAGTCGAGCTTCGGCGATCAGCTTAAGGCTCAGCTCGCTGACCTCGACGCTCAGATTGCCGCCGAGTCCGATCCTAAGAAGAAGGCCAAGCTTGAGGCTGAGAAGGCAACGAAGGAGCAGTGGCTCAACGCCATTCAGTGAGCAACTCCAGTAGTTACCGGAACAGTTACTTGTAGATCCGTTCCGTTTGCTACTCCCCTCTCGTAGCGTTCGCTAATTCGTTCAGGAGCGACGTGACCATCCGGTTGCGTCGCTCTTTTTTATTTATATTTCTCTTTTATTTCCCTAGTTGCAACAGATAGCTGCATGTGCTTCTTATCTATTCCTCACTCTGAGGCAAAGGTCACACATCTTCATGTGCACTTTTGTCGCTTACCTGACGAAACTGCACCGGAACGGTGGCTTCGTGTGCAAGATTCACGGGTGTCCGACAGCATTGCACGCAAAGACGTGGAATCGACTCGTATTGAGGCTTCGAGTGCAGTTTGATCACCTACCCGACAAAATGGCACACGAAGATATCCTCTACGTGCAGATCTGTCAGGTAACCGAGCAAATTGCACTTGAAGCAACAGATCAGCCGAGAATTCACTCTTCAAGTGCAACTACGACGGTTACCCGAGAAAAGTGCACGCGAAGGTACTCTTCAAGTGCAAAATTCTCGCTAATCCGACGAATCGGCACTTGAAGCAAGGAAATTCAAGATTTTTAGCCCTTTAAATGCATCCACGCCGGTTACCTGACGAAACTGCACTCAAAGGTACCCTTCACGTGCAAGATTCACGGGTACCCGACAGCATTGCACGCAAAGACGTGAAATTGCCTCACATTGAGGCTTCGTGTGCAATTTGATCACCTACCCGACAAAATGGCACACGAAGATATCCTCTACGTGCAGATCCGTCGGGTAACCGAGCAAATTGCACATCAGGACGCAGCGCGAAGCGCAGAAATAAAACAAAAGACCAGCCGCAAAAGCGACTGGTCTTACGTTTAGTGAGATCCTACGGATACTCAGCGATCACTCGGCAGATGCCTCGGAATCGGTGTCTGCGGACTCGGAAGGAGCGTCCTCGGAAGGAGCAACTTCGGCGGAGTCAGCAGAGGTCTCAGCAGGAGCCTCAGCGGACTCAGCGGATTCCTCATCCTTTGGTGCCTCGACCTCGAATGGCTCACTCTTGAACGTGAACGTTCCAAGAATGCCCTCACCCTCAGCATCGACGATGACACGCTCGTTGTCAGCGAGCTCACCCATAAGGATGCGCTCGGAGATCGTGTCTTCGATGTCGCGCTGAATGACGCGGCGCAGTGGACGTGCACCGAGCAGTGGGTCGAAGCCCTTCTGTGCGAGCAGATCCTTTGCAGCGTCGGTCAGGTCGAGCTCCATGTGGCGATCGAACAAGCGATCGTTGAGAAGCTTGACGTCGAGATCAACGATCTGACGGACCTGATCCTCAGTCAGCTGACGGAACACGATGATGTCGTCGAGACGGTTGAGGAACTCAGGGCGGAACTGCTGCTTGAGCTCGTTCGAAACCTGATCCTTCATGCGCTGGTAGCTCGACTCGGTGTTGGTGCCCAGGTTGAAGCCC
Source organism: Bifidobacterium dolichotidis (assembly GCF_003951975.1). Taxonomy (GTDB): domain Bacteria; phylum Actinomycetota; class Actinomycetes; order Actinomycetales; family Bifidobacteriaceae; genus Bifidobacterium; species Bifidobacterium dolichotidis. The sequence goes on from NZ_QXGM01000002.1 coordinate 7,326, forward strand.
GTGTTGGCAGCCTTTGCGATGTCGCGCGTACCAAGGTTCGTCGTCAGGATGATGATTGTGTTCTTGAAGTCGACCTTGCGGCCCTGGCCATCGGTCAGGTGGCCATCGTCAAGCACCTGCAACAGCGTGTTGAAGATGTCTGGGTGAGCCTTTTCGATCTCATCGAACAGCACCACGGAGAATGGCTTACGACGCACCTTCTCGGTGAGCTCGCCGCCCTCTTCGTAGCCAACGTATCCTGGAGGTGCACCGAACAGACGCGAAGCAGCGTACTTCTCGGAGAACTCCGACATATCAACGCGGATCAGAGCATCGTCGTCATCGAACAGGAACTGAGCTAGAGCCTTAGCCAGCTCGGTCTTACCAACACCAGTTGGACCTGCGAAGATGAATGAACCTGCAGGACGCTTTGGATCCTTCAAGCCAACGCGCGTACGGCGGATCGAACGTGCCAGTGCGGACACTGCCTCGTCCTGACCGATAATGCGCTTGTGCAGCTCAGACTCCATGCTGAGCAGCTTCTTCGATTCGGCCTGCGTGAGCTTAAACACTGGAATGCCCGTGCTCTGCGAAATGACCTCAGCGATCACATCTTCGTCCACGACCATCTTGACGTCGGACTCACCTTCACGCCAAGACTCTTCCTTCTGCTTGAGCTCTTCTTCAAGCTTTTCCTGACGATCGCGCAGTTCAGCAGCCTTTTCGAACTCCTGATCCTTAATGGCCTGGTCCTTGTCCTTAGCCACCTTGGCGACCTTAGCGTCAAGTTCCTTGAGCTCTGGTGGAGCGGTCAGACGCTTAATGCGCAGACGTGCACCAGCCTCATCGATCAAGTCGATAGCCTTATCTGGCAGGTTGCGATCCTGAATGTAACGAGACGACAGCTCGGCAGCAGCCTGAATAGCGCCATCGGTAATCGTCACGTGGTGGTGGTTCTCGTAGCGGGAACGCAGACCCTTCAAGATTTCAATCGTTTCAGCGATCGAAGGCTCGTTGACCTGAATTGGCTGGAAACGTCGCTCAAGTGCCGCATCCTTTTCAATGTACTTGCGGTACTCATCGGTCGTCGTTGCACCAATCGTCTGGAGCTCACCACGAGCCAGCATTGGCTTCAACATATCAGATGCACCGAGTGCACCGTCAGCCGAACCAGCGCCAACAATCGTGTGAATCTCATCGATGAACAGCACAATGTCGCCGCGCGTCTTGATTTCCTTCAGCACCTTCTTGAGGCGCTCTTCGAAATCACCGCGGTAACGAGAGCCTGCAACCATCGAGCCCAGATCGAGCGAGTAGACCTGCTTATCCTTAAGCGTCTCTGGAACATCGCCAGACACGATCTTCTCAGCAAGGCCTTCAACGACTGCCGTCTTACCAACGCCAGGTTCGCCGATCAGCACAGGGTTGTTCTTCGTACGCCTCGAGAGCACGACCATAACGCGTTCAATTTCCGAGCTACGGCCGATAACTGGATCGAGCTTGCCTTCCTTAGCCTCAGCGGTCAGGTTGCGACCGAACTGATCGAGGATTGCGGAACCCGTCTGACGACCCTTGTCGGAAACGCCACCAGCGTTTGCCAGATCGCCCTTTTCCTCACCGTTGCCAGCGTTGCCACGGATCATATCGATCGTGGTGCTGCGCAGTTCGCCGAGGTCGACGTCCATCTTGATCAGTACCTGAGTGCCTACGCCTTCGCCTTCGCGGATCAGGCCGAGCAGAATGTGCTCAGTGCCGATGTAGCTGTGACCAAGCTGCAGTGCTTCACGCAGCGAAAGTTCGAGAACTTGCTTCGCATGTGGCGTGAAAGGAATGTGACCGCTAGGGGCAGCTGTCCCCTTGCCAATCATTTCTTCAACTTGCTTACGCGTATCGTCCAGCGTAACGCCCATGGAGGCGAGTGCCTTTGCGGCAACGCCCTCTCCCTCGCGGATCAGGCCGAGCAGCAAATGCTCTGTACCGATGTAGTTGTGCTGAAGAGAACGAGCCTCTTCCTGTGCCAACACGATGACTCGCCGCGCCCGGTCAGTGAACCGTTCGAACATGCTTGTCCTTTCATTCATGTAACTCCACATCACTCTACAAATTTGGAATGACGTTTGTTCCCACAAAAAGAAACAATTTTTACACCACAGCGAACCCCCTTTACCGCTATGCTTAATCACAGGAAGTGAAAATGACTATAAGGAGGCTCGAATGAGCAAGAAAGCCGCAAGTGAATCTCATGGATTCGCTATGGCCAATGACGACCTGGCCGCTCGTGCTGATTTCGAGAAATCGCTAGTTCACGGGGATTTCCAGCACGTTCCATCGATTGACTCCGATATTGTTGTAGGCGTCGATGGTTCCGAGGAATCGTTCGCAGCACTGCGCTGGTCGCTGCGTCAGGCCGCAATTACTGGCCAAAACGTCAACTGCGTGTACGGCTGGTCCTACTCGTGGGACATGGGTCCAGAGCCTGAGTCCGAGGAAGATCTGCACCGTATTCGTTTGCAGATTGCTGAAAAATTACGCAACTGGGTTGTAGAAGCCAGCGAAAATATTGATGTTTCCGATGAGCAGATTACGCTGACCTCGTTCCGCAGCTCCGGCTCCTCTGCCCTGCTCGAGATGAGCCAGAACGCTCAGCAGCTCGTAGTTGGCCGCCGCACAATGGGCCGCTTGGCTCGTTGGTTCGCTGGCTCGCTTTCGACTTCGCTGATCGAAGAGGCTGAGGTTCCAGTGACCATTATTCGAACGCACATGGATGAAGATTTCACTGTGCAGGACGAGATCGCTACTGCCCTCACTCCTGGTGAGCAGACGGTTCGTTATGAGACGCCAAAGTCGAGCGTGCCTCGTACGTCTCGTCCAATTGTTGTGGGCGTTGATGGTTCGGAAACGTCGCGTGACGCACTGCAGTTCGCTTCCCAGCTCGCTGCAATTCACCATGCGCCACTGCACGTAATTTACTGCTGGCAGCTCAAGGATCTTGGCCTTGTTGAGGGCTTCGAGACCACGGTTCCTCCAATGGATGTGGCTCAGAAGACTGCTGAGCAGCGTGTCAAGGAATTCGTTGAGAATACTGTGCTTCCGCCAAATATTGATGTGACGACGAATGCGTTCCACATTATGCCTGGCAAGGGCATGGTTAGCGCTTCCCGTTACGCCCGTCACTTGGTTGTTGGCCGCCGCGGCCTGAACCGCCTCGATTCGACGCTGCTCGGTTCGGTCTCGCATCAGGTGCTCAACTCAGCTGAGTGCAATATCACTATTGTGCGCTAACTTACGCAGCTACCACATTTCGTAGCACAACAATAAGGTCCGTAACTCCCCTCTTGTAAGGGGTTACGGACCTTTACCATCGGTATCCCAATGATCCTGCGCATACTTCAAAACATGCGGATCACGAAAGGTTCCGCAATCAACCGGAATAGGTTGATATTCATTGTCCGCTCCGCTGGCTTGTGCCATTGCAGTTCCTGCAGAACAAACAGTTGTAGCAGCCACAATCATTGCCAACCATGACATGGCCTTTTTATTGGTGTATTGCTGATGTGCTTCATTTCTTATTTAGCCTTCCTCAACGAGCAGCTTTCCCTCCGATGTGGTAGGGCGCTTATCCTTCAAGAGCATGTTCTTCTTGTAGAAATAAAGTATATAGAAGAATCCGCAACTGCTGTTCTCACCAGTTGCGGATTCCTTATATATTAAGTTTGTATTACTCAATTACTGCAATAGGACGTTGTACCCCATTGCTTATGACTCCGAATCAGCATCTCACCTAGAGTCATCCTTATTGACATAGTCGTCAAAACGGTTCAGGAATGCAGCCATATCCTGACGATAGGTATTCGTCATACCCTCGAAACGGTAGGTACCATCACTATTCTCATAACCTCTTGCGATACTCGTGCCACCAAGCCAACGAATATGATCCGCATGAGGCGTCTTATCAGTTACATCGGTGAAGTCCTTCGGCTCAACACCTTCGCCCTTGCCAAGATTCGTTGCAAAACGATGCAAGAACGCAGCCATATCCTGACGATACACAACAGTCATCGGCTCGAATCGGAACGTACCATCAGCATTCTTATAACCCGTGGAAATGCCAACATGAGCCAACCACAGAATATCTTCGGCATGAGGAGTCTGCTCGTTCACATCCGTGAAACGTTCCCAATCGGCATCGGAAGGCTCCCAAGTAGCTGCGGCAAGATCCATGTTCTTTACTGCAACGCGACGAAGGAATGCAGCCATATCCTGACGATATACAGAAGTCATAGGCTCGAAACGTCGAGTGCCTTCTTCATTCCTATAGCCTTCAGATATTCCGTTCTTAGCAAGCCAATCAATTTCAGCAGCATGTGGCGTGGTTTCATCCACATCAGTGAACTGCAATTCGCCTGGCCGGACTTCGCCAAACTTAATCATCAAAGCAATCTCGCCGATACCAGTTTGGTAGGTATAGATCACATCGCTAGGGTATGCATCTGGCTTTATTACGGATCCATCCAAAACGCCACCCTGAACGCTCGTAATGTTTTCCGGCTTAACTATTGGTGCAACTTGAGCTACATCAAATTCGTGGTTAATCGTGTAAGAAATGTTCTCCCCATACGAGAACACAGTTGGTGCAACCACTATGTTGAGACCGAGCAACTCATTATTATCAACGCGCAGTTCCTTGAGTCCCCTTGGACCATCTTCAGTGGCAAATTCCTGTGGAACATCAAGGAATCGAATCCTATTCTCCGACACATTCAACGATTGAAGTTTTGGAGTTTGGTAAAGATCCAGCGATGAGAGTTTATTGCCAGCGAGATTAATAGTGTTCAACTCTGGATTGTTGGCAAATTCAACTGCCTCTAGTTCGTTACCCATTGCAGACAATACCTCAAGCTCCGGGTTACTAGAAACATCAAGATTTGGCAGCTTGTTGTAGTCCACATACAGCTGCTTCAGCGATGGATTCTTCGATGTATCAAACGAAGCATTGCCAGTTCCGTTAGCATTGAGAGTTTCTAACTTTGTATTCTGCGTCACATCAATTGGCTCAAGCTTCATTCCACTAACCGAAAGCGCATTGAGCTCAGCATTGTGAGACACATCAATCGAAGACAAATTATTACCATCTACATACAGCTTTGACAGATTCGAGTTCTGCGATACATCGATGGTTTCCAGAACATTACCGCCGAGTTCAAGAGAAAGTAATTCCGTATTATTGGCAACATCGATTGACGCTAATACATTCTCACTCGCATTCAACGTTTGCAATGCCGTGTTCTTGGAAACATCCAACTGGGACAGCTGATTGGTGCTCACATTAACATGACGCAAATGTTCGTTATTCGTCATATCAAGAGCTGCAATGTTATTAAAGTTGACTACCAAGCTGTCGAGTTGTTTATTCTCCGATATATCAAGACTTGATAGCTGATTTCCCGCAGCCTCGAGAACAAAGAGATCTGGGTTCTTCGTCACATCAAGATCAACAATATTATTGCCATTAACCTGAATCGTCACGAGTTCCGGAGCCTGCGAAACAGCTAACTCATTCAAGTTATTGGAACTTGCATTAATCTTAGTGAGCTTTGTATTAGCGGCAATATCCAGCGCAGTGAGATTATTATCCGCAACAAATAGACTCTCTAACAATGGATTTGCTGACACGTCAAGATCAGACAAATCGCAATCGCTGGCATCCAGAACAGTTAATTCAGGGTTCTGCGACGTATTAATCGATGAGATTTGGTTACCGGAGACATACAGACCTTGAAGATTCTTATTCGAACCAACATCAATAGAAGAGATATTGGTATTAGAAACATCTAAGAAGGTAAGATCAGGGTTCTGCGACGTATTTATCTCATTGAGATTGCTCCTACTGATATGCAATCCACTCAAATTAGGGTTCTGAGAAATATCAATAGACGTAATCGGATTTTCATCTAAACTCAGATACTCAAGATTCAAATTTTTTGAGATATCTATTGATGAAATTGCATTACCAACTGCAGTAATCATCTCAAGATTCGGTGCATACTCGATACCTTGCAAGGATTGTATTTGATCCCATGAAAAATCACCGAAATTACAGACGACTGCACCAACCTGCAAACGTTCTTCATCACTCAATGAACCATCTTCATCAAGATCCCATACCCCTGCTACGTATTCACGGAAAACCTCATCAGGGAATGTCGTTTCATTAATAGGGATATTGCCATCAACTGTCTCAGCCACAGCGCTACCTACTGAAAATGGAATTATTACGGTTGCGAGCGCAGTAGATGCTGCAATTGCAACTTTTTTCATATTGTTCTTCATTGAACTCTCTTTCTCTCATATAACGGGAGAAACTTTTATTGGGTTTAAATACCCAGCTTCAGACTATTCAACGAGAACATTGAATTCACAATAATTTCATATTCTGTACGGCTTCAATTCCGAAATATAAAAAGGGTCCGTATCTCCTGTTTTGTAAGGAGTTACGGACCCGTATTATTCTTTATTTATCTATCGAATTCCCTCGTTCGGTATTGAGCATGTGCATTACAACACCATGCTCTTACCCACGAGCATTAATGAATTCATCAAAACGATGCAGGAACGCAGCCATATCCTGACGATACGTCCTCGTCATACCTTCAAATCGCCACGTACCATCGCCGTTATCGTAACCTTCAGCAATGCCAACAGTACCCAACCAACGAATATCATCAGCATGAGGCGTCTTATTAGTCACATCAGAGAACTCACGCTTGTCGACCAACGTCAACATATTGGCCTTACCAGCCAAACGATGCAGGAACGCAGCCATATCCTGACGATATACAGGAGTCATCGGCTCAAAACGATACGTCTTATGATCAGTATTCTTATAGCCAGTCGAAATCTCAGCATGAGCCAGCCATAGAATATCCTCAGCATGAGGCGTCTTCTTATTCACATCAGTAAAACGCTTCCAATCTGCATCAGAAGGCTTCCACGATGCAGCATCGCCAATACCATTCTTAATCGCAATACGACGCAAGAATGCTGCCATATCCTGACGATATACAGCAGTCATTGGCTCAAAACGATACGTACCATCGCCATTGCTATAGCCCTCCGAAATCTTATTCGAAGCAAGCCAAGTAATATCGTCATAATGCGGCGTCGATTCATCAGCATCAGTGAATGGCAACGCAGGCTGAGTTATAAACGTAACCTGAGCATCCCAAGTCAAACCAGCGCCCATATCATACTTATAGGTCACTGTGCCTGGATACTCATCAGGAGTCAGCACCGTACCACTCAACTTGCCACCCTGCACATCGCTGATCTTCGAAGGATCGACTGTAGGTGCGGCCTGTGCTAAATCAATAGATCGACCAGAAATATAGTTCATACGCTCTGGGTCATCAGGTGAACCAGCGTCATACTCTACTGGAGTCGCCGCAACGTTAATACCGAACAAAGGATTTTGGCCTACGGAGAGTACATCAAGACCCTGTACTGCATTTTCGCTATTGTCCGACGAAGCATAGGTTTGCGGTACATCAAGGGATGCCAACAGATTATGTTCAACTAACAGCTCTTTCAGATTAGAAAGATGCGATACATCAAGCGAGGTAAGCGTATTGTGGTTAAGGTTGAGACCTTCCAAAAGCGTGTTATGAGACAAGTCCAACGTACTGATCTTATTGTCTCGAAGCATCAGCTTAGTCAGCTTCTCATTTTTCGTCAGATCCAGAGAAGACAAAGTATTACGACTAGCTGTTAATGCGAGCAAAGACTCATTCTTTGTAACATCCAGAGCCGCTATTTCATTCTCATCGACAACTAGACTCTTCAGCAGCGGCTGGTTCGTAACATCAATCGAAGTCAGATTGTTACTCGAAACATCAAGCGCACTAAGGCGTGAATTCTGAGAAACATCAAGCCTCCACAAATCGGTATGAGAAACGGTCAGTGTTTCCAAAGCCTGATTCTTTGTCACATCAAGCGCAAGCAGAGGAGCTCGATTGATTTGTAATGTCCTCATTGCCGTATTGTGCGACACATCAAGCGAAGACAAACCAGTACCTGCAATGGTGAGACTATCCAGCTCTGTATTCTGAGAAACATCAACCGAGGTCAGATCCCAGTTCAGTGCTGTAAGTCCACCGATTTGCAAGGTAGAGAGTTCAGCATTCTTCGTCACATCAATCGACGGCATAACGTCCGACAGCATAACGAGTTCACGCAGTGCGGAGTTCTTAGTCAGATCAACTGGTTCCAACTCTTCCCCAGCAAGTGTCAGAGTATCTAATTCCGTATTCTGCGTCACATCAATAGACTTGATTGGCGTCATAGCAGCATTGAGCGAGAACAGCTTCTGGTTCTGCGTCACATCAAGCGATGCCAATGGATTGGCTTGGACAATTAACGTACGCAGATCTGGATTCTGCGTCACATCAAGTTCGGTAATACCATTCTCATTGACTTTTACCGAGTCCAGTTTCGGATTGTTTTTCAAATCCAAACTTCCTAAATTATTGTTGGAAGCATCAAGACGCTCAAGATTAGTATTGTTCGTCAAATCAAGCGATGTCAACTCATTCTGAGGAACATTCAGCGATCGCAGTTCTGGATTCTTAGTCACATCTAATGCCGTGATCCCAACATTGTTGGCGGACAATGATGAAAGCTTCGGATTCGAGGTCACATCCAATTCGCCGAGCTTCAGCTCATCAACGACTAAAGTTTGCAACTCTGGGTTCTGCGTCACGTCAAGGCCATGAATCTCGGTTTTTACAGCAGACAGTGACTCCAACTTTGGATTAGCTGTCACGTCCAATACGTCAATCGTATTGTTATCGACGATGAGGTTCTGCAGCTCTGCATTACCCTTGACATTCAACGACGACAATTTATTCGAACCAACATTGACATCAGTCAAATTTGGATTGTTTGACAAATCCAGAGAATCAATTGCGTTGTCAGGCGCCTGCAATGAAGTCAATTGCGTATTCTTGGAAACGTCAAGACTTGCAAGTTGATTATTTTCTACGCCCAAGTAGCGCAGATTTGTAGCGTATTCAATGCCTTTAAGAGATGTGAATGGCGGCGTTGCAACGCTTGCGGCGTTATATTTCACTTCGGTTACTGCATCAAGTTCGCTTCGTGATAGCAAACCATCTTTTTCGGTATCCCAATACGTTTCTACATAGCTACGGAACGCTGCATCAGGGAAATTGGTTTCGTTAATTGCAATCTTTTCTTCATCTACAACTACAGCAAACGCAGTTCCAGTAGTTAATGGAACAACTGACGTTGCTAAAGCAGCCGATGCTGCAATTACAATTTTTTTGAATTTGCCCTTCATTGGACACTCTCTTTCTCTCATTAAACGGGAGAATTCTCGTCCTCTGCACTGTGATCGCTGCAGGAAGACTTATTGGACAACATACCCCCTTCACATGCGATAAATAACAGAATCTCATTTCTGAGGTCTGTTGTTGCCTTCATAAAAACAAAAATCCGTAACTGGAATGAGCCGTTCAATTCAACGTACTCATTGGGTTACGGATTTTTGTGTATGAGATTTACTTTTCGAAGCGGACTGTTGTCTTCCAGGTCACTCCCCAATCAGAATCAAGGTGTCCTGCGTAATAGTCATACTTCACTGTGCCTGGGTAGGTATTAGGAACGATCACACCATTCTTTATGGTGCCACCTTCAATCTTCGTTATCTTTTTAGTAGTCAAATATTTATTTATTTGAAGAAGATCAAGAGACCGTTCCTTAGTCACATATGTTTGCTGCTGCTCATCTTGAGCGCGCGTATCAAATCCAATTAATCGGCCTTCAATGTCTGCACCGAGTAACGGATTATCGTGAACTTCCACGTTGAAAAGATAAGGGATGTCCCCACGCATATCGCGCTCATGTGTCAAACGCACATAGTTGAGCCTGTTATGTGATACATCAAACTGATCGATCTTCTGATTGTTGCTCAGATCGATATTAGGCAGTTGGTTGTTACTCACTTGTAATGCTAGAAGCTCTTCGTTCTGGGACAAGTCCAGACTGGTGAGGTTATTGTCGGATGCATACAACCTCCCCAATTCCTTATTCTGTTGAACATCGACGTCGCTCAATCCGTTTCCTGAAACATCAAGGCTCCAGAGTTTCTTATTGTTAGTTACATCAACTGATGCAATATGATTACGAGCCACATCGAGCGTATCTAATTCTGCATTCTGCGTCACATCAATTGACGACAACTCATTGTCACCAGCATTCAGTTTTTCTAGGTACTTATGGTTTTTAACATCAAGTTGCTTCACATTATTGTGACCAATGTGAATTTCACGAAGATTCGGATTATGCGAAATATCTAATGCATCAATCTGGTTATTCGTAACATCAAGCGTATGCAGATTAGGATTCTTAGAAATATCTAGCGATACTAATGACCCATTTCTGGCAATAATCATACCGATATTGGGAGCATATTCAATGCCCTTAAAGGAAGTTAATTCTTCTGGCTCGTTGGTCCAAAGATTAAAGTGAATCATACCTACGGTCATTCGTTCATGAACTGATAATATACCGTTTTTATCCGTGTCCCATTTTGCTTTGACATACTCCTGGAATGCATCACAAGGGAATGTCTCTTTGTTAATTGGAATATCACCGTCATAGGCATTGGCAACAGCAGATCCTGCAGCAAATGGAGCCAATAATGTGACCAATGCAGCCGAGCATGCCACTAATTTGTTTTTCCACGTTTTCTTCAACAGATTCACCTTCACTCGTATGTAGGGAACTTTCCCTCAGCGGTTGGGAGGACAATCTTCTTCATCTCGTCTGTTGAACAGACCTCCTTTAACAGTACTTCACAAAATGCACACAAAGGAAAATCGTCTCACAAGAACCAGTGCGTAATGAGACCAGGATTAGACGCACTTCTTCTCATCAAGTCAGTACGCAAACGCCTGAGTAGAGAGTACGTAAACACCTAAGAAATAAGTGCAATAGGTACTCTTCCTGCAAAGCAATAGATGCTCATCCACCAAGATATCTAATACTTGCATGCCATTTCATGCCAGCACCCATATCGTACTCATAGCTTGCTTTACTCGGTGCACAGATAGCTGTTAAATATCGCCCTTTAAGCCTTGCTCCCTGCACATCATGTATTTTGTCAAGATCAATACCTTTTGCCTCGGTACTGAGATTAATGGTGAGATCACCCGCTGGGTAGAAGCGTCCTTCGTCTTCCCATCCGCCAAAATCGTATCGTTCAGGTATTGCCGCAATATCAACAGCGAGTAATGGATTATTTGCTATTCGTAGCTCTCGCATTCCCCGCCCGTCTGAGCCCTGATAAGGAAGGTTAAGATACCTGAATCGGTTATATCTGAGATCGAGACTTTGCAGATTAGTCAGATGCTCAATACCTACTTTATCGAGATGATTATTACTGATATTGACCTGAGTGAGATTGGTAAGCGTAGACAGGTCCACACCCCACAGCCCATTGTCTGCGACATTGAGCTCCTTTAACTTCGTATTTGCTGAAATATCCCATTTGACCCTGATGTCATCTTTACCAATGCGATTGTGCTCAGCTATGAGCCGCTCTAAGTTTGTATTCTTTGATAGATCAAGTCCTGTTAATTGATTATTAGAAAGATAGACATTTTGCAGCAAGGTATTGTTTGTCAAATCAAGAGTAGCTAACTGATTATTGGCAAGGGATACATACGTCAATGCTGCATTGTGCGATAAATCCACAGCAGCTAACTGATTTTCTGTAAGATCCAACGTTTCCAAATCGGTATTGTTCGAGACGTCAAGAGTAGCAAGCTGGTTGCCGCCAGCACTGAGCATCTGCAATCGAGGATTCTTACTAACACTAAGCGAAGTCAGTGCATTATTCGTGACGTTAAGGCGTTCCAATTGTGGCAATGAAGTCACATCAAGCGAGGACACCTTATTGTTCTGAATCGAGATCTCCCGCATAGTACTGGACGGTGATAATTCCAATTGTTCAATCGCATTATTCGCAGCATTCAGTTCCTGCAGTTGTGATTGATTCGGCAATGTAAGCGAAGTGAGATGATTATTCGAAAGATTTACCGAAGTTAGCTGGGCATTCTGAGACAAATCGATGGACTGCAGATTATTACCTTCATCGTGCAAACTCTGCAGTTGAGATGCCGATTGCAAATGTAATTCGAACAATCCGGTATAAGCCACGTCGAGATTCTTCACATGATGCAGCTGTGAAATATCGAATCTTCCATCATCACGAATCCAGGCATCATCTCGATAAAACTTATTACCGCGAATAGCAATAGTCTCCACATTAGGGAAATACTCAATACCTGATAGATCTTTTATTTGCTCTATTCCAAAGCTCGGTGTATGCCGCAATTCTTTGGCATCAAGCCGTTCTTGCCAACTAAGGATTCCATCTTTATCCGTATCCCAATGCGTTGCTATATACTCCCTAAACGCTGGATCAGGAAAACTGTGCGAGTCAATAACAATATCCTCATTAGGACGGTACGCACCCGTATCTGCCACAGCATTTCCTGCACCAAACGGCATAATTGCAGCAGCCAGCGCAACAGTCCACGTAATAGCAGCCTTATTCCATTTCATATGAAGTCACCTTCCCTCAAAATGTAGGGAGAAATTTCATCTGATAATATGAAGAACCTTATTCAAGAATACTTCACGAAACGTTCACCATTCAATCGGATCTCATCTGACTGTCCGTGCAAAGTTCAGTTGACTGTTTACCTTCGAGCCTCTGCGCAATCGTGGCCACTACCTTTGCCTAGAATCCATCTCAGCAAGGCCCGTAATACAAAAAGAACCCGCAACTCACGTTCGAGTTACGGGTTCCTATGTCGCGCATTCACGCGATTTCACTAGTTTTCGGACTGCTCCTTAGCATCCTGATCATTGGCCTGATCTTCGTCAGCAGACTGTTCAGCAGGTTCAGCTTCCTCAGTCTTTGTCTCAGTCGTAGCTTCCGATTCCTCAGCTTCTGCTTCGGTTTCTTCTACTTCTGCTGCGAGTTCCTTGGCTTCGTTTGCAGCTTCTTCTGCGCGCTCGACGGCTTCCTTGGCTTCCTCAGCCACGATCTCAACCTGCTGCTCGGCCAGCTCTTCCGCCGACTCTTCAGCTTCTTCCGCACCGTGCACTGCTTCTTCAGCCGTACGTGCGATGTCCTTGAGATCTTCTTCTACAGCTTCCTGAGATTCTTTCTTTGACTTCTGCGAATCCTTGGATGCTTGTTCAGCGTCGTCAACCGTGCGCTCAGCTAAACCTTCAAGCAGCTCAACTTCACCATGCTCATCACGTGGATTAGGTGTGATGATATCGATGTGGTAATCGTCAAGTGCTGGCTTCGTCTGAATCCACAAACGGCTTGGCTCTGGTGGCTCGATTTCGGAATGCTCGCCACAACCATGATCCAGCGAAACTACACGACCATCGTCAGGGCTCCAACGGTTGGCGCACACGCCAAACATCGTATTGAGCTCACCCTGCAAAGGAATGAAGAAGCCACACGTAGAGCACGTATTGCCTTCAGCGGTCTTCGTCGAAAGCGACTTAGGACCATGCGGGCCTTCGTACCAACGCTTTGCTGTTTCCGAACGACCGCGTTCGCTCATCACGCGACGACGTGACAGATCGAACTCGCGCACAGCATCGGCAATATCTTCAGCAGAGTTCTTCGAAGCTTCAGCTTCTTCGGCCGATTCATCCTGAGTCTGATCAGAAATCTCAGTCTGGTCATCCGTTGCAGTTTGCTCGGATGCTTCGTCCTGTTGATCTGATGCAGCATGCTTGTCAACCTCAGCCTGATCATTGGTTTCGGCCTGCTCGGCTTGCTCAGACTTTTCAGACTGCTCAGCATCTTGAACTGCAGCCGCATTAGAGGCAACATCAGCTTCGGCTTCTGCCTGCTGCTCAGCCTTCTGCACTTCAGACTCTGGCATGCCTGCTTCGAGACGCTCATCATCAGCTTCAGTACCAATGGCATCGGTAACCGACAGGTCGCTTGGCTTGAGACGGTCCTTCCATGGAATCCACTTAGGAGGCAGCAAAGCCTGCTCAGTTGGAATCATCGTGGATTCGTCAACAGTCCATGTATCGAGTTCCTCGTCATGGAACATCGTGACCGACCACTGCCAGCCCTCGTAACCTGGAACAAGCGACACAAAACGGAAGTCCGTAACAGGACCCTCTTGTGCGCTAGTTACAAAATCGCCGACCTCATCAGGGTTTTGCGCAGCCTCAATGGCCATAGCCTTTGCAAGAGACTGTGGATCAAGATCGGAATTTGCCATAGTACTCATTCCTGTACATCAAAATTGTCAGCCACGGCACGCAGCAACGTGGCAAGCTTCCTGCTCTCTGCAGCAGAAGGATAATGGTGACGCCTTAAACCATTACCTGCAGTATCCAACAGCTTAATCAGGTCCTCAACAATAGCAGCCATATCATCTGGCTTTGGACGCGTAGCCTTCACGAGCGAAGGGGCCGACGCATGGATCTCAACGTTCATGGCCTGTGGTCCCCTACGACCTTCAATTAACGAGTATTCAACCTTCGTGCCCTTGCGCAGCGTCTTATGGCCAAGAGGCAACGCAGCGGCAGGCATGAACACATCCCTACCCTCTTCGTTTTCAATAAAGCCATAGCCCTTTGACTGGTCGAACCAACGGACCTTTCCACTTGGCATTATTGTTTTCACCTAACTTTCTACACAATCTTCAACTGCTCGAACTCATCATAACTATCACTCGAACCGAGTCCGAAGCAACACATACACAGCAACACTGTACACGGAGTCATTTCATTATGGTCCGTGTACAGCGAAGCAGAAATTAAATCATAATATCTTCTGCGTTCTCCTCACGGAACGTTTGCGAAACCGGCAAAATTATGAGGAACGTCAAGCCGCCACCAGGCGTCGTCTGAGCGGTGATGAAACCAGAGTGAGCTTGAACAACCGAGTAAGCGATTGCCATACCCAAACCGGTGCCGCCCTTCTGACGAGCGCGCGACGGATCGGCCGTGTAGAAGCGCTCGAAGATCTTCGGCTGCAACTCCTCTGGCACACCCGGGCCGTGATCGCTGATACGCACGAACACATATGGCACACCCAAGTGATCGTTACGATACTGAGCGGCAGCTTCCATCACCTTAGCCACAGAAGCAGGCTCATTCGGCAACTTAACGAGCTCCTTAGGGCTCATGTCAAGGCCGATCGTGCCCAGCGCGAACTCAACTGGCGAATCAGATGGCGTGTAACGGTGAATGTTACCAACTATGTTCGTAATCACCTGACGCAGACGGTTCTGATCACCCGTAATCGTCATGTCTGGCAGATCTTCACGCTGCTCAACAATCTGAGGCAGCTGACCATCTTCAGTCACAGGACCGAGCTCCAGCAAGCCCGTGCTGACCTTGCGCTCAGGATCAAGCGCGTGCAGATCGTCAAGCGAATCATGCAGCACGCTCGACAGCTTGACCTGGCCGTCAACCGAAATACCGCGGCCTTCATCAAGACGAGCCAACGACAGCAGATCTTCAACGAGCACAGTCATACGCGACGACGACTTCTCAATATGATCAATTGCCATATCGGCACGCTCAATAGCGTCTGGCATATTGCGCTGC
Organism: Bifidobacterium dolichotidis; assembly: GCF_003951975.1. Taxonomy (GTDB): domain Bacteria; phylum Actinomycetota; class Actinomycetes; order Actinomycetales; family Bifidobacteriaceae; genus Bifidobacterium; species Bifidobacterium dolichotidis. The sequence goes on from NZ_QXGM01000002.1 coordinate 22,983, forward strand.
ATCATGTAAAGCTCTGCATAACCATGAATTGCGGCCAAAGGCGTACGCAACTCGTGGCTTGCATCAGAAACGAAGCGCTTCATCTTCTCAGTCGTTTGCTGCTGTTGGATGAACGCTCGTTCCACCTTCATCAGCATGATGTTCAGCGAACGAGACAGCGAACCGATTTCAGTATTCGTTGGAGCATAGGCAATACGCTGCGTTAAATCACCAGCTGCAATCAGAGCAGCCTTCTTTTCAATGCGCTTAATTGGGTCAAGCGTACGCTGCACAGCCAAAGCACTGACCACGCCGCCAAGCAGCACGACTGCAATGCCAACGAGCACGCAGAACTTCGTCAGCGTATCAACCATGTCGATTTGCGAGCTCAGCGACAGAGCGATGTACACCACACCAACATCTTGCAGTGCACCGGAACTCGTCTTATTCATCCAGCGCATAGCCACAACGCGCCATGGTGCCTCTGCCATTTTGAGCGTTGCATGATCCGGCTGGCTCACTGGATTCTGCATCATGACCTTAGCCTTAGCGGTCCAAGGCTGGCCAAGCTTATGGCCATCGGTACCGCCATCGGCAGGAATTTCAGGCTGCGACACCACGCCGCCCTTATAAACAGGCTGTAGCTGAACCGTCGACGTATTGTCGAGCTTGTTGTACGACTCAACGTAATACGTGGTTAAACCATTGTGCGAGTTAAGGTCGCTGTTCATCATGTCGGTGTTCTTGAACACGAGCTCCGACTGTTGCAGCAGCTGCGAATCCGTTTTGTCGAGCAGATAGTTGCTCAGCAGCTGACGCAGCGACACCGTAATACCAATGGTGCCAATCGTCAGCAGCACAATAATAATCGACACCAGCTTCGTATTCAGGGAGAAGTTGTCGAGCTTCTTTAAACGCTTCCTTGGCGTAAGAGGCATAGCTGGCGAAGTCGATGCAGCTGTGGCTGATGCTGATGCATTTGTGGCGCCTGCACCGGTTGATGCACCTGCGGCATCAGCAACGGATGCGGCTGCAGTTGTTGCAGTTACGGAAGCTGGTTGCGGAGACTCATGCTGGTCCGACTGTGAACCGCGGTCATTGGCGTTGACCATACGTCTGTTCAAGCTCCTTGGTGAGTTGTACATGCCAGTACGCACACGAACATACCGGTACGTACACGAGCGCGGCCGGACAGTGAAAACTCACCATCCCGCCGCGATTTTGTGTCACATTCTGCCCAATATTTTGCGAGCGTTGTGTGTTGAAAAGCTATCGATAGCAGATGCTGCGTAGCTTGCTACTAAGCGTTGAATCATGCTTCCTTTGGTGCACGAATCATGTAGCCAATACCACGCTTCGTCTCGATCAGAGGCTGCACCTTGTGCTTCGTGCCGTCCTCGTCTTCAACCGTGATGTCGTCGACCTTCTTACGCAGGTACGAGATGTACGATTCGACGATTGCTGCGTCGCCGCCCCAGTCGTACTGCCACACGTGGTCAAGAATCTGAGCCTTCGACAGCACACGACCCTCGTTATCCATGAGGTAGCACAGCAGCTTGTACTCGGTTGGGCTCAGGTCAATCGACTTGCCAGCGCGAGTTACATCGTGCGAATCTTCGTTAATCTCAAGGTCACCAACACGAATAATTGGATCGTCTTCGACCTGTTCACGCGTACGGCGCAGGATTGCGCGAATACGTGCCACAACCTCTTCAAGGCTGAATGGCTTCGTCACGTAATCGTCTCCGCCGACGGTCAGGCCCATGACCTTGTCTTGCGTATCGTCGCGAGCCGTCAGGAACAGCACTGGTGCATCAATGCCTTCCTGGCGAATACGACGCGTCACAGTAAAGCCGTCAATATCTGGCAGCATAACGTCAAGAATGATGAGGTCTGGCTGCGTGCGCTCAATAACCTCAATAGCTTCAGAACCAGAGCCTGCCGTCTCTACTTCATAACCTGCGAAGTGCAGAGAGGCGACCAGCAGTTCGCGGATGGACGGTTCGTCGTCTACAACGACGATCGTAGCTTCAATTGGTTTGCTCATGGTTCTCAGTTTGGTCGCCTTATCTGAATGTTTCCTGAGAGTCAGCTGTATTGGCGGAATTCCCGTGGTTTTAGGCGTGTTTCACAGGTGTTTCGGAAGTTTCTTCCTGCTCGGCCTTCTTCTTACGACGCGCACGGTGTGCGTGAGCCTTCTTCTTTGATTCAGCAACGCTCTGGTACCAGCGTTCTTCTGCTGCCTTCGCAGAATGACGACTCCTGCGGCGCGGCTTATGGTGCTTTCGCCACACAATCATGCCCACGGCTAGCGCGATGAGCAGCACAATAATGACGATGAGCACAATGATGCCGGCGGAAACAGACTTATGTGCGGTGGACGTCTCTTTTGCTGTTTGAATGGCATCCATCATGTCAATTGCAGACTTGGCCCAGTCAGGACCATTCTTGGAATCGGCATCCACAATTGGGTTCAGTGCAGCATCAGAAAGCTTGTCGACTGTTTTCTGGCTACGGAGCCATTCGTCGGAGTTTGGCGAAACCACAACAACGAGGTTGCCGTCGTTTGCCGCCACGGCCAGCATAACCGTGTTTGGTGCTGGCTTCAGTGATGCAAGCAGTATGGAAGCCCACTTTTCTGGACTGTCCTTGGTATTGAACGAATCCAAGTACAGCAGGCGAACCGTAACACCGGTCTTCTGCTTGGTTTTGGCGATGGCATCGGAAACTTCGCCTAAGTGGTCACCTAACAAATTGTTCGTATCGGTGATGTAGCTTGCTGTGCTCTGCTCTTCGTGGGTATTGGTCTGTGGCGAAGGCGTTGCCGTTGGATCATTGGCTGGTGCTGGCTGATCCGACTGTGCTGGTTGGCTTGACTGTGCTGGCTGTGGATCATCGGCGAATGCAGCACTGGAGCTGCTAGGAATCAGCGAAGCGCCGATCATCATTGCAAGTGACAGCACAACGCTGAGCACTACAGCAATGCATTTACGAACAACATAACTATTACGAAGCATGTGTGCACCATTGAAAACGAGAGAATGTTGACGACTATACAAATGTCCTTGTGGACGACCTGAGCAGTTAACCACATTGGCCTGCTGAGCTGGAATGCGCGCGATCAATGCCATACCTTCTAGAGTAATGGACGGTGCGGGATTACGCCGTTCATACGTATATGCCGTTTCTAGTTGTACAAGGTGGTACTCATCATGGCTCAGTTTCAAGTCGATTCCGAACGTATGCAATCCTCAAGCGCCGCAGTCAATTCCTCGGTAAGTCAGATCCGACAGGCCGTACAAGGTATGGTCACGAATCTCAATGCTTTGCAAGATGTATGGCGCGGTGCCGCTTCTACACAGTTTGCTTCTGTTGTGTCGCAATGGAGAGCTGCTCAGCAACAGATGGAGCAATCTTTGGAAGCGATTCAACAGTCACTGTCGCAAGCATCAATTGTTTATGCCGATGCAGAAAGCCAAGCCGCTCGCCTCTTTAGCTCATGAGTGTTTGCTCACCTATGCAAAAGCCGCCATTGCGTAAGTGCAATGACGGCTATGCATGAGTTGCAAGAAATTCCAAAGCTCACCGATTTGGCAAGTGGTTCAGTGAGCCATGGATTGGGTTATCTATCAGTAACCCATGTCCTGAGCTGGAGCAGCTGCTGGTGGCTCTGGCTTGTTAGCCACAACAGCTTCAGTCGTCAGGAACAGACCTGCGATCGAGGCAGCATTCTGCAGAGCGGAACGCGTAACCTTGACTGGATCGGTGACGCCGGCCTTCATGAGGTCTTCGTAGGTATCGGTTGCTGCGTTGAGGCCCTGGCCTTCTGGCAGCGAACGAACCTTGTCGATCACCACGTCGCCGGACAGACCAGCGTTGTCAGCAATCTGCTTGATTGGAGCACCGATGCCGCGGAACACAATTGCAGCGCCCGTTGCTTCGTCGCCCTCAAGCTTGACGTCCTTCTCGACCTCAGCAGCTGCCTGCACGAGTGCAACACCGCCGCCTGGCACGAGGCCTTCCTCAATTGCAGCCTTAGCGTTACGCACAGCATCCTCAATGCGGTGCTTACGTTCCTTAGCCTCAACTTCAGTTGCAGCGCCAACCTTGATCACAGCAACGCCACCGGCGAGCTTTGCAAGACGCTCCTGGAGCTTCTCGCGATCGTAATCGGAATCGGTGTTCTCGAGCTCAGCACGGATCTGAGCAACGCGAGCAGCCACGTCCTCAGCGGAGCCTGCGCCGGACACGATCGTCGTCTCATCCTTAGAAACGATGACCTTCTTAGCGGAGCCGAGCACGGACAGGTCGATGGAGTCGAGCTTGAGGCCCAGCTCCTCAGACACAACCTGAGCGCCCGTCAGCACTGCCATATCCTGCAGCATTGCCTTACGACGATCGCCAAAGCCAGGAGCCTTGACTGCGCAGGACTTGAACGTGCCGCGGATGTTGTTGAGGATCAGCGTAGGCAGAGCCTCGCCATCGACGTCCTCAGCGATGATCAGCAGTGGCTTACCCGTCTTCATGACGAGCTCAGCAATGTGAACGATGTCCTGCTGCGAGGAGACCTTGCTCGAGGTCAGCAGAATGTATGGATCGTCGAGCGAAGCCGTCTGATCCTCAGCGTTCGTCACGAAGTAAGGGGAAATGTAGCCCTTATCGAAGCGCATACCCTCGGTGAACTCGAGGTCAAGGCCGAAGCGGTTGTTGTCCTCAACGGTCACAACGCCGTCCTGGCCAACCTTGTCGAGAGCCTCAGCGATCTTCTCGCCGACCTCTGGATCAGCAGCGGAAATCGTTGCCGTAGCAGCGATCTGCTCCTTGGTCTCGACTGGCTTTGCGGACTTGATAAGCTGGTTGACGATAGCTTCCGAAGCCTTCTCAATACCGCGACGCAGAGCGATTGGGTTCGAACCTGCGACAACGTTCTTGAGGCCTTCGTGCACGAGAGCCTGAGCAAGCACGGTTGCGGTCGTGGTGCCGTCACCTGCGACGTCGTCCGTCTTCTTAGCAACTTCCTTGACGAGCTCTGCACCGATACGCTCGAATGGATCTTCGAGGTCGATTTCCTTTGCGATGGACACGCCATCGTTCGTGATGGTTGGAGCGCCGTAAGTCTTGTCGAGCACTACGTTGCGGCCCTTAGGTCCGAGCGTGACCTTGACGGTGTCGGCGAGCTTATCCAGACCGGCGAGCATACCCTGGCGGGCTTCCTCGTCATATTCAATGATCTTTGCCATTGTTCCTCCACACTGGCTTCACGGATAGGTTCCACTTGGGATTGGATTGATGTCGGCCGTCAGCTGCCGATTTATCACTCTCAAGTCCCGAGTGCTAATTCGTGAGATTAGCACTCTCCTTGGTCGAGTGCCAAAACACTTATGAGCCAATCGAGAAATATTGGTAATAGCTAAAGCTTGGAATAACCTTCAAAGGCATAAAAGCCACTGCTGCTGTGTACAGAAATACAAATCATTGCAACGGAACTACAGAAGATGAACGGCAGAAAAATGGTGGCCAGAAGAATAAAAAATTGGTGGCCACCTCACGTGAGATGACCACCAAACAAAAGTTAACTAACGCGACTCACTGCATGAGCACGGCAACAACTGGAGCAGCAATATCGTTCACTTGCTGCACGTTGGAGATGCCGAGCGTGGAAGCAACCTGCTTTGCCGTTGCCAGATCAGCCTCGGTCTGATACCACACAACCGACTGTGCTGGCATCGAACCTGCGTTTGGATTTGCAGCAGCAACGTTCGTGAAGCCTGCGTTGTTGAGCTTCGATGCGCTGTTTGCGGCGTAACCAGTCACGCCCGTACCGTTAATTACGCGAACGCCAGTGTTGTAGTTCACTGCATCCGTGGACTCCGATGGCGATGGGCTTGGCGATTCGCTCTGCGTTTCTGATGGCGAAGCGGATGGCGATGCCGACTCCGTGGTGCTTGGAGAAGCCGACTGCGTTTCTTCGTGCTTTGGCTCGGTTGTAGCCTGCGACGTCGTCTCGCTAGAAACTACGCCAGGCTTGTGCATCTCGAATGCACCCGAGTACATGGACCAGAACACCAGTGCTGCGGCAATTGCAGCGACAATAACGATAATAAATGGCAACCAGCGCGAAGCGAACGAACGCTGGCCACGATGCGCACCTACAGGACCTGCTGGAGGATTATCGAAATCATCCTTCGCATACGAGTCGTAGGTATTCTTATCGCCACGTGCCATGCTTTTCCTCCATAGAGCCTGTACAGAATACTTTCACGAGTGTAGCGCGGCCATTCACCAGACTACGCTATCGTCGATGCCTTTGACATGTTCTACAGTACTGTGCCATGAGCTATTCCACAGTGAAACCAATGAGCGAACTCATAGATCCCGGTTGGGCTCGAGCCTTAGCGCCTGTTGAGCCACAACTGCACAAGATGGGTGATTTCTTGCGCTCAGAAGTCGCACACGGACGTCATTTTCTGCCTGCAGCACCAAATCTTTTACGTGCGTTTTCTACGCCTTTTGAATCTGTCAAAGTATTGATCGTTGGTCAAGACCCTTATCCAACACCCGGTCACGCAATTGGACTGGCGTTTTCTGTTGCACCAAATGTGAGGCCTTTGCCAAAGAGCCTGATCAATATTTACAAAGAAATGCAAACCGACCTTGGTATTCCACCTGCACAGACGGGTGATTTAACACCTTGGACGAAGCAGGGCGTCATGCTGCTCAACAGAAGCCTTTCTGTGCAGTCTGGCGTCACGAATAGTCATAAGGGCAAGGGCTGGGAGCCAATTACTGAAGCTGCAATTCGTGCACTGAATGCTCGCACTGACGCTCAGGGTAAGCCTCTGCCACTTGTTGCGATTTTGTGGGGACGTAACGCGCAGACCTTGGCACCGCTACTGACGAATGCCAAAATTATTGCGTCACCACATCCGTCACCATTGTCTGCATCGCGAGGCTTCTTTGGATCACGTCCGTTCTCTCGTACGAACGAAGCACTCATTGAAATGGGTGCAACCCCTGTTGATTGGCGCCTTGAGCACCCAACCAATCTGTGATTTAAGCGCCGCCCAGTACAATGCTGTGACTGCATGGGCGGCAATCCGATAGTCACCTAGCCTTAGAACACCAGCAATTGTGTGCCATACCGGTTGCACAGTTATTAGCTATGAACATCGAGGATAATCAGCATGTCACTGTTTCCACCCGTTAATCCATTGCGCCCAGGTTCTCAGAATCCCCCAGTTGATCCTGCAAATCCAGCCGCATCACCACTTGCTGCAACCGCTGCAGGCGCAACCGCCTCAATGCCAGGCATGAGCCCAAACGCCACTCCAAATGCAAACACCAACCCAAACGCACTCTCCCAGCAGGACTTGGTCCGTGCTCGTCAGCTGACTGAGCGTATTCGCAACCGCTTTGCTCATGCTCTGATTGGTCAGGAAGAGCTGCGTGAATCGCTGATTACGACGATGGTTGCTGGCGGTCACATTCTTATTGAGTCGGTGCCAGGTTTGGCTAAGACGACTGCTGCTCAGACGCTGGCTACGAGTGTTTCTGGCTCGTTCCGCCGTGTGCAGTGCACGCCTGATCTGATGCCTTCTGATCTCGTTGGTACGCAGGTCTTTGATTTCTCGTCGCAGCGTTTCACAACGCAGATTGGTCCTATTCACGCTAACTTCGTGCTGCTTGATGAGATCAACCGCGCTAACGCTAAGACGCAGTCGGCCATGCTTGAAGCTATGGCTGAAGGCGCTACGACTATTGGTGGCGAGCGTATTTCTTGCCCTAAGCCATTCATGGTTATTGCAACGCAGAATCCAATTGAGGAAGAGGGCACGTTTATGCTGCCCGAAGCTCAGATGGATCGTTTCATGATGAAGGCTGTTATGACGTATCCAACGTCGAAGCAGGAAGTGGCTATGCTGCAGATGCTGGCTCGCCGCGGCTCCGATGTTATGGATCCAACAATGGATGCTGAAGACGTTATTTCTATTCGCGACGTCAGCTTCTTGATTAATGCTGCTAAGCGCGTGCATGTTTCGGACGCGATTATGCAGTACGCCGTTGATCTCGTTGAGACAACACGTGGTGCTGGTCCTAAGCCAATTAAGGGCTTGGCTGCTCGCGTGCGGCTGGGCGCTTCACCTCGTGCTTCTATTGCATTTATTCGTATTGGTCAGGCAGCTGCTCTGATGGCTGGCCGTGACTATGTGATTCCTGAGGATATTAAGGAATTTGCTCACGAAGTGCTGCGTCACCGTATTCTGCTGACGTTCGAGGCAATGGCCGATGGCATTGATACCGATCAGATTATTGATCAGATTGTGCAAGTGGTGCCTGTTCCATGATCAAATTTCCGTTCTTCCATTCAGCAGAGCAGACAGCTACTGCAGATGCCGGCGCCAATCAGTCACCGCATTCTGTAGCGCTTACTCCTGCTGAGGTTACCGCTCAAGAGGTGCGACGCCGTATTGAGTTGATGAGCTCTTCGCTGAGCTTGCCAACAGTGCGTAAGGCGCTCGGCGTTATTGAGGGTGAGCATTTGTCTCAGCGCCGCGGTGGCACTGATGAGCTTATGGATGTGCGCGCCTATGAGGCTGGCGACGAAGCACGCAGTATTGATTGGAAAATCAGTGCGCGTTCTGGCCGCCCTATGATCGTGCAGCGTGAGCGCAATGTCAGTGGCAAGGCCGTACTGCTGTTGGATGTTGGTCAGCCTATGAGCGCTACTTGCCCGTCTGGCGAGCCTGCGTACGAAGTTGCTGCTAACGCCCTGTGCATGATTGCTGCGCTGTCGTTGCGTCGTTCTGATGAGGTGTCGCTCGTATTTGGTGATGCACAGTCGATTACGCGTATGCCATTCCATGGTGGTCTTCCCCAGTTCGAGCGCACGCTTGATGAAGCACTCGACCGCGATTGGTCGCATGGTCGCAATATTGATGCGCTCCTTGATTATGCCAAGCGTTTGCGCGATCGCAATTGTCTGATTGTGTTGGCCACTGATGATCATGCGTTGACTGAACAGCAGCTTGCTACTATGCGTACGATCGCACGCACGCATCCACTGTTTATTGTCAGCGTTGGCACGGTGAATCCGTTTGATGTACATCCTGTGCCAAGCCGCCCTGATGTGGGTGTGCGCGATGGCATAACAGGTCGTCGTATTCCTGCATTTTTGCGTAATGCGGCTCTTGCTAAGGAAGTGCATACGCATCGCACGTTTATGTTGCAGGAATTGCAGCGTCAGCTGACGTCGTATGGTGCCACGCTCGTGCATAGTGCTTCGAGCGAGGGCATGTTCCATACGCTTGTGTCGATGATTGCTCGTGCTCAAATGTCGCATGCCGCCATGAATCCATCGATGCTACGTTCATCGGTGAGCCGTATGCAGCAGGGGGTGTCTCGTTGATTTCTGTGCAGGATTTACATCCTCAGGGTGCATTAAGCAGCACGGGTTTCGCCATTACGTGTGGCGTGTGCGCGATTATTGCTGTTGTTTTGGTCGTGCTCGTTATTAAGTTCTGGCGTCCGCGCGTGGTGCGCGTTGTCGAACAGCAGACTGGCTCACATTCGGCAGGTGCGAAGCAGATTTGGCAGCGTCGTATTTCTGAAGTTGTGGAGCGTTTCCATGCGGGCACAATTACTGAGGATCAGGCGTTTGCTCGTCTGGCTCAGATCGCTCGTAGTTTCGCCGCTCAGAGTTCGGGCCGTTCGTTGGCTTCGAAGACGCTTGCTGATCTTTCGAATGATCGCCGCTCGGGTGACTCGAACTGGAATTTGCTGCGTCAAACGATTGCCGGTATGTATCCTCCTGAGTTCGCTGAGCAGCCACAAGGTGTGACTGTTGATGACGCTGCAGCTTGGGTGGCTCGTCTTGTGGAAAGGTGGCGCTGAAATGTTCAGTTGGCGCTGGCCTTGGGCCATTCTTATTGCTGCTGTTGTTACTATCGCAGTTTTAATCCTCGTGTGGGTACTCTCCGCACGTAAGGCCGATACACAGCAGGCTGCTGTGGCCTACGACGTACAAAGTGATTTGCATGGTGAGCAGGCCTCACATGCTATGCGCACGTGGCGTACGTGGAATCGCGTGGCTGTGGCACTTATGGCTCTGCTACTCGTTGTGGCATGCCTGTTTGTGGGCCGTTTTAGCACGGTTGATAAGGCTGATGAGCACTACGGTAACCGCGATATTGTGCTGTGCCTTGATGTGTCTGGTTCAACGCTGCCTTACGATCACGAAGTTATTGATACGTATCGCGATCTGGTGCAGCATTTCAAGGGTGAGCGCATTGGTATGAGTATTTTCAACTCGACGTCGCGCACGGTGTTCCCATTGACTGATGATTACGAGCTGGTGCAACGGCAGCTTGAGCATGCCAGCAATATTTTGAAGCGCGTGGAATCGCAGAAGTCAATTGATGCTATGTCTGATCAGCAGTATCAGGATGTTTCTGATTGGCTCGATGGCACGCAGAACAAAACGAATGCTACGAGTCTGATCGGCGATGGCCTCGTGTCTTGCGCAGCTATGCTGCCAGGTTTCACCTACGACGCATCGCACGCTCAGCGTCAGCAGCGTGAGGCTTCTATTGTGTTGGCCACCGATAACATCGTTTCGGGTACGCCTACCTATTCGCTGGCTCAGGCATTGGATCTGACGTCTCAGGCTGATATTGCTGTGGAAGGCCTGTACTCGGGTTCTCAATCCACTGAGCACAATGAAACAACAAAGCAGATGGAAGAGCTTATTGAGCACCACGGTGGCACGTTCTTAGCGCAGTCCGATGGCGCTTCTGTTGATGCACTCGTCCGTCGTATTAACGATCAGCAGATGCACGAAGAAGAGCGCAAGGCTCAGGCCGCTGTTGTTGACGCACCTGGCTGGTGGACGTTAGCGCTCGTTATGCTTGTTGGTGCGTGGTTACTTGTGGCTTGGAGGTTGAAGCGATGAGTAAGTTCACCTTCTCCCCTTCTCTGGGTTGGCCGGTCGGCATTATTTTGGCTGTACTTATGCTCGGCTTCGCTGTGGCATCAGTAGTGTTGTATCGCCGGAACCGTGCTGATAGCGATCAAACGTTGGCATCGTGCATTCGTCGCACTGCTATTTGCGTGCTGTTGGCCATTGTGGCGTTAACTCCATCGATTGCTACGGCAACAACAAGCCGTGCTATTAGCGCTACGGACGTTGTTATTGCAACTGATGTCACTGGTTCGATGGGCGTGCATGATGCCAAGTACGGCAATGACATTCAGATGAGCCGTATTGATGCTGCAAAGAATGCAATTCATGACATCACTGAGCAGTATCCAAACTCAAGCTTTGCTGCATTGAGCTTTGGTGCAACGGGCACACTGGATTTGCCGCTGACGCCAGATACGCAGTCTGTAAATGAATGGGCTCGTACGCTGCATCCGGAGGAAACGTCCAGTTCGGCCGGTTCTTCACTGGATACGGCTCTTGACCGACTGTTGGTTACGCTGAAATCAATTCATGAACAACATCCAGAAGATCAGCTGTTGCTGTACATCATTACGGATGGTGAGCAGACCACGCCGCAAACGCGACGTACATTCTCTTCGTTGAGGCAGTACGTGAACGATGCGTGCGTGATTGGCGTTGGCAGTGAAGAAGGCGGCAAGGTTCCACAGCCAAACGCAACTTCGGCTGATCAGTGGGTCATTGACCCAAGCACTGGTGAACCGGGTATTTCCAAGATGGATAAAGCGCAGATCACTGAACTAGCTGATGAGTTAAGCGGCTCACCACTGTTCCTGAACGCTCAGACGACAGTTGCGAACTCGCAGATTGCTCAGCAGGCCAATAAGTGGCGCGTAACCGAAACTGAGCACGATAGGATGCGCATTTCGCCAATTACCTGGCCATTTGCCATTGCGTTGGCAGTGCTGCTCGTTTGGGAAGCTGCAAGTTGGATCGTGACGTCGAGGAGGCTGCTATGAGTGATGAAGTTCAGCAGAACACAACTGAGCAGACTCCTGCTGTAACATGGGAGTCGCTTGACGATGCAGGTACGGCGAAAACGCGTGTGCATCGTGTTCCACTTGCTGTTCGTATTGCTGGTATTGCGGGTGCTGTTGTGTTTGCGGCAGCAACTGTGGTCGCTGGTATGAATGTGGCGGCAATTACTGAATACAATCAGGCGACGGCTACGCTGAATCAGAATCTCAAAGAGGCTACAAATGCGTCGGCTGATTTGAAGGCGCTGAAGGTCAGTCAGGAACAGACTGATGCAAGGTTCAGCGATGCTCAGGCCAATGCTGGTGTGCTGTTCAACAATGTCAAAGATGCGATTCATGCGAATGCTGCGATTTCTGAACAGCTCACTGATCGTATTTCGAAGGCTCTGGCTGACCAGCAGCACGCAGCTGACGCTGCAGCAAAGGCTAATGAGGATGCTGCCGATGGCGATGCTGATAACAAGACGAATTCAGCTTTGACTGATGAGCAGCGCAAGCAGATTGAAGACATGCTCAAGAACAATGGTTCGCAAGACCAGAATCGTGGCAATTCTTCGAATGATAGTGGCAAGAATACGAATTCCAACCACGAGATCAAGCCATGGTAATAGCTAACTGCTACTGAGCTGTTAACTTACCTACACTACAAGGGACTGTGATTCGCTTCGGCGAGCGCGGTCCCTTGTTTGTATATGTGGTGGCTGCTGTTTTTCGGTATGTATTGTTTGGTCGCTTTGCTTGCTCGAGTTGTTTGATCTATTGCTGTGGTCTAATGCTGTAATCTACTTTGGCTTGATCTATCCACATTCACTTGCCCCGAGCCAGCATTTCACCACATTGTCCTATTGCGCTCGACACGATGACATGCTGTGCCGTGCAATGGAGCTATGAATACAACAAGTTTTGATGGAGTCGGAGGATCAGGCTCCCCTAGGTTTGGCGATGCTTCTCCGTTTGGTGCTGGGAACTGTCAATGTAGGCAAACTGCGAATCAGCTGCGTGACGAGGTCAACGTAGCTATTACGCACATGAAGCGTGCGCTCGATGATGTGGCACGCGCAATTCCTGCAGGTGTGCTTCCTGATTGGCAAAGTTCTGCAGCAACTGCTTTTCGCGATCGTTGTTCAGTAATACGACGTGATGTTCAATCGGTAATGACGCGGGTTGAACAAATGCGTGCGGCATTCCAATAACATTCGAATGCTTAACGTTCCAGTACTTAACTCTGTAGTTCAGGACGTCTCAGTATGGGACGCCTTGGTTTGAAACGATTTGGCACGGGTGCTTCGGTACAGAACATTTCAGATTGGTTTTGATAGATACATACACAGCATGAGGAGGCATTATGCAGATACAGTCCTCTGTCTCTGACAGTCGTCAAGTCTGTGTGCAGTCGCGTGTGTATGGCGGTGTAACACGTACTGCTGAGCATCATGAAGCGCAACGTGTCGTGAACGGATTACAGCAGGCACGATCATCACTGAATCAAGTTGCTACCGCTTGTTCGAATCTTGCTTTGCATACGTCTGGTGCTGCACAGCAATTGCAATGGTGTGCGCAACCTCATGAGCCGTTTGTTACTACTACATCGCTACTTGCTCAGGCCAATGATGCTGCTGCGCGGGTGCAGCGTATAGCTGTGCAATGTGAGAACCTGGCTACACTGCTGTCTCACGCTTATAACCTCTATGCCGATGCTGAATCGAGTGCGCGCCGTGCAGGTATAACTGCATTACAAGTGATGACTTCCGTGTCACCGCCATTAGCTGCAGTAGCACTGGGTGCGAGTGCTGCAGGTGGTATGGCCTATGGCTTTGCGAAGGAACATAAATTCAGCGTCATGCATACGGTCAATGGCACAACATGGATGCAAGAAGGCATGCTTCGCGGACTCGGTCCTTGGATTATGGCGGGCACAGCCGTGTTGAATCCTACGAAAACACTGCATGTGGCAAGAGATACCAGTAGCACCGTTGAGCATGGTGCTGCAGGTTTAGCGTGGGCTTGGCAGCCTTTGCATAATTGGATGCAAGGTTCTGATGTGGAGGTGCGCCAAGTCGGTCAGCATGTGCAAGCCGTTGGTGAAGTGTCATCCGTGGGTGGCGCATTAACTGATTTGCGACAGCTTGGCGAAACACGTACTCAAGGTTTGCGTTCGGGAACAGCCGATGAACTGAGCTATGCAACCATAGCGATTTCGCAATATAAGCGTGCTGATGGATCTACTGCTTGGCTTGTTACGATTCCGGGTACTGATGGTGAATCAGATTCTCCATTTGCTTGGCCGCAAAATGTGGAACTGATGAGCGACGATGCTGAACATCGTATGCAGGCAGAAAGTGCTCGCATGGTTGAGCAAGCTATGCGTGAAGCTGGTATTCAGCCAAATGATCCTGTGGCTCTTGTTGGGCACTCACAAGGAGGCATTGTGGCAGCCACTATTGCCTCGGATTGCACTGATGAATTTTCGATTGAGCATATTGTGACGGCTGGTTCTCCTATTGCACAGCATCCTGTTGGTAATCAAACTTGGGTTACCGCCATTGAAATGGATGATGAAGTAGTTGCTGCGCTTGATGGTGCGGCTAATCCTACTAATGAACAGTGGCTCACAGTGCGAGGCTCACTGAATGAACAACGCACCACAAGTACGGATGATCCTGGCGTTGATATGCCATATGCTGATGTGTCTTGTGCTGATATTCCTTATGCTGATGATCCCTGTGCTGGTGTGCCCGTTGATCGCGATCCAAATACCTATGAAATAACACACTGGCTCAAATATCATGAAGCGGCTTATGAGCATGCAAGCGCTTTAGGCTCCCCTGAATTACAGGCCCATGAACAACATTTCCAGCAAACAATACAAGGCGAATATCAAGGAACCACCTATTGGCAAGGTCGCGTCCAGAAATAACCATGGCTGACTTCATCAAAACGTTGAACTATACAACGGCCAAAAACAGTTGAAATTCCGTACAAAATATGGATAGAACCAACGTTGGTTTGCCATCTCACGTAGGGTTGAAACCATGAGGCTTACTGATATCTCTCCTATTCCAGCATTAACTCCACTCGACGGTCGCTATAAGTCGCAGACGGCTCCTCTTGTTGAGTATTTGAGCGAGCCAGCACTTAATCGCGAGCGCATGCGTGTTGAAGTAGAATGGATGATTCTGCTTGCTAATGGTTTTGAAGGCAATGGCTTCCAGCCAATTGTTGATGGTGTTGAACCATTAACTGAAGAAGAGCAAGCCTATTTGCGTGCTATTCCTGAGACGTTTGATGATGAAGGTATTAAGCATCATGCCGCTCATGAGGCTATTACACATCATGATGTGAAAGCCGTTGAATATTACATTGATGATGAGCTGGATTGTGCTGCTGAAGTTTTGGGCCATGAAACGCAGCTCAGCAAGTTGAAGACGCTTGTGCATTTTGCGTGCACGTCGGAAGACATTAACAATCTCTCGTATGCTCGTTGCATTAAGAATGCTATGGAGCAGGTGTGGCTTCCTACGGTTCATGAAATCACTGATCATTTAGTGCAGAAGGCTGAGGCTTATGCGACGTTGCCATTGCTGTCGCTGACGCATGGCCAGCCGGCAACTCCAACAACGTTAGGCAAGGAGTTTGCCGTCTATGTGTATCGCATTAATCGTCAGCTTCGCCACATTGAAGCTCAGGAATATTTGGGTAAGATTAATGGTGCTACGGGTACGTTTGGCGCACATTTAGCGGCATTCCCTCACATCGACTGGTTGGCTGTGTCTCGTGAATTCGTTGAGAATCGTATGGGCTTAACGTGGAATCCATTGACGACGCAAATTGAGTCGCATGATTGGCAGGCTGAGCTGTATGGCGCGGTTGCCCATACGAATCGTATTTTGCATAACCTGTGCGTGGATGTATGGATGTATATTTCGCGCGGTGTCTTTGCTCAGGTGCCAGTAAAGGGCGCTACTGGTTCTTCTACAATGCCACATAAGGTCAATCCAATTCGTTTTGAAAATGCTGAGGCGAATTTCGAATTGTCGTGCGCATTGTTGGATTCGTTGTCAGCAACGCTTGTAGAGTCGCGTTGGCAGCGTGATCTGACTGATTCCACGACGCAGCGTAATGCTGGTTCGGCGTTGGGCTACTCACTGCTGGCATTGAATAACTTGCATGGTGGTTTGCAGTCGATTCATCCAAATGAGGCTGCTATGCGCGCAGAGCTTGATGAGAACTGGGAAGTGCTCGGCGAACCTATTCAAACGGTTATGCGTGCTTGCGAATTGGCTGGTGTTGAAGGTATGGAACATCCATACGAGAAGGTCAAGGATCTGATGCGCGGTCATCGTATTAGCCAAGACGATGTGGAACGCTTCATTGATTCGTTGAACTTCGATGAGCAGACGGCAACGCGTTTGAAGGTACTAACGCCTGCAACGTATGTGGGTATTGCTGCCCAGCTGCTGCAATACATGCGCTAATCATCCGAGTTGTGTTGATATTTCAACACATTCCGTGTGCTGCGCGTGAACTCATGTAGGGTAGCTAGTACAATCGAAACGCTCACTTCGGTGGGCGTTTTGTGCTATGTGTACCCAACCCACTCATCCATTTGAGCGTTGCTCACATAGGTGTTCCAATAACTTTTTGACGTATTAGACGAGGTGCTGATGACCAACAGGCAATCAGAACACGACAAGTCCACCAATATGCAGGCGCAGCAGCCGCATACGGACGGGTCAACCCAAGATAAGCCTGTTTCTTCATCTGCTGTGGTAACCGATAACAATGCTATGCACGATGTGCACATTGACGATATTGAGCCAAAGCGCTCCCACGTGTTCGGCGATCTCGTCAATGCCGGCGCCTGCCTGATTATTGCAGCATTAATGCTGCTGTTCGCCGTCTATTTGCGCGGTGTGACTATGGGCGTTGCTGCTGATGCACAGAACGTTGGTAAGTCCGTAGATTGGCTGCTTGATGTGCCAGCTTCGCTGCTGCGTCAGCTCGTTATTATTTACATTGTCGTCAGTGTGCTCATCCAGTCGATTACGCAACGCGAATGGTATCAATCGGCAATTGCTGTGGGCTCGTTGCTGCTTGGTTTTGCAGCCGCCTGGGGTACTTCAGCAGCACTCACCACATGGGGCGATACCACGCTGATTAATACGCTGCTGTCTGCTGGCACGATTGTGGGCACCACACTGCTCCCCGACTTCTATGCAGCGCTTGGTGCATTCCTGACCGTTGCTGGCCCAAGCCGTGCACGCACCACGGTGAAATGGGGCTGGTCGATTCTGATCGCCACCGCAATTATTTTCGTCATTACTTCGTGGAGCTCAGTTACTGGCGTTATTGTTTCGATTCTGCTTGGCCGTTTCGTGGGTCTCTTGATTCGCTTCATTTTCGGCACGATTAACACGGGTGCTTGGGGCCCACAGATTATTTCAGCACTGCGTTCTATTGGTCTGCATCCTGTTGGTCTGGAAAGGCGTGCGGGACTCAACACTGAGTCTGGTGTGCTGCTTACAGCTCTTGACGATGATCTCGTTGAGAACTCACGTATTTACGATATGTACGACCGCGCTGGTCAGCACTACATTGTGTCGGTGCTCGATAACCAGTTGCGTTACGCAGGCTATTTAAGCCAGATCTGGCAGCTTATCAAGCTCAAGAGTGTGGCTGTACGTAAGGATCGTTCAGCAATTAGCGCTATGCATCATCATCTGTCGATGCTGCTCGGTTTGCGCCAGCTTGGTTTGACGACGCTCGAGCCATATGGTGTTGCTGATTATGGTGAATCCTCAATGCTCGTGTTCCACAGCACGGCTACGCCAACCGCTTGCGATCCACGAAAGCTCAGTGATGATCAGCTCGTAGAACTGCTGCAGTATGTGCAGCATGCTCACGATCGCGGTTACACGCATCGTCGTATTACGCTCGATACGCTCGCTCAGCTGCGTGATGATTC
Organism: Bifidobacterium dolichotidis; assembly: GCF_003951975.1. Taxonomy (GTDB): domain Bacteria; phylum Actinomycetota; class Actinomycetes; order Actinomycetales; family Bifidobacteriaceae; genus Bifidobacterium; species Bifidobacterium dolichotidis. Next base: position 40,900 of record NZ_QXGM01000002.1, read on the forward strand.
GGGTAATTCCACGCCACGTATGTTTATTGCGGGTTGGCAGAATGGTGATGCTGCAAGTAGCTTCACGAACGAGGAACTCGATAACGTCCAGATTCTTGCCCTTTACGCTGCATTATTCGGCATTGAGCGCACAATTCGTGTTGCCCGCCGCGTCTGGGACGTCGATACGCTTATTTCGCTGATTCCATTTATCCAGCGTGCGGCCGTTGCTCCTTCGACGCGTTCGCTTGAAGGCTGGAACAAGAATCTGCTGTCGGATCTGCGTAAAGCTATTAGCCAGCTTGCTCCTGAAGAGGTTTCCGAGAACCTTGAGCAGGTAACGCTATCTCGTTTCTCGGTCCGCTCGTTTATTGGCTTCGCACTGCTCGTTGTGGCTATGGCTGTTATTGTGACGCAGCTCAAGCCAGAAGAGATGATCAACGCAGTCACGCACGCTAACCTGTGGCTGGCTCTTGTGGTTATTCTGTTTAGCCTGCTCGCTTGGGTCGGCTCTGCGATTACGCTCGGCGGCTTTATGAACCGCGAGAAGGTCAATCCAATCGGCTTAATGTGTTCACAGATGGCCGCTGGTTTCACGGCTGTTTCGATGCCAGCGGGTATTGGCCCAGCATTCGTGAACTTGCAGTTCCTGCGTAAGAATGGCTACCGCAATACGGTTGCAACAGCCATTATGAGTGCCGTGTGGGCCGTTCAGGCCGCCACAACCGTGGTACTGCTGATTATTATCGGCATCTTCACTGGTCGTAACACACTTTCGGGCATGGTACCAACGAATACGCTGATTATTGCAATCGCCATTGTGTCGCTGATCGTCTGCATCGCCATGGCTATTCCGCCAATTCGTCGCAAGGTCACACAGAAGTATCTGCCACTGCTCAAGTCGTACGCACGTAGCCTGATTGAAACGTTGACCCAGCCTAAGGAGCTCACGCTCGGCGTTATTGGCGCTGTGGTGCTCAACTTGGCCACTGGTTTCGGATTCTGGGCAGCATTGTGTGCATTTGGTTTCAATATGAACCCAATTGAGACGACGTTCATCTTCCTGCTTGCAAATACGCTCGGCTCGGCTGTACCAACGCCAGGTGGCTTGGGTGCTGTTGAAGCTGCACTGTCCGTCGCGTTCACTGCAGTGGGTGTGCCATCCCCTATCGCACTTTCGGCCACCATCGTCTACCGAGTTGCGTTCTACTGGCTGCGCATTCCTGTGGGTGCGCTGGCTATGCGCTGGCTCGATCGTCACGACATGATTTAACCCATTTCTTACCCGTGGTGAATCACACTTCAGCACCGGCTTCTGTTTTGTTGAAATAGATTTGATTTCTGCACAAACAGGTGTAAGTTTTCGCTGCAGCTGAAGGCGAAGCCGTTCAAAAACTAGGTTTTTGCGCAAATATGTCGCATTTTGACGGGTAATTTAGGGGTAATTCATGAACAAAATGTCAATATCCTACGAAAAACCTTACAAAATGCGGCATTTGACGGAATCGTGCGCTATGATTGCCATTGTCAAGTGGACGATCCGTTAAGGGACGTCCCCTACATAGAAGGATGATTGTATGGCATACAACAAGTCCGATCTCGTTTCGAAGATCGCTCAGAAGTCGAACCTCACCAAGGCACAGGCTGAGGCTGCTGTCAACGCTTTCCAGGAAGTGTTCGTCGAAGCAATGAAGTCCGGTGAGGGCCTCAAGCTTACGGGTCTGTTCTCCGCTGAGCGTGTGAAGCGTGCTGCTCGCACGGGCCGCAACCCACGTACGGGTGAGACCATCCAGATCCCTGCAACCTACGGTGTGCGCATCTCCGCTGGCTCCCTGCTCAAGAAGGCTGTCACCGAGTGATTGCATTGTAATGCATTTACAACAAAAGCCCCGGCCGACGATGGCTGGGGCTTTTGCATAGGGAATCGTATCACTTGCTTCTTCCCGTATCCTTCCCTTCCTTCTTCCCGTATCCTTCCCTTCCTTCTTCTCGTATCCTTCCCTTCTCCTTCCCTTCTTCTCGTATCACTCTTCTTCATTCGTAATAGCAGCATCAAGCGTTTGGGACACTGTTCTGCCGTCCTGCATTTCCATGGTGACGGTGAACCGGAATATGCCTTTACCCAGCACCGATTGCACTGACTCAGGGAACTGCGTTACTCCATACGATATTGAACCTGGCAATCGCAATGCATTCCCTACGTCGGTACGCTTGAATTCGTATTTCTGCGCCTTAAACACTCTGCACTGCTCGCAGCCGCTCGTTCGCACTCCGGTTTGTGTGCTCCATGGCACAGCGTCGGCATAGAACGTTGTGACCTGCGTATTCGAAAGATATGACGCTAACCGAGTCTCATACGTGACGGTAGCCGTCCACGATTTCACTGCAGTAGATCCGGTGAATTGTGCCCCAGCATCAATGGCGTAGACCGATTGCGTGGTATCTCGCTGCGTTCCTATAGCGATACATGTACGCAACTGACCTTGCCATCTACCGAACGGTTCGTCGATATTAATCGTACGGTTCATATTCGGCGTAGCAGTTTCGGATATGATCTTTTTGCCGCAACCATCGGGATCTCCGAAAAACTCTCCGCCATTCGATGTGCTTTGCGTCACCGCATCTGCAGCTTGTGCTGGAGCAGCAATAGTTCCGAATAAGCACATAAGCGCAACACCAACAGCTAATGCAGCACGGGCTGTGTGGGATCGCATGGTATCCCCTTTCTTCCTGACTGGTCTCATCGTCAATGCTGAGTACCTCAACGAGCATGTTTGCAGTCTTCATAGTTTGAAGCTGTATACATCAGTGTAATGCGTTGCAGCTGAGTCAGAGAAGCACCATCCATACAGAAAAACAGAGAGACCATGCCAATTGCTGGCTATGGTCTCTCTGAGGCAATCACAGAAATCAAAATATGAACAAGCTAGCTCTCGTTAGTGAGACGCTCGAAATTGCGTGGCACGCTGCACCAAATCGTCGAGCACTTGCGTGAGCTGCGGCACTTCAGCAGCCGACGAGACGAATGGGTCGAGCAGCTGAATCGAAACCTTGTGCGGCTCAAGCACTTCCAGCGACGTCCAATCACACGTAAAGCGCACACCCGCCTGCTCAGCAGCCTGAATAAACTGGCCACGCAACACCGCACGCGTATGAGACGGCGGCGTACTCACAGCCTGCTCAGCCTGCTGCTGCGTCACCTCTTGACGCACGTAACCGTGACGGACGAGTGACTCGAATACTTGGCCATTCGCAATATCGTGGTAGTCAAGATCAAGCTGCGCCAGACGTGCTGATACTGCATTCGGCAACTGCTGGGCGTTCTCTCGGCCGAGCAGCATCTGCTGAGCCTGTTCAAGGTTGATCTGCAGCATGCGCGACACCAGACGGCTGTACAGCTGCAACTTAGCAGCCCAATCCATCGTATGCGCAAGTGACTCGAAATCATCACGAGAGAGAAGCTCGAGCGAGGATTGCCATTCGTCAGCAATGTGCTGGGCTGCACCAGCTTCACCAAGCGAACGGTCAACGTGCGTGCTGAACTCGGTAAGGAACTGCTGGCAGCCAGCCAAGTAGCGCTGCTGCAGCTCAAGCGCCGTCAACTGCTCCCCTGTTGCGAGCGTAATAACGGCATGTGCACCGAACTCATCAATCGCATGATTTGCGGCCACTGGATCGGCAAGAGCGAACGAAGCGAACGGCGACGTCGAAGACGGCTGCGACTCAATAAACGTAGGAGACGCAGGCTGCTGCTCGAGACGCGCATAGTGCTCGATCACGCAAAGCACAAGATGCGTCATCGCGAGCTTCATGCGCGTTGCCCACTGCGAACGATTCGAGTCGCCAATAATAACGTGCAAACGGCGGAACTGCTCAGGATTAGCGTGTGGCTCGTCACGCGTATTGACCATAGGACGGCTGCGCGTGGTTGCGCTTGACACCGTCTCATCGACGAATGTGGCGCGCTGCGTAATACGGAAGTGGCCATCGGCAAAACGGCCTGCACCAGTCATAATTTGGCGCGTAATCAAAAATGGCAGCAGCTGATTCGTAATGTCTTGCAAATGTACGAAGCGACGAATCAAATAATTCTCATGGCAACCAAACGAGTGGCCGGCACTGTCGGCATTGTTTTTAAACAAATGGATCAACGCTTGGCTCGAGTTCGTCTGTGCTGTAGACGCCTGGTGACGTTGCTCTTGCTTACGCAATTGCTGCTGAGCAGTCAACGCCATCGAACGCATAATTTGCTCGCCTGCGGCGTCGTTGACGAGCGCGTCGAACGGTGACCGAGCTTCGGCTGTTGCATACTCAGGATGTGAGCCAACATCAAGGTAGAGTCGCGCACCGTTGGGCTCATAGGTATTGGTGCTGCGTGCATGCTCTACGACTGGGCGGAACATCGTTACGGCAACAGCACCAGCTTCAATTGCATGGTCAGTGCCAGTAACGCTTAAGCCATATTCCGTTTCGAGACCAAAAATACGATCGAAACTATATTCATGCGCTGAAAGTTGCGCATCGGTGTTGGACCGACTCGTAGAATCATGCAGCTGCGGCATCGATCACTGGCCGCCCTTCTGAACGAAGCTATCAACGTACTCTTGTGCATTCGTTTCGAGTACCGTCGAAATATCGTCAAGAATAGCGTCAAGCGCATCAACCTGTTCAGCAGTTGTGTTCTGCTGCTGTTGCGATACCTGTGCTTGTGGCTGTTCTTGGTTCTGCTGAGAATCGCTCGATTGCGAAGCAGCATGCATGCGTTGTTGTGGCATCAGTCAACCTCCTTGCACACCATGTGCGTTTCTGTTGCACACTGTACGCGACGGAGTAGGCTTTGCCGCGCTTCTGCTCAAAATAATATGGAGCAGAGCGCGGGTTAATGCAGATGCATGCAGCTATATGCAGAAGCACACAACTATATGCAGATGAATACAACTTGACATGACCTAATACGGCCAAACGACGCAAGCTGAAAACATCTTGATATGACCTAATACAGTCGAACTGCGCAAGCTGAAAACAACAAACAGCGAAGAAGGCTTAATGCCTGAGCAAAATTGGACGCAGCTCTTCGTTAATAATGCCGTTGGTTGCGACCACATCATTATTGCTACGCCAGTGAATTGGATCGCCGCCCCAGTTACGGATACGGCCTTGCGATTCCCAAATCACAATTGCGCCAGCAGACACTGCAGGAACATCCCACGTGTGCAGATGTGGCTCAAAGTATGCGTCATACGTGCCATCAGCAACCTTGCACAAATCCAATGAAGCTGGGCCCATACGCTTAATATCTGCAGGACGACCTGCAATATCGGCCACAACGTCGAGCGCACGCTTGGACTCTTCAGACTTATGCGACATACCAAAACTCACAACGGAACCATCAATATGCGGCGTTGTGGAAGGAACAGTCTTCTCACGCTTTTCACCAAGTGGCGTTTTACGAATACGAATAGCACCAGACTGACGAGCAGCAACATAGGTCAGATTCAATGCAGGTGCATGAACAACGCCAATAATTGGCTGAGCACTCAGATGCTCATTAAACTCAAACAGCGAAATCGTTACTGTCCACTCAGCCATAGAGCGGGAGTAATTAATAATGCCGTCAATACCACCTGGGCACCAGAAACGATCTCCCGGATGGCAATTTTCTGCACGTTCATCCCATAAACCATTGAACGGGGCAATTTCGCACAGTCGCGTACCCATATAGTGCTGAACGCGCTGCTCAACCTCAAGACCTTCGTCATAGTTGTGCTGGTTTGGGTCAACGACCAAAAGACTACGTGGTGTCACCTGATCTGCCAGTGCGTGACGACCGGCGTCTTGTGCAATTTGGGCAGCCTGCATTGCTAAGTCGCGCAGATCGCTCATGTAATGCTCCTTGAGACTTATCCGAGATAACCGTAGTCAACGATGTTTCTGTTCATCACCTTAGTAGGTATCCCACACTACTCGATGATTCATTGATATACCACTAAATTTAGTTGGTATACCTAACAGAAACCCCCTTCATACGGTCTCTTGGCATAGTTGTGTGTACGTAGGTCTGATACCAAATACAGCATTCAGTCCCTAGCTTGTTGCTCAAGTAGCGCAGCAATTGCATCAGGTGCCGATGTTGCATGAGCCATAATTGGCCCGGCTTCAGCCTGCGTAAACATCCTAGGGTTATCCATCGTGAGTGTCATCATTCGCCCCACATTTTGGTCATAATCCTGAATATCACGCGCCGTAATTTGCGTCCACGACACTGCAATAATCTGATCTGCGAATCGACGGAGGAACTCTTCACGCACCCATGCGCGCGTATCTGCAGGAGCCGAACTCATTGCATGCTCAATATCGGATTTCGAGCACACACGCTCAAGCATGCCTTGATCATTCAGCGTGTCGAACAGTGATGGTTGCATCACATCAAGCTGCGCCCACTGCAGATCAATAGCACGCACACGAGCATCGGCATACACATCATTGCCGAGCACACCTTCTGGATCTACACGCTTGCACATCTTGCGCACGAGCTGCCACTTGAGCAGCCACTCCACGCGAGAAGCCTCATTATGCAGATTCATACGTTCACGTTCTGTACGAGCATGCATAATCGCACCAGTATCGAGCAGAGCCTGCCTCCACATGACCATAACCGAACGGGTTTCTGGATCAGGCCACAGTGGCTCACCATTTGACGTGACATCATAAATAGCTGCAGCCACTTCGTACACAAGCGAATACAGGCGCACCTGAATATTCCAAGCCGTCTGCTGCTGGCCGGAACGTAACAGCAATGGTTCAAGCAGCGTCAAATCATGCGAGACCACATGCAGCGAATGCACGGCATCAGTCAGTTCGAACGATGCGAGCTGTTCACCAATACCCAGTTCTGGATGTTGCACATCCATTTCCAGTACCCACAACAGCATGCTCGTTGTGCCCAACTGCAGCACGCGTGGCACATCCATACGATTGGCATCGCCAATAATAACGTGAAGACGGCGCTGATCACGCATAGCATGCGACTCATCACGCGTATTAATAATTGGACGATCAAATGTGGTCTGTAGCGCTTGGAACATATGGAAGTAATCAGAACGCTGACTCAGCTGGTAGCCAGGGCGTTCACTATTCTCCCCGAGTCCAACACGGCCAGAACCTGTATAAATCTGACGCGTTACGAAATGCGTTGCACACAGTTGTGCAACCACAGCGAATGGCACATTGCGGTCCATAACATAGCTTTCGTGCATGCCCCAGCTTGCACCCTTGCCATCCACATTGCTGCGCATCAACACAATGTGCTTATTGTGTTCCGTCGATGCCGTATAAGCAGCACGCTTCATAATCTCATCGCCTGCGCGAGCGTAAGTCACCGCATCAAATGGATTCGTGGTTTCTGGCGACGAATACTCAGGATGCGCATGATCCACATACACACGGCCACCATTGCGCACAATCGTATTCAACACCGTTGTTTGCGGAGCATCAGTTAACATGTCGGCTGGCGCAGATGCGCGAGGCATACGCATACCACGGGCGTCATTAACTGGATCTTCGCGACGATAATCCCAATGAATATGACGTCGTTCATCTGCTGCAGCAGCATCTACCACATCGAAGGACAATTCGATTGGGTTGTAATGCTCTGCATCAGCGTCAAAAACACCATATTCAGTTTCGGTGCCCATTACGCGTTGCACACTCATTGTTGCGCCTCCTGAACCATACGAATGCGCGATACTGTGCCGACACCAATACCATTCGTTCGAGCCCACTGTTCTGCGTCTACATCGGCCAATGTTCTCGCCAAATCATGGCATTCGTCATTCACTGCTTCCAGCAGCATATCGCTAGTAATGCGTGCGTCTGTTTGTGTTGCTATGGCCTGCTTCACGGCTTTCGTCTTTGCACGGTCCACAATATTCTTCAAGCTTGCACCTGAAGTCACATCAGCCATATATAGCGGTATCCACATACCACGTTCATCAATATAACGAGCCAACAGACGATGCGCGTCGGTGGCATAGACCTGCTCCACCAACAGGGCTGCTAATTGCTCAGCAGTCGTATTTTCATCAAGTGGTAAATCATCCGTCAAATACTGCCGCACAATAGCGCACGCAGCATCTTGCTGTGGCCTATCAATACGGATCTTCACATCGAGCCTGCCCGGTCGCAATACAGCAGGATCAATCATGTCAATACGATTCGATGCACCAATAACTAACACATTATCAAGTGCTTCCATACCATCAAGCTCGGTAAGGAATTGTGGAACAATCGTCGTTTCCACATCAGAGGAAACACCTGAACCACGCGTACGCAGCAGCGAATCCATTTCGTCAATAAACACGACTACGGCATTACCGGCGGCAGCACGTTCGCGTGCACGATCGAAAATCATGCGAATCATGCGCTCGGACTCACCCACATACTTATTGAGTAGTTCAGGGCCCTTAACTGACAAGAACACACCAGGCCGATCAGCCTGTGTCGACAGCGCACGTGCCACAGCCTTAGCAATCATCGTTTTGCCATTGCCTGGAGGACCATAGAGCAGTACGCCCTTTGGCGCCTGCAGATGCACTGCATCGAACAGTTCACGATGCAAAAATGGCAGCTCCACAGCATCACGAACGCGCGTAATTTGCTCGGCTAAACCACCAATGTCGCTAAACGACACATCAGGAATCTCTTCGAGCACGAGTGAAGCATCGTCTTCATGAGGCACGAGTTCTAATGCAAAGCGTTGCGAAGCATCAAGCATGACGCGGTCTTCGGTACGAATCGTACGGCGAATCAATTCGCCTGCACGTTCAACAACCAGTAGTGACCCCGAACCGTCATGAACAAGTAAGCGTCCATCGTCAAGCACTTGCATAACGGTGCGCACCACACCATGCACAGGAGCCGTGCGCTGGTCAACGATTACCATCGTTTCATTAAGCACAACCGTGGATCCCATGCGCAAACGGCTTGCTTGCACATGAGGAGCCACGGCCACAATCATCGTGCGACCGCCGAAAATAACTTCGGCAGTTGCATGCTGTACACCATTTCGATCAGTTACATCGGAAATCAAACGCACCATTGTGGCGTACGTCAATGGAGCCTGTGCGAACACTTCCATCTGCGCCTTGGCCTTGGAAAGCTCCTGTGTTGCACGTGTTAATGCTTGAGCTAAAGCATGATTGCGCTGCTGTAGTGCGTCATTCTGTTCAGCCAACTGCTGTTCGGTGACGGCTTGTTGTGCTTGTTGCGCTTCTGCCATCTAAACCTCCCGTCGTTGGACCATCGTAGTGCACAACGGCACTACGATTTCGCTACTACAGGTATCGCATCATTGAGTTACCCTAGTCAGTCCATTATTTCAGACGTTTTCGTATCATCGTCCGATTCATTCATTTTTCGAGCAATAACCATGCGACGAATCCAACGCGTTACTGCAATGATGAGCACAATGGCGAAAACAGCAATAATGACATCTTCGAAGACGTTAAGTACACCGAGAATCGAGCACCATTCGTCACCGAGGAAGTAACCTGCGCCAACAAGAATCGTGTTCCAGACTGCAGAACCGATAAACGTGAACACCGAGAACGTAATGAAGTTCATGCGGTTGAAGCCTGCAGGAATGGAAATCAGCGAACGCACTACTGGAATCAGTCGACCGATCATCACTGACCACTTGCCGTACTTAGAGAACCAGCGGTCAGCCTTGTGCACATCGTCGCGAGCGACGCCTGGCATGCGATCAGCAACTTTCAGAATGCGGTGAATGCCGAACCAGCGTGCAATGCCGTACAGCACCCAAGCACCAACAAGAGAACCAATCGAAGCCCAAATAATGGCAGCGACCAAAGAAAGTTCACCATGAGCTGCGGTGAAGCCTGCAAGCGGCAGCACAATTTCGCTAGGAATTGGTGGGAACACCGACTCAAACATAATGGCAAGTGCCACACCCACAGCACCGACATGTTCCATCATAGAAACAAGCCACATGGTCATAGTTCCAATAAGTCCGTCAGATCCGGTGGAACATTGGATTTGAGTTGATGCATCTGCAAGTATCATCGAGATAGGCATGGCTGTTATTGTTGCAATCTTTTTTGACAATCGAAACCATGTACGACAAATTTTTGCATAGTCATGACATTTCTCACATTCTGGAAGGATGACTGTATGACCACGCTGAAGCAGCCGGGTTTACTCGTTATGGACGTTGATTCCACGCTAATTAATGAAGAAGTTATTGACGAGCTCGGTACTGCTGCAGGTGTTGGCCAGCGTATTGCTGAAGTCACAGCCAAGGCCATGAATGGTGAACTTGATTTTGCACAAGCTCTCGCTGAGCGCGTAGCGCTGCTGAAAGGTTTGCCCGTTTCGATTTTCGATCAAGTGCATCAATCCGTGCATTTTACGAATGGCGCACTTGAGCTGATTCAAACACTGCACGAGCATGGGTGGAAAGTTGGCGTAGTGTCTGGCGGATTCCACGAAGTCGTTGATCTGCTTGTGGCCGATGCACACCTTGATTTTGCGTTAGCGAATCGTTTAGAGCAGGAGCACGGCGTGCTCACTGGCCGAACCACAGGCCCAGTTGTAACGAAGCAGATTAAACTCAATTCCCTACATGAATGGGCTCAGGAATGTGGTGTTCCTATGCAGCAGACTGTTGCTGTTGGTGATGGTGCCAATGATTTGCCAATGATTCATGCAGCAGGATGCGGCATTGCATTCTGTGCGAAGCCAACAGTACGAGCACAAGCACCACATCGCATAGAAGAACGCAATTTGATGCGTGTGCTCGACTTTTTGGACTAATTCAATTTGGGTCTTGCAGCACTCAGGCGAGCCGCATCTCAGCTGAGGCATCACCTCTCTGAGGAGCACCTATCTGAGGCAAGACCCAGTCAAAGGCATTACTCAGCCGAGATGAGCCGTTTCGCTTAAATGAGCACCACGTGCCCAATCAGCAGCGACCATAGCCTTCTTGCCCTGAGCCTTAACTTCGAGCAATTCGAGTGCACTTGTCATGGTGCCAACCCAAATGTGATGCTTCGAAACAGCAAGCTCACCAGGCTTCAAATCGCTTGGCACATGCGTATCCTCAGTATCTGCTGGAGCTGCCTTCAAAATGTGCAGCACAGCAGACTTGTCTTCAGTATCGTCGCCTTCACCGCTCGTGTTGTGGAGCATGGCCCAAGCGCCTGGGTTTGGCGTGCATGCACGAATCTGACGATCCACAGCAAACACAGGAGCATCGAAGCGCACTGCTGCATCTTCAGTCGTAATCTTGCGTGCAATATTAAACGTGCCCTGTGGCTGCTCAACTGGAGAAAGACGACCTTCTGCCAGTGCTTCCAAAGCTGCAGCCAGCAGCATCGAACCATCATCAGCCAGACGAGACAGCAGCTCGCCTGAGGTCTCGTGTGCGCCGATTTCTTCGGTGGACTGGGCCAGAATTGGGCCTTCATCCATACCGCGCGTCAGCTGGAACACCGTCGTTCCCGTCACGCTATCACCAGCCCAAATAGCACGCTGCACAGGGGCAGCGCCTCGCCATTCTGGCAGCAGTGAGAAGTGCAGGTTCACCCAGCCCATTGGCAGTGCGTCGAGCACGTTTTGACGCAGAATATTGCCGTAGGCCACCACAACACCAATTTGTGCACCCGTAGCGGCAAGTTCAGTGACGAACGTCTCTTCCCTAGGATTCGACTCGATGACTGGCAGGCCCAGCTCCAGTGCCGCACGCTTAACGGCGCTTGGCTGCAACTTACGACCGCGACCCGTAGGTGCGTCTGGTCGCGTCAGCACAGCCACGACCTCGAAATGTTCCTTATCTTGCGCCAGCTTGCGCAGCGATGGTACGGCCGTCTCTGGAGTTCCAGCAAACAGAATCTTGAGCAAGGCAGTCACCTTCCTTTGCTTGTTCAATTGTTATTTCTACGCTCATTGATACCACTGCCTACTGCGGTTCAGCTGACCAACGAACGTTACGGTTAAGAATTTATTTCTGCATGACCACACGAGGCATAGTGAACGACTAGATCAGATCCTTAGGATCGAGCTGGAAGCGCAGCTCCCCTGGTTCTCGTCGAGCCATATGCCTTGCAACTTCTTGACGCAGTCGTATAGCGAGTTCAGCACGATGTTCGTGGCTCACACGCACCACAGCTTTAACGCGGTCTCCCATGTTCTCGAGTTCTCGCGCATTCACTGTTTGTTCTGGCGCAATACCAACAGGGCCAAGCACTGCAGGAATATCACCTTCTGCAGATTGAATTACTGACCAATCCCCTGTTAATACGCCAATATTGCTTAAGCAGGTACGCACGGCATCGCGCCTACCCCATACTGTTGCTGCACTAATTGCCGGTGGCAGCATTGCTTGCGAGCGCTCCTCGCATTCTGCAGCGGCTAGCAGGCTTGAGTCCCAGTGTTCAAGCGACTCAGCAATTGTTTCATCGGTTTGACCGATAACAAACATGGTGCCGCCTTGTGAGGCTGGTGCGGTTAATGAGGCCACGCGCATCCATTGACCAAGCACTTCAATACGTGCATCAATACCAAGCTTGTACAAGCTCGTCCATGCATCTAAAACTGCTGATGCCGCATAGGTTCCGGGGCTTAATCGGGATCCTCGTACCATTGGTTCGGATCCAACGGTGGCCACAATAATTGCTGGCACATTATCAACCCATTGCAGAGCACCTTGTGGCGCTTTGGCATTGGATACGAATAATGGCACGCCTGGGAACAGGCCTTGCAGTTGTTGTACGGTGCCAGCTGCTCCAACGCGAATCACACGTAACCTTGTGCCATGGCATTCTGGGCATTGCCAATTTGATGCTGGTTCACCGCACCAACGGCATCGTGGTGCTTCATTGCGTACTGCTTCGAGCGGACCTTGGCAACGGTTGCATCGAGCTTGACGCAAACAGGTGGCGCAGCTCAACGTGTCCGTGAGCTCATCATGAGGAATTGACAGTAATACTGGACCGGTTTCCAAAGCTTTGCGCAGTACTTCAATGGCCGTATATGGCACGCGAGCGCCAATACTTGGATCGCCAAGTTTGGTTAATTCTTCACGGCTCAGCCAATGTACGCGTGGTGCCAAAGCTCGTGCTTGTTCTGTTGGATGTATTGGTTCCGAGAAACCACTAACTCCTGCGGCAACAGCATGATCGGCCGTCGTTTCATATTGGCTCAGTGCACTACGAGCCATGGCCACGCATACGAATACGCCATGATGTTCATGTGCACGCAAACGTAGTACACCACGGGCATTGGCATACGGCATAAAGCCATCAGCGTTCTGATAGGCAATATCGTCGACCATAATGAACAACGCATCATCGGCAACTGGCGCATACATGGCGCCACGCGTACCAATAGCAATACGCGTTAATCCTGAAGCAACTGCAAGATATGAGGCAAATCGTTGTGCTGGCGACAAAGTACCCGTCAGCATGGCTACATCGCCGAGTTCACCCACACAGGCAATACTCGATTGTGCCTCGGTGCTTCCGTCGGCTTCTGCTTCGTCTGCTGCAGCATCATCGAGTTCGCTTGTTTGCTCGGTTGCTGGCGTTTGTTGCATTAATGCATCAGGCGTAAATGGTTGCAAACCGAATTGTTCGCAGGCATGCAGCACATCAAAGGTTTCACGCTGCCCTGGCAATACCACAACAACAGATCGGCCCGCTTGCCATGCCTGAGCCACCATTGAGGCAATATCTTGCGCCCAATTAAATGGTCCTGGAGCGCAGTCAACAATATAAGCATGTTCGTGCGGCTCTGCTGCCGCTTCTTCTGGATGTGCAAGCACGTGCATGAGCTCGTCCATATGGTCGAAACGACCTTCACGATGCTCTTCATAGGCTGTTATTGCACGGCGTACCGTAGCGACGCGTGGACCAAGCGACGATGCAGCGGCTACTGCAGTATCCGAGAAATCAGAAGAGTGAACTTGCTCAAAACGAGACAAACGCTGAATCAGTGGACCGAGACGCTGCTCAACCCAAGCCACACGTGGGGCGACGGCTACGCGCACAATATTGGCGCACGTACCACCAAACGCGTCGGCAATAGCGTTAATATCGCGGCGCATCTGAGCGGGCACAAGCACCGCGCTGCTCAACACGCGTTCAATAAATCGAAGCGACGTGAAATCTGTTTGACTCGTCTGGGTTCGCTCCCAAACCACAGCGTTCACCAGCTGACCGCCGAATCGCACACGAACGAGCGTACCTGGCTGCGCGGCCTCAGCAAAACGTTCCTCGACGAGATAGTCAAATAGCTGACCTAATTGCGTGGCCTGTACGTCAAGTACCACACGAGCGATTGGCAAATGCTCGGCGGCGACACGTTGACGAGCGCGGCTGCGGCGCTTACGAGGCGCAAGTCCCGGCAATGCAGGTTGTTCTAGCTGACTCATTACCTCTCCTTACGCATCGTTGAATTCTCAAAGCTGTTCTTCAACTTACTCTAGACCAAGTCAAGAGTTGACCGTACAATTGGGTGTTTGCAAACAGTTTGATTTCAATGATTGGGAGCTTAACCATGGCATTCGGTACCGAACCGACTCCAACCGGCCTTGCGGATCCACCCATCGACGACCTCATGGAGCACGCAGACTCCAAGTATGCACTTGCTATTTTCGCTGCTAAGCGTGCCCGCCAAATCAATTCGTATTTCACGCAGCTGAACGAGGGTCTGCTGCAGAACGTTGGCCCACTCGTGGAGTATCAGAACCAAGAGAAGCCTTTGTCCATTGCGTTCCGTGAAATCAACGAGGGTCTGCTTGAAGAGACGCTCGGCGAAGACGATTTGACTGAAGGCAACTGATCGAATAGCGCCTCGAAGTCGCAACTGATTTCGTGACGCTGCTCTTGAGCCCCGGATCTGAATAACCCCTTTCAGATCTGGGGCTTTGCCATGTATTTGGCGCGACTTGAACCCCCTGAAGTAACCCCCACTACGCTCATAAGTTTTCAAGAAAGGGATGCCATGGCTGAACGCACGCTCATCTCGGCTGAATCCGTCACCGAAGGCCATCCAGATAAGGTTTGCGATCAAATTTCTGACGCTATTCTTGACGATCTGCTCAGTCAAGATCCACACTCTCATGTTGCTGTTGAGACGGCCGCAACTAAGGGTCAGTTCTTTATTTTTGGTGAGGTAACGAGCGAGGGTTACTCCGATATTCAGACGATCGTGCGTAACGTCGTGCGTTCTATTGGTTACACGAGTTCTGATATTGGTTTGGATGCTGATTCCTGTGGTGTCGTTGTGTCGCTCAGTGAACAGTCCCCTGAGATTAACCAAGGCGTATCGAGACTTACGGGTGAAGCCGAATCCGCTGCTTCTCGTGAACAGCGCTACGAAGCTCAGGGCGCTGGCGATCAGGGCGTGATGTTTGGTTACGCTAGCGATGAGACCGATGCATATATGCCATTGCCTGTGCACTTGGCACATCGTTTGGCTGCTCGCCTGGCACTGGTGCGTCATGAGGGCATTGTGGATCATCTGCGCCCAGACGGCAAGACGCAGGTCACGATTGAATATGACGATGCTGGCAATGCTATTCGCTTGGATACGGTGCTCGTTTCTACGCAGCATGATCCAGAGGTGGATCAGGACTGGCTGCGTACCGAGCTCAACGAGAACGTGGTCAAGCCTGTGCTCGCTGAAGTGCTGCCAGATTCGGTTGATACGTCTGATTACCGCCTGCTCGTGAACCCAACTGGTTCGTTCGTGCTTGGTGGCCCTGCTGCTGATGCAGGTCTGACTGGCCGCAAGATTATCGTCGATACCTATGGTGGCGCTGCTCACCATGGCGGTGGCGCTTTCTCGGGTAAGGATCCAAGCAAGGTTGACCGTTCGGCTGCTTATGCTGCTCGCTGGGTTGCTAAGAATATTGTGGCTGCTGGCCTCGCCCACCGTTGCGAAGTGCAGGTGGCATACGCTATTGGTGTGGCTGATCCTGTCAGCATTAACGTTGATACGTTCGGCACTGAGATGCCAGGACTGACACGTGAGCAGATTCAGGCTGCTGTGCGCAAGGTGTTCGATTTGCGTCCAGCTGCCATTGTGGATGAGCTTGATCTGCTGCGTCCTATTTATGCCAAGACTGCTGCTTATGGTCACTTTGGCCGTGATCTGCCAGAGCTGACTTGGGAGCACACCGATCGCGTGCGCGAACTGCAGCAGGCCATTGATCAGGTAAAGGGTCTGACCACGGTGCTCATGAGCTGAGCTTTTCCGCAGTCTCTTGTGAGGGCTACGAATTTGTACTGATGAATCCCCACGTAAGTCGTTTACGTGGGGATTTTCCATATTGTGGCCGCTGCTCTATGAAATACCCCCATTATTGGGTTGAATGAACACTATGAAAATGCGATCTGCCACAATTATGAACGGACGAATCTTTGCTGGTGCTCGTGCACTGTATCGTGCAGCTGGCGTTGATGGTAAAGACTTCGGTAAGCCAATTATTGCTGTTGCCAACTCGTTTGATGAATTCGTGCCAGGACACGTGCATCTGAATAAAGTTGGTCGCTTGGTTTCTGATGCCATTAAGCAAGCTGGCGGTATTCCTCGCGAGTTCAATACGATGGCTGTTGACGATGGCATTGCCATGGGTCACACGGGTATGCTCTACTCGCTGCCAAGCCGTGAAATCATTGCCGATACTGTGGAATATCAGGTCAATGCGCATTGTGCTGATGCGCTCATTTGCATTTCTAATTGCGACAAAATCACGCCAGGCATGCTCATGGCTGCACTGCGTTTGAATATTCCAACTGTGTTTGTTTCTGGTGGCCCTATGGAAGCTGGCCGCACCGTACTGTCTGATGGCACAGTCAAAGAGAACACTGATCTTATTGACGTTATGTATGCGTCGGCCGATGACAATTTAAGCGATGAAGATTTACTCGCCTATGAACAGTCAGTGTGTCCTACCTGTGGCTCTTGTGCTGGCATGTTCACAGCAAATTCGATGAACTGCTTGAATGAAGCAATCGGTTTAGCCCTGCCTGGTAACGGCACCATTCTGGCCTCACATGCTGATCGTAAAGCACTGTTCGAGCGCGCTGCAAAAACCGTTGTCGATATTGCACATCGCTACTACGACGAGGATGATGCATCCGTGTTGCCTCGCTCAATTGCCACAAAAGCAGCATTCGAGAATGCTATGACTATGGATGTGGCTATGGGCGGTTCCACGAACACCGTACTGCATATTCTCGCTATGGCGCAGAGCGCTGATGTTGACTTTACGCTGGATGATATTGAGCGTATTTCCCATACAGTACCTTGTATTTGCAAGGCCTCCCCTTCTGGTGAATGGGAGATTTCCGATGTACACCGTGCCGGCGGCATTACTGGTATTTTGGGTGAACTCGACCGTGCGGGCAAGTTGAACCGTAATGTACACTCGATTGATTACCCAAGTCTCGAAGCTAAGCTTGCCGACTGGGATATTATGCGCGATACCTGCACCGAGCAGGCTAAGGATATGTTCTTAGATGCACCTGGCGGTATTCAGTCGCCCGAGCCATGGACGCATAATACGAAGTTTGAGTCGTTGGATCGTGACCGTGTGAATGGTGCCATTCACGATATTGAGCACCCTGCTGTTACCGAAGGCGGTCTCGCTGTGCTGCGCGGCAATATTGCACCAGATGGTTGCGTTGTTAAAACAGCTGGTGTACCAAAAGAGATTTGGAAGTTCCATGGGCCAGCTCTTGTTGTGGAATCTCAAGAACAGGCCATTGAAGTTATTCTCAATGACACATTAAAGCCAGGCCAAGCTCTGATTATTCGATACGAAGGACCTAAGGGTGGCCCTGGTATGCAAGAAATGCTCTACCCTACTTCATTCGTTAAGGGTAAAGGCATCGGCAAAGATGTCGCACTGATTACTGACGGCCGCTATTCAGGCGGTTCTTCAGGCTTGTCTATTGGCCATGTAGCACCAGAAGCTGCATCAGGCGGTCCAATTGCACTGATTCAAGATGGCGACATCATTGATATTGACATTCCAAACCGCACAATCAACGTGGAACTCACAGAAGCTGATCTCGCCGCACGCCGTGCTGCGCTCGAAGCTGGCGACGGCTATGTAGCACATCGAACACGACCTGTCAGTCAAGCATTAAAGGCATTTGCTGCTTTCGCCCGCTCTGCAGATAAGGGAGCTACGCGAGATCCTGATCTGATCAATAAACTGAGCGGATTAGCATAACCGTGCTGCTGTATTATCGGCTCAGGAACAGCATCTGCTCTACGAGCCATCAATAAAGCCTTGGCCACTCAGTAGTTGCTCTGCCATTGTCACATAGCGTTAACGCTTGTTGTAAGATCTCCTCACTGATGACATGTGGTACTGCTGAGTGGTCATAGTATATGGGGGTACGCTGAATCTTAACGTTCTATAGACACATGGTATGCATCTGAAGAACTCCATACTGTAGTCGTCATAAACCCAAGAACAGGCAAACGCAAGGAAACGTACTGCTAACACAAACCAATGCAGCTGCGCTTTTCTTCACATGTTGTACAGGTAGAGTTTCCATAACATATGTAATGATTCTGTGAATATATGTTAGACTGAAGCCATCTCAACAGATCGAGATACAACCTGATGAGCCTTATGCCATCAAGGTTTACTTCATAAATATAAGTGCGTTCAGTAGCAATGGAGCTTTTTATATTTGTGCGGCGTCGAGTTGAAATACATGACAAGTGAGAGAGGTTCTCATGCGTATCAAAAAACCGAGGATTGCTGGGCTATCTGCCCTAACAGCAGTCCTACTATGTTTCAGCATATGCACAGCTTCATCTTCTGCATCAATGTCTAACGACCTTTTTCTTGAGGATGATCACGGCTGTGGCCATAGATGGTTAAATGAAGGTGCCAGCCGTACCATAACAAGTGCGGAGATACCAGAAGTAGGCGTTCTCTATGTATGTTCTGCAATTACAAAGCCGAGCATCAAAACGGCCAACGGCTATGAATATCAATACTTCCCAATCGATGCTGGTGCTTATTTTGAACCAAATCCGGGTATAGAAAACCCAGTTGAGGTAGAACGTATTGCCATTCGAACTCAGTATTTCCAGCGGGCACACACCAACTCAGGTAAATGGGTTCATGGCCGACTGACCACAAAATTCCAAAGTGATATATCTAAACCTCGAGTTTTTGGCGAACAAAGTGGAACTAAGAAACTTGATAAAGGCGCTTATACGGATGTTTATTCTAATAACGTTTATAGGGAAGCATCAGAATATGAGTCTGCGATCCTCCTCTACCCAGGCTTTAAATACCTAGAAAACACACTTCACTATCCAGGTCACATGACTATTGACAATGACAGCAGGCAATTTACTACTGCAGCCGAAGTTGTTTTGCAAGATGGACAGAAGGTTTCAAGCTCTGCAATCGCCAAAGTTGGCAAATAACTCAGTATGATTACAACAATTCGATGGCCTTCATATGCATTTTTTATAGAGGGACCATTATATAAGCAATTGAATGAAGGAATAGTCATGAGACGTACTAAGAAAATAACTTTGGCTGCTCTAGCTGGAGGAACAGCACTACTTATCTGTGGGTCTGCCCTGCCTGTTCAGGCCTCTGCGCCAGGGTTCTTAACTGGAAAAAATTTGGCAGAGTATGAGCGTATTGCAAACTCAATAGACTCCGTTTTCCTAGGTGATACCCATGGATGTGGTAATAACAACATGGATGAACTAGCAGTTCGAAAATTGGGGTTCAACGAAGTCGGTGGCATATATAAATACAATGGCGAAGAGCATGAGTTTAGGGGCATGCTCATCACTTGTGCAGCAATTGCACCAGTAGTCACAGATATCAGAGCGTACCATGCCTACTATTATTGGATGGTTGATAGTGGTGCCCAGTTCATTGGTGAAGATCAGGTTAACCATTTTCGAGTTATGCCGGAGTCTCTTCAGCTCGTGAGCAATATGGAGGTTCCACTAGAAAAGAAATCAGGCCGTTGGGTAGCTGGTACTGGTGACTGGCGTTTGCAAGATTCAGCGTCAGAGACCTTTGACAAATTCGACCACGACTGGCCTTCAGCAGGATTCAAAATCGATAATACCGATAAAACCATATATCATACATATAATCACACGACTAATATCGACGGGCATGTAGATATTCCTGACCACACTACACGAGATAAAGATACGATGTTCGTCAGGCTACACGTTACTAAACGTTCGGCACAGTACAATACGCGTGTGCGCTACACGGAGCAACGGTTCAAAGCTACAGCAACGCTCACTATACCTAACTCCACGTTTAATAAAACAGTAAGTGTAACAAGCCCATACATTTCTCCATACCATACTGATTGGGATTAAACAGTATTGTTAGAGGATTAAACGGTATTGTTAGCAATACTCATTTATGCGGTGGTTGTTTATAGCATAGATAAACAACCACCGTTTTGTATGCTGCCCAGTATCGATTCACCGTAACCTGCATAAGTCTTCATTGCAATCTTGATACACTGGAGATACAGCCGCAATCAACAAACAACCGCGGACTCACCACACTGCTGAGAATGAGCTCAGCCTTATACAAACACTATTACAACGCGAACTGCACGCTGCAGTCATGATTGTCGAGGACATATTATGCGAAGATCATATGCATGGACCGCTGTTACAGCAGTACTCACCATGTTGTGTTGTACAGCAACGCTTCCCACACAAGCAACAGCACTGAATGACACTACTAGTTCACCTGTTACCGATGGCCCACCTGTTACCGAAGGGGAATTTAGAAAAGACCCTTACGGATGTGGCAGAAAAATTCTCAAGGCCAGCGCTAAACGCGTCATAACAGAAGCGCAAAGTGAAGAAGGATACCCAATTCGTATTTGCATTGCTATGGAACCTGCATTCACATGGGAGGCGGAATATAATTTCACCAGCTATTTCTGGCATTTTGATGCAGGAGCAATATTAAGTTCCAAGCAAGTCATAGAAACCACCACGCTCGAGGTATTTCTTGAGGCTCCTATCAAATTCGAAGGAGACATTGATGATGTAGGTCAATGGTTTATGCAAGATACACCGTCCAGTACTCCAAAACGCCAAATGGCTGGTGATCTCTTTTATATCAATATGAATCAAGAGGTCTTCGAGTCACCATCTATTTATAACTATTTAAATCCACAAGACTACAGTTTCGGTCTTCCAAAAGATTATGAGTATTGGCGTTTGCGCGCAGGAAAACGAGGCCAATCAGGATCAATTGTGGATCTTAAGCATGCCACAGCACACGCACAATTACGCATAGTCAAGAAAACGAAAAAGCTTGATCCCGAACCATATTTCTACGAGAGCACTGTGAGTATGGAGTAAAAGGAGACGATGATGACTACCAAACGGCATACTATAGGCGCTACTTTCGTAACTAGCCTACTCGTATTGTGCTGCGGTATCACCGCACCTGCACAAGCATCCCCTCTGCATCGACAAGATCAAGAAGCATCAAACGCCGTGTATTTCCGTAAAGATAAGTACGGATGCGGCAAGAAAGTACTGTATACCAGTGCAAAACGAAGAATAATAGAGGTACCAGTTGCTGGCGGTACTGTGTCCCTTTGTGCTGCAACCGAACATCCAATGAAAACAACCGGACCAACGATAGGACAAGCAACGTGGCACTATGACGCAGGAGTCGTATATAAGAACATCGACGGTTTACAGCACAGTAAAATACGAATCTATCTCCAAGTTCCAATCTATAGCATCACGACTTCAACATCCATCGGTTGTTGGTATTTACAAAACAGCACTTCTGAGAAACCATCGTCCTACACCAAAGGTGAAGAATTCCGTGTGATCAAAGGTCATACTTGGTATGAATCACTCAGGTTAACGAAATACGGCACCTATACAACTCGCGAACTAGGCCTCGGTAAAAATGAAAGTTACTGGCGTGCCTGGGTTGGTGGTGCAAGTAATGAAACGTTCCGTATAGATGCAGAACGTGGCCGCCTATGCATAGATAGCACTATCACTGTGAAAGCTGCAGATGGCACCATGCACACCTATACCCATACGACTTATGCGGAACCATATATGTAATACAACCTCAGTCAAACACTTTTATGCCCTCTAGCCTTACTCTATCAAGGTTTAGAGGGCATTACTTTGTTCCTCAACATAAACAATTGTTAATGTGCAAGTGCGTATTGCGTGTAGGTCTCACGATTCTCGAACCATCATCGAATGAACGAATTTACACTGAAATTAGAGCCGCTCTGTACTCATCTCATGCGGACTCTACGCAATACCAATCACTAGCTGCAATGATGCAGTCACAACTTAAAAGGAGCCAATATGAAGGGCACAAGACATAGTCTCACAGCTGCCCTCGCAGCCGGACTCACACTGATATGCTGCTGCGCCATGCTGCCAGCAACAGCACATGCCGCTAACCTAATGCCTCCTGTACAAGTCGATTTCCGAGGAGATCCATATGGTTGCGGCAAGAAAAACCTTTCGAAAGGAGCTATACGCGAATTTGCTACAAAACAGTTTGAAGGAGGCATGATTGCCGTTTGTGCAGCGCTAGAACCTGGTTTTGTTCGTGACCCTCATGGAAACGATTTAAACCATTTCTGGCAAGTCGATGCTGCTGTGCTCTATACAGCAGTTCCCGGTCTGCAATATAGCGAATTCGAAGTGTATCTTGACGTACCAATTTACCGCACAATTCCGGGTCTTGATCTAGCGCAGTGGTATATGCAAGATACATGCAGCTACAATCCAACACACGTTATCGGCGGCGATGACTTCTACATTGAGCAGCCGCAGCTTATGTATAACTCATTCCCTATTTCCAGAACCGGAGATCATAACGTTACTGTGCATGAACTGACTACAGCAGAAAAGTTCTGGCGTCTAACGACTCATGACATTAGTAGAAAACTCACTGCAGTCGACTATGTTCACGCAAGGTTGCATGTGCGTAGTAGATCAGTTGTTAAGAACTCCAGTGGATGGATGAAAACCTTTGATTTGGAGGCCGTAGCACAAGACGTATAACACATTATTATTTGAACGGTATGCATACAATCCGTATCCTCTTACCACGCAAATTTCCTTCATATCATCATGCTGCCTCGTATTGCCTATGGTGTAGCTCATGCATAGTCATGCTCTGCCCAAAGACGAGCTGCTATGCAGTATCAGCAATACGAGGCAGTGCTCTCTAGGTTCCTCAATTCCACAGTTTGAGCAATTGGTATTCTTCTTCATCTGATGTGCTCTACTTGCAGCAGCACCCCTTCATCAATTGCTATACTAGGTATAGAGCCGCTAAACAAATGGTTAACGCGGACTCAAACAAAACCGTTGGGCTCTCTGGCCTAATGGTATTTTGCAACACAACCGCAGCGCGTACTCAAACAGAACCAAAACGATCGATCGCTACGCCTTCGTAGCCATATTGTAGAGGACCTATGATGAACAAGATACGACGCGGATTAACAGCTGGACTCGCGGCCGGCCTCGCAATATTGTTCTGCAATACCATGCTTCCTTCAGTGGTATCAGCAACTGATATTGATGCTCCAGCAACCATCCAGACTGGCGAAAAGTTTCGTGATGATCCAGTTGGATGCGGCAAGAAGAACCTCACCGACGCTAAATATGTGACACGTTCTATTAAACAAGAAAAGTTTCCAAGCGGTGGCCAGATTAGCGTATGCGCAGCAATAGAAATAGTGCTTATACGCGATAGGGATAACCGCGCAGACTATATATGGCAAGTAGATGCAGCCGCTGTTTACTTTGGCCTTGGCGGACTCCAGTATTCCCAATTTGAGGTATATGTTGATGTCCCAATTTACGCCGAAGTGGCACAGCCAGATCTGGCACATTGGTATGTGCAGAGCAGCCCTTCATACCTTGACGAACATATACAACCTATAGGAGATATGACTATTCAAAATGAACAAATAGCCTATAGCTCTGGCACAATTTTCAAGTCTGCTAACTATCCACAATACGTTCACGAGTTGAGCAACACTGAGAAATTCATTCGTTTGAACACCAGTGATGTCTCTAGGAAAAAGATTTCCGTGGATTACTACCATCCAGCAATCCATGTGATGAGTAGAGCCAAAATTTTGAATACCGAAACACGCCGTATGACCGACTATGAAATTAAAACTGCAGCAACGTTGGATAAAAAATAATTTGCCTGTATGTAATTCATAGCTCCAAACAACGTGCAGTTTCCTAGCTCGCACATCGTGAGAAAAGACTCCTCTATCGGGCTCCGGCTTGATGGAGGAGTTTTGTATGAGATTTAACAGCTGTGCTCAATACCTAAACTTCAGTACGCCGCAAAGCCTTAGCCATTTTGACTATTGTTCATAACGCGGGCCATAGGCCTGCTTTGCCACAGCTGTAGTCGAGCGCACGAACGCTGTTTTTGCATTCGTATAGGCATCACGATTATGTTCAAAACGATGCCATAGTGCAATTTTGAGTTGTTCATATTGTTTGGCTACATCGGCATGATCGAGCAAATAATCACGAAAATACAATTCATCGTGATCACCAGCACATCGCACGTGCACATGGAATACCTGATCGGCAAAGCCCTGTTCGGTATAGCCATAGTTGAGATCTATATGCGTTTGATCGGCATACATAGTGAGCATGTCCATCTGTTCAAGCACCGTTTGCACAGCTGTGAGCTGCTGTTCATCGGCCACTTCTACAAGCATATCGACAATAGGCTTTGCCATAATGCCCGGCACTGTTGTACTGCCAATATGGTGGATGCGCACCTGCTGTATATCTGCTTGTTCCAGTGCCGCAGCCATATGCTCGCGCATGCACTCATATTGCACAGTCCATGCAGCCTGATGCTCGACGAGCTCAATAGGAAATAATTGCCAGAGCTCCTCGAGCGTCATATCTTGCAGATGTTTAGTCACTCTTCGATGCCGTACTCGTCAGCGATCAGCTTCCACAGCTCTTCAGCACACTCGTTCACCGTGTTGTTGACGATCGTCACATCGAACTCATCTTCAGAAGCCAGTTCAACCTTAGCCGTTTCGAGACGGCGAGCCTGCTGCTCTGGCGTCTCCGTACCACGTCCGATAAGGCGGCGCTTGAGTTCGTCGAAGCTTGGTGGAGCCACAAACACATACAGCACTTCAAGACCAAGTTCAGCAGCGCGCTCCTTCACACGGCGAGCGCCCTGCAGATCGATTTCCAGAATCGTTGGGATGCCAACAGCCAGGTGCTTTTCCACTGGCTCGAGTGGCGTACCGTAGTGTGCCATGCCGTGCACGAGTGCCGTTTCAAGGAATTCGCCGCGCTGCTCAGCTTCCGTGAACTGCTCTTCGGTCATGAAGTAGTAGTTCACGCCGTCAATCTCACCTGGACGTGGTGCACGAGTCGTTGCCGACACCGACACCCACACGCGTGGATGTGCAGCTCGCAGCGCGGCCTCCACGGTGCCCTTGCCTACTGCTGTTGGGCCCGTCAGTACCATGAGTCGTCCGCGTGGTTCCTGCACAACTGCCATCTGTTCTGCCTCTTCTTCTGCTGTTTTATCTATTTCTGCTCACCACACATAGGTCCACTATGCTGGAGGTCTCTCCGTCACATAGTACGAGCCATGATGGATGGCGATGCATAACGCGCGCCCTTTTTCACAATTTTTTGTTGATTTTGTTCGCTTTCTGCCTTCTCCAGAGCGTTCTTAACGTCTTCGGCAACAGCAATGGTCGCAGCGCGTAATTTGGCAATATCTGGACCATGCTGAGCAATTTCACGAGAGACCGTAACCAGTACGTTTCCTTGGGTGCCGCGGAACACCGAAGTCAGATCTTTTGCATCGGCGCCTTGGTAGCCATAGCCAGGCGAGAGAATTGGTCCAGTGAAGCTTGATGGGGAGAATCCTGAATCATGCAGCCACTGGCCAATCGTGGCTCCCACAATCAGACCGACCGAGCCAAGACCTGGTACATCGCGATTGTATTTTTGCGCGGTATGGGCAATGCCATAGGCCACCGTATGGCCCTTAAACTCGCCCGACTGGCGAATAGCAGTTTGTAGACTTTCACCTTCGGAGTTCGACGTTAATGACGCAATAAATACACCACGACCATTATTGAGTGCATCATCAATAATGCCGCCTAATGAGCGAGCGCCATAATATGGCATCAGCGTTACTGCGTCACACAACAATGGTGCACCTGGTGTGAAGTAAGCATCGGTTAAGGCGGACACTGTTGTGCTTAATCCACCTTGAAGACCATCAACAATAGTGATCATGCCAAGCTGGCGAGCTGCATACAGCACGCGTTCTAGTGCTGCGAAACCTTTGGATCCATAGCGTTCGAACATGGCCATTTGGAATTTCACGGCTGCTGTGTGTGTTGCGGCGGCCTGCAACATACGCATGGAGAACATTTCTGCACCATCAGCATCAATGTTGTATCCCCATTCGTCAAGTAGTGCACGGTGCGGATCAATACCAATGCACAGCGGGCCATTCTCCTCCATTGCTTTGCTCAGACGCAAACCAAAATCACTGCGCAATGCTTTGAGTTCCTCAGCAGTGGGCTTATGGTTCATTTCGCTGATTCCTTTCCATGGACCGCTTTCGCCCTATTGTCTTCTAACTCTTCAACCCGGTTGTTATCGTAACCGTCTCGGCTTCAACGGTGCAATACTCTGTGAGCATCACAAAAATAAAATATCAATAAAAAATGGAGCCGGACGACACGTACCGTGCCCTTCCAGCTCCATTATTACTGACCTCAGATCAGGAGGCAAACAAACGCTCAGAATGCTCCTGAATGCTCATAATCTCGTAATCCTGCGCCTTCACGGCGTCAATTGCGAGCAGCACAGCCGAGAACTCAGTCATCGTAGTGAAATGAGGGAGGTCGGCGGCAATGGCGGCCGCACGAATCGAGTAGCCGTCAGAACGGGAGCCGCGCGAATTAGGCGTGTTCAAAATCAAATCAACTTTGCCCTCTTCAATAAGCTGCACCACGTTCTTGCCGATGGAACCAGGGGCCTTCTCGATCGTGTCTGAACCGTCGAGATCGCTGTCTACGCGAGACGTGATTTTGTCGACGATCTTGCAGGCGATGCCGTAACGACGCAGTACAGAAGCCGTACCCTCCGTAGCAATGAGGTTGAAGCCGAGCTCGACGAGACGGATTGCGAACAATGGCAGCTGACGCTTGTCAGTGTCATTAATCGACAAGAATGCCGTACCGCTCGTTGGCAGACCGCCCGTATACGCAGCCAACTGGCTCTTGGCGAATGCGTGCGGGAAGTCACGGTCAAAGCCCATAACCTCACCCGTCGAACGCATTTCTGGACCAAGCAGCACGTCAACTGTCTTGCCAACTGGCGTACGGAAGCGCCTGAACGGAAGCACCGATTCCTTAATGGCAACCTGCTGACCAGGGCGAATATCGCCGCCATCACCATTCGGCAGGAGCAGACCACGCTCACGCTGCTCGGCAATTGACTCCCCTGCCATAATGCGAGCCGCGGCCTTGGCGAGCGCTACGCCCGTTGCCTTCGATGCAAATGGCACTGTACGAGATGCACGAGGATTGGCCTCAATAACGTACAACGTGTTGGCCATAAACGCATACTGCACATTAATCAAACCGCGCACGCCGCAACCGTCGGCAATGGCGCGTGTGCCCTCACGCAGACGACGGATCTGGTCGTCAGACAGCGTACTTGGTGGCAGTGCGCAAGCGGCATCACCCGAGTGCACGCCGGCCTCTTCAATATGCTCCATAATGCCGCCGATGTAGAGCTCTTCGCCGTCATAGAGTGCGTCGACGTCTATTTCGATGGCGTCTTGCAGGAACTTGTCAATTAGCAGAGGCGATGGCAGACGGCCAGAAACCACCGTATCGGCCATGGCCTCGCTCAAGGCGCGGTTCACATACTTTTCGAGCTGCTGGTTGTCGTACACAATTTCCATGCCGCGGCCGCCGAGCACGTAGCTTGGGCGCACCAGCACTGGATATCCAATGGTGTGTGCAGCTTCGAGCGCTTCTTCAAGGCTCAGTGCCGTACCAAATCGAGGCGCATTCATATGCTCCTTGCGCAGCACTTCGCCGAACAGCTCACGGTTCTCAGCCAAATCAATGGACTCAGGCGTCGTACCGAGAATTGGCACGCCTGCGGCATTGAGTCGAGCGGCAAGTGAGAGTGGCGTTTGACCGCCGAGCTGCACAATAACGCCCTTAACTGGACCCTGCTGCTTTTCTGCCTCGTAAATCTCGATAACGTCTTCGAACGTTAGCGGCTCGAAGTAGAGACGATCTGACATGTCGTAATCAGTGGACACGGTTTCTGGATTGCAGTTGACCATAATCGTGTCATAGTCTTTGCCGAGTTCCTGCACGGCGTGCACGCACGTGTAGTCGAACTCAATACCTTGGCCAATGCGATTTGGACCAGAGCCCAGAATAATAATGGCTTCGCGTTCGCGGGTTTTCAGCTCAGATTCGTCGGCATAGCACGAGTAGTAATACGGCGTAACGGCATCGAACTCAGCTGCGCATGTGTCCACAGTTTTGAACACTGGATGCAGACCATAGGTCCAGCGCAGTTCGCGAATCGTGTTCTCACCTTCGTCACCAAGGTTGCGCAGATGAGCAATTTGCAGATCGGATAGGCCTGCTTTCTTGGCTTTGCGCAGTAGCTTGCGCGTCAGCGTTGCTGCTTCTTGCACTTCCATGGCCGTGCTGTTAATCAGCATGAGCTGGCGAATGAACCATGGATCAATTTTCGTTGCTTCAAAAATCTGCTGTTCGGTGGCGCCGCCCCAGATTGCTCGCATCAGCTGCAAATAGCGATGTTCTGTTGGCTTATGAGCCGCGGTAATGAGCTCAGTGACTTCTTGTGCTGATGGACGCTCTCCATCCCAGCTGAAGCCCATATCGCGCTTGTCAATGGAGCGCATGGCCTTGCCCAGTGATTCTTGGAAGTTACCAGCAAGGGCCATGGCCTCGCCTACTGACTTCATGGATGTTGTCAGCGTTGGGTCAGCGCCAGGGAACTTTTCGAATGCAAACCTTGGCACCTTCGTGACCACGTAGTCAATCGTTGGCTCAAAGCTGGCTGGCGTGGACTGCGTAATATCGTTACGAATCTCATCGAGCGTGTAACCCAGAGCAAGCTTCGTTGCAATTTTGGCAATTGGGAAACCAGTTGCTTTGGATGCCAATGCCGAGGAGCGCGAAACACGTGGGTTCATCTCAATGACAATGATGCGGCCGGTTTCTGGATGCACGGCGAACTGAATATTGCAACCACCGGTATCAACGCCTACGCCGCGAATAATGGCAATGCCAATGTCACGCAGCTTCTGATATTCGCGATCAGTCAGCGTGAACACTGGTGCAACGGTAATGGAGTCGCCCGTATGCACGCCTACTGGATCAACGTTTTCGATTGGGCAGATGACGACCACATTATCGTTGCGGTCGCGCATAAGCTCGAGCTCGTATTCTTTCCAACCTTCTATGCCTTCTTCAATAAGCACTTCGTCGGTTGGTGAATAGTGAATGCCTGCTCCTGCAATGCGGTGGAGTTCTTCGGTGTTGTGGGCAATACCGGAGCCAAGACCGCCCATCGTGAAGCTTGGGCGTACTACGAGTGGGAACCCGAATTCTGCTGCAATAGCATCGGCTTCTTCCAGCGTATGTGCAATATCAGAACGAGCTGATTCGGCACCTGCTGCTTCTACAACTTTCTTGAAGGATTCGCGGTCTTCGCCACGATCAATAGCTTCGAGTGAGGCACCAATGAGTTCCACATTGTATTTATCGAGGATGCCTGCCTCGCCCAGTGCTACAGCAGCATTCAATGCTGTCTGACCGCCCAGCGTTGGCAGAATTGCATCAGGACGTTCTTTAGCAATAATCTGTTCCAGAATGGGCACTTCAATTGGCTCAATGTATGTGGCATCGGCCATTTCTGGATCAGTCATAATCGTGGCTGGATTCGAGTTGACGAGGATAACGCGAATACCTTCATCTCGCAGCACTCGGCATGCCTGTGTGCCCGAATAATCGAACTCTGCTGCCTGGCCAATAACGATTGGACCAGAGCCAATAACCATAACTGACGTAATGTCGTTGCGCTTAGGCATGTGCCGAAGCCTCCTTGGTTGCAGTTGCGGATGACGTATTCATCGAAGAGGTGTAGCTGACTGAAGCTGGTGCTGGAACTGGCTGCTGCGAAGCCATCATGTCCATAAATCGGTCGAACAGATAGGCTGCATCGTGCGGTCCTGCTGCGGCTTCTGGATGGTACTGCACCGAGAATGCTGGGATGTCAATGCATTGCAGACCTTCAACAACATCATCGTTCAGGCCTACATGAGATACGAATGCTTTGCCGAATTGGCCATCGTTATATGGAGTTTCCACAATGCTGCCGATTGGGGCGTCCACTGCGAAGCCATGGTTCTGTGCAGTGATTTCGACTTTGCCTGTAGTGACGTCCATCACTGGCTGGTTGACGCCGCGGTGGCCGAACTTGAGCTTATATGTGCCAAAGCCAAGTGCACGGCCGAGCAGCTGATTACCGAAGCAAATGCCGAAGAATGGCAGTCCTGCTTCGAGTACTTGACGTAGCAGCTCAATCATTTGCGGTGCCTGCTCAGGGTCACCTGGACCATTGGAGAAGAACACACCATCAGGGTGCAACGCTTGAATCTGTTCCAGTGTGGTCGTCGATGGCAGTACATGGACGCGAGCACCGCGCTCTGCCATACGATGTGGCGTCATGCCCTTAATGCCCAGATCAATTGCTGCTACGGTGTAGCGCGGTTCTTGGCCTGCATACGCGCCTGTTGGTTCAACAACATAGGCTTCGTTGGTGCTGACTTCGTCATAGAGGCGCATACCCTGCATTGGTGCTGTAGCACGTACCTCTTCTAGCAGTTCATCAACAGTTTTCAGTGCAACAGTGTCGTTTGCTGCTGCAGCTGGGCCAATGCCTGTGTTCTGGCCTTCCTGTGCGTGCTCTGCTCGTAAAGCAGCACCAGAGAAAATGCCAGCACGCATCACGCCCGCGGTGCGCAAATGACGCACAAGGCTACGCGTATCAATATCGGAAATGCCAACAATCTGTTGCTGAATAAGCGCATCATCTAATGAGCCTGTGGCTCGCCAGTTACTGACCGTTGGACTTGGATCTCGAACCACATACCCTGCAACCCATATGCGGCTCGATTCGTTATCTTCATCGTTAACGCCCGTATCGCCAATATGTGGGAAAGTTTGCACCACTATCTGTCGGTCATAACTCGGGTCCGTCAATGTTTCTTGGTAGCCCGTCATACCGGTAGTAAATACGATTTCTGCAGTCGTAGATCCGGTTGCACCAAAAGGTCTGCCAATATAAATTTGGCCGTCCTCTAATACGAGGACGGCATCATCAAGGTCATACGTGAGATCCAAATCGATCTGGCTCACTCCAAACCCCCATTCGTCGGTTGTCAATCCCTTTATGCAGGTTGGCGGCCGCTCTGAGAGTCGTGGATTGGTGACCCACAGTTGCGAGGCTGTGTCTGGCGTATTAACGAGCCATAATCAACTCATTCACGCGTTGGTTTCAGCTGCGCTTTCTGCTTCGGATGCAGCTTCTGCATCCTTTGCTTTGTCAGCGCTAATTGCGCTCAGCAGACCGTGGATGAAGGATGGAGCTTCTTCATCGCACAGGGTCTTGGCAAGACTCAAAGCCTCGTCAATCGCAACCTTATCTGGGACATCATCGTTGTACATGATTTCCCATGCCGCGATACGAAGAATATTACGGTCGATCACATGCATGCGCCAAACCTTCCACCCTGTGGAATGGTCATTGAGCAAATGATCGATTTCTTTACGATGTTCTGCCACACCTTCAACGATTTGAATAGCGTATTCAGGCAGTGGAGTCTGAGCGCCTGGCTCAGCAATGCGTTCCTGAAGCAGCGAACGAATATCCTGACCCTTTTCGTCTGCTTCGTACAGTGTGTTCAGAGCCCTCTTACGTGCTGTGGAGCGTGACCGTGACATGTTGGGGTGCTTCCCTCTCTTCAACAACTCGTCAATACAATGCAACGCTTGATGACTGCGCTGCGGTCTATCAAGGCCGCGAACCAAAGTTCTTGTACTTAGTTCGCGGCCTCAACAGAATTTACTAGTTGCGTAGTTGCGCAGCTACGATCAGTTCTCGCGACCCAGGTAGGAGCCGTCTTCGGTGCTGATCTTAACCTTTTCACCTTCGGAGATGAACAGTGGGACCTGGATCTCAGCGCCGGTCTCCACGGTTGCTGGCTTCGTACCAGCGTTCGAACGGTTGCCCTGCAGGCCTGGCTCCGTGTGCGTCACGGTCAGCACGACGGATGCTGGCAGCTCGACGGACAGTGGCTGGCCGTCGTGGAAGGACACGATGCAGTCGGTGCCTTCGAGCAGGTACTTCGACTGATCGCCAACGAGCGTCTTAGGGATCATGATCTGATCGTAGGTGGTCATATCCATGAACACGTAGTTGTCGCCATCGTCGTAGGAGTACTGCAGCGTACGGTTGTCGACGGTCTCGAACTCCATCTTCATACCGGCGTTGAACGTCTTATCAACGATCTTGCCCGACAGCACGTTCTTAATCGTCGTACGCACGAAAGCAGGGCCCTTGCCTGGCTTGACGTGCTGGAACTTCAGGACCTGCCAAAGCTGGCCGTCGAGGTTGAGGACGGAACCATTCTTGATGTCGTTAGTGGTCTGTGCCAATGTTCTTCACCTATTCCGATTGTCTATTCGTTCGGCGGGCCAGCACATCGCCAGCTCTCCGACAAAGCT
The DNA here is from genome assembly GCF_003951975.1 of Bifidobacterium dolichotidis. Taxonomy (GTDB): domain Bacteria; phylum Actinomycetota; class Actinomycetes; order Actinomycetales; family Bifidobacteriaceae; genus Bifidobacterium; species Bifidobacterium dolichotidis. The sequence continues at coordinate 73,800 of NZ_QXGM01000002.1, forward strand.
ATAAAACGAGCCTTAGCCATTATGCCAGTACGTATGGATGGCTTTACAGCTTAATCGACATCGCTTGAAGAAATAGGTAACTATTCCAATCCTCAGACGTCAATTTCCAAGCTGCCCAGTAGCGCATGGCTTAATGGCACACATGCTGAGGCTGGCCCGCCAGCCAAGCTTGAAGATTATCAAACGCAATCTGTGCGCGAATCGTCATAGCTTCTGCGGTGCGATACCCAATATGTGGCGTGAGCAATGTATGAGGAGCATGCAGTAATGGATTATCGGCAGACAGTGGCGGCTCTTCATCGAATACATCCACAGCAGCCTGCGCAATCGTGCCAGTACGTAAAGCTGCTGCAAGATCCTGCGTATTCACAATTGGGCCGCGTGCAGCATTAATCAACACTGCAGTTGGCTTCATCAGAGCAAGCTTACTGGCATCAATAAGTCCCATCGTCTGCTCAGTTAATGGTAAATGAATTGTCACAATATCAGAGCGGCGCAGCAGTTCATCAAGATCTACTTGCTCATCGATATCAGCGCATTGCACAGCAGAATGATTAAATGCAAGCACGTGGCAGCCCAGTGCTTTGAACATATGGGCCACTGCCCTACCAATATGACCAGCACCAATAATTCCCACAGTCTTGCCGCTCACCGTATGGCCCATTTGTGGGTTTGCGGTCTGGCCGCTGCGCACGCGTTGTTGTTCCTCATCAACATGACGCAACATGGATAGCGCATTCTCCAGCACTAATTCCACGACTGATTGTGTTGCATACCCTGCTGCATTAGACACCACAATGCCACGCTTGTTACACACGTCCATGGGAATACGGTCTACGCCAGTGAAGGCCACATCAATAAACTTCAGCTGTTGAGCCTGTTCAACGGCAGCAGCTGGAACATCCATATTGGCCACAATTGCAGCATCAGCCTCACGCAAGGCATCGGCGAGCGCATTCTGCGATACCACACCGCTCTCGTCATAGGCAATAGTCAGCGTATGCCCTTGCGCTGCTAACTTTGCACGCTGCTGCTCAATGAATGCAGGTTGCGCATTAATATCCTGCAGCATCACAATCTTCATGCCAGACCTCCTCAAGCCAATCAGTCTTGTTCATCAACAAGCTGATCACTACGTCGTCAAGTTCACTGGCCTCTATCTAATGAGCTCATCCATAGAATTCACTGAGCCTTAGCCGAAGGAGAAGTAATATGGCAGCCATGGATTTCAATGAAGCATACGCACAAGTTCGCAAGTTCAGGGACGACCGCAACTGGAAGCCTTTTCATAATCCAAAGGATCTCGCCATCTCTATTAATCTTGAAGCTGCTGAGCTGCTCGAGCTGTTCCAGTGGACTGGTGAGCACACCGATAACGAAGCTAAGCGCCAAGAAATGCTCGACGAGCTGGCTGACGTCATCATTTATTGCATGCAGTTTGCCGACTCCATTGATGCCGATATTCCAACGATTATCGCCAACAAGCTCAAGAAGAACGCCATCAAGTATCCACTTAAGAAATAAACAGAAATAAGCGGATATAAAGAAAGCGGATATAAAGAAATAAGCGGAAGTAAAATCGCACCAGAGGTAACGCCGCTTACTTCCGCTCATATCAGAGCGATGATAGCTTCTACCGGTTACGCATCACTCAGAGGACACGTGATATCCCTCTTTCAGGATGATCCATGCTGAATCAGATCGATCGCCGCCTTGTTCCAGATATGTAGTGTCTTGGAATTCAAGTGCAATAATCTCCGTGGAATCAGGAATTTGGAATGGGTATGTCACCGTTGTGCTCATTCCTGGCTGCAACCCAGCATTGCATTCTGGGTTACCTTCAACCTTGTAGAGATCATCAATTGGATCGAACTGCTGATTCTTTGCATTCAGTGCATGAATCGTGTACGGCAAACTGCAAGTGATATCGATCGAGGCCTTAGAATCATTCTTGACCTCAACTTGAGCAACCCAGTACTTCGTACCTGGATCAGGCTGCTTATCAACGTACGTGTTGCCACCAGCATTCATATCCCATTCGCCTTCAAACTTGATGGTTGGCTCATCACCGGCCTTCAAGACCTTCATAGAGATAGACCCGGAAACAGCTGTTTTATTCAGACCATCCACCTCATTATGCGAGGCATCATCCTGCTGCTGATCATCAGACTGGCCCGAGCTATCACTATCAGAATCCTCACCTTGATCTGATCCATAGCCCTGCAGGTATTTATTCAATTGCTGTGACAACGAGTCGAGTGCCCGCTCATCACTCCTCGACTTAGCTTCCCATCCGATTCCGTAACCGCAAGCAATACCAAGGGCTAAAGCAACCACAAGGGCTACATAGGTTTGCCATATTTTCAGAAGTTGCTTCAGCAGTGCCTTGTTTTTACTTGGATGCTCAGGCTGTTGCATCTGCGGCATATTCTGCTGTGCATAAGCGTTCATATCAGGCTGAACAGGCTGCGTTACATTCGGCATCGTCGATGCTGGTGTCTGCTGGTTTGCAGGTTGTTGTCCCATAGTTTGTTGGACTGACGGTTGCTGTGTAACTGAAGGCTGCTGTGTAACTGACGGTTGCTGCACTTGTGTCGGCTGAGGCATTGCTTGCTGAGGTACCGGCTGCTGCACCGTTGGCTGCTGCTGCAGTTGCGGCTGCATTGGCATAGTCGGTTGCGATGGTTGTTGCACCTGTGTTTGCTGTTCAGTAACTGGTGGCAGCGGCGTTGTTTGCTGCACATTGTTGTCGACCTGAGATGGCTCAGAACTGTTCAGTTCAGGTTGTTCCTCATTAGGATTAGTAGTACTCATACTTTTCCTCTCTTAACCATGAAATGCGCTCCGTTGCGCAAAGAGATTTTGAATATCTCTCTCATGAACTCGAGGCCATATTATCGCTGCAGCACAACTAAGTAGTGCACTGCGGCATGTAACCCCGTTATGACTTTCGAATCGTGCAAATACACAAAACTGACAGCTTATCCAACAACCACACACGATTTTTGTATGAAGCTCCAATGCAGCACCCATACCGACCCCGTACGATGACGAACGAAACATCCACTCAAGAAAGGACTCTTATGTCCACGAGCCGCACTGCACAGCTTATTGTGCAAAGTGCTTATGTATCGCTGGGAATTATTGCCACACTCGGCAGCCTCGGCCTCTACAAAGCTTCATTCGATGCCACGTTCTACACGTATTTCACGAATCTTTCGAACTACTTATGCTTGATCGTTATGTTCGTGGAGCTGGTGCGCACGGCTCGTAGTAAATCCGACGGTTACGTCACCTTCTCACCGAAGTTCAAATTCATTTGCGTTGTCGCCATTTTGTTGACGGGCCTCGTCTACAACTTCATTCTCGCTGGCGCACCCGATCGCGATCCGATGAGTAACTACGAAGTCACGAGCATCCTGTTCCACACGGTACTACCTATTCTGTTCACGCTCGACTGGCTGCTGTTCTTCCGCCACGGCGCCGTCACGTGGGCTACCCCGCTTATTTCCGCGGTATTCCCACTCGCCTATGTGGCATTCGTCTTTATCCGTGCAGCACTGTTCCCGTCTGCTCAAAATTTATTTCCGTATTTCTTCCTTGACCCTTCGCAGCAAGGAGTCAATGGCATCCTGACATGGATTGGCGTGCTGTTGGTCGGTTTCATTGTTTTGGGCTATGTACTGATGGCGATTGACCACAGTATTGCTAAGCATGCAGTGAAAGCTCGTGTGCTTGCTACGTATTAATCACACTGTTCTATAAACAAATCCCTCCACTTCTGTACTGGTTAATCAGTAAGAACTGGAGGGATTTTCTGTAGTACCACACGAATCGTTATCTGACCGAATCTGTAGTACTACTCACGTTTATTACATGGCCGTGTAGCCACCATCAACTGGCAGAATAACACCGTTCACATAGGTGCTTGCAGGTGCTGCAAGGAAAATTGCTGCCGAATCGAGTTCGCCTTCTTTGCCATAGCGAGCTTCAGGAATCATCTGCTTCGCATACTGCTGGAAGAAGTCAGAATCCAGTGTTTCCTGCGTCAATGGCGTGTAGAAATAACCTGGGCAGATAGCGTTCACCGTAATACCCTTGTCGCCCCATTCCGAAGCCAGAGCACGCGTCAGATTAACGACACCACCCTTGGCTGCATGGTATGGCGATGCTGGAGCGATCTTATTACCCACCAAGCCATACATCGAAGCGATGTTAATAATACGACCATAGCCTACAGGAATCATGGCCTGCTTAGCCACTTCACGTGCCATACGGAAGGTACCGAACAGATCAATTTGCATCTCGTTTTCGAACTGTGCATCGGTAATATCTTCTGCTGGTGCAACAGCGCCAGTGCCTGCATTGTTAATCAGAATGTCAATGCGACCGAATTCATCCATCACGGTCTGTACTGCTGCTTCAACTGCTGCAGTATCGGTGATATCGCAAGCAACACCAATCGCCTTAACATTATGCTTGCTTGCGATGTCTGCTGCTACTTCATCAATCAGTTGCTTACGACGTGCGAGTGCCACAATATTGGCGCCCTGCGAAGCGAGTGCGTTAGCCATTTGCACGCCAAGACCGGTCGAGCAACCAGTAACGATAGCGGTCTGTCCGCTCAGATCAAAATAGTTGGTCATACTACTCCTTTGTCAGTAGATTGCTCGCCATGATAACAGCTCTCGATTGTGCTACTCCCAAGAAAACCGCAATACGGGATAAATGGCACTATTGCACGGATTATCTACCGTGTAGGGGGTTTAGAATTCTCAACGTAAGTATCAATAACAATGCACCCCAATGCTGTATCAGAATTGGGGTGCAATGAGTTTGCACAGTATGCTGCATGGTCATCGTCACCGCAAGAGCCTTAAAAACCAATCCACTTCTAGAAGAATTCACTTTCAAGGCTCTTACGCCGTATGCCATTACAGTCTGTGTACTACATCAATGATTTATACAGTTCGAAGATTTCTTCTTCAGTGGCTTGACGCGGATTTCCCGGTGTGCAGACATCATGGAATGCATCATGAGCAAGTGCTGGCAGATCGCTTTCTGTTGCACCAACTTCGCTAATCTTCGTTGGATTGCCAAGATTTCGTGTCAGCTGAGCTACTGCTGCAACGGCTTCGTCGCGAACATGTTCCAGATCACCCGTATATGCATCAGCTACACCAAACGCATCGGCAATATCGCGATACTTCTCACCGCTATAATCCTTATTGAATTCCATAACAGGAGCAAGCAGAATACCGTTCGCAACACCATGAGCCACACCAAGCTGGCCACCCAATGGATGAGCCATACCATGTACCAGACCAAGACCCACATTGGAATAGCTCATACCCGTAATGTACGAAGCATATGCCATCTGCTCACCTGCATCTTTATCACCTTCCACGCTTTTCGCGAGGTTCTGTGCAATCATGCGAATGGTCTGCATTGACAACGCATCAGAAAGACTCCATGCGCCTGGTGTAATCACACTTTCAATAGCATGTGTTAACGCATCCAGACCCGTAGCCACCTTCAGGCTGCGTGGCATGCTATCGGTCAGATCTGGATCAACAAACGCTACTACTGGAATATCATGTGGATCAACGGCTACGAACTTGCGCTTATTTGCCGTATCAGTCACCACATAATTAATCGTGGTCTCCGATGCGGTTCCAGCCGTGGTTGGTACACCGAAAATTGGCACGCTTGGATGCTTCGTATCAGCTACGCCTTCGAGCGATAATACGTCTGCAAACTCAGGATTGGCCACAATAATGCCAATACCCTTGCACGTATCCTGTGGGCTACCGCCGCCAAGACCAATTAAGAAATCAGCACCAGAGGCCTTGAACTCTTCAACACCATGCTGAATATTTTCCACCGGTGGGTTTGGCTGAACGTCGTCGTAAATCGTGTATGGAATGCCAGCTGCATCAAGTACATCGGTCACACGATTCACGGTGCCGTTCTCAACAAGTACTGGATCGGTCACAATAAATGCTTTGGTAAAGCCTCGGGACAGCGCTTCATCAGCAATTTTTTGAATCGCTCCCCTGCCGAAATATGCAGTCTGGTTAAAAATCATACGATATACCATGTGGCGATGCTCCTTTGCTATCGTCTGCGTTGTGGTTATGCATTGTATGTATTTCCATCGTTGGAAATAATGCCGCTGTAATAAACAGCTACCACTCACTCTAATAAAACCAACTCGGCTCGCACAAGACTCTTATCAGAGAGCAATCAACCTATGGAATATTGAAGTGCGAAAGAGGCACTTTTCAGAAATCAAGAGTATTACAAGAAAACAGCAGCAGAACAGAACGAAACCTGAATCGAATCAGCAATTCAGGTCAAATGAACAGATCTCAAAACCAGATCTCGAAACGGTTCGGTAGAACAACAAAAAGCTCCCAAACCCAAACGGGTTCAGGAGCTTTTGTACAGCGCTACTCTAGCGTGTCAGACTTGTCTGAATGAAATCAGGCAATGATCTTGGTGACACGGCCCGAGCCGACGGTGTGGCCACCCTCGCGGACTGCGAAGGTCAGGCCCTCTTCCATAGCGATTGGCTGGATCAGCTCAACCGAGAAGGTTGCGTGATCGCCAGGCTGGACCATCTCGACGCCTTCTGGCAGCGTGATAACGCCGGTGACGTCGGTGGTGCGGAAGTAGAACTGTGGACGGTAGTTCGAGAAGAATGGCGAGTGACGGCCGCCTTCGTCCTTCGTCAGGACGTAGACTTCGCCTTCGAACTTGGTGTGAGGCGTCACGGAGCCTGGAGCTGCGACGACCTGGCCACGCTCGACATCCGTACGGCCAAGACCGCGGAGCAGCAGACCGGTGTTATCGCCAGCCTCGCACTCATCCATCTGCTTGTGGAAGGTCTCGATGGAGGTGACGGTGGTGGACTGGGTTGGACGAATACCAACGATTTCCACAGCGGTGTTGATAGGCAGACGGCCACGCTCAACACGGCCGGTGACAACCGTACCACGACCGGAGATCGTGAAGACATCCTCGATTGGCATCAAGAATGGCTTGTCGAGATCGTGCGTTGGGGTTGGGATGTACTCATCAACGTAGTTCATGAGTTCCTTGACGGACTCAACCCACTTCTCGTGATCTGGAGCGTCATCGTGCAGAGCGCCGTAAGCGGAAGTGTGCACGACTGGGCAGTCACGATCGAAGCCGTTCTCGTCGAGGAGGTCGCGGACCTCTTCTTCGACGAGCTCGATGAGCTCCTCATCCTCGACCATATCGCACTTGTTCAGAGCGACGAGGATCTTTGGAACGCCCACCTGACGAGCGAGCAGAACGTGCTCGCGGGTCTGAGCCATAGGACCGTCGGTAGCAGCCACAACGAGGATAGCGCCATCCATCTGTGCAGCACCGGTGATCATGTTCTTCACGAAGTCGGCGTGGCCTGGGCAGTCGACGTGTGCGTAGTGACGCTTCTCGGTCTGGTACTCGATGTGAGCAATGTTGATCGTGATACCACGCTGCTGCTCTTCTGGAGCGGCATCGATCTGGTTGAAGTCGTATGCAGGGTTGATGTCAGGGTATTCCTCGTGGAGCACCTTGGAGATGGCTGCGGTCAGGGTCGTCTTACCGTGATCGACGTGGCCGATGGTACCAATGTTAACGTGCGGCTTAGTACGCTCGTACTTTTCCTTTGCCATGTGTTTCTGTCCTCCTGGACGTTTCTCGTGTAGTTGGAGCTTCGTCGCTGCTTGCGCAGTCCTGAAGCTATTGCTACATAATTACTGGGTTTCTGGGTTGTCGCCACTTGAAGAGCCCGAACCCAGTCAGCGCTTCAGAATAGTAGCGCTGACTGGAGACGTTGTCTACTTCATCTATGTGTCTGTGAAGACACATTCACATAAACCCCCGACTAAAGGGCTTATGCGGGGCGACGCACGTGATCACTCGCCGCGCTGAGCCTTGATGATCTCGTCGGCCACTGCCTTTGGAACCTCTGCGTAGGAATCCATCTGCATCGTGAACATTGCACGACCCTGAGTCTTGGAACGCAGATCGCCAATGTAGCCGAACATTTCGCTCAGTGGGACCTTAGCGTCGATGACCTTAACGCCGGTAGCGTCGTTCATCGACTGGATGGAACCACGGCGGGAGTTGAGGTCGCCCATGACATCGCCCATGTACTCTTCTGGAGTACGGACCTCGACAGCCATGATTGGCTCGAGGATAACAGGCTTTGCCTTTGGAGCAGCCTCCTTGAAGGCCATGGAGCCAGCGATCTTGAAGGCCATTTCCGAGGAATCGACATCGTGGACCTGACCGTCGACGACGGTAGCCTTGACGCCAACCACAGGGAAGCCTGCGAGAATACCGGATTCCATTGCTTCCTGCACACCAGCATCGATCGAAGGGATGAATTCCTTCGTGATGTGGCCGCCGGTGACCTCGTTTGCGAACTCGTAAACTTCGCCGTCCTCGGTATCGAGTGGCTCGAAGTTCATGAGAACCTTTGCGAACTGGCCGGAACCACCGGTCTGCTTCTTGTGCGTGTATTCCTGACCCATGACGGCCTTGCGGATCGTCTCGCGGTATGCCACCTGTGGCTTACCAACGTTGCAATCCACCTTGAACTCACGGCGCATACGGTCAACGATGATGTCGAGCTGCAGCTCGCCCATGCCGGAGATCAGCGTCTGGCCGGACTCTTCATCGGTCTTGACCTGGAACGTTGGATCCTCGTCGGACAGCTTAGCCAGTGCAAGGCTCATCTTCTCCTGATCAGCCTTGGTCTTTGGCTCCACAGCCACCTCGATCACAGGATCTGGGAACGTCATGGACTCAAGCGAGATTGGGTGCTTTTCGTCGCACAGCGTGTCACCCGTGGTCACGTTCTTCAGACCGACGAACGTGTAGATGTTGCCGGCTTCAGCGGACTCGACTGGGTTCTCCTTGTCAGCGTGCATCTGGAAGATCTTGCCGACGCGTTCCTTCTTGCCCTTCGTGGAATCGAGCACGTTGTCGCCTGGCTTGACAGCGCCGGAGTAAACGCGCACGAACACGAGCTTGCCATAGAATGGGTGGGTCGAGATCTTGAAGACGAGTGCCGAGAATGGATCATCCATAGTTGGCTTACGATCGATTTCGATCGACTCATCAGATGGGTCGAAGCCCTTGATCGAAGGCACGTCCTCTGGGGATGGCAGGTAATCGACAACAGCATCCAGCATTGGCTGAACACCCTTATCCTTGAATGCCGAACCGCACAGAACTGGGTATGCCTGGCGGGTGATCGTCAGAGTACGGATACCGTTGCGGATCTCGTTCTCAGTCAGTTCACCGGACTCGAGGTACTTCTCGAGCAGCTCTTCGTCAGATTCTGCAACCTGATCAAGCAGCTGCGAACGGTACTCCTCAGCACGATCCTTGAGATCCTCTGGGATCTCGACGGTGTCGTAGTGAGCACCCATATCGTCCTTGACGTCGTTCCAGACGTATGCCTTCATGCGGATCAGATCCACAACGCCAGCGAACTCGTTCTCAGCGCCGATTGGCAGCTGGACGACGAGTGGCGTTGCACCGAGCTTCTGCTTGATCGTGTCGACCGAGTAGTAGAAGTCAGCGCCGAGCTTATCCATCTTGTTGATGAAGCAGATACGTGGAACGCCGTACTTATCAGCCTGGCGCCACACGGTCTCAGACTGTGGCTCCACGCCTTCCTTACCATCGAACACTGCGACAGCGCCATCAAGCACACGCAGCGAACGCTCGACCTCAGCCGTGAAGTCCACGTGGCCTGGCGTATCGATGATGTTGATCTGGTACTTGTCGTCCACATCGTGGGTCTGACGGTTCCAGAAGCAGGTCGTAGCAGCGGACTGAATAGTAATACCGCGCTCCTGCTCCTGAGCCATGAAGTCCATCGTCGAAGCGCCATCGTGCGTTTCGCCGATCTTGTAGTTCTTACCGGTGTAGTACAGAATACGCTCGGTAGTAGTGGTCTTACCAGCATCGATGTGAGCCATGATGCCGATATTGCGAACCTGGTGGAGGTCCGTAAGCACGTCCTGTGCCATTACTTTATCCTTAGCTCTTTAGTGCGAGTAATTTCCCGCTGTTAATTACCAGCGGTAGTGAGCGAAGGCCTTGTTAGCCTCAGCCATCTTGTGGGTGTCCTCGCGACGCTTCACAGAAGCGCCCAGGCCGTTGGATGCGTCGAGAATCTCGTTAGCGAGACGCTCAGCCATCGTCTTCTCACGACGAGCGCGCGAGAAGTCGGTCAGCCAGCGCAGCGACAGAGTGTTTGCGCGGTTTGGCTTAACCTCGACTGGCACCTGGTAGGTTGCGCCACCGACGCGGCGGGAACGAACCTCGAGCGATGGACGAATGTTGTCCAGTGCGCGCTTCAGCACGGCCACTGGTTCCTGATCCGTCTTCTCCTTGACCATATCGAGAGCCGAGTAAACGATGTCCTCAGCGATCGACTTCTTGCCGTCAAGCAGAATCTTGTTGATGAGCTGTGCCACCACGGTCGAACCGTAGATTGGATCCGGCAGCAGCTGGTGTTTCTTTGCGGGTCCCTTGCGTGACATATCTCTTACTTCGCCTTCTTTGCTCCATACAGGGAACGACCCTGCTTACGGTCCTTAACGCCCTGGGTATCGAGTGCGCCACGAACGATGTGGTAACGCACACCTGGCAGATCCTTAACACGGCCGCCGCGCACGAGCACGATGGAGTGCTCCTGCAGGTTGTGGCCCTCACCTGGGATGTAAGCGGTCACTTCGACGCCGGAGCTCAGGCGAACACGAGCCACCTTACGCAGAGCCGAGTTTGGCTTCTTTGGGGTGGTGGTGTAAACACGGGTGCAAACGCCGCGGCGCAGCGGGCTGCCCTTAAGAGCCAAAGTCTTAGACTTCTTTGGCTTTGCCTTGCGTCCTTTACGGACAAGCTGTTCAATAGTAGGCAACTTGAATTCTCCGATTCAGTGGTTTCTATTCTCTTTAGTGGAGCCGCCGCACTGCAGCTACCGTTCCCAACTGAATCAGCCACGCGGTTATTCCCGCATGTTGCCTCTCAAGAAAGAAAAACAATAAGCCACTGTCCACCGGCCCGATGGCCTCCTCACCTAACACTGCAGCATTACTGCCCGTGCTTCAAACGGCTTGAAGGATATCCCAACGCGCGCTTCTGTTACATAAGATGCGCCGCTGGCACACACGAATTACTAGTATACGCATGCGCAGGACATTGGCAACAGTTTTGTGTTGGAGAAATTCAGAGTCTTATCAACTGACTTATGTGCGTAAATATGTACGCAAAAAGATCAAGGAACTACTGAGTTCTCTCCCCTGTCTAATCCTCTATCTGTTCCCTATATATAAGGACACTTTCTGTAACCCTGTTATGTGTGCAAAAACAAGAATCCCATTGCTATTCGTGTGAGTTACGAATCAGCAATGGGATTCTGTTCTGTCATGAGAAATAGATCAGAAATCAGAAATTATTGAGAAACCCAAGAGGGAGATTCTCAAGCCTTGTGATGCTCCAGAGCGCGGTAAGCGAAGCCCATAACGAGCACGTACAGGCAGCCGACTGCCATAACGAGCACGGCACCAAGCTGGCCCATGGCATCTGCTGCAGCACCCATAATTGGAGGGAAGATTGCGCCACCGATGAGGCCCATCAGCATCAGACCAGAAACCTCGTTCTGGCGATCTGGACGGTACATCAGAGCGTGAGACAGGAACAGCGAGAAGACGTTCGAGTTACCGAAACCGACGAGCACAACTGCAACCCAGAACAGCCAAACTGGAGGGTTCGATGGCGACATGGCGAAGATAGCGAACGACAGAGCGGACAGCACCATAATGACACCGCAAATACGCAGGCCAAGCTTGTTGCTGATGCGGGACAGTGCGAAGCTACCAACGAAGCAGCCGACCATACGAGCCACGAAGTAGACCATCGTTGCCGAAGTTGCCACGGTCAGAGCGATATCGGTGTGCTCCATCAAAATACGTGGAGCCTGGGCATTAATACCAACATCAACGCCAACGTGAGCCATAATACCGAGGAAGCACAGGAACACAATACGATCCGAGAACAGCAGCTTGAAGCAGCGACCGATAGTCGTGGAACCGTTATCTGGAGCTGGTTCTTCAATGCGATCGAATGCGAGCCACACGTAAGAGATAATGCCGACGATCAGGTAGATGACGAACAGAATCCACCACATACCGTTCAGGTGGCTAAAGCCCCAGGCAGCAATATATGGTGCGAACAGCGAAGCGAAAGCCTTGACGAACTGGCCAGTCGTCAGTGTGGAAGCGAGGCGGTCACCGGTGACAAACACAGTCATCAATGGGTTCAGCGAAACCTGCATGAACGTGTTACCAATGCCGAGGAATGCGAACGAAGCCACGATGAAGCCGAGTCGCACACCGCCAGTGCACAGCGTGTAGCCAATAATTGGCAGTGCCATTGCCACAAGCGTGACAAGAATAGAAATCAGAACGGTACGACGACGACCGATCTTGTTCATGAGCACGCCCGTTGGCACTGACAGAATCAGGAACCAGAAGAACACCATTGTGGTGAACAAGTTGGCCGTTCCGTTAGAAAGGCTGAACTCGCCTTGCACGTAGTTCGTTGCCGTACCAACGAGGTCAACGAAGCCCATAACGAAGAAGGCCAGCATAACTGGTGCAATGCGTGCCAGGCTCATCTTCGACTTTGCCGATGAGGCGGCAGCTACAGGCTCTTGCGAACTTGTACTCATGATGTCAATCTCCTTTGATGTATTCATCGATGTTCAACAATGAAGTATGAAGTTATAGGAATGAAGTATGCAGTTGTGGTTGTTCAGTTCCGAACCTGAAACTGAACTGATTGATAAAAGTTGAGGAGAAACTTGCGCCAGCCAAGAGGGACGGAAAAGCTGACGCAAGTTTGCACGAGGGTAAGTCTTGTGTTACTCAGCCAAGTAGTTTGGGATCTCGGTTGGGTATGCAGGCCAGGCGCCATTCTGCGTGCAGACATAAGCTGCGGTGTTCACTGCCTTAGCGTGAGCTTCGGCAAGCGAGTCGCCGAGCAGCGTACGTGCTGTGAACGTACCCGAGAACGAATCTCCTGCGCCGACCGTATCAGCAACTTCAACGTGAGGGGTCTTCAGTGTTGAAGTCTCGCCCGAACGCGAGAAGATCGTCGAGAACGAAGCACCTGCCGTCAGAATGACGTAGTCAAGGTCGTACTGCTTCATGAACCAGTTGCAAGCCTCAGCATCCGAAGCGTTACGAATGTTGAACAGATCGCGCAGCAACAGCAGCTCAGCATCATTAATCTTGAACACGGTTGCGTAGCCCAGCAGCTCTTCAATCAGTTCCTTCGAGTAGTGATCACCACGCAGGTTGATATCGAAGAAGCGCATTGCCGTTTCCTTGGACTGCTTGAGCAGCTCAACAATCGTGTCGTGCGATTCTGGGGAACGCAGTGCGAGCGTGCCGTAGCAAATGGCATCTGCCTCGCGCACAGCGTTAATCAGTTCCTTCGTGTACAGCAGATGATCCCAAGCTACGCCGCGCACGATCGTGTACTCAGGAATACCTTCCTTGAGGGCCACTTCCACCGTGCCGGTTGGCCATGCGTTGCGCTGCACAATCGTGTGAATGCCAGCATTCTTTGCGCGGCACACCAGCTCATCACCGAGCTCGTCCTCGCCGACTGCACTAATTGCCGTCGACTTCGTGCCGTTCTTCATGGCGTGGTATGCGAAGTTTACTGGAGCACCACCAGCACGCTTGCCCGATGGCAGCATGTCCCAGAGCAGCTCGCCGAGAGCCAGCACGTTTGGCGTGTGCTCAGCAGTTTCGCATTTGCAGTCTGTAGAAGTTTGGGTAGCATCTGCTGCGTTCTGTGGGGTTTCAGCTTGGTTCATCAATGGACCGCACCTCCTTGTGTGGTTTCGTTAAGTTAATTCATACATTAACACCGTTAATGCATTAACGTAAGAAACGGCGTGTCGTCAAGTCGTTGGTTTCAAAAACTACAGGACGTCCACAAACTCAGAAGGGTTGGAAAGTAGCTGTTCTATGGCCACTGCAGCGGCGCCTCTTGCGGTTGCATCGTTCTCTGGACCAGTTATTTGGATTTCTGTGGCTGCAGCTAATTCCGGTAGAACACGTTCATTGACTACCTTCTGTACAGCGGATAGCAATAAATCACCACCACCGGCCACAATGTCGCCGATCATAATGCGCTTAGGATTGAATGCATTAATAATCGAAACAGCGCCATAGCCCACATACGTACCAATACGCTGCACTAAATCAATGGCCTCACTATTACCCGAGAATGCCAGGTGGAACAGCATTTCACATACAGCACGATGTGTCAGATTCTCAGAATCCTCAATAAGACCAAGCTTGTTCACTTCATTATGAATAGCAACTGCTGAGCAATAGCACTCGAGGCAACCATGGTTACCGCATTCACACAGCGGACCATCGTAATCAATGCTGACGTGACCAATTTCGGTTGCAGCACCGAGCTCGCCATTAATCGTGTCATCGCCATCAATAACGCCGAGGCCAACACCTTCGCCGATCAGGTAGTACGCAAGATGACGGTTCGTATGCTCGGAATCAAACAGACGGAAGGCTAATGCGCCAGCACGAGCGTCCTGTTCAATGACGACTGGTACACGGAATGCATGCGAGAACTCATCAATGAAGTTCACCGAACGCCATTCCTGCATGGACGAGACCATAGCCGTGCGACCCGTTCGACGTAGATATGGACCTGGCACTGCCATGCCGATTGCAGCAATACGAGCATCGGCGCGAATCATGGCGTTGAGCTTGGCACGCACTGATTCCACCGCTTCTGGGATCTGTCGGTGATCGATAGCTGTTATTTCTGACATCTCGAGTTCATTGCCAGCCAGATCAAACAAACCAATACGAATAAGCGTACGTGCGAATTTAACGCTAGCAATATGGAATGCATGCGTATTCAGACGAATACCAATTGAACGGCGACGATCCTTACCTTCAAGATCGCCTGTTTCTTCAATCAGACCAGATTCAAGAAGCTTGGCAGTAATTTTGGTAATGGCTGCAGGCGTTAATTCAAGAGCTTTTGCAATATTGGCGCGTGACACAGTGCCATTACGGAATAGGTAATGCAATACACGAGAACGGTTGTGTTCTGAGAGCGTTGCCTGAGAAATTTGCCTGCGTGCCATAATGCCTTCCGCTCTATGCAGCGCTATTGCTGCTGTAATGACCAGTCATTGTCATCGTTAATACTAGTCGTTCTTACTAAAAATTAGTTCGTTGCATAAAAAGAGGGCGATCCGGAGTGTCTAGGATGTTCCGGATCGCCCTCTCGTCTTACTCTCCTCGGACTACCTGCCTCGGGGAGCGCGCTATTTGAATTCACCATTCACATAATTCAATTCTTCAAATAGCGCCCTTCCAACCTCGTCTCTCATCAGCTTCTGCTGTAGCAGTTTCTTCAAGAGGTAATTGCCGCCGCACGATTGCCTCTATAAGAAACCTCTTGAATTATTTGAGGGATGTTTATGATCTACCAGTCCCCCTGAGTTGATATCTAGCAACTGACGCTAGCTAGCTGCTGTTGTGCAGCTACATCATTCATCCGCTCCATCACTATCTTTTTCTATCGCATCCACATCATGCACACATTGATTAACCACCACCTGTGGATGCGTTGCATTACATAACCTGTTCGATTATTGCTATTTCACTTCTATTGTGAGCTACCTCACAGCTCAACTTCGGTATTACTACTTATTAATTCCCTCACCCACATGGTGAGCCTTTATGTAATGCGCCTTTGCTCTACACCCCCTAGTATAACCACTTCAAACCATATGCCAAATAACAACACGCATCATTTTTCTTGAGATTCCGCACTAATGAGCACATTTCATGTTCACATGAACAGGTTTTGCTCTATACCCCCTACTTATTGCTAAACCATCGAACACCTGAGAAATAAACCCCCGTACGCGACACGCCGATGACACACGTACGCAAGAAGTGGTGTATAGTCATCGTTTGTTGTCGCAAGTCAGCAATGATTTGAAACACATGGTGGATATAGCTCAGTTGGTAGAGCACCTGATTGTGGTTCAGGAGGTCGCGCGTTCGAGCCGCGTTATCCACCCCATCGAAAACCCGCTGTTAAAGCGGGTTTTGTTGTATCTAGACACAGTATGGTGAACCCACTGTTGTTGTTCTTTTCTTCAGATCGCAAGAGCAGAAATACAAATCCTCTACTACTGCAGATCAATATTTCGAAAAAAGAAACGGACTGCAGAACACCCAACAATTGTTAGATATTCTGCAGCCCGATCTGTAGAACCCCGCGGACGCAAGTCAACCACATAACAGCTTGCGCCCGCGATTATTAGGCGCGCGGTATGGAGTGACCCGCGCACCACACTTGTTCAACCTGCCACGTGGCAGCATTCAGCAGTAGCACGTCCGCAGCGTATGAAGGACGCAGCAAACCCAGCGGCTGCTTCGTAATACTGTTCGGCTTATCAAGGCCCAGCGCACGTGCAGGAGCGAGCGTGGCCGCCTCCACAGCATGCGCAGCGTTGAAACCAAGCTCAAGCACGGCTCGTTGCACGGCATGCTCAAGTAACAATGTCGAACCGGCAATTGCACCGTTCGATACAAGTCGGGCATGACCGTCTACAACGTTGACGTCGAGCTCGCCGAGCTTGTACTGGCCGTCTGGGCAATCCGTGGCAGCCATAGCGTCAGTGACGAATACGATGCGATGCGGCGCGAAATTCCAGCCCATGCGGATCACAGGATTTTGCACGTGGAAGCCGTCGTTAATGAGCTCAATTGAAACGCGTTCATCTTCAACGGCCGCAGGAATTGGCCCAGGTTCGCGATGATGAATGCCGTTCATAGCATCGAACATGTGCGTCATAATGCGGGCGCCGGCGTCGAATGCGCGTACAGCAGTTGCATAATCGGCGTCACAGTGGCCCACGGCTGGCACAACACCGGCATTAGCAAGCTGATAAATAGCAAGCAAGCCATGTGGTAACTCTGGCGCAATAGTGATCTGACGCAGGCTCCCCTGCGCGGCGTCGAGCAGCTTTTGCACGGCTTCTGGCGTGGAATCAATTAAGCAGTTTGGATCATGCGCACCCTTACGCGACAGCGCCAGGAATGGGCCTTCCAAATGCGAGCCAAGCACATCAGCACGGCGCTGCATTACGCTGTGCACGGTTTGCAGATTGCGGCACATAACGTCGAGCGGATTCGTAATCAGGCTCAGTACCTGGCGCGTTGTGCCATGCACCATATGGCCTGCACGGGCCATAACAATGCCTTGATCACCATCATCAAACGAGTTACCCCATGAGCCATGCGCATGAATATCGATGTAGCCAGGCGTCATAATGCGCATCTGAGCATCAATAATCTGATCTGGCTGAACATGTGCTGTTGCAATAGCGACTGCAAGCTCGTGATCGGCGGCGATCATGCGCTCCACTGTTGTTTCAGCACTCGCCTGTTCGTTCAGTGTGCCAACAGCCGTAATCGAAGTACCATCGCTGACGAGCCATGCGTGATCCGTGACGCCATTGGCATCGATTTTGCGCGCATTGACTATGGCAAACGGCTGTGCCTCTTCTTGCAAGGTGTGATCAATAGCCTGGGCGAGCTGTTGACGCTGTGCCAGAATTGCTGCCGGTGACTCTGCCTGATATTGCTCAGTCATTATGCACCTCAGATTCCCTGCCATGCTGGCTTGTGCTCGAATGCATAGCGGTAGTAATCCTTGTGACGCAGCCTCGAAGCAGCGGCTTCGTCAACAATAACCGTGGCATGCGGATGCATTTGCAGTGCCGATGCTGGGCAGAACGACGAGACACCACGTTCAACGGTTTCTTCAATCGCTTCAGCCTTGGCATCGCCGAATGCCAACAGAATCAGATGGCGCGCTTTAAGAATGGTGCCAATACCCTGCGTAATGCAATGCGTTGGCACTTGTTCAACATCGTTATTGAAGAAGCGCGCGTTATCGATACGCGTTTGCTCGGCAAGCGTTTTAATACGAGTGCCACTAACCAAGCTTGAACCTGGCTCATTAAAACCAACATGACCGTCGGTACCGATGCCAAGAATTTGCACATCAATACCACCAGCATCGGCAATCATCTGGTCATAGTTAGGGCCGGCTGCAGCCATAGCTTCGCCGTTATCATTCAAGGCCATGCCATGCAGTACATCCCCCGGCACATGCACCTTGGCAGGATCAAGTCCGAGCGGCTCAGTTACCGTGCGGTGGATCGTGCTGTGATACGACTCTGGATGATCGAGTGGCAAACCGATATATTCATCCAGAGCAAAGCCTTGCACTTGGCTCATATCGAGCTGCTGCTCGCGAACACGCTCAGCGAGTGCACCATAGGCAGCCAATGGGCTCGAACCCGTTGCCAAACCTAAAACTGCATCTGGTTTGCGTGCAATAAGCTGGGCCACACAGTTGGCGTAGATTTGTGCAGCCTCGTGCTCATTTTGGACAATAATGACTTCGGTCATAGCCGGTCCTTTCGTATGCAATTGGTATGCAATGCAATGCAGCTTCTGCGGCTGCTGCGCAAGACTCACGTCGTTGTTAGTGCGCTTGTATTATGCGAATTCCAAGGCTCCATCGCCTTACATTCGCTCTATTTGTTAATAATACTTACATAAATAGATTAGCGCCACTTTTCGGCGTTTTGATACACCCTAAGACATAGTCATACCCTATAATGAAAAGTACGTTATCGTTCTAGGTAAAGGGGAATCTATGTCCGCACTAGCTCCACGCGCGTCACTGCCAATTGTGATGAGCAATGCAGTGAAGGCCAGTCCCTCGGATGTTCGTCGCAAGAATCGTGCACTTATTTTTTCATTGCTCTTCCCTGATCATCAGTATTCGCGAGCTGAGCTCGGTCGCTTAACTGGATTGAGTCGTGTTGCTGTTTCTGACGTGATTAGTGACATGATTGATGAGGGTCTTGTTGTAGAAGGTGGCACCGAAAGCAGCGCTTCCGGTAAGGGTAAGCCAGCCACACTGTTAGTGCTGGATACCACGCGCACGCGCACAATCAGCATTGATTTATCGCAAGATCAGCTCATTCAATGTGCTGCGACTGACATTCTGGGTCGTCCTTCTCATCGCATGGAAGTCACGCTTGGCCCTGATAACAAAGTCAACCTTGATGCGATTGTGCAGCTCGTTGAGCAAATGCGCGCTGAGCTGCCTGATGATCATGACATTATCGGCATTGGTGTTGCCTGCCCTGGTGCCCTCAAGGATGGCGTTGTGCTCGAGTCAACGCAGCTAGGTTGGAAAAACGTTGATTTAGCAGCGTTGCTGGAGAGCCGTTTCC
The DNA here is from genome assembly GCF_003951975.1 of Bifidobacterium dolichotidis. Classification (GTDB taxonomy): domain Bacteria; phylum Actinomycetota; class Actinomycetes; order Actinomycetales; family Bifidobacteriaceae; genus Bifidobacterium; species Bifidobacterium dolichotidis. Next base: position 93,214 of record NZ_QXGM01000002.1, read on the forward strand.
ATATTCCAGTAACACTGGTGAACGATTCGGTTGCTGCTATGACGGCTGAACGCTATTTCGGCCAAGCTGGACCTAATTTGCTGTTCGTTAAGAATGACAAAGGTATTGGCTCAGCGGTGCTTATTAATGATGAAGCCGTTATTGGCGATAATCATGCCGCTGGTGAGATTGGCCATATTTCGCTTGATCCTGTCAATGGTCCACTCTGCCCTTGTGGTAAGCGTGGCTGTATGGAGATGCTGCTCTCGGCAAGTGCATTACGTGAGCAATTGCACGATCTCGATTCGATTCAGCAGCGCACGCAAATTGTTGCTGATGCTGGCCGCCAATTCGCATCGGCGCTGGCTATGCCAATTGGTTTGCTCGATATTAGCGATGTATGCGTGTATGGCCCAGCCGACATTATTAACACCACGTTCCTCGAGACTGCGCAGGAACAGTTCGACGCTATGGCTCGTTCGCAGTTCCATGCACGCACTGTAATTCGTCGCTGCCAGCTCGGTGCCGATATCAGCTTGCGCGGTGCCGCCATTGAAGCCGTTCGCGCATATATTGTGCACTAATACAGCAATGTATTAATGCAGCAGTGCAGTAATGCCATAACGCACTCATAAACAGTGCACTCATACAACACTTCGTTACAAACAGCAGTTGGGCGTACATCTCATCACCGAGGTGTACGCCCAACTTGGTTGTTGACCTTGCACAGGATTAAGCAACTCTGCTTACTGTACTTCTCCTTTCTAGACTCGAGCAGCCAGTGCTGCTCCTATGGCACCAGTTGGTTCGTCTGCAGGTGCGAGCTTCAGTCGCGCTGGTAACTGCAGACTTTCGAGGAATGCACAATTCGCCGCACGCGCACTTAATTCCTCACTCATGGCGTCAAGTAATGGTTGACCCGTTCGTGCCATGCCACCGCCCACAATAATCGTGTTCGGATCAACGGCTTGGGCCACAATTTGTACCGCATCGCCCAAAGCATGCTTTACTTTGGCGAGTACGCGTTGTGCTGCAGGTTCTCCTGCTCGAGCACGCGCAATCAGGTCTGGCATTGGTGGTCGGCCATCGTCGGTTGGCCACAGTTGTGCTACAGCCGATCCCGAGCACACTGTTTCAAGGCAGCCACGCTGACCGCATGGGCATTCGAAGCGGTTTGGATCGATTGGAATATGGCCAATTTCTCCAGCTGATCCGCTTGCGCCGTGCATAATACGACCGTTATTAATAAGTCCAACAGCCAGTCCCGTGCCGAGGTTCAAGAAAGCAATGGCTTCTTCATCCTCGTGCAAAACTGCCGCCGCTCCAACTGCTGCAGCGTTCACATCGTTTTCTACGTGCACTGGAATGCCGCCAAGTTGTGCGCTGACTTGGTCGGCTAAATCAAGTTCAACAATGTCTAAGTTGACAACGTGTCCGACCTGACCGGTTTTCCAGTCGACTTGTCCTGGAATACCGATGCCCACTTGCGCAACGTCGTCCCAGTGATCGGCGCCAACGGTGCGTGCCAATGTTGCAATATCTTCTACAACAAGATCCGCTCCCCTGCGTGCAGGCACGCGTGCTATGGCCAGCACTTGTGCCGCGTCGTCAAGTAATACGGCTTCTATTTTGGTGCCGCCAACATCAACGCCAATCATGTAGCGCTGCGTAGGGTTTGCGTTTGCTGCTGAGTTGTATTGCTGTGATTGCATCATTACACCTCCGCTTGTTGTAGGAACGCCTCAGTTTCACGCACATCTGGGAACACGGCTGTGTTGCGCAGAATGCGTGTGCAGATGGAACCGAGCTCGTCACGCATGGCAACGCGCACCGATTGCTCATCAGTTGCACCCTGAAGGAGTTGTTGTGTTTCTTCAAAAACCATATGGAATTCAGCCAAATGCTGTGGTAGTGCTGCACCTTGACACAGCGCTTGTTCCAGTTCACCAAGTTGCGTAATAAGTCGGCCTGGCAACACGAATAATCCTTGTGCCTCAATTAAGCCAATTGGCTCTTGCTTAATTGGCCAGAACTCTTCATGTGCATGGAAAATGCCTTGCGGATGTTCCTCAGAAACCGCGTTATTACGCAGAATCAAACTCAGTTCATACCCATGATCGGTGGCGATTACCGTTGGCGAGACAGCGGATTGACGATTGCCCTGTGCATCATGGCTTGCAATATGCAGGGCTGCGTTATCATACTGTTCCCAAGCCAAACGAATACGATCAGCAATAGCAACGAGTGCATCACGATCCGTTGAGGTCAATCGCATAGCCGTTCCAGGCCAATCCAGTACAGCAATCGAGACTCGCGAATCAACGGCTGATGCACGTTCATGAACTGCTGCCGCATGGTGCATTGGCATCTGTTCGCCGCCACCTTGGTAATGGTCATGCGCAAGTACGGAGCCGCCAATACGAGGCAATGCTGCATTGCATCCCAAGAAGAAATCTGGGAATCGATCAACAAAATCAAGCAGCTTTCTGAACGTTGAACGATCAACATGCATTGGCGTGTGCTGCATATTGACGCAAATACCATGCTCATGGAAATACCCATATGGCGAGTACTGCCAGAACCATGGTTCACCATCGAGCTCAACAGGAATCGTGCGCAGCGTGCGCTTATTGCGTGCAGCAAAGCCTTCATTGGCATGGCAAATCGTGCATGCGGGATATCCACCTTGCACACTATTGCCTTGACCGGCACTAGCCATTGTTTTGAATTCAGGCTTTGCGGCATTAATTGTCACAATCAGCCCATGCGATCCAAAGCGAGGATTCTTCGCCAACTGGCCACCATGCACATAACCGTTGTGTAAACCGAAGTCATACAACCAATGCATGGCCTCCATAGCAGAATGCTGCTGCTCTTGTTCAGCAAACAGCTGCTGCACACGCGATGGCACAGGGCTTACAGTGTTCAACAATGCATCAGCGAGCGCCGCATCGTCATAATGTTCCGCTAATCCAGCACAACGAATTGACGTAATGGCATTGCGCAGCAACGCATCAACATCATTACCAGCATCACTATGGCACTGTGCCCCATGCTTACAAGCAACTGCACTATCACTAGGCTTCTGTGCATCTTCCTTACGTGCGGGAAATACATTATTCGTTGCATCTACCTTATGTGCGGAAGATGCAGGGTACGCTGTGCCTGCCTTACGTGCGGGAGTACTCGCATCACCCATGTCTGCTGTACGTGCAGATGATGGGATATAGCCAGAGAAGCCGATGAGTTCGATGAGGCGATTACGCGTGTAGTCTTCATCGGATGCATCGAGATAGAGGTGCTGACGCGCATAGGTTATGAATGCGTCAATGCTGGCGCTTACTGATTCGTTGTGCTGGATCATCTTGTCACATCCTTTGATTGACAATCTGAGCAACGGTGTCTTGCATAAATGCCTGGTGTCGTTCCATATCGGCAAGTAATGCAATTTGCGTATGCGCACGTACCAAGTTGTGCTCTGGATACTTCGTGGCGAAATAGGTATCGCCGTCTAAGTAGTCCGCAAGGAATCGCATACCGCATTCGAACGTCATCATGCGAGCGCCTCGAGCGAACAGTTCCACTTCGGCAGGTGTCACACTATTGCGAAGTGGTTTCAGAAATCCTTGAGCATATGCAGTGAACAGCAGCGGGCTAAATGCAACTTTGCTGACGTCAGGCTCGTCTTCAAGAGCCGTGGACGCACCAAAGCGGATCGAATCACCGAAATCGTAGAGCATACTGCCTGGCATAACGGTGTCAAGATCGATAACAGCGCGGGCTGCACCGGTCTCGGCGTCCATCAAAATGTTGTTGAGCTTCGTGTCGTTATGAGTCACACGTAACGGCACGGTACCTTCGGCGAGCGCGTCCACAATAATCGGAGCGTCGGCTTCGCGACTTAAGTAGAACTCAATTTCTGATTGCACTTGAGCGGCACGACCAGCACGGTCGAGTTCTACGGACTGTTTGAAGTCGGCAAAACGCTTTGGTGTGTTATGGAAGTCAGAAATAGTTTCGGTTAATTGGCTGGCGTCGAACTCGGCGAGATCACGCTGGAACTTACCAAAGGCCTCTCCTGTTGCGCCGAAAATTGCGGGATCATCGGTCAGATTGTAGGAACGCGTACCTTCGATGAAGCGGTACACGCGCCATGGGTGACCGTTGAGCTCGGCATAGCTTGTACCTTCTTGCGTTGGCACGAGGTCAAGCGTCTCCTGGCCGCGATCGCGCAGGAACTGAGTGACGAGTTCAATATTGCGCATCAGTGCACGCGTATCTGGGAACACATGTGTATTCATGTGCTGCAGAATGTAGCGTGCTTGATCGGTGGTGATCAGATACGTGGTGTTGATGTGTCCGTCGCCATAGGGCTCAACTGACTGGATATGCCCGTCGAGTTGGAACAGCGAGGCTGCTTGCATGGCTGGGCTGGCCATAGCATCTCCTTCCAATAGTCAACCGAAATTTAGAGTTGCTGCCATGCAATACCGCTGGCTGCCAGCGCGAATTCACGCGTGGTGCCATCGGACAGCGTGACGACGGTGCTCTGCTCGCGATCAGTGTTGTTAATAACGCAGTACCAGCCGGTTTCTGGGAAGCAAGCCACTTCGCACTCTGGGTTAGTGGAGCTGAATGCTGCGTAATCGTCTTCGCGATGGCTTGCATAGAACAGTGCACGTTCGAGCAGTCGTGCATTGGCTGCCGAGTATGGCAGGCCAGACACATAAATGCCGCGACCTTCGCCATAATCGTTGGTAGCGAGCTGCACCATGCCGTGCTTAGCACTCAACAACGTGACCTGTTCGTTCAGCGGGTATGTGTTCTCAATTGGTTCACCGAAGTCAATCGACTCCCCTGCTGGCACATCATCAGTAATGAAGTGCTTTGTAGTTACTGCTGGGAAGTACTTATCCACCGACAGCGTCTGGAAGCGCTCTTCATCAACACCGAAAATGTCGGCAATCTGCATGAAGCGATCGCCACGACGGGCTACTGCTGCTGGTTCGCCCACGCCGATTAAGCCACCGCCATCGCGTACCCAGGCGCGAATAGTTGCGACAAGCTTTGGATCATTCCACACGTCACCGCCCGAGAAGGCCGTATCCACTGGGCCGCCCGTAATAATGACATCGAGATCGTCGTCGATGCCGTGTTCGAGCACATCATCGAAGCTAATGAAGCGTACGTTGACACGCATGCCCGACAGTGCTTCAAGAATGCCGTAATACTGTGCTGTCTGCTGGTTTGGCAGAGCATGTGCCACGGTGTATGCCATCCACGAGCGCATACGACCCCAGCAATTGAGCACAGCCACATTGAGCTTGCCTTCTGCTCCCTTGCCATCCGTCTTGTCGTGCAGCTCACGGAACTGATCAGCAATTTGTGTGACTGCATCTACGAACTTTGGGAACTTTGCAGCCAGCGACAGGTAGCCGCCATAACCCATACGAGCTACTGGGCTGCGCAGAATTGCACGCCTTGCCTTACGCCAGTTATCCCATGCTTCAATGCTTGGATCATTGCCCTCATAGAACGTATCTGGGAAGAAGTATGGCAGGAAGCGACCTTCGGTGTACTTAACACCAGGAATATCGCTAATCATGCGCGTGGTCGTACCGTCGCCAATCGAACCGACAACAGCATCAAGACCAAGATCGCCGAAGCCTTCCTTATATGGTTCGGTGCCGATCCACTGATCGCCGAGGAACATCATGGCTTCTTTGCCTGCCTCGTGCGTCATATCAACCATCTTCTTGACGTTGCGGCGCACGAATGTTGAGAGGAAGTCAATCCAGTCGCGCTGTGCTTGACGAGGTACGCGCCAGGCCGAGTTGTAGCAACCGCCATCCACGAAATCTTCTGGACGCAGACGGTATCCGTAGACCTTCTCGAAATCATCCAGAGCCTGTGGGCTTACTGCGCAACCGCTGCCGAACCAGTCGACAACCTTCTCGCGATGCTTCTGATCGAACAGCAGCGTGAACTGGTAGAAGAACGTTGTGAAACGAACGACATCGGTTTCTGGATTGTCGAGCAGCCACTGGCGAAACGTATTCATGACGAATTCGCGTGTGCGCTCGTGATAAATATCGAATGGGATTTCGTGCTCTTTGTCACCCCAGTCGTTCGTCAAATGGTTGTACATTTCGACGGGATCCCAAATAATGTAGGCCAAGAACGACACTGTATATTCATGCATAAATGCTGCGTTATGCACGGTTACAGTTCCTGCATCCTTATTGAAGTCCCAGACTGCTGGATCAACAACATCACCTGTTGTACGATCGACGACTTCCCAGTAGCGCTTTGGATCAGCATCCCAATTTGGCTGCAACTGCTCTGCATAGAACGAAGCCATCAGATCAATGGTGACGTCTTCCGGGCTTATCGGATCACCTTGTGCCAGCACGCGTTGCGTCAGCAAATACACCTGTGGCGTCTCGTCCATATGCTGGCTGATCCACTCGTTGTGTGCTCGGCTTGGGAAATACGCGCTATAGATACGCTTGCCAAGTGCTTTGACTTCTTCATCAAGGTGCGTGCCGTCCGAGTTACGAATAGCATCGGCGCCCCACAGTTCTGCGAGACGTGCGGTCTGTGCAGCAAAGTTTTCTTCGCTTGGCAGGGTGAATCGTCCTTGCGTCGTCATTTCGTTCTCTTTCTTCAACAGAGGGGTTTCAAAGATGTATTGAGTTCTGTTGTGGCTTCCATGGCAGCTTCGCCGTTGGAAGCCACAACGTAACTCTGTGTAGATATTGCAGTTGCAACTGGCTTATGTGCGGCAAGAGGCCAGCAGTGCAACTCCGTGCTTGTTGTGTGCTGTCAGCCCTTGACAGCACCTGCGGCCAGTCCGGCCTTCCAGTAGCGCTGCAAGAACAGGAACAGCACAATTACTGGCAGCACGCCAAGTAGTGCGCCCATCATCAGAGCACCACGATCGGTGAATGTTGCAAGCGAAACCATGCCATACAGGCCCAGTGTCACTGGTTGCAGATCGGTGCTCGACAGCATCATCAATGGCAGCAGGAAGTTGTTCCAGGTGGCCACGAACAGGAACAGGAAAATCGTGACCATTGCTGGAGCCAGAATGCGCAGCACAATCGTAAAGAAGATTCGTGCTTCCCCTGCACCATCAATACGCGCAGCTTCGAGCAGCTCATCTGGCACAGAGTTCTGTGCATAGACACTGCCCAGGAAGAAGCCGAATGGCGATACGCAGCACGGGATGATAACCGAGAGCATCGTGTTATCCATACCGATGGCGTTGAAAATCGAGTACTGAGGAATGGTCAGCAGTGCTGCTGGCATCAGCATGGATCCCATAACAATGCCAATGGCAACGCCCTTGCCGCGGAACTGGAACTTAGCTGTTGCATAACCAGCCATAACAGCAACAACCGTGCCGATAATGGCAGAAACACCGGAGTAGATCAGCGAGTTCAGCACCCAGCGCCAGAAGTAGCCCTTGGTCCAGCCAAGCAGTGTTGCATAGTTTGCAGCAATTGCATCTGGCAACTTATCGAGACCAACAGCGAACCATACGCCATTGCTATCGGTGAGCTGCGATGGTGACTTCGTCGATGCAATCAGTGCCCAATAAATTGGGAACATGAAGTAAATTGCTGCAAGGACGAGCACAATAATCGTCAGGACTTTGACTGGCTTCTTTGGCTGCAGCGATGGTGGCAAATCATTAGCGGCCTTTTCGCGCATCTTATCGGCTTTGCGCTGCTGGGCACGAATAAGACGACGGTCTACTGATGCGAGTTCCGAGGTCATGATTCGTTCACCTTCCTTTCCACAATGGCGTAGGCTGCTGCAAGCAAACCTGCGATCAGTGCCATAACAATGGCGATTGCCGAAGCTGGGCCGTCACCCTTTGGTGTCAGCGATCCACGCGAAGTGTTCAGGGCCATCATCATTGGTGTGAACGAATCAGAAATACTTGGATCGGCCGTTTGCATAACCTGTGGCTCGTTGAACAGCTGGATCGTGCCAACAATCGAGAGCAGCATGGCGAGCAGTGCAGCACCGCGCACGTTTGGCAGCTTGATACGCCAAGCAATTTGCCAACCGTTAGCGCCATCGATGCGTGCTGCTTCATAGAGCTCGTGAGGAATGGCCTGCAGTGCTGCCAGGAAGATCAGCATGTTATAGCCCGTGAACGTCCAAGTCGTGATGTTGGCCATAGAGGCGATAACTGCGTTGCTGGCGAAGAAGTCTGGATGTACGCCGAACATCTCGAGGAATTTAACAATTGGTGAGATTTGATCGTTGTACAGGAAGACCCAGATGATCGAAGCAACGACGCCTGGAATTGCGTATGGCAAGAAATAAAGAAGCCTAAAACCAGACACATGTTTGACGATCAGTGAGTCGAGCAGCATAGCCAAGGCCAACGCAACAATAATCATCAGCGGCACCTGAATAACGGTATAAATCAGGACGCGGCCGATGCCTTGCCAGAACGCACTCGACGTCACTACATACTGGAAATTCGCGAAACCGACGAACTTATTTTCCAGAGAGCCGCCGCCGTATGCACCACCGCCTGTGGCAACCTGCTGGAAGAAGCTTTGATAAATTGCCCAAATAATTGGGATGACGAAAACGACTAGGAAGAGGATGCAGAACGGTGCCATAAATGCCCAGCCAGTACGCTCCTCGCGCCGGAAGGCTTTCGACCGCTTCGTAGATGAGCCGCGCCTCTTTACCGCGGTTTGTGTTGTAGCTGACATGGGATCAACCTTTCTGCTGTGTATATGCCACGTTGGTTCGGCTATGAGCAGGGGTCATAAGACTTGATTTTGGGTATAGCGAGGCTAAGCCACCTTGTGTAGCCCCGAAAAAGTAGTCAAATCGTGGGAGTGAAACCAGTAAGGCTGGAGAGAAGTCTGGGGTGCTCCAGCCTTACCGATTCCGAGGGTGCACAGGGAACGAATGTCGTGAAATGAGGCTCACGAAGCTGCAGTACTGTGCAACTACTGCAGTGTGGATTTACTCTGCGATCGAGAGGCCGTAATCCTTGAGCGTGTCAATCGACGTTGATTGAGCAGCTTCGAAAATGCTGAGCATGCTCTGCGATCCGGTCGAAGCCTTCGATGCAGCATCGGTCATTGCCGTAGCAACTGCCGAGAAGCCTGGGATGTAGGTGAACTGACCCATGTTCTCGTTGGCCTTGATGAACTCCTGCATAATGTCCTGACCGTCGTAGTAGGTCTTCCATTCTTCAGGAGTCTTGGCATCCTTGCTGTTGGCTGCGACGACAAGGCCCTGGCTGATCAGTGCGTCGACCTGAGTGTTGAACCAGTCGAGGAACTCCATAGCTTCCTTGCTATGCTTGCAACCCTTGAGCACGGCTACACCGGAACCACCGTCAGGGCCAGTCTTGCCAGCGTTGTCGAACCAATCGCCGAGCTGAGCGACTGCCCAGTTGCCCTTGCCGGATTCACCAATGGACTGCATGAGCAGTGGAGCTTCCCATGCTGCACCAACGGTGCCGATAAGCTGTTCCTTCTGCAGTGAAGCATCGAACGAAGGATCCCAACGTGGGTTCGTTGCAACAGCCTTCGAATCGAGCAGATCCTGGAAGACCTTAGCGACCGACTTGGAGCCCTTGGTCATCGTGTTCACAACCCAAGCGTCATCCTTAATCGTGTACCACTCGCCCGAAGCGCCAGCCAGACCAGTCAGCATGTTGCCGGCTTCATCAGCCTGGAACGACATAATGTACTTGCCTGCAGCAGCAGCCTTCTTTGCTGCATCGAGCAGCTCAGACTGCGTCTTTGGCACGCTAATACCGAGATCGTCGAATGCCTTCTTGTTGTAGAAGTAAACGAGTGGGCCCGTATCCTGTGGCAGGCCGTAGTACTTGCCACCAACCTGCATCAGGTTGAATGGGCCGGATGCGAAGTCACTCTTATACTGCTCGGCGTACTGCGTGACGTCCTCGAGCATGCCCTTCGTGTAGACCTCTGGCAGCTCGGAGTAGCCAACCTGAGCGAGATCTGGAGCATTGCCCGACTTGACGTCAGTTTCGAGCTTCTTGATCATGTCAGAGGCGTTGCCGTTGAACTTCGTGGCCTTGACGTGAATATTTGGATGTTCTTTATTCCACTGCTTAACGATGGAATCGACCGTGGTCATGCCCGCATTGTCTGGAAGACGATGCATGTACGTGATCTCGACCTTTTCGTTTGGATCAGACGAAGCATTACTGTCAGATCCAGAAGAGCCACAACCGGCTAACCCCATAGATAGGGCTGCTACTGCGGCCACACTTGCGAAGATGCGCTTGTTCAGTGAAACCATGTGCTTTTCTCCTCGTGAATTGCTACCACATCGTTGTGGTAACTATGACAAGTGTAGAAATTGTGAAACTTTATGTCAACTTAGTTTACAATATAGTGTGTCGCTTGTAATATCAACGATTTTTGAGTGTATTTCCTCAGTTAATTCATTGGTAATACGCTTATTCGTAAACGTACATTACAATAAACAGCATGACCATCTATTACGTTGCGAATACGCGCAGCAATGGCGCTGCAGATGGGCTCTCAGAACAAACGCCCTTTTCTAGTCTGTTACGTATAAACGAGCTCACACTCGGGCCTGATGATGCAGTGCTGCTACAGCGCGGATCAGTGTTCGAAAACGAGTTCCTCCATCTTCATGGCTCTGGCTCAGAGGGCCATCCAATTCGCATTAGCTGCTATGGCGATGAATCATTGCCATTACCTTGTATTGCCGTCAACGGTTATGGCGTCTGGCAGCAAGACTACGGCGCTCCTATTGGCGGTGCGCCACACAAGAATTCAGGTCCTGTTTCTACGGCACTGCTGCTGATGGATATGTCTTATGTAGAGGTCAGCAATCTTGAAATTACAAATCGTCGCATTGAAGATGACAACGGACTTGATGCTCAAGGATGCGCCTTCAATAGTCTTGCGGCTATGGATCGCACCGGTGTGGCTGTGATTGCACAAGATGCTGGCACCGTGAATCACATTGTGTTACAGCAACTCAATATTCATGATGTGGAAGGCAATATTTATAACAAGCACATGGCCAATGGCGGTATTCAGATTCTTGCGCATATGCCAACGCAATTGCGCGATGGAGCGGTGAATCGTAGCGGACGGAATGGTGTTAAAGCTGGTACAAAAGCTGGTACCAAAGCTGGCACTGCAACCGTTACTAAAACTGGCGCTCTGACCAAGCTGCCTGCTGAAGTTCCTGTTTCCCGATTCAATGACATTCGTATTACTGAATGCTTTGTGCAGCGCACGCGCCGTTGGGGTATTGCCGTCGGCTACACGGCTTGGCTCAATGTTATTGATCGAGGCAAGCGCGATGCACAGGGTCATTGGACGAATACATTCAACTATGGCGACGGCTCTATTGCCGATGCTGTGCTGCAACAATATGGTGCTACGAATGTGCGCATTGATCACAATATTGTGGAAGATGCGGGCGGTGATGCCATAACAGTTATGTATGCGCTGAAGCCGTATGTGGACCACAATGTATCGCGACGAGCAGCACAGTATATTCGTTCGGATTTGTATTGCGAAACAACGAATGATCGTGTTGCCGCTGCAATTTGGCCATGGCGATGCAAGAACGCATTATTCGAATACAACGAAGCCTATGACACCTTAAATGCAGACTGCGGCAATGGCGACGGGCAAGCCTGGGATGCTGATTTCGGCGATGGCACGCTCTACCGCTACAACTACTCATGCGGTAACTCAGGCGGCACAGTGATGTTCTGCGAAGACAAAGCCGTGCACTCTGAATTCGCCTATAACACTGCCGTTGGCGATCATATGGGCGCTATTGATATTCCAAAAAATCCTGATGCTTGGATCCATCACAATACGTTTGTATTAGTGGAAGATTGCGATCCGCTCCGGCTTGACCGTGCAACAGGAACCGCGATCGTAGAGCATAACAGCTTCATCTGTGACAACAGTCCTGCCGTACGCAACGACGCTTACGACGACTGTGACCAGTACACCAACGATCCGTACGTCAACGAACCGTACAACGAAGTACAGGGCGAACAGTACGACGAAACTCAAGACGATAGCAATACTCTCAGCAATATAAACACCATCAACAGCGACATTTTTGATGACACATATCCGCGCGCTTGCGATGGCAATTGCACCGAATACTTTGATGACACCACCGTTGAAGGAGGTATTCCGCTCCGCACTACTTGCTGGCACCCTGAGGACTCCCATGTGCAATGGAATGCCAACATTTATGTGGGATTTAGCGATATTCCTTCGGACGATTGTCAGGCTTTGCCCTGTTTCGGTCGTGAATAGTCAGGTAAAGTAAGTGGCAGTCGTTGAAAGGACCACTATTTATGGCCAACACACTCGTCGCTTACTTTAGCCTGACTGGGCATACGCGTCGTGTAGCTGAGAAGCTTGCTCGCATAACTGGCGCTGATCTTGTCGAGATCAAGCCTGCAGTGCCTTATACCAAAGAGGATCTGGATTGGACGAATCCAGAAAGCCGCTCCAGCATTGAGAAAACGAATGAGGCAACGCGTCCTGCTATGGCTCAGCCAATTGATACGACGGGATACAGCACCGTGTTCATTGGTTACCCATTATGGTGGGAAACTGCGCCACGCATTATCCGCACGTTCCTTGAATCGCAGGATTTTGAAGGCGTACACGTTGCTAACTTCGTAACGTCGAGCTCGTCAACGCGTGGTTCCGATGGTCATCGTTTGCACCGCAGTGCTCCAAATGCGCTGTGGCACAAGGGCCGTCGCTTCACCGAAACCAACACTGAAGAGGATCTTCGCGATTGGCTCGATGAGATGACGCCGGAGCTTCCACTCGACTAAGTGCCACGTGCAGAATTCTGAGTACTGATTTCCGAACGCGCTGCACTGAGCACTGAGCACTGAGCACCAGCTGACGGCCTACGCCTCTAGCTAATTGCCAACAGATTGCTGACGAAATTCTCAGGAAACTCCGCTCACACATGTCTCCAAAGGCGCTTTACAAGACCTCATAAGCCGCTCTATTCCGCCGTTTTCTACGGCAGTAGAGCGGCTTTTTCACTGTTCGCATACCTTTAAGTTTGCGTCATACAGTGTGCCCTATGAACGCATCTTCAGAATCCTCTACTGCAGCTGTAGACGGCTCTGCCTCCACAACCGCTTCTCAAGCCGTACATAAATCGGCTCATCATAAAACCGCACAACCGACGACGCCACCACATGATGGCGCAATGCATGGTGCCAAGCTCGCACTCGTCTTCATTGCACTGGCCTTGGCCATGTTCGTTGGCTCGCTGTCAGAAACCATTGCTGCTACTGCCCTACCAACCATTGTTGGTGATTTGGGCGGCGTTGAAATCATGCAGTGGGTTTCCACCATGTATATTCTGACGAGCACTGTGGTTATGCCACTGTACGGCCGCCTCGGCGATCGCATTGGTCGTAAGTATCTGGTGCTTGTTGCTATGGGCCTCTATGCACTCGGCAAGATTATTTGCGCACTCGCACCAAATATGGCCCTGCTGCTGACGGGCCGCGGTATTTCTGGCCTCGGCGGTGGCGGCGTCATTATTCTGTCGCAGGCAATTTTGGCTGATGTCGTTTCCGCTCGTGCCCGTGGTAAGTACATGGGTGCTATTGGCGCTGTGTTCGCCGTCTCTACAATTCTCGGCCCTGTGCTGGGTGGTTGGATTGTGCAGGACTTCGGTTGGCGCATGATCTTCTGGTGCACGATTCCACTGGACGTTATCGCTATTATTCTGACCGGCATCTTCCTACGTCACGATGCGCACACCGACAAGACTCACACCGTTGATTACTGGGGTCTGGCATTCGCCACCATTTTCACGGTCTCGATCGTCCTCGCCGCATCGTGGGGTGGCAACACCTACGCTTGGGATTCTTGGGAAATTATCTGCCTGTTTATTCTCGCTCTTGTCGCCGCAGGCCTGTTCGTCTACGCCGAGCACAAGGCCGACGAACCAATTATTCCACTGCGCTTGTTTGCCAACCGTAACTTTGTGCTCGTTACGATTGCCGGCATGCTCGTGTACGGCGCGATGTCTGGTGCCATGAATTATCTGCCAACGTTCCTGCAGATTGTTGACGATAAGTCGCCTACTATTGCAGGCCTTATGATGACTCCAATGATGGCCGGTGCTCTGATCACATCAACAGTCACCGGTTTCCTCGCCACCATCACGGGCCGTTACAAGTGGATGCCAATCGCCATGTGCGCTGTGTTGACGGGCGGCTATGTGCTGCTTGCCAGCATCGGTGTCAGCACGCCAATTATGCTGCTCATGTTCTACTTCTTCATCATTGGCTTCGGTCAAGGCTTGGGCACGCAGATCCTCGTGCTGATTGTGCAGAACGAGTTCCCTCACCGCATCGTTGGTACAGCAACAGCTTCCAACAACTTCTTCCGCCAGATTGGCATGACGCTCGGCACCGCAGTAGTCGGCAGCGTCTTCACGTCGCGTCTGGTTTCACAGGTTTCGTCGAGCGTTCCAGCTGGCGTGCACGTCAACCTGAACGATATGACGCCACAGATGCTCAACAAGTTGCCTGCCGCACTGCACACGATTGTTGCTCAGGATTACGCACAGGCACTGACGCCAATCTTCCGTGTGTTCGTGCCAATGCTTGCGTTCGCAACGATCTTGACGCTGTTCATTCGTGAGCATCCACTCTCCAAGAGCGTTGATAACAAGGGCACGTCTACTCACCACTGACGTTGCGTTCCTACGGTACTGAAGTTCACCGCTTCAGTACCGTTTTTCATTCTTTGTTATTTCTGTTCATACGACTGTAGGATTTACACCATGTTGTCTTTTGAAAATGACTATTCGAGCGCTGCTGCTCCACAAATTCTTGATCGTTTACAGCACATTGCTGCTGAACAGCATCCTGGTTATGGATCGGATCAATACTGCCAGATGGCAACTGAGAAGATTCGCCAAGCTTGTCAGAATCCAGAGGCTGATGTTTGGTTCTTAACTGGTGGCACACAGACCAATGCCACGGTACTGGATACGATTACGCCAGCTTATGCCGGTATTGTCTGTGCCGATAGCGGCCATATTAATGTGCACGAAGCTGGTGCCGTAGAAGCTACTGGCCATAAGGTTCTTACTATCCCAGGTAAGAACGGAAAGCTGGTTGCCGCTGACGTTGACGATTATTGCAGCCAGTTCGAAGGCGATGCTAACCATACGCACATGGTGTATCCAGGCTCGGTGTATGTATCGCAATCTACGGAATACGGCACTGTGTATTCACGTGATGAACTTGCTGCTTTAGCTCAGGTTGCACATGACCATGGCATGCCACTTTATGTCGATGGTGCTCGTCTCGGCTATGCACTCGAATCCTCTGAATGCGATATGACGTTAGCCGATATGGCCATGATCGCCGATGTATTTACGATTGGTGGCACGAAACAAGGTGCACTGTTTGGCGAAGCCGTTGTATTTACGAAGCACAATACGCCAAGCCATTTCTTAACACTCATTAAGCAGCATGGCGCACTACTTGCCAAAGGCTTCTTGCTCGGTCTGCAGTTCGATACGTTGTTTACCGATAACCTCTACTTCAGGCTGGCCAAGCATGCCGATGATGCAGCAGAACGTATTCGCACTGCACTGCTGAGCAAGGGCTATACGCTGACGTTTGATTCACCAACCAATCAGATCATGATTACGGTGACGAATGAGCAGGCTGATGCACTGATCAAGCAAGTACGACTGAGCTTTATTGAGCGACTGGATAAGGATCACGTCGTACTGAGGATTTGCACAAGCTGGGCAACTACTGATGAGCAGGTGGATGCGCTCATCGCTCTGCTGTGAGCCCTACTCCATACTTCGCATTCTGCAACGTGGGCGGGTTTGGGATTATCCAACCTCGAGACACTCAAGGCCGTTCGGCCAAGCTAACGCTCGAGATTGGATAATCCCAAACCCTTTTTATTGCATCACTTACGTTCGCGGATACTCACCTTTCGTTCGCGCGCATCCATCTGTGCGATTTATACGCTTATCAGCTGTTCTGATTGCGAGCGCTTTCATTTATCTATCCACACACGTAAGGCGATTATTCGAGTGCCTCTTCTGGGGATTCTGGATCTTCGAATGCTGCGTCGCGCTTGAGTTTGAAGTGCAGTACAGCGAAGAGCACTAGGAATACGATGATTGCGAACAGTGTTCCTGGCACGGTGCTTGCATCACCAAACGAGGCTAGAATGCCAAGAATGGCGAAGATTCCTAGACACAGTGTCCAAACTGCCAGGGCACGATGTGGAGCGCCCTTGTGCAGTTGGAACATATACTTCTGCAGGCCACTGAGGTGAGCAGAATTACCAATAGCTTCTTCTGCCTTCATTGCTCCTGCAACAAGTGTTGCTTTACTATGCTGCATGGTTGGAGAAATTGGATGCTTAAGACGCAGTGATTCCAAACCATCTACTCGCCGTTGAACCTGCAACGTAGCAAGGCAATCAGCTAATGCATCATGAGGCTTGTAATAATAGCCCGATTCTTGAGCAGCAACAGTGAGCTTGATGTACTGGCGGTTGTGGAACTTCTTTGCATATAAGCGCATCGTGTCATGAGTGCGATGTTCTTCTGCATGAAGACCAATCATGCCGAGGAATCCAAAATCAAATGGTGCATTGAATGCGTAAATAGCTTCTGCACTATCGAGGATTTGCTGCATCTCAGCCAACGAATCTTCAATTGGACCACAGTTGGCAACATCATGCTTTGTAATACGGTGAATACGTTGTGCTTCACTCCATGCCTTCACATGTTGTGGCTTGAACTTCCTGCTAAACAGCACATTGCCATCACCATCGATCATGCCAACTTGCAGAATTTCATCTTCATATGGATTTAGACCAGTGGTTTCTGTGTCAAGAAATACCTGTGGAATTGTTTTGAGATGGTTTGCTGAACTCATCTGCTCTTGAATGGTGACCGAGAAGTATGGATCGTCAGAATATCCTACTTCCCTCTTCCACTGCAGCGAAGCAATGGTTTCTCCAGCCAAATCCTTCAGTTCTGGATACAACGATGATGAGCGAGCACCAACATCTAAAATGACTTTGCCTTCTGGATCACGCACAACAGCATGCGGCTTCAAGTTTTTATTTGGCTGTGCTTCCAAGCTAACCGTACAGTTCAGGAATTCCCGCTTGCCCTTAAGCGGCAGATCACTCGTTACGCTCTTACCTGCAGTAAATCCTGCGGTTCGCTTGCCATAGAACCTATTACATCCGTTCGTATATTTGTCCACCATACAGTGCTTCTTTCTTCTTCTGACGTTCATTGTAGAAAGAATCACGCCAGCAAATGCGAGAAGCTAGGCATAAACCTCAATACTTGTTAGCTCAGTGCTGTTCAAGTGCAGAATTGTCGGTTACCCGGTAAAACAGCACGCGAAGACCACCTTCGAGTGCAATTCCGTCGCATACCTGGTAGAAATGCACGAGAAGGGGTAAAAATCCTTAATTTCATAGCTTCAAGTGCAGATTTGCCGGGTACCCGACAGAATTGCACACAAAGGTATCGTTCAAGTGCAGTTCTGACAGGTATCCGTTCAAACGGCACACGAAGCATCAAAAACTGAGGATTTCAACGCTTTAAGTGCAGAATTTTCGGTTACCCGTCTAAATTGCACGCAAAGGTATCGTTCAAGTGCAGATCTACCGCATACCTGATGAAATTGCACACGAAGACTCTTCTGCGGCGAGGATTTGCCGTATAGCAGCCAATCCGTGCATATAAAAAGGTTGGGATTGACGCTACTCAGGCGTGAGCTTGGCCGAACGGCTTAAGTGCCCTGAGGAACGTCAATTCCAACCTTCCAAAGTCGGATGCAACTATGCAGAGGCAATGACGTTGTACTCCATGTCGGCAAATTCCTTGACGGATTCTGCTACTGAATAATGCTCTTTGGTATATGCGGCGTAAATGCCACTCCATTGAGCAATTTGTGTTGGATGCTCGAACCACCAATCGATGCGTTCTGTCAATGTTTCGACGCTGTCGACTGGGAATGAGCAGTGCTCATCAAGCGAGAATTGGCCTGCGGCACTTAGCGGTGAATCTGCAATGATTGGCACGAGTCCACATGCCATACCTTCGAGTACGGAGATTGATTCGAGGTCTGCAATAGATGGATGTACCAAAATATCACCTGAACGCAGTAATGCTGGCATATCAGAATTCTTATGGAATCCTATTTCTGCTGGAATTGGCAGTGAGGTTTGAGCTTGCTTACGCAGCTTCTTTGCCAGTGGACCGGTGCCTGCAATCGTGAGCTTAATCGAGTCTGCGTGACGACTCTGAGCGATTGCTTCGATGAGCATCGTGTGGTTCTTCTCATTGGTCAAACGACCAGATGCAATGATGTGCATTGGATGTTCTGGAGACCAAGGCAAGTCAGCTTCTGGTGCTGCCTGTGCAGCCATTAGGCTGGCCGTATTAATCATCGCGTTAGTGAGTTCATTGCTCAACGGCGTAGGAATTGGCACTGCGCTGTCGGACTCTTGAGCAGCTGTCGCTGCAGCAAGCGCAGTGAAATCTGGCTTAACACTTGGTGTAAAACGTGGTTCATAGCCATTGGAAATAACGTAAATCGGCTCATGATAATGGTGCTTACGCAATAGCGTTGCACCAAGCTGTGTTGGCACATGAATTGCATTCACGTGGTCAAAGATCCAATGGCGGAATAAACGATAAATAAACGAATCAATGCCAGGAATATGACGCAGCGGACCTGCGGAGTACGTTATGTTTTCTGGCTGTACATGGTAGCCAGCTGTTACTGGAATGCCCATTGACTGAGCCACACGCATGGCATGGCGGCAGAAGCTAAATGGCATATACAAATGCACTACATCAGCACCTTCAAATGCGCGACGGAATAGTGCATCAGATGGCTTCGCAAAATGCATTTGCTGCTTACGTGCAATCCAAGAAACAAATGGAATCAGATTTTCTTGTGCTGGATAGTTTGGTGCACCAATACCAACAAGACGAACATGATGTCCTTGCTGCTTTAATGCTGCAGCCCATTGCAATGCTGAATTTGAAGTACCATTGCCACGATTACCTGCGGCATCAAGTACAAGCACAATCGTTAATGGTCGCGGATTGGTAGCTGCAGAGGCCTGTGATACTTCAGTCATGATTCCCATAGTAATCATTTGAGCACATTCCCCTTTTCGCTTCGTTACACTAAAGCGCATGACTGAATCGACTCGTCACCAAATAGAGCCACAAACAGGACCAAACACAGTATCACCAACAGAGCAAAACGTAGGGTTCAAAGCCAACCGAACCGTAGGCGCACCACTGGGTACGCATGCCACCCGCGTGCTGTTGTTGGGTTCAGGAGAATTAGGCAAAGAAGTCACCATCGCCCTGCAACGTTTAGGCGTGTACGTTGTTGCTGTCGACTCATACACGGGAGCACCAGCACACCAAGTTGCTCATAGAAACATGGTTGTTGATATGGCCAATGCCTCGCAGCTCAGGTCGCTTATTGCAGAAATAAATCCGGATATTATTGTGCCGGAAATTGAGGCGATTGCGACGAGCGAGTTGAGCGCAGCAGCTGAGCGCGGTATTCAGGTGGTGCCGAGCGCTCGAGTTGCACAAATCTGTATGGATCGAGAACAGCTGCGCACGCTCGCAGCGCAGGATCTGGGACTGCCGACGACGCCGTATGAATTTGCTGGAACGTTGGATGAACTCAAGGCGGCGGCCAAGCGAATCGGATTCCCTTGTGTAGTCAAGCCTGTGATGAGCTCGTCGGGTCACGGACAGTCGGTCGTACGAGAGGCTGAGCAGATTGAAGCTGCTTGGCGAGAAGCCCAGGTCGGTCGTCGTGCGGCTGGTGAGGGTGATACAAGCCGCGTCATTGTTGAAAAACTCGTCGATTTAGCAGCTGAGTTGACGATGCTGACTGTGGCATCGTCGGCAGGAATCGTGACGTGTGAGCCGATTGGACAGCGCCAGGAACATGGCGATTATCGTGAGTCTTGGCAGCCTGCTGATACGCAGTCGGCTGTACTTGAGGAGGCTCGACGCCTTGCTATGCAAGTGGTGCAAGGTTTGGTCGCTGTTTCACAAGAACATGGCGAACACGGCTGGGGCGTGTATGGCGTGGAGCTGTTTGTGCTTGGCGATGGCACGGTGCTGTTTAACGAAGTGTCGCCGCGTCCGCACGATACAGGCATGGTCACGATGATGAGTCAGCGTTTGAGCGAATTCGATTTACATGCGCGAGCCATTTTGGGATTGCCAATTACGGCTGATCATGTGGCACTGCAGATTCCGCCACATACGGCAGCTGCAAGTCACGCCATTGTTGTTGAGGGGCGCGGTCAAGCACTGTTCAATAATTTGGACGTCGCGCTCTCAGCTGCTAATACCGACTTGCGTATTTTTGCGAAGCCAGAAGTCAATGGGCATCGTCGTATGGCTGTAGCACTGGCAACTGGCGCAAACTCCGATGAAGCTCGAGTCAGTGCAGCTCAAGTTGTGCAATCACTTGATATTGAAGTGGTGTAAAGATATGGCGCCACCTACACAACGCTTCTGAGACTTCACTAATTTGACGAAAAATACTGAAAAATACCGAATAATTACCGAATCTGACACATAGTGGGAAAACGGCCGTTTTCTACTCCCCCTTGGGAGAAGAAATTGTTACGCTGGGGGTTGTCAACCGGGGTTTGCCGCACACCGAACTCCACGGCCAGCCCCACTTTGTACTGCTAGTAATCGCTAGATTCGGCATTGATAGAAGGTGAGATCCAACGTCCATGCAGAAACTCGAGAAGCTCTACGAGGGCAAGGCCAAGAAACTGTTCGCAACTGATGATCCTGACGTGCTCTGGGTTGAATATATGAACCAGGCAACCGCAGGTAATGGTGCTAAGAAGGCACAAATTAGTGGTAAAGGTAGCCTCAATAATCGCATAACTGCTGTGATTTTTGATCTGCTCAAGGCTCGTGGCGTGGACTCGCATTTTATTAAGCCAGTTTCTGAAACTGAGCAGCTCGTGCGCCGTATGGATATGTTCCCGCTGGAGATCATTATGCGTAACACGGCTGCTGGCTCATTCGCCAAGCGTTACGGCGTGACCGAGGGTACGCCGCTTAAGCAGCCGATTCTCGAGTTCTGTGTAAAAGACGATGCGCTTGGCGATCCGTTTATTAATAACGATGGTCTGCTCGCGCTTGACATTGTTACCGAAGACGAGCTCGCTGAGATTTCCGCGCAAGCTCGTGCCGTGAACGCTGCCCTGCTCGATATCTTCTCGAAAATCGGCATTCAGCTTGTCGACTTCAAAATTGAAGAAGGTCGCGACAGCCAAGGCCACATTCTGCTCGCCGACGAGATTACGCCAGATACGTGCCGTCTGTGGCATATTGCCGACGATGGTCAGACTGTTGAGCATCTCGACAAGGATTTGTTCCGCCGCGATTTGGGCGACATTATTCCTGCATACGAACAGATTCTTGAACGCCTGGAGCAGCTTGCCGAAGTCGAAGGCATTGAGCGTTCCTAAGCTCAGCATCGATGAGTTCGTTCCCTGCAGTCATGCAGTTCCCATCCCCTAACCCGATTAGTCAACGTACGAGTTACCAACCACCGAGTTACAAAGAGAGAACTACACATGGTTTTTCGTGTGCATGTGCAAAAGCGTCCCGGTTTTGATGTTGAGGCGCAGCAGCTCACTCATGAATTGAAAACAATCCTTAGCATTGACGCGCTGACGAATGTGCGCATGCTCAACCGCTATGATGTCGACGGCATTTCTGCTGAGCTGTTCGAACGCATTGTGCCGACTGTGCTGAGTGAGCCGCAGGTCGATACGGTCAGCACTGAGCTGCCTGACTTTGGTGACGCTCATCTGTTCGCCGTTGAGTTTTTGCCGGGCCAGTTTGATCAGCGTGCCGACTCTGCGAGTGAGTGTATTCAGCTTATTTCTCAGGGTGAGCGTCCGCTTGTGCGTTCGGCTCGTATCTACGCGCTCGAGGGTGACTTGAGTGACGCTGATATTGCTGCGATTAAGAAGTATGTTATTAATCCAGTTGAGGCTCGCGAGGCTGGCTTTGATCTGCCGGTTACGCTTGAGTCGCAGGTGCCCACGCCCGCTCCTGTTCAGGTGTTGGACGGCTTCCGCTCGATGACTGACGCTAATTTCCAGCCGTTTATTGACAAGCTTGGTTTGGCTATGGATACGGCTGATTTGCAGTTCTGCCAGGATTATTTCTGCACAGAGCAACGTGACCCTACGATTACCGAGATTCGCGTAATCGATACGTATTGGTCTGATCACTGCCGTCACACTACGTTTGGCACGCAGCTCGATGAAGTAACTATTGACGATGCTGCCGTACAGGCCGCTTTTGAGCGCTATTTGGCAATGCGTAAGGAACTTGGTCGCGAATCCAAGCCCGTCTGCCTTATGGATATGGGCACAATTGGTGCCAAGTGGCTCAAGGCTGAAGGCTTGCTGACCGGTCTTGATGAGTCCGAAGAAATTAACGCATGCACGGTGAAAGTGCGCGTTGATGTGAATGGTGAAGATGAAGATTGGTTGTTCTTGTTTAAGAACGAAACACACAATCATCCAACCGAAATTGAACCATTCGGTGGCGCCGCAACCTGTATTGGTGGCTGCATTCGTGATCCGCTGTCGGGCCGTGCTTATGTGTATCAGGCTATGCGTGTAACTGGTGCTGCGGATCCTACGGTGCCTGTTGCACAAACGCTTGAAGGTAAACTGCCGCAGCGCAAGCTCGTAACAACTGCTGCTGCAGGATATTCGAGCTATGGTAACCAGATTGGTTTGGCAACTGGCCAAGTGCATGAGCTCTATCATCCGGGCTATGTAGCCAAGCGCATGGAAGTTGGTGCTGTTGTAGCCGCTACCCCAGCTGATCACGTTCGCCGTGAGACGCCTGCTGCTGGCGACAAAATTATTTTGCTTGGCGGTCGCACTGGTCGTGATGGTATTGGTGGTGCAACAGGTGCATCGAAATCCCATACTGTTGAGTCGATTGAGCTTGATGGTGCTGAAGTACAAAAAGGTAATGCTCCTGTTGAGCGTAAGCTGCAGCGTTTGTTCCGACGTGGGGATGCAACGCGCTTAATTAAGCGTTGTAACGATTTTGGTGCTGGTGGCGTCTCCGTTGCTGTTGGTGAGATTGCCGATGGTTTGGACGTTAATCTCGATTACGTTTCTAAGAAATACGAAGGCCTCGATGGTACTGAACTCGCAATTTCTGAGTCTCAGGAACGCATGGCTGTTGATGTGGCAGCTGAAGATGTTGATACGTTCTTGAAGCTTGCTCGCGAAGAGAATCTTGAAGCTGCTGTTATTGCAACAGTAACTGAAGATCCTCGCATGGTCATGCGCTGGAATGGTGACGTTATTGTTGATTTGAGCCGTGAATTCTTGTCTTCGAATGGTGCTCCAAAACATCAGCACGTGCATGTTGGTGAGCAGCAGCCTTATGTGGCTGCTTTGGCTCAAGATAATGCTGGATCGTTCGAAGATCGTATGAAAGCACTGCTCTCTGATCTGAATGTGGCTTCCAATAAGGGCTTGGCTGAGCGCTTTGATTCCACAATTGGTGCTGGCACAGTGCTCATGCCTTTTGGCGGGCGCACGCAGTTAACACCTACACAGGCCATGGTTGCAAAGTTCCCAGTGTTTGGCGAAACTACAACAGCTTCTGCAATGGCTTGGGGCTTTAATCCATACATTATGGAGCGTAATCAGTTCACGGGTGCCTACCTTTCGGTTGTGGAATCTGTGGCAAAGCTCGTTGCTTCTGGTTTTGAGCATGAAAAAGCCTATTTGAGCTTCCAAGAGTATTTCGAAAAGCTGCGTAATGAGCCTGAGCGTTGGGGCAAGCCTATGGCTGCCGTGCTTGGCGCTCTTATGGCTCAAGTTGATTTGGGTGTTGGGGCTATTGGCGGTAAGGATTCAATGTCTGGTTCATTCGAAAATTTGGATGTTCCTCCAACGTTGATTTCGTTTGCTGTTGCCGTCGGCGATATGCGCACTGCACTCTCCCCTGAGTTCAAAGCTGCTGGTCATCGCATTGTTCGTATTGCACCGCAATACCAGGCTGATGGTTTAACGCCTGAGCCAGAGTCGCTGCTTGAAGTATTTGCTGCTGTCGAATCGCTCACTGAATTTGGTGATGCTGTTGCTGTGGCTACACCGGGTTATGGTGGCACAGCAGAACGCTTATTCACGATGATGGTTGGCAATCGTATTGGTGTTGCACTCAATGATGCGATTGATACGAACGCACTATTTGCTCCTGCCTATGGTTCGTTCATTGTGGAGCTCAACGATACTGTTGATATACCTACGGTTTCGAATCGTGTGGATATCAGTGTTATTGGTACAACCACAGAAGTCTTTGCTCTTCATGCAGACGGCACCACGCTAGAAGGTGACATGTTGCAGGAAGTGTGGGAGTCGGGAATCGAGTCGGTGTTCCCATACCGCACGGCAGGTGACGGCGAGGCCGAGAGCCAACCCGTGGAGCAACTTTCGTTCCATACGAACGAGAAGCATGTATATGCGGGAGCAGGTGTAGCTAAGCCGCGCGTTGTTATTCCAGTGTTCCCGGGTAATAACTGTGAGTACGATACGGCGGCTGCGTTTGAGCGCGCGGGCGCGGACGTTTCGACGTTAATTATTAATAATTTGACGCCGTCGGACGTGGCTGAGTCGACGCATGCACTTGCCGAGCAGATTCGTGCGAGCCAGATTGTTATGATTCCGGGTGGATTCTCGGGCGGTGACGAGCCAGATGGTTCAGCAAAGTTCATCACCGCGTTCTTCCGTGCGCCTGAAGTTACTGATGCAGTGCGTGATTTACTTAAGAATCGTGACGGCTTGATGCTCGGTATTTGCAATGGTTTCCAAGCATTAATCAAGCTCGGACTTGTGCCATTCGGCGACATTGTAGATATGGATTCGACGTGTCCAACGCTGACATTTAACCGTATTGGTCGTCATCAAAGCAGGCTTGTACGCACACGTGTGGCTTCGGATCTGTCGCCTTGGTTGGCGCGAACAGAAGTTGGTGACATCCATACTGTTGCTATTTCGCATGGCGAGGGTCGTTTTGTAGCTTCGCCAGAAATGCTGGCTTCGTTGACTGAGCAAGGCCAGATTGCTACACAGTATGTTGACGAACATGGTGTTCCTGCTATGAGCTTGGATATCAATCCGAATGGCTCAATGCTCGCCATTGAAGGTATTACGAGCCCTGATGGTCGTGTGTTCGGCAAAATGGGTCATTCGGAGCGCAGTGGCAATGGCTTGTATCGCAATGTGCCAGGCAATACGTATCAGCCACTGTTCGAGGCTGGTGTGCAGTATTTCCGGGACTAAAGCTCTGGATTACTTCTTACGAACATAACAAACGTGCCGAGTCGTATTGGTGTTACGGCTCGGCACGTTTGCTTGATATTGGAATCGACCTAGCGAATTGCGCTAGCTGTGCGCAATACTTCAGGATGCATTCTTATCGGTTGCAGAATCCTTGGAATCGTTGGAATCTTGGTTATTTGAGTTCTTATCGTTCTTGTTCTGGTTGTTCTGCTTCTGGTTCTGATCAGTGGAGTTGTCGTTATTCAAACGATCAGGACGACCCATGCCCGAACCTGGCGTACGATTCATATTGGAATCCGACTGGCCTGGCCTCATTGGCAGATTCGAGCTACCGCCGAACCCGAAATCATCGTCGTCAAAATCGAAATCGTGATCACGGTTACCGCCCATATTGCTGAATGAATGGCCGTCACGGTCAAAATCACCACGTGATCCGTGGAATGCTGGGCCACCGAAAATCGAGATTGTCATGGCTAGAGAAATGAGGCCGCTAATAATTACACCAGCAATCGCGAGGCCTTTACCCTTGAGATTCTCAGTGCACGATTTAATCAGTGCCACAATCGACAGCGCTAAACCAACTGGTGCGAACACGAATGATGAAACAAAGCCACCAATTGCCAGATGATTCCAAGGACGAGTATCTTCTGGCTTCTCAGCATGCTGCTCATCTTGTGGAGGCATCTGTGGAGGTACTGCCCCATTCGGATTGATTGGTGGTACCGGAGTCGTTGGTGGCACCGGAGTTGTTGGTGGCACATCGCTCAGTAGAACATTGCTTGCTGGCATAGTATTCGCTGGCACATTGCTCTGTGGTTGAATCGTCTGAGCCGGCTGGACCGGCTGCATTGGCTGCGTAGCCGTAGCATGCAGATCAACAGTTTCCTGTGGATCGAGTGGCTGGGTGATGTTCTCATTCTGCTTGGTCATCGTGGGGGCTCTCCTTGAGTCGGCGCGATTACTTGTTGTGAGCTGCAATTGGTTTCTCATGACTGAGCAGCTCGTGATATTGAGTAATCTACGGAGCCCTGCTTGGGACTAGCTCGCGAGCGCCTTGGAGCTTACTCGCGTGTTCACTGAGCAACTACTTGGGATTTTGTTGACACCTTGTAAACACACTTCACAATTCATAACGACCTTGTTATACGCAAATACTTTCCTCAACTCATGGCTGTCCCGCGTTCGCCGCAAAGCAGAGACTCCGCGTGCCTTAACGTGTGCATGACATAATGACCACAGCTCATACATTGCGAATGAACTCTTATCTGCCTCGATTCGGCCTATGAAAGGTGATTCCATGCCCATTAACAAGGCTATTTACGCCACAATTAGCCGTCTCATGCCAAATGCTAAACACACGTATCGTTTGCAGCGTGTGGTTGAGGGCGTGGGCGCGCGTATGGAACGAGGCTTAAGTCATATTTGTGACTCGCAAGATATTTATCTGACGCTTGGTGACGGTTACGAGCTGCCGTTACGTGTGTTTACGCCGCTTATTTCTACAACGTCATATCGTTACTCCCCTGAGCTGCAAACCGATAAGAAGACGCTTAAAGAGCAGTCTCGTCAGCACAAGCTCGCTGTGAAGCAGCTTAAGGAACAAGAGAAGGCTCAGTCTGCACAGCTCAATGCTGACGCTGCTGAGTCCGCAGATATGCTCGACTCCAATTCCTCTGAATCTCCAGTTGAGTCTCCTGTTGAGTTGAAAGAGCAGGCTGGTCAGCCTACCGACTTCACGTTGCATGGAAATATTTTATTTATGCATGGCGGTGGCTGGGCCACTGGTAGCTCCGAACTCTATACCGATGCTTGCGCCAACTTGGCATTAATGACTCAACGCCGCGTGATCTCTATTGATTACAGGCGCGCACCAGATCATCGTTTCCCTACGCCTGTTGAAGATTGCTATCAGGCAGCGGTGGCACTGTTCCATGGCACGCTTGATTTACCTGAGGTGCCGGATCATCCAGAATTGTCGCCTCATGCCACGCCAGATGACATTGTGTTATTTGGTGATTCTGCAGGCGGCAACTTGGCAGCAGCGGTAACGCTTATGGGCCGTGATCGTCGCACATTTAATGTGCGTACATTAATGCTGCTCTACCCTTGCTTAAATAACGACTACAATCCAGCTACTTCTGCTTACGATTCTGTGCGCACGAATGGCCGTGATTACTTGCTTACTGCGCAAGACATGATGGATTATTTGGAAATGTATCGCAGTAATATTCCAGACCTCATGAATCCATATTTTGCACCACTTAATGAGCATGATTTGACGAAGATGCCTCGAACGCTCATTATGAGTGCAGAATACTGCCCGTTACGTGATGAGGATGAGCGCTTCGCTCATCTACTCGCCGACGCTGGTAACAAGGTGCAGTGTTATCGTATGCGTGATGGCGTGCACGGATACTTGTTGTATCCACGCATTTCACCATTGGTGTCACGAACTTACAAAGTCATCGATCATTTCCTTGACGGCGTTCCTTTCGACAGCACTACCGATCATGACGTTACGGACGATTCAACTGAGTTGAGCAAGGAGCATGAGGACGAATGGCAACTGATTCTTGGTACCGACTAGACAATGTCGGCAAGTTCTATTCTTCCCAGGCTGGTCGCTCATTACAAACCGTATTCCGTTATGCTGCGGGACTCGTTGATCCTATTGATGCCGACGTGCTGCAGCATGCATTAGATCGTGCTGTTCGCCGCTTCCCTAGCTTCAATGTTCGTTTGCGTAACGGTCTGTTTTGGCATTATCTTGAGCAGTCGGATGAACAATTACAGGCTACTGAAGAGCATTTGCCTATTTGCTCGCCACTGCATCAGGGACCGTTAAGCCCGCTGTTCCGCGTTACGTATTACCGTGATCGCATTAATTTGGAAGTCTCTCATATGATTTCCGATGGTCGTGGTGCGCTCAACTTCTTTAAGGCGCTGCTCCACGAGTACATTGCCGAACGCTATGACATCAGGGATGTACCAAGTGAGTACTTGGGATCTGACGCTGATAAGGCTGAGAACAGTTTCGACAAGTTCTACGACCGCCACAAGAAGACGCCGCAACCAAGCACGAAGATTTTCCATCTGCCTGGTATTAAGGACCGCACTGCGCCAACGTTCCTTGAATACCATGTGAGCGTTGATGCAATTTTGGATCAGGCACATGCCTGTGGTGTTTCATTAACGTCGTATTTAATCGCAGCCATTATTTGCTCGATTCGTTCTACGATGCCTACGCGTAAGCGCAATCGTGCTATTCGTGTTGATATTCCTGTGGATCTGCGTAAGTTCTTCGGCTCAGAAACAGTGCGCAACTTCTATGGCATGACCTACGTGGCCGTAGCTCCCGGAGAAACTGATCAATCCTTGGCTGATATTGCCCAAGAAGTGCAGCGCCAGATGCGTAGTGCTGCTGGCCGCGAGCGCGTTGAAGGCTATATGAATACGATGGTCGCGCTTGAGAAGAATGTAGCTTTGCGTCTTGCTCCTTCTTTTATTAAGGATTGGGCGCTTGAAGCAGCCCAGCGCGTGACTGAGCATTCGACAACAACTACGATTTCGAGCGTTGGCCGCTTCAAGCTGGATGAGCGACTCGAGCCGTTCATTCATACGGTGAATTTCTTAACAACTCCAGGTGGGTTGAATTTCACGGTGATTTCGTGCAAGAACAATCTTTCAATTGGTATTTCTTGTATTTATCACAATCTTGATATTGTCAAGAATTTAGTGCGTTTGTTTGCGTCACTAGGTATTGAGGGATACATCAATATTGCGGGTGCTTCTGTTGAGCAGTCGTTCCCGGCTACTACGCATGGTCAGCTTGATAAAGAACTTCTGTCTCAAGCAACACATGAGCAAGATGAGCTACTCAATGCTCATCCGAACGTATCTGAGGAGAGGACAGCAGAATGAGGCGTTGCCAAGCCTGCGATGTTGATTACACGGGTCATATTGAACGCTGCCCATTATGCCAAAGCGATTTGGTTGGTGAAGCAGTTCCCGGTGTATTGCCTCGTCAGATTCCTATGTTGAAGCCTCGTAAGCTTCTGATTGAGACGCTGATGTTTGCCACCATCGTCTGCATTGTTGCCATTGTGTTCTTTGCGTATCTGTTCCAATGGCCCTGGGCCGATGTTATTGCAGCACTGATTTCGTTCTGCATTATGATGATGCTCGTCACGAATACCGTGGCACATTCGGTACGACCACTACGCCTCTTCTTCCGCTTACCGTTCTTCGTTGTGCTTGCCAGTTTGGTCTGGCTACTGTTTACTCCGAACTCAATTATTACTGAGTTCGTATTGCCGATTACCTCGCTGGCCTCGTTTGCGTATGATGTGGTGATTCTGATCATTCTGCGCGATAAAGCCATTGATCGCTACTTCAAGTATTTGATCTTTGACATTATTCTGGCCGGTTTAATGACGATTATGATTCCACTCGGTTGGACGCCATGGCATTTGCTCGTACTGATTAATACAGCTGTTGCCATCATCATGCTGTTTAGCCTCATCATCTTTGCACATCGTCAAATTGCCGATAACATGCATCGTCAATTCAGTGCATAAAGAACTGCCACATCGGCACAATTCAGTGCGATAAGCAAGGCCTAGGAATTGTAGAACTCATCAATAATGAGCACTTATATTCCTAGGCCTTCACTATTACTCAGTACTGGATATCGACGATGTTGGCGAGCGCAATGCGTGAATCATCGTCCATAATGATGACGCGTGCTGCCTGATCGAAGTGATGAATAACGCCTTCGGTCACCATGTATTCGCCACCGTCTTTGCGCCCATCGGGTTCAAAGTGTGTAATGACCACCCATGGTTCTGATGAGAGTTGACCGAGCACGGCAATGAGTTTGTCATTGAGTGCAATCTGCTCATCTGGGCCAAGGGTGACGCGTGCTTTGGTTTGGCGTGCAGTTTCGTCAATAGTTGCTTCGAAGCCTTTAAGCGCTGCGAATGGCATGAACTGTGCTGCTCGATTATGCATAGTCATATGGGGATGCTTGCGCGACTGATGATGTGGCAAATGAATAATGTCGTCGTATCGATCACTGTGTTCAATACTCATGCGCTATGTCCCCCGATCTGTGTGTTGCGTTCTCGCGTACGGGCACTTTCGTCTAAATCAATACCTTTAAAGACTGCATTGGCACCGAAGCGTTGCTTCACATTAAGTAGTGCTTGTTGCACGCGCACTTCGGCTTGATCCTGTTCCTGAGTCTGACGCTGCTGTACGGTTTCTTCGTCATCAACACCTTGTGCTGCAAACAAATCTGGCTGCTCATATTCGATTTGTGTACTTGGCTCATGAGCTGGCTTTGTGGTTACAGCAACGAGTTGGAGGCGTCGTACTTGTAAATTTGGATCGGCAATATCACGGAAAATACTCAGCATGGCTTCGCGAATTGCAGAGCTTGCTGCCGTGAACCTGCCAAGTTTCATAGAGCCTCGCGCGCTTTTTGGCTTTAACCGTCCATAGCGGTCACGGCTTAAAGCTCGTGCACCAGCGCCGCTTACTGCTTCGTCACCATGAAGTCGCTCATAGCCAATACCTAAATGCACTTGATTGGTTTGCCAACCTTTGGCCACGAGTGAGAGTGCAAGCTCATCAGCCATTTCTGCCACAACGGTTCGTGCTTCGTTATAGTCATAGCCTCTTGGCAACACTTGGCCCGTGCTTAATGATGAAGCTGATGGATGATACGCCTTAATATCAGCAATTGTGCATGGTTCCCAGCCCCAAGCATGATCGATAAGCAGCTCGGCATTCACGCCAAACATGCGATACAGCAGATCTTCGTTGTAATAATCGTCACTGCCGCCAATGGAACAGCGTGCAATGTCACCCATCGTGTAGATACCAAGATGGGCTAAACGTTTGGCAATACCTTTGCCTACGCGCCAGAAATCAGTAAGTGGTTTATGGTTCCACAGCAGATGGCGATACGATGCTTCATCAAGTTCTGCAATGCGTACGCCATCTTTATCAGCAGGAATATGCTTAGCCACAATATCCATAGCCACTTTGGCTAAATACATATTCGTACCCACGCCTGCTGTTGCCGTAATACCAGTTTGGCGAGCAATATCAGCGACAATACGACGAGCAAGTTCATGCCCCGTGCACTGGAAATAGCGCAAATACTTTGTTGCATCAATAAAGACTTCGTCAATTGAATACACATGGATGTCTTCTGCTGACGCATATTGCAAATAAATGCTGTAGATTTTCGCACTTGTTTGCACGTAGTGGCTCATGCGCGGCTTGGCAATAACAAAGGACTCACGCAAATGCGGATCTTGTGCGAGTTCAATCGAATTGACTGAACTCTCTGGTCCGAGTTTGCGACCGGGCGCCTTGAGCCTGCGCTGTTCATTGACAAGTTTCATCGCCTGTTCTACTTCGAATAGACGCGCTCGTCCTGCTATGCCATGGGCTTTAAGCGATGGTGAAACGGCTAAACAAATAGTTTTGCTCGTACGCGAAGCATCAGCAACAACCAGATTCGTCGTTAATGGGTCAAGGCCCATTTGCACGCACTCAGCCGAAGCATAGAACGACTTCAGGTCGATTGCTAAATACGTGCGTAAACGAGACATGCTCCCCATCGTACACGAAAATTCGAACATCTGTTCGAACGCGTGTACGAATGAGGAGCATGTTTTACAAAATATTTAATTATTCAATAGCATCCGTTGGTTGGTCATTCATGTGGGCAATAGCGTACTTTGCCTGAGCCTTGGTGTACAGGTCGTTCGTCACCAAGTGCTGCTCAATCTCATCATCGGTGTAATCCGACCACTGCTTATACGACTGAGCTGCACGTACAGCGTTCTTGTTCCAGTCCACCTTGAGCTGCTTCATAGCAGCATCAGCATTGTCGCGCGAGAAGTTATCAATCTTCACGAGCTGCTCGTACGTGCCCTGCTGGCTCAGGTACAGCACGTTAGCGTACAGCTGTGCAGCCTTAATAGCCTGCTGCTCATCGCGAGGTGCATGGCTATCAGCCTGTTCACTCCGTTCACGGTTCATGAACTGCTCAATACGTTCACGCTCAATTTCCGTGTTGTAGGAACGACGATCCTGTGCATCCCTACGCTGCTGCGGTACTAGCTCAGTAGAATCGGCATTGCGAGCGCCGCTTCGCGTGTTTTGTGCGTGCCACTGAGAAGCTAATGTACCTGCAAGAGCGAGCACAATGCACAGCAAGATAACAATGAGCCAGAACCACGGCGTCTTATAAGCAGGCGTAACGTGCTTGCCAGCCGAAACGTTCTCTACGAATGTTGCGGGAGCATCGTGATCGTCGGACGAGGCGGAAGAGTCTACAGTACTATTTGCAGACGTTTTCAAATCAAAAGCGTCATCATTCGGCACAGAAGAAGCCGATAACTGCTCTTTGGACTCTTGTTTGTTGCCATCTTGCTCACTGTTTTGCACGGTTTACCTCGACCTTTATCACGAATGCTTATGTGTTAACTGAGTTGACACAACCGTAAAAAGCGAACCATAAGGAACTCTGAATTCCACCTACCGGCTGAATTTTGTTCAATCAGCCAACGTTTGCAAAACCTGAGTCATGATGTGAGATTATCGCGAAGATTAGCCCCCTTTTCTCTCGTTTTCTTGTTAGGGTTGACCTGTAGCGAGACCCTCGCCTCCC
Source organism: Bifidobacterium dolichotidis (assembly GCF_003951975.1). Lineage (GTDB taxonomy): Bacteria > Actinomycetota > Actinomycetes > Actinomycetales > Bifidobacteriaceae > Bifidobacterium > Bifidobacterium dolichotidis. The sequence continues at coordinate 126,349 of NZ_QXGM01000002.1, forward strand.
TCGGAGAATCTTGGAACCTCGCCGGAGCAATCCGGCCTTATTCCGGTTGACTGGAAGGACCTGGCTTTGTCGGCTGAACTCGAAGAAATCCACGAAGAGTGCGGTATTTTCGGCGTATGGGGCGACCCTGATGCGTCCCGCCTCACATATTTTGGACTCCATGCGTTGCAACATCGAGGACAAGAAGGCGCTGGCATTGTTTCTAACGATCACGGTCATTTGATTAGTCACCGCGGTCTCGGTTTGCTGACGCAAGTTTTTCATGATGAAAGTCAGATTGAGCGACTCAAAGGCGAAGCAGCAATTGGCCATGTGCGCTACGCTACTGCCGGCTCAAGTAGCTTCGATAATATTCAGCCTTTTACGTTCCGCTTCCATGACGGCGATATGTCGCTGTGCCATAACGGCAATCTGACAAACTGCCCTTCACTGCGCCGCAAGCTTGAGAATGAGGGCGCTATTTTCCGTTCGAATTCCGATACCGAAGTGCTGATGCACTTAATTCGTCGTTCGCCACGCAGCACGCTTCTTGATCGACTGTGTGATGCATTAAATACCGTGCATGGTGGTTTTGCCTACTTACTGCTGACCGAGCACGAGATGATTGGTGCGCTTGATCCGAACGGCTTCCGTCCGCTGACGCTTGGCCGCATGAAGAATGGCGCTTATGTACTCTCCTCTGAGACGTGTGCGCTCGATGTTGTTGGCGCTGAACGTGTGCGTGATATTCAACCTGGTGAAATCGTGGTCGTCGATAACGATGGATACCGCATTGTGCAATACGCACCGCATACGCAACTTTCGATTTGCTCGATGGAGTTTATTTATTTTGCACGCCCTGATTCCGATATTTATGGCGTCAACGTGCACTCAGCTCGCAAGCGCATGGGATCTCGGCTCGCGCTCGAATCTGCTGTTGAGGCCGACATGGTTATTGGCGTGCCAAACTCGAGTCTCTCCGCCGCCGCTGGTTACGCTGAGATTTCTGGTCTGCCGAACGAAATGGGTTTGGTCAAGAATCAGTATGTGGCCCGCACATTTATTCAGCCAACACAGGAGCTGCGTGAGCAGGGCGTGCGTATGAAGCTTTCGGCTGTGCGCAGCGTCGTTAGTGGCAAACGCGTTGTTGTTATTGATGATTCGATTGTGCGAGGAACCACATCACGTCACATTGTGCAGCTACTCAAAGAAGCTGGCGCTGCTGAAGTACATATGCGTATTTCGTCGCCGCCGCTCAAGTACCCATGCTTCTACGGCATTGATATTTCAACGACTAAAGAGCTTATCGCTGCCAAGAAGTCGGTTGAAGAAATCCGCGAGTTTATTGGCGCCGACTCGCTTGCATTCTTGTCGCTCGACGGTCTGGTTGAGTCCATCGGCTTGCAGGGTGACGCTCCATACGGCGGCTTGTGCGTGGCTTATTTCAACGGCGACTACCCTACTGCGCTCGACGACTACGAGGCTGACTTCCTCGCCTCACTGCCGAGTGAAGACTGCGAGCGCTTGGCTCATTTTGCCGAGTGCAACAGCGAGTATGTAGGCAACGAGTTCCACTCCAGTATTGTTTCGCATCACGCCCGTCGTGCTCTGCGAGTTGACAGCTAATCAGTGGTCATATTGATTTTTGCATTTCTGTAACTGATCCATAGCAATTCATTTTTAATAAGCCAAGAACCATACGTACTCAACAAAAGAACCACATCGGCGGATTACTGCCAGAAAGGGCCTAACATGCCTCAAGCCTACGAAAATGCTGGAGTCAGCGTTGAAGCAGGATACGAAGTTGTTAAGCGAATTAAGCAGCACGTTAAGCGCACTGAACGCCCGGGCGTTATGGGTGGCATTGGCGGTTTCGGCGGTCTTTTTGATCTCGCCTCGCTTGGCTACCAAGAGCCTGTGCTGATTTCTGGTACCGATGGTGTGGGTACAAAGCTCGTTATTGCGCAGCTCATGCATCAGCACAATACGATTGGCATTGATTGCGTGGCTATGTGCGTGAACGATATTGCAGCACAGGGTGCTCAGCCATTGTTCTTCCTCGATTACATTGCTTGCGGCAAGAATGATCCAGCAGTGCTTGAACAGGTTGTGGCTGGTGTTGCCGATGGCTGTGTACAAGCTGGCGCTGGGCTCATCGGTGGTGAAACTGCTGAAATGCCAGGTATGTATGACATCGACGAATACGATCTTGCAGGTTTTGCCGTTGGTGTGGCTGAACGTTCGCAGATTGTAGATGGTTCTACTATTCAGGCTGGCGATGTGCTGATTGGTTTGCCAAGTTCTGGTGTGCACTCAAATGGTTTCTCGCTCGTTCGTAAGGCTCTGTTTGAGCAAGCCGGTTACACCGTTGATACGGAACTGGCTGAGCTCGATGGCCAGAAACTTGGCGATGTACTGCTCACGCCTACAACGATTTATGTCAAGGCGCTGGCTCCACTATTTAAGGCTGGCGTTGTACATGGTGTTGCCCATATTACGGGTGGCGGTTTCATCGAGAATATTCCTCGTATGATTCCTGATGGTCTAGCCGTACGCATTGAACTTGGCTCGTGGCCTGTGCTGCCTATTTTTGATGTTATTGAACGAGCTGGTTCGATTGATCATATGGAAATGTTCAACATTTTCAATATGGGCATTGGCATGGTTGTTGCCGTTCCAGCACAGCAGGCTGATGAAGTACTGGCACTGCTAGAAAGCAATCATGAGCAGGCCTACCGCATTGGCGAAGTCATTGCCAAAACCGGTGATGATGTGGAGTTCGTCTGAGTTTTGCCATGGAACGTGTATCCACTGCAATATTTGTTGCTATGAAATGTTGTGATGCACGTTCTTGCACAACACTTCTTGCGCTACACTGTGTGCAACTGTGATGAGGCTTCTTTCTTCATCACAGTTGTTCGATCATCTCAATATCTATGCATCCGGCTGCATAGCGTGATGTTTTCTCGTTAAATCGTGTATCGACTACCTTCTACCCGACGGATTGGAACTATCCCATGAAGATTCTTGTCATCGGTTCTGGAGCTCGCGAACATGTTATTGCTAGCACTTTGCTTGCTTCTGAACATGTGAATGAAGTCGCTGTTGTACCGGGCAACCCTGGTATGGAACGCGATGGATTACGTATTGTTAATCTCAATTCCAAGAACCAAGCCAGCATCATTGAATTCGTACAGTCGAATCATTATGACTGGGTATTCATTGGTCCTGAAGTACCATTGATGGAAGGCATTGTAGATGCACTAGCAGAAGCTGGTATTCCTGCATTCGGCCCTACCAAGCAAGCTGCTCAGATTGAGGGCTCCAAAGATTTTGCAAAGCAGCTTATGGCACGTCACCATATTCCAACTGCTGCATATAAGACTTTTGCCGATCTCGATTCCGCCGTAGCTTATGTACACGAGCAGGGTGCTCCAATTGTTATTAAGGCCGATGGTCTTGCTGCAGGAAAAGGCGTTACCGTGGCTATGGATGAACCAACGGCTATTGCTGCTCTTGAAGACATTTTCCTTGATCATAAATTCGGCGCAGCTGGCGCCAAAGTAGTTATTGAAGAATTCCTTGAAGGTCAAGAATTCTCATTGATGAGCTTTGTGAATGGCACTCGCTTCTGGCCTATGCCAATTTCACAGGATCATAAGCGTGCTTATGACGGTGATCAGGGACCGAATACCGGCGGTATGGGTGCCTATTCCCCTGTACCTCAGATTCCTCAGTCAGTTATTGATCAAGCAATTGCCACAATTGTTGAACCAACGGTGCAAGCTATGGCCGATGATGGCATTCCATTTACTGGCATTCTCTATGCTGGTTTAATTGCCACCGCAGATGGTCCAAAGGTTATTGAGTTCAACGCTCGCTTTGGTGATCCAGAAACCGAAGTGGTGCTGCCACTGCTTCAAAGTGACTTTGCTATGGCTATTAATGATCTGCTCGTTGGTAAAGAACCAGACTTCACTTGGGATACTCATGCAGCAACACTGGGTGTGGTACTTGCCTCCGATGGCTACCCAGACCACGTTATAAAAGGTGCTGCTGTACCAAACATCACACTCGATGCAGATTCACACGTCTACTACGCAGGTGTTGCCTCAGCATCAGAAGATGATGATGAGTGCGATACCGAAGTTAACGAAACTGGTTTAATCGGCAGCTCTGGTCGCGTTATGTTCGTACAAACCAAAGCGCCAACGCTTGCCGAAGCACAGCGCAAAGTCTACGAACTGATTCCAGACGAAGTGCCAGGCATGTTCTACCGACACGACATCGGTGCCAAAGCACTCAACAACTAATCGCTGCTACGCATGGTTCAGCACACTTCGCTGTTCCGCCGCACATAAGCGATATGCAGTACTAAAAAACTTCTCACCACACATAAGTGAGATGAAGCAAAACTTCTCACCCACACGTAAGCGAAATAGAAAACGTAACCTTTTCGCACACGAGTGGAATAGAAGTACTTATCTCTCGCACGTAAACGAGATGACACTACGAAAGCCGTTGCGGATTCATTACTCCGTAACGGCTTTCGCTGTTCACAACAGAGCCTGCATTTTCCGATATCCGTCATATTTCGGTTCCGTTCCGGGAGTTGAGATAGGAACCCCCTTCACTCCCAAAATCCCATATTGTGAGATGCGAGGTTGGCTACAACGGAGTGAGCCTCTTTAGGAAAGGATTCATTATGGCGGCTCTAATTATGGCCATCATTGTTCTTCTGCTTCTGATCTGGTTGCTCAGTGCATCGATTTTTGTTGTGCAGCAGCAGACTGTATATATTATTGAGCGATTTGGTCGATTCCGCCGCATTGTTGGAGCAGGTATTCACGCTCGCATTCCTGTTATTGACCGAATTGCTAAGCGCGTTGAGCTGCGTACATTGCAGGATAAATTCGATCTGTCTGCAAAAACGAAGGACAACGTCACAATCACCATGACTGTAGCTGTGCAGTATCGCGTTTCGCAGCAGCCTGGCAGAAACATTATGGATAGCGGCATTTATCGCAGCTACTATGCACTGGCCGATCCAGAGGATCAGATGAAGAGCTACATTATTGATGCTTTGCGCTCCACAGTACCTCAGTTCAACTTGGATTCAGTGTTTGATGAGAAGGATGCTATTGCTGAGAACGTACGTCAGCAGGTTGCCAGCCACATGATCCAGTACGGTTACGAAGTTGTTGGCACACTGATTCAGTCAATTGGTCTACCTCGTGATGTTGAAGAAGCAATGAATTCGATTAATGCTGCCGAGCGTGAGAAGATCGCTACGCAGTCGCGTGCTGAAGCTGAGAAGATTCGCGTAGTAACCGAGGCAACAGCTCGAGCAGACGCTATGAAAGAAGCTGGCCGCGGTATTGCTGATCAGCGTAAGGCTATTGCCGAAGGTATTAAGGACTCGCTGTCAACAATTCAGGAGGCCGGTGTAACAACTGGTGAAGCTAATGAGCTGTTCACGTTTACACAGTGGACCGATATGATGAGCGAATTTGCTCGCGAGGGTAAGTCCTCCACGGTTGTGCTGCCAAGTGATTTCAAGCAAACCGCTTCTATGTTTGAGCAAATGCTGGCTGCCAGCGAAGCTCAGCAACACAAGAATTAACAGCATAAGAATTGGCGGCACAAGCAATGCGCAATTGATTGCCGTTCCTTTTCTGCACCAGCAGCTCCTACAACAATTTTGCCCTGTACTCGTAAGTTCCCCGATAATCATCCAAACATTATTCGGGAGTCGAGTGCAGGGCTTTGTTGTTACTGAGCTGGGTACTTGTGCTGCATATCAAGGCTCTCTTCAGCCACGCGAACGAACCATTCACGGCCAGGAGATGACATATGACGCAAATAGTCGCCAATCGAATGCAGCATACGAGCCACATATTGCTGCGCCTCAATAGTTCCCTGTTCGGTCAGCACCACAGCATTGCCATCGGCATTATTCGAAGATCGTTGTTCAACCAGACTAAGATCCTGCAACGTTTGTACAGCTGGCTCAATATCTTCAACTTCGTCAGGAAGCTGCACACTGAGCGACTCAATCGTCTGTACTTCATCGCTTTCGCTATGCATAGCGAGCTGAGCGAATACGCGCTGCACAATCGGAGACTTCAAATGTTCCGTACTGCTCTTACCAAGTGCATGCATATATAACTGAGCCCAACCTTGAGCTGCTGCAAAGACCATACCAAACTCATGATTGCTCATCACACCAGCAGGAGTTTCAATCGTGATGGTCTGCATCGATGGATCTTCAGGAGTTGAAGTCTCGGTGCTCTGCGTCTCGCTCATAGCATTCGTAGAATTAACGGTTTCGTCGCTCATTATGCCTCATTCATCATGTTGCTCTTGCTTTGGCAACTGCTATGTTCAGGCATAACACATGCACTTCATTCTCACCTGAGAGCTCAGTACCAATCCTCTTTAGTGCAGGATCTACTTCTCCATTCAGAATCCACTGCAGTTATAGTCTCGAATAGTTTCAGCTACTGCCTTATGTGCAGCAGGGTCAGGTACCCGAGGAATTTGCACGGGAACAATACCTTCGAGTGCAATTCCATCGGGTTAGCGACGAAAATGCACATAAAGCACGCAAAATGCGTTGTTTGAACTCTTCATGTGCCGTTATGTCGGATACTCGAGCAATCTGCACGTGAACACCACCTTTACGTGCAATTCCGTCGGGTTAGCGACCAAAACGCACTTGAAGCAAGCAAAACGAACGATTTTCACCCTTGGAATGCAACCTCGTCGGGTACCTGAGCAAACTGCACACGAACACCACCTTCACGTGCAATTTCGTCGGGTTAACGACCAAAACGCACATGAAGCAAGCAAAACGAACGATTTACACCCTTGGAATGCAACCTCGTCGGGTACCTGAGCAAACTGCACACAAACACCGCCTTCAAGTGCAGCTACGTCGCACATCCGAGCGAATTGCACACGAACCCGAAGCACACGAACATGGGATATCTACAACACCGCAACGACGCAAACGTTAACGAATACAAAAGAGGCTGGCCACAGTACCTACTATGACCAGCCTCTGTAATACAGCCTCTGCTACTTCGTACCTATATTCCTCATATTGCTATTTGGAACCTATTCCATTCCGAAGCGCAAATTCTGCTGCATGCAATGCGTTGCGAATCATGCACGCAGGGACACGCCGCTCTCCTGAGCAGCCTTGATATCTTCAACGCGCTTCACAGCATCAATAACGAGGTTCCAGAACTTCTCGAAGTCAAGCTTCACAGCAACCTGCGTGTTGCACTCTTCCTCGGATGGCTCAAGACCACGAAGATCAGCAACCGTCATGCCAACGGTCAGATCGCCACGCAGCTCCACCTCGACAGGAGCGCGACGCGTCGTGATGACGCTTGGATCGATCAGGTAAGCAACGGTGCATGGATCGTGGACTGGTGGATCAACGAACTCTTCAGCATCCTGATAAGACTTACGGAAGAAGTCCATAAGTTCAGACACGAACTTCGAGGTTGGCGTACCAATCTCATCAATCTTGGACTGCACTTCTGGCGTGCACAGTGCCTGGTGCGTCAGGTCGAGGCCGATCATCGTGACCTTCCAACCCTTCTCAGCAAACACCATGTGTGCAGCTTCTGGATCCGTCTTCACATTGAACTCAGCAACGGCGCTCCAGTTACCCGTGTGGTAACCGCCGCCCATGAGCACAACCTGCTTGACGCGCTCAACAATGCGTGGCTCCATACGCATAGCCATTGCAATGTTCGTCAGTGGGCCCGTTGGCACGAGCGTAATCGTGCCTGGCTCATTGTTCATAATCGTGTCAATAATCCAGTTGACAGCGTGACCTTCATCGAGTGGACGCGTAGGCTCTGGCAGCTCAGTGCCATCAAGACCCGTAGCACCGTGCACGTAGTCAGCCACCTCAAGTGGGTGAACCAGTGGACGATCGCAGCCTGCGTGGACTGGAATATCAGTTGCGCCGTACTGCTCGAGGCATGCACGTGCGTTGTACGTAACCTTTTCCAGAGATGCATTTCCACCGATAGTGGTCACACCGAGCAAATCAATGTTTGGATTTGCAACAGCAAGCAAGATGGCAACAGCGTCATCATGACCAGGATCGCAATCAAGGATAATCTTCTCCGACATGGGTCCTCCCTTGGACTCGCACTTTCTCTTCCGACTCAACTATATGTCTCGACACGCCGGAAAGTGTCGAATTATACCCCCTTAAAAACAGGTTTCTTTTCTTAGCTAAATCGTTTTACCTTTACCAAATGGATTCAGGAGGGCGCACACCCAATGCTCGCTTCATATTTGATTGAAATTCACCGTTCATTCCCCTATTTTTTCGCCGTGCATCTCTCGATGTCGGCTTCTAAAGGAGAATAGTGTTGTTTGAATTTTTATTATTTCCGACGAATCCGCACTGAGCCGTCGTTCGGAAATCAATGCGGTGCCCCACGTATTACGCATTCAGACTGAAGCCTGATTTATGCGTTCAAAAATAGGTCATCATGCATCAAGATCCGAACACATATATGGATAAGAGTAGGGAGAACGGCGAGTATATGGAATCGAAGAGGCCTGAACAACCCCAGCAGCCTTCGCAGCAACCGCAACTCGAACCTATTGAAGAGCTATTCATTCAGATGCGTCATCAGCCAGATCCATTCCACGCACCTGATCCTGCTGCAGCACCAGTAGTGCATGATGATGCAGCTGACACTGAAGATGCTCAGACGAGCAGCGCTACGAGCACAGACAAGGTCAAGGCTGCACCAGTTAAGAAGCGTCGCAAGAGTGAGTACAAACATAAGCGCGCACATAAGCAGCATCGCCCATTCCCAGGCTGGCTGTATGCCGTGCTGTTCATTGTGTTTGATCTCGTTACGCTCGCTATTGTGCAGTGGGGCGTTTCAGCACCAACGACGAATGACTCTCTGAATCGTGTCTCTTTGCTCGACATGATTATGAAGATGGGCAAAGGTAATTTCGTCTTCCTGTTTAATGTCCTTATTATTGGCCTTATTTATTTGGCCCTGTTGATGCTGACGAATAGGTTCTGGATTGCTACACCTATTTTGACGTCAGTGGCCATTATTTATGCAGTGGTTAATCGACTCAAAATTGAAGTTCGTACTGAGCCATTACTTCCATCTGATCTGAACTTCTTGCATAGTGATGCGGAATCAATTGCAGGCTTTATTCCAACCGGCTCTGCATTCCTTATTACTATGGCCGTTATTGTTTTGGTCGCCATTATTGTGCTGTGCATTGTGCTCAACCACTTTGATGGTCGCCATGGTTCTATGGTTCGCGGTCGCACTGCTGCTACGAAGTCGTTAGCTGCTATTGCTCGTATTCTGTTGACGATTCTGCCAGTGAGTGGTCTGTACTTCTACGTCATGCAGGTTGGCAATGTGGACTCTTGGGCATACAAGGTTTCACGTGCTATGGGTGATACGCCAAGCATGTGGGATGGTGTCTACGATGCGCAGCGTAACGGTCCAATTGTGTCGTTCTTGCGTCAGATTCACCCAACCATCATGCAAATGCCTGATGATTATAGTGAGCAGACGATGAACGACGTAGCTAAGCGCTATAGCGAAGTCGCCACAAAAATCAATACAAAGCGCAGCGAAAATCTGACGAACAACACGGTTATTTATGTGCTGTCGGAGTCGTTCTCTGACCCAACGCGAGTGCCGGGCGTGAAGCTGAACAAGGATCCAATGCCACAGATTCGTGCGCTCAAGGGTGAGACGACCAGCGGCTTGATGTTGTCGAGCGGCTACGGTGGCGGCACGGCAAACCTTGAATATATGGGCCTGACGGGCATGTCGATGTGCAATTTCGATGCGTCGTTGACGAGCCCTTATCAGCAGATGCTGCCAGGCGCAAGCTGGGTGCCATCGATTAACCAGATGTGGGGTAACCCAAAGAACTCCATTGGTTTGCACCCATATGAAGCCTCGATGTACTCACGTGCGCAGAACTATAAGAAGATGAAGTTCTCGCACTTCTACACGCTGTCTGGTGAGGATAAGATCTCACATCAGGATCATATTGACGATTCGCCATACGTTTCTGATGAGGCTGCATACAAGAGCACGCTGGAACAGGTTGAGTCTACGAATAACAGCCAGTTCATTCAGCTCATCACTATGCAGAACCACATGCCGTACAAGCACTGGTACAAGAACAACGAGTTCAAGACCACAAATAAGGCTGGCTCGGAAAAGCTGACGGATAGCGAACGTGAAGACATCGAGACCTATTCCAAGGGCATGGAATACACCGATGACGCCACGATGGACTTCTTGAAGCAGCTAGATCAGGTCAACAAGCCAGTAACCGTTGTGTTCTATGGAGACCACTTGCCAGGTATTTATAAGACGGCTAGTAAGGATGAGAAGAACTCAATTGACTTGCACCTGACTGATTACTTCATTTGGTCGAATAAGGCTAGCGAAGTGAAGGGTGAGCCAATTCAGGATATTCCTGCGGATACGAATGTGTATTCGTCGCCTAACTTCTTCATCGAGCAGGTTGCCCAGCAGACTGATTCGAAGGTTTCGCCATTCATTGCGTTCCTGACGCGTATGCACCAGCATATTGCGGCTATGGAGCCACCTGTGGTTAATAAGATTCAGGGATGGGATCGAATTCCTGAGGGCCAGGCTATTTATCTGAATAGCAAGGGTGATCCAATGAGTGTTGCCGATATGTCGAAGGATACACGTGAGCTGCTGCATGATTATGAGCTCATTCAGTACGACATTACGGCTGGCAACCATTATTTGAAGGATACGAACTTCATGAATTTGCCGAATACTAAAAATTCATGATCTTCGAGTGAAATGAGTCAGACTTCACTACAGTAATTGATATTCACTACTGTAGAAATCAACTGAGAAACTGCTCTACAGAGTTGCTTTGGAGTTTAACGACGATTACGAGCCAGTCACCGTTGTTGGTGGCTGGCTCGTAACGATTGCAGGCGTTTGGAGGATAGAGTGAACGCTTTTTATAGCGTGCATATCACTGACGGATGGCTGCCTGCGCTGCTGTTCTGGCTATGCGTAGGCCTTGTTGTGCTGCTTATTGTGACGCAGCTCGGCCGCGGTACTCGTGACGCGGTAGCTGTTCAGGCAGCTCATGAGTCGAATACGCCACACCATAAGAAGTACCGCTCCCCTCGCCATCGTTTGGTGCTCGAGCTCATTATCGCTGTTATTACTGGCCTCGTTGGTTTCGGCATTGCTGCGTTCCTGTCGGAAGTAATTAATGCGTTCGGCGTGAGCTTGGGCTGGGAAGTTATTCGTACGATCGGCCTTGGCCTAGGCGTTGTCGGTTTTGGTGTTGCAGCACTGATTTTTGCTCGTCGCTGGCGCAAGATTTTCGCTGCTTTGCTCGTTGTGGTTAGCCTGCTGACGACGGCTATGGGCGTCAACATGATTTATGGCGAGTACAAAACTATCGGCTCAATTTTTAACTATGACGATAGTTTGAACTTCTCCTCTGCCGACCTTCGCGTTAATCAGGCTATTAGCGTTGAGGAATGGAAGCAGGAGCATGCTTCGGGCCGCGGTCAGCATTATCCAGATGAAGGCCGCCGCTATACGGTGAACATTCCAAACACTGCTTCTGGCTTCCACGCACGTAAGGCAATTGTGTGGCTGCCACCTGCAGCATTTGCTGCTCGCCCACCAAAACTGCCTGTTATGGTTATGCTTGCTGGCAACCCTGGTAGCCCTGGTCGTTATTTCCAGGCCAGTAATACGGTGAGCCTGCTTGAGCAATATGCCAAGGACCATTATGGTATGGCTCCAATTGTTGTTTCGCCAGACCAGAACGGCTCGGACCAGATCAATAGTTTGTGTGCCGATACTGCTACGCATGGCAAGGCTGAAACCTATTTAACGGTTGATGTGCCAAATTGGATTAAGCAGCATCTGCCTGTAGAAGACGCGGCTTCACAGTGGACTATTGGCGGCTTCTCGCAGGGTGGCACGTGCGCTGTGCAGTTAGGACCAAATCATCCTAACTTGTTCAGTTATATGGTGCCTGTTGATACTGAACTTGAGCCAACAAATGGCACTGTAGAAAAGATGGTTGCGCAGGACTTTGCTGGCGACCGTGCCGCATTCGAGCGTCAGATTCCTACAAATGCATTCCGTAGGCATGCCACGCCAGAGCAGACACTTATTATTGGTGCAGGCGCAGAAGATGCCGAATCGATCAACAATATGATTACGATTGGTCGAGTAGCACGCGAATCTGGCGTACATGTAACTGAACTTATTTCACGCGATGCTGGTCATACGTGGAAGGCCGTCAATCAGGTATTTGCTTGGGCATTACCTTGGATTGCAACTCAACAAGGATTAGGAGACCATGCTGCTCCTATCACCGACTATCCAGCACTGGAGGAACGTCAATGACCGATAGCGGCCAAGAGACGAACACAAAGACACAGGACGATAGCCCCGCTATTGTTCCTGAAACGATGCCACAAAGTGCGCATGATAAGCAGCGTAAGAGGTCTGAAAAGCGCGTAGCTCAGAACGCTAAACGTCGCAGTCCTGCGAGCTTGCAGTTGCTTGCTGATTTGCGTCAGTGGTCGCATGAGCAGGCTTTTGCACTGTGGACTACCGCAGGATTCCTGTGCATTAACATTATTTGGCTTGCCTCATATGTTATGCATCGCAAGCCGCTGCCATTGCTGCGTCTGTCTACTGATCTGACTGACTTCAATGTGCTGCACTTGCTGCCGTCGCTGATTTTGACGCGCAGTATGTTCTCAATGATTATTTATGCACTGCTCATGCTGCTCGTGCTGTGCATTGCTGAACCATTACTGGGCCGTGCCCGCACGATTATTGTTGCGCTGGTCTCCACTATTGTGGGTTCGATTTTCGGTTTGACGCTGTGCGGTCTTGTCTCGCTGATGCTGGGCGATGCTGCCAACGTTGAGCACATCCGATTCTCCTTGAATCCAATTGTGCTTGTTATTGGTACGCTTATGGCCGCTTCGGCATATGCCGGTCAGCTGTGGCGCCGCCGCATTCGCATTATTGGCTATGCTGCAATTCTTGTTGTGCTGCTGTACGGCGGTAATCCAGGTAATTACTGCACGCTGCTGGCCGCTATTATTGGCCAGATTCTAGGCCGCGTTTCGGCTGGTGCTCCAAAAGAACACAACCAGTGGCACTGGCAGCATTCGTCGAGCTACGAAGTGCGCCGCATTTTCTGTGCAATTGGTGTTGTGCTTTCGCTGGGTCCAATTGTTGCGCTGACTACGCATTCGCACGCTGGTCCACTGACTGCTATGCCACTGCTGATGAATCAGGATGATCCTAATGAGGATCTGCTGCGCAAGTGCTTGGATGGCACGCAGGTTAAGGGCTGCATGACGCAGTTCGAAATCATTCGTTCGTCTATGCCGGGCAATGTGCTGCGCTCAGTGCTGCCTTTGGTTGTGCTGCTGATTCTGTCTTGGGGCTTGCTCAAGGGTCGTCGTGCAGCAGCTTGGTTCGCTGTGGCACTTAACGGTTTCGCCTCGATTGCTACGCTCTACTACTATCTGCTGGCTCCATTCTCGATGGGTGCAAGCACGATTCATATGACTGCTGTGGCTTGGAACAACTGCATTGTGAATACGCTTGTTCCGCTTGCTTTTGCCGTGGCTTTGATTCTTGAGATGCGTCACTTCAACATTCATACGGACCGTGCATCACTGCGCTGGGGTGCGTTGACTGTAGTGACTACGTTTGTGGTGTGCTCGGCTGTGTACTTGGCTTACGGTCTGCTGTTCCCACAGACGTTCTATCCTCGCCCAACGTTCGGCATGCTCGTTGCTGAATTGCCAGGCCGCTTTGTTCCATTAGGATTCCTGACTCACACGCGCATGGCATTCATTCCTGTGTCTGGTGTGGCGTCGTTCGTATACCAAATTGTTGGTGTGGCCTTCTGGATTGTGTTGGTTATTGCAGCAGCGCGCTGGATGCGTTCTGCTACGCAGTCCGATAAGAAGACGCGTGATTTGGCTGAGTCGCTGGTGCAGCGTGGCGGTGAATCGATGAGCTTCATGGCTACGTGGACGGGTAACGAATACTGGCTATCGGCAAGCCGCCGTTCTGCTGTGGCTTATCAGCACTTGAATGGTATTGCACTGACTTGCACTGGTCCTTTTGGCGATCCAGAAGAGTGGATGGCTGATTTGGATGAGTTCTCGAGGGCAAGTTCCGAACAGTCGTGGACGCCTGTGTTCTACTCGGTGCATCAGGAGGCTCGTGATCATCTTGCAGCTCAGGGCTGGCATTCGCTCAAAGTTGCTGAAGAGATGGTTATTGATCCTAAGACGTGGAAGACAACTGGCAAGAAGTGGCAGGATATTCGTACTGCTATTAATAAGGCCAAGCGTCAAGGCATTGTTGATGAGCTGACCACGTGGGAAGAGTGCAGCGCCGATGTTCAGGAACAGATTGTTGAGATTTCTGAACAGTGGAGCTCTGGCAAGGAATTACCAGAGATGAAGTTCACGCTTGGTGGCGTTGAAGAGCTCAAGGATCCACGCGTTGCTATTCTCTACTGCATTGATCCAGATGGCGTTGTGCAAGGCGTGACGAGCTGGCTTCCTACTTACCGTGATGGTCGTGTTATTGGTTGGACGCTTGACTTTATGCGTCACCGTACCGATTCACCAAATGGCATTATGGAGCTGCTGATTGCTCGTATGGCTCAGCGTATGCACGACTGGGATGAGCAGAATCCAGATGAGGCTATTGAATTCGTCAGCCTGTCTGGTGCTCCTTTGACTGGTTTGGATACGCCTGCTGATGCTACGAGCGATGATGATTCGAATATTAACGGCACAACAATGCTGCAGCATTCGCTGGGTCTTGTTGCCAATATGCTCGAGCCTGCTTATGGTTTCAGGTCGCTGTACAACTTCAAGAAGAAGTTCCAGCCAACGAGTCATCCAGTGTATTTGTGCTATGCCGATTCTGCTGCTCTGCCGAATATTGGTATTGCCATTCTGCGTGCATATTTGCCAGGTTTGAAGGCCAGCCAGATTCCATCGATGCTGGCGTCGCTGAAGTAAGCGCAATTCCATTGCTGTGCTGAATCCTATTGCTGTTGATTCAGCACAGCAAATGATGTAGCACAGCAAATGATGTAGCACAGCAAACAAAAATCCCTGATCCGCTTACGTGCAGATCAGGGATTTTTTACGTGGTACTTAAGCCTTCTGGCAGGATGGGCACAAACCGAACACTTCGAAGGTGTGCGATTCAATTGTGTAGCCCGTCTTCTGTGCAATAGTGCCAAGCCATGCATCGCTTGGTGGCTCGATTTCTACAGTGCGGCCACAGTTACGACAGATAATGTGATGGTGATGACCGTTGCCACGGCACAGGCGGAACAACTGTTCATCGCCCAAACGCACAGTATCAGCAGCGCCTTCTTGAACCAGCGAATTGAGCTGACGATACACAGTTGCCAGACCAATTTTTTCGCCTTCCTGCAGCAACTGCTGGTGCAGAATCTGTGCCGAAATAAAGCGATCGTTCTTGCGCATCTGTGCGAGCAAAGCATCACGCTGTTTTGTTTGCCTTTGGACCATAGTTATTACGCCTCCATTCCTACCTCGTAACGGCTAGGTCCTCACCTTAAGATCGTCCTTAAGGTTGAGGTTGTACTCCATGCAATACATGCTAGAACGATTATTAATGCCAAATACCTAAATATTCAAGCATTCGGACCATTTCGTCAGGTTTTTTGCAGAGTACTGTAACGTGACCCATTTTTCGGTTCACTTTTGCTTGTGCTTTGCCATAATCATGCACATGCCACTGAGGCTCTTGTAAAGCGCGCTCCTGTACTGATTCAACATGCTGGCCAAGCACATTGACCATCACTGCTGGGCTTAATAACTGCGGTTCTGGCAGTGGTAAACCAGCGATACCTCGGATATGTAAATCGAACTGATCAAATGAGCACGCTTCAATTGTGTAATGCCCTGAATTATGTGGACGGGGTGCTAGCTCATTCACAATTAATCGACCATCATGCGTAACGAATAATTCAATGGCCAAGATGCCAGCCAAACTAAATCCTTCGGCTAAACACAAGGCAAGATCACGCGCACGTTCAGCAAGAACTGCATCCACCTGTGCAGGAGCCACCGTCATATGCAAAATATTGTTGCGATGAATATTGCGCACAAGCGGGAACGTTACATATCCTGAGCCATTGCCACAGACCAGAATTGAAGCTTCAAACGCAAAATCAACGAACGATTCAAGAATGGATGGAGGAAACTCTTCATCTGGCCACACAAGCTCCAGATCCTTATCCCTCTTCAGCACAATCTGACCATGGCCGTCATAACCACCCTCAGCCGTTTTTAATACTGCTGGGTAACCCAACTCACGTAACGCTTGTTCCAGCTCATCCCTAGATTCCACTGGTCGCCAATGCGCAGTTTCTATGCCATGCTCGTTAATAAATGTTTTCTCAGCAATACGATTCTGAGTCACGCGCAACAATTCCGTACCCTGAGGCACAGCGACAATATCGCTTACTGCATCAAGTGTTGCCGCATCAACATTCTCAAACTCGTACGTCAGCACATCACTATGCTCCGCAAGCGCTTGCAGAGCATCGGCATCATCGTAGTCAGCCTGAATATGCAGATCAGCTACCTGTGCTGTTGGGCAATCAGGCGTTGGATCGAGTACTGCAATACGGAAGCCCATATATTTGGCAGATAGTGCCATCATGCGTCCAAGCTGACCGCCGCCCACAATGCCAATAACTGCTGGCGGACGTAGTGACTGAATTGTTCCCTGTGTCAGCTCAGATAAGCTCGGCATTCGAAGCCTCCACTTTTTGCTTGAGTTCTTCGCGATACGCCTCGAGCTGGTCAGCTAGTTCGTTATCATTCATCGACAGCATCGAAACAGCCAACAGGCCTGCATTTGTTGCACCCGATTTACCAATAGCTGTTGTGGCCACTGGAATGCCACCCGGCATCTGCACAATAGACAGCAGCGAATCTAAGCCAGACAATGCACGAGACTGCACTGGAACACCAATAACAGGCAACGTTGTTTGTGCGGCTACCATACCTGGCAAATGTGCTGCGCCACCGGCGCCAGCAATAATAATTTTGATGCCAGCTGCACGTGCACCATGTGCAAACTCGGCCATTAATTCTGGTGTTCGATGTGCCGAAACGACTTGCTTCAGATACGGTACTTGGAATTGATCAAGCATGGCACATGCATACTTCATAGTTTCCCAATCACTGGCTGATCCCATAATCACTGCAACTTGGGGCTTGGCATCCATGAATTACCTCCGTATTGGGTGTGCGCCAACCTCATTCACATTAGCGTAGAACGTTCAAATTCTGCGGTCATCTGTCCAGATAGTATTGAGCAAATAATTCACAATTCATTGCGCTATACATCGGCAATCGATACATCTCAATACAACACATGCTCAAGCAATACATCAGAAAAATAACCAATCAGCGTGCATGACGGCTCACTGCAGCCAATCAGAATGCAATAGCAGCTTTACCGAATTGCGTTCCTTCCATTACTGCAACAAATGCTTGCCGTGCTTGGTTGACGGTCCATGTTTGTGCAATAACGGGCACCAGTCGTTGATGCTCAACAAAACGCAGCATACGAGCGAAATCAGCACGCGATCCCATCGTCACACCCTGCACGCGCAGATCTTGGAAGAAAATACGCGTCAACTCAGCACCCGGCATATCACCTGTTGTTGCGCCACAAACAGCGATTGTGCCGCCCGGACGCACCGAACGAACAGAATGTGCCCATGTTGTTGATCCAACCGAGTCAAGCACTGCATCAACTTTGTGTGGCAAGCGTTCACCCGGCTCCCCTGCCCAATCAGCACCAAGTTGCACAACCCGCGAGCGCTTTGCCTCGCTTCTCGAACACACGAATACTTCGAGGCCCGCAGCATGTGCCATTTGTACGGCAGCCGTAGAAACACCGCCACCAGCACCTTGTATTAATACGCTATCGCCCGGCTTCACACCAGCTGCAGTAAATAACATCGAATACGCCGTTAGCCAGCTGGTGCCTAGGGCTGCCGCTTGTGCTGCTGTGAGATGCTGCGGCTTGGCAAAGAGATTGGCAACAGGAACGCTCGTATATTCAGCCATCGTGCCCGCATAATATTCCGACAGAATCGAACGCCGCTCCCCCGATGCAACACCCTGTTCTGTGCCGACACTCGCGTCGCCCGGTTGACCGTTGAGTCCAACAACGGTATAGGCCACAACCTCACTGCCCACCGGCAAATCAGGGCGTCCATCCAATGCTGTTTCTACTACGCCGCACACATCAGTACCGAGGATCATCGGCAGTCGAGAGGCCTGCAATCCCACTCCCTGAAGACTCCAGAGATCATGGTGGTTTACGGTTACAGCTTGCGTACGAATACTCGCCCATTCCTGCCGCGCTGCCGGTTCTGGCATGTCCGTTACGCTCAGTGCCGCCAACGGTTCATTTGGGTTAATTTCTGCTGCTACCACTGCTCGCATTGCTGACCCCCTTGAGTCGCACGTTTCTGTTGTATGCCAAGCGTACAGGGCTTTGCAATGCAATAACAGTGCTTGCTTTCTATACGGCAATACGGGCATGGATTTGTGTTCACTGATTGAGTGACAACCACTGGATCCCCCGCAAAGTGACACCCGTGCGATAGACTCAATGAGCACATTTGATATGAATTCTCTTCTATTCCAAAGGATTGTTAGCTTTCATGACTGTTGACTTGCTGGAGACGCTGCACCTACCCGAACAGGTTGGTTCACTCGACGAAGGCCAGTTAGAACAGCTGTGCTCGGAAATCCGCCACACACTTGTGCATTTTGGTAAGCACCATGGCGGTCATATTGGATCGAATCTTGGCCTTGTTGAAGCCACGGTGGCTTTGCATGCCGTTTTCCATTCGCCAGAAGATCGTATTATTTTCGACGTTTCTCACCAGTCCTATGTACATAAGATGTTGACTGGTCGCGCTCAAGCTTATATTGATCCAGAACAGTTCGGTTCTGTTACTGGTTTTACGAATCCTCTTGAATCCGAGCATGACTCTTTTGTGCTCGGTCATACTGGCACTGCTGTTTCTTTGGCAACTGGTCTCGCAAAAATGCGTGATATGAATGGCCAGCATCATCATGTTGTGGCTGTTCTTGGCGATGGCGCATTAAGCTCTGCTGTTGCATTTGAAGGGCTGAATAATGCAGCTGCACAAGGCGGCAATATTATTATCGTGCTCAACGATAACGAGATGAGCATTGCTGAAGATCAAGGCGGTATGTATGCGGGCTTAGCCAAGCTGCGCGCTTCGAATGGTACTGCTCAACCAAATCTGTTTAATGCATTGGGCTTGGATTATCGCTATGTAGAACAAGGCAATAATGTTCATGCGATGATCGAAGCACTGAACGCTATTAAAGACACCGATCATCCAATTGTGCTGCATATTCATACGTGCAAGGGATTGGGCCTTGATGCTGAAGATAAACAGCATGGCATTGAGCGTGGTCAGTGTGAAGCAAACCATTGGCAGAATCCACTGCGTGATGAGCATTCGCCATTGGGCTCTCGTAAAACGTATGGCCGTGCAGCCATGGCTATGCTCGAGCAGCGTTTTGATGATGAGCCTGGCTTGATTGTTATCTCCCCTGCAACGCCTGGTTCGAATGGTATTACGCGTGAATTCCGTAAGCGTGCTGGCGCACATTATGTTGATACAGGTATTACCGAAGAGCATGCTGTAACTTTTGCTTCGGGTATTGCTAAGGCTGGTGGCCGTCCAGTAGTAGCAACTTCGGCTACGTTCTTCCAACGCACTGTGGATCAGTTGCAGCAGGAAGTGGCGCTGAACGATACGCCAGTAACGCTGCTGGAATTCTCCGCAGGTCTTTCAGCAACCGATAATACGCATTCTGGTGCTTTCGATATTGCTATGTTTGGCAATATCCCAGGTCTGTTGTGCTTGGCTCCTACAAGTGGCGAAGACTTCTTGAATATGGTGGCTTGGTCAACAAGTGCAGCTAATGAGCACCCTGTTATGATTCGTGTGCCAGGACCACAAATTATTGATGCTGATCGTGCGCAGGGCCTATTTAAGGCACTGACTGATCAAATTGATGACAGCCTACCAGCATCGGTCACACTTGACGCCATGATTGGCCATGAAGCAGCTGCAGCAATCATGAAAACTACTGCAGCGCTCAATGAGACCGCAGCAACGCAAGATCTGCACTATCGTCACTCTCGTGTTGTTCAAGCGGGACAGGACGTGGCTATTCTGGCGCTTGGTAATACGATGCCGCTGGGACGTGAGGTTGTTGAGCAGCTGGCTCAAGGCCCGCACCCAGTACACGCAACGCTGGTGGACCCAGTACTGTTCTCTGCAGTTGATGAAGAGCTACTCGCCAAGCTAGCGGAACAGCACCGTATTGTGGTAACGCTTGAAGACGGTCAGCTGGAAGGCGGCTGGGGTGCGAAGGTTGCACAGAGTGCCGAGCGTCTTGCCGAGCGAACGGGTCACCAACTGCAGGTGATCTGTGTTGGCGGCGATACGGAGTTCACGGATCGTGTTCCTCTTAATGAGCTTAATAATCGCTATGGTTTGACAACCGAGTCTATTATCCATAGAATTCGTAGCGTCGCGGCGCTCACCACTGCTGAGCGCTGACGGTATGGAGCCTCCGTAGCTCAACGGATAGAGCAACAGCCTTCTAATCTGTCGGTTGCCGGTTCGAGTCCGGCCGGGGGCACCCCAAACAGAAGAACCCTTGAAGCAATACGCCTCAAGGGTTCTTTCGTATTGTGCGGCGTGAATCTACCTTACGTTTTTAATACGCGTTGTTAAGAACGCGGCGACAAGCACAATCACAATGGCAACGCCGAATACCCAAGCGTAGGCAATTGCTGGAGATTCGGTAACATGAAGCGCGCCTTTAACAATGCTCACAACAATTGATGTGAGTACAGAGCCGATAACTGTTGACAGCGTATTCGCAAGATTAAGAATGCCCAAGTCCTTGCCTGCTTCTTTTGGATTTGGCAGCACCGCAACATTCAGTGCCTGATCAATGGCGTTGTAGACGCCGTAACCGAGGCCTGCGATGCCTGCAAACAGATACATGCCCAGCGGCGAACGGAATAATAATGGCATTAATGCACCAACAGCAAACAGGCACGAAGCCAATGCCACTGGTGTTTTACGCATGCCAAGTCGGTCAGTTATTGGACCAGCAGTTACGGCAGCAATCAGCGAAACAACCAAGGTAATCACGGCCATTGTTGCAATCATTGCTGCGGCCTTTACTGTGGCATTCGGGTCGCCGGCGAACACATAATCTTGCGCAATATACAGCTGGTAGGTGTTGATCATCCAATAGCCGCCCATCATTAACGTGCGGCCAACTAATGCATAGTAGAAATCTGGCGCATGCATTGGCGGGCGGAAGCTTCTCACAATTGACTTGGCGTCGGTAACTACGCGGACTTCATTACGATTGCTCTGCTCACGAGGCCAAATAATGACGGTGACAATACCGATAAGGCCGAAAATGAGCATGCCCATCATCCAGCCGCCGAATAAGCCTGCATCGCCTTGTGCCAATAATGCAGCGCCAACCAGAGAACCAAGCGTCTGGCCAACTGCAATACCAGCACCATAGAATCCCGAAACTGTACCTCGCACTTTATCTGGCACGCGGTCGCTCATAGTAGCAACGAACGGAGCAAGCATCATATTGTATCCAGCCTGAGCCAAGCACCAGAGCACCACAATCATTGCCGTGGATCGCATGCCAAAACCAATGCTGCCAATTGCTACGCCAGTAATGAGTCCGCCCACAATAATCCATGGCGTGCGCTTGCCAAATCGCGAGCGCGTGACATCAGAAAATGTGCCAAACACAATATTGGCAAGTAATGCCACAACCGAGCCGACTGCGTTAATCATGCCAACCATAGCAACTTTGCTGGTTGGATCATTGATTTCCAGTACGCGCGGCAAAATAATCGAACTCAATGCAACCCATGGAATAGCACAGGTCACTGCCGAAACCGTGAAGCCAATACCGAGTCGCAGAATTTCTATTTTGCTTGGACGATGTCCGTCGGCCGACACCATAGGATCGCGTGTATCGAATACTGTTCGCATTGCATCAGAAGCAGCAATATCTGCTGAGGCTGATCGCATGCCACGACCCAATGCTGGCTGACGCTGTAGTTCCACCATAAGACCTCCTTATCTCAGGTCCCAC
The DNA here is from genome assembly GCF_003951975.1 of Bifidobacterium dolichotidis. Lineage (GTDB taxonomy): Bacteria > Actinomycetota > Actinomycetes > Actinomycetales > Bifidobacteriaceae > Bifidobacterium > Bifidobacterium dolichotidis. The sequence goes on from NZ_QXGM01000002.1 coordinate 148,676, forward strand.
AACGTTTTCCTCATCTTGCTGGTATCACGAACTACTTTGTTCTTGATCCATGTATGTAGGAATTAGGGGGAATGCCAGTCTATAACGATTACCGCATTCGATGACGATGACCGTCTCACCAAGGAATATGAAGAACAGATGAACTTGGACCCTCATGGGTACAAAACAGCAGATCCGCACGATGCGAATGGCACAGTGCGGATCTGCTGTTGCTTAAAGTTTGGTAGCCCAGTATTACCTACTCGCGAGCTACATATTGGCTATATATTGATTGTTCCCTAACTGATCAATGGCGCTGGCTCAACGGCAATATACCGGAGCGAGATCCAACAAATTACTGGTTGTATGGGTGCCTCCTGCATCAGTCCAAGTCAGAGTTGCGACGTGATCTGATGCTGGGGCAAATTCAAGTCGAGCCATATCGTCACCATTGGTCCACTGCAGAGCAATGGTGCTGTCATGCTGATTCCAAGTAAATGTTCCATCGAACGCAGGCGATGCATTACGGAATCGTGCTAGAGCATGTAATGCTTGTACTACAGGGCGTTCAAGCTGCTCATCAATTTCCGTCACTGGATAATAGTGACGGTTAATGTCACGGCCAGCACCAGTTCGCTTAAGCAGCTCCATGTCATTCACACCGGCTAAAGCGCCAACATAGTAGACCTGTGGCACACCAGGTAGGAAGAATTGCACTGCACGTGCAGCTAAATACTTGAGATCATCACAACCGAGTGCTGAATAATATGTGCAATTCACTTGGGAAATATCCAAGTTGGCAGCGGCAGTACCTGTTGCAGCTTTAGACTCGCCATGTGAGTTGATGGCAATTTGCTGTACTAAATTACTGATGTCTTCTGTAGTGACGAGTCCTGTCAGCGAAGGATCTCGCTGAGATGGCCCAATATCAATAACACCAATGCCATCATGGGTATCGAGCACATTCACCGAATTATTCGGACGTACATCAATCCAATGTGCAAGCGCAGCTATATCGCCAGTAAATAACGTGTGCAACAACAATGGCGGCAACGCGAAATCATAAACACGATCCACTTTCTGAGCGATAGCAATTTGTTGCTTGTAGTACGAGTGAACCTCAATAAGAATTTCAAGACCACGCTTCAAACCTTCTTCGCGAAGACGTTCAATAAAACGGAACGTCTCCGGAATCATAAAGCAGCTCGTACCTGCTTCTTTCACACCATAGCCAACAGCGTCAAGACGAATATAATCAACGCCAGCTTGAGCCATGGTGTCAAAAATCGACATTAAATATGCCCAACCTTGGGACGAATTCACATTAAGATCAACTTGCTGTGGCGTAAACGTCGTCCAGACAAGACGCTCTTCACCTGCAAACTGATACATCCTAAATGGCACGCTTGGATATGGTCGATAAATCTTGGCTAAATCAGCCTCTGTAGCGCCATGAGGAAATACCGTGCTCATAGTTAAGAACATGGGATAATACTCAGAATCGCTGCCATGTTCCATAACATCTTTGAACTGTGTGGATTGCCAACTGATATGGTTCACAATCGCATCGGCCATAATGTTATGCGTTTTGGAGAGCTCTGTAATATCATTCCAATCGCCTAATCGCTCATCGACTGCAGTATGGTCAATTGGATCAAAACCAGCATCTGCACCGTCAAACGGCGTATAAAACGGCAGAATGTGTACGCCTTCGTACACTCCATCAAAACGGGAGCGCAAAATACGCGTGAGACTTGCTAGATCACCATCGCCAAGACGATTCGCGTAAGTTATGAGCTGTACCTTATTTTTCATGTACTCTCCTTGGAACAATTCTGAGTCGGTTAACCCGATCTCGAGTTTGCTATGTTGTAGGGGGTTCTAACATCATCGCTTTCGTCGATGTGTTCTATCGAACCGGTTTGATATGAACCAATCGTACAGCACTACGGTTTGCAATACCAAACGAGAGTTATATAGAACCGGTTCGCTATCACGGCATGCTTACAGCCAGAGCCATAGCTCTAGCTGTTAGCGGTAACCGTAAGCTTCATAGATTATGCGGGTTGTATTGCTGGTAATACGGGAAGTTTTCTCCCCCGCAAAAGACATTAGACGTCTATGTTTGCAGTGCGTACAGTCTGACCAGGTTTCCAAATCACTGGTATAAGACCATCTTCAACTGGTTGACCATCAATAAGACTGCATATTCGTGAAACCAAGCCATCGGCAAGACCATCAAAGTCCTGTTGTACGGCGGCAATATGCATGCCGGCTAAATCAACTTGGGATGTTCCATCGTAGGCAATAATTTGCACTTGTTCTGGAATGCGAATACCGCAGGCAAAAGCACGCTGCACGGCTATAGAAGCACCAACATCGGAACTAACGATTGCATCAACATCGGCATACCGGCCGCTTCCAGCAGCAATATCATCAAATACTGAAGTTACCGCATAGGAATAGCCTGCAAGGTCATCCACCTCGCCAGCATCAATATAGTCATGTTGGATTCCTGGTTCTTGGAAACGGCGGCCAAGCTGCACGTAGTATTGCGTAGTTGGGAATGTGGTTACTTTACCATTCGTCTCTGCGTCGTCATCATCTGGTTCGAGATCATGGAACTGCTGGCGTGGACCACCAATCATCACCACATGGCGTGTACCCGTGGCAATAAGCAGATCTGCTATAAGATTGCCGCCTTGAAGATGGTCCGAATTTACTGCTGCAATGCCTGGGCCGAGCACGCGGTCAAAGCCAACGACCGGTCGTTGAATAGAAGACCAATACGTCTGATCATGCTCAGTATGTGAACCCATAATAATGCCGTCCATCATGCGGCAGCGCAGCATATCAACATACTCTGCTTCGCTTGTTGCAGCATCGATTGTGGAGCACAGCATAGTTTTCATGCCATGATTGGCGAGTACGTTTTCTAGATGTGCAGTGAGTCGTGCAAAGAATGGATGTCGTACTGTTGGCACAATAATGCCAACAATATTGGTGCGATTCTGTGAAAGATTGCGACCTAATGCATTTGGTACATAATGCAAATCACTCATCGCTTGTTCGACTTTGCGTCGCATTTGCTCTGAAACGTATCCTGTGCCATTAATGACTAGCGATACGCTGCTTGTTGAAACTCCTGCTTTACGTGCTACATCTCGAATTCCTACCATATGCTTCTCGACTATCTCATCGTAAGCGCATGGCACTTGTGAGAGCCACAGCACCGTGACTCATTATGTACGACATCAGTTTGCTCCTCACCTATCGGTTGCCACTTCGAATATCGATGGGCACCATATCGGACTGATTATTGCTCTATATCAAGTTTTCTGCGTGGTATCTCAAGCAATGCTTCAGATCCAATTCGCATTGTAACAACAACAGAAGCAGCAAACGATTGATTTTCTCAGTAACAGCCTTGCAATTGGTGTTTTCAAACGCGGCTATTCAGAGTTGAACCATGGCTATAACCTGTTCAAACGCAAGCAACATATGGCCTTGCACAAAATACTGCAACTGTATCAATAAAATTTTCTGTTGCATTCCAAAGAAGAGAACATACCAATCGGCAGTTCCCGATTACACGATGCCAGTAATGGCCTGGGAAATGACTATTCGAGCAGTAATGCCAGCTATGCGCAGCAACTAACTACTCAGATCGTAGCGATCAGTAGTAGTTCGCTACTCAATAAACACAGCGAGCAGGAACAGCACGAACAGGAAGGAGAAGCTGACTGCTGTATAAACGCCTAAGTAGCGACCCTTCTTGTTTGGGTAGCTCTTTGTGACGTACTTGTAGGTAATCAGCGAGGCCATCGAAGCGATCAGTGTACCCATACCGCCAAGGTTGGTGCCAATAATCAGTGGAACCCACTTATCGCAGAAGCCGGAAAGCAACAGTGTGGTTGGCACATTAGAAATGAACTGGCTGAAGATAACGGCCACACCCAGTGGATGCTGGCCAACGAACTCCTGAGCAATTGCCGTAAATTCTGGAATTCGCTTCATATTGCCAATGAAAATGAAGAACATAATGAACGTCAGTGGCAATCCCCAATCCACATGACGTATTGCACGGCGATCGGTAAACAAGAACGTACCGAATGTAACGACGACCATAACCCACAATGGCAGCAGGTCACTGACCGTCAAAATGCAGACAATGAACAGGGCTAAATAGACCCAAGAACGCCAGCCACCGTGTGCTGCACCATAACCCGTAACGCGGATCTCATCAGGCTGAACCTTCTGATCAGAAGGAGCAAGAACGCCCTTTTCGATGCTGTCACTATCAAGGTCATGGAATTCGGAGACTGGTTTACCGCCAAACACGATGATGCTAATCGCAATCAACAGAGCTGCGGCAAGGCCCGTATAAGGAGCCATAATCTCCAGGAAGCGCCATGTAGACATGCCCGTTAATGCTTTTAAATACAGATTATGAGCATTGCCAATTGGCGTAAGCATTGAGCCACAGTTTGCTGCAACAGTCATCAGTGCACAGACAAATACTGTTTTGCTCTCCATGTGTGCCATCATCATAACCGCAATGGCAAATGGTACGAACGTCACCAATGCCACATCGTTCGTAATGAACATGGCGGAGAAGAACGTTAATGCCAGCAAAGTGAGTACTAAGCCTCGAGCTGTGCCAACGCGTCGTAACAGCTTTGATGCAATGATGCGGAATACGCCAATACGCTGCAAACCGACAACAACAAGCATTAAGCAGCACAGCTGAGCAATGGTGCTGATGTGCACATAACTCCAGTACTGACCGTCTGGTGGCACAAAGAAACACGAGATCAATGCAAGTACAGTTGCGACAACGAGAATCGTGTCATTCTTAAGCGCATTGCGCACTTGTTGTCGCATCCAGCCCTCCATGAAGCTCGTTCAACCAAGACAATATTACAAGTTGGCTTGTCATCATCTGGTTTTGGGCGTGGCCTATTCCCGACCACTACCCCATTTCATAGGTGTTTCGTACTACTTATTGTTGGAAAATCTTCCCGACAAAACAGTGCTAAAACGCTTTACTCAGGTAGTAGATTTTTCCACGAGCATGGTTGTACAGACTCCCCATAAGGGGTTATGTACCTGTTCAGTCGCAGCAAAATCTATTCTATCAACCCATCACAGAGCCATGGCGTTGCCATAAATCTGGTCCTTGAGCTCAGCACGCTTGCGTTCCAGTTCAGAAATAGCACCCAGCAGCTGGATCTTCTCGCTACCCTCTGGCATATGCGCCATACGCAGCTTTAATCCACCAATCTGGCGCATAGCACCCAGATCAAGCAAACGAGCCGTCAGCTGACGCGCAAACGCCTTCTCAGCCTCGCTAGCAGGTCGCAACTCAATAGCCGAACGATCAGCGTTTGGATCGCTTGCAGCCATATCGGCATCACTTGGAGGCAATGGCAAGCTCATCACAGCAAGTTCGTTAATCACACCAGCCAGCACTGGTCCACCAGCCTTGGTCAGTTCGTGCAGCCACTGACCTTGTGGCATAGATGGATCTGGTAAGCCACCGGCAACGGCAACAGCCTGGAACAGTGTGCGGAACACACTCGTCATAAAGCTATTAATCGTTAGCTCACCAAACTGCTTAGCATCAATAGCACGCGGAATTTGCACAAGCGTCGCCATGAACTGTTGTTCGGTCATGAACACAGCATCATCAACAATGTAATAACGCTGATTTTCGGCTGCATTGTGCATAAGCCTACGTACTTCAACCTGCCAGTTATTTGCCTGCTGGCCTTCCACTGATCGGTTCTGTCCTGAATCTGGGTATGGTTTACGGTCTGAGGCATACGCATCTTCATCACGCACATGCAAGCGGCGACGTTCACTACGTACCAAAGTGCGCATCTGATCAACTGGCACACCAATACGACCAGCAGCCTTACGCGTATACATGTCGTACATCGAACGATCGCGAATCTGTGCAATCAGTGGTGCCACAGCATGCATAGCGCCAACTTGACCTGGCGTATAGGACGTATCAAAACGACCAATTGCCGTTTCAATAACGAAGTCATAGAGTGGTTCAGCATTACGAATCAACGAGCGCAACGCTTCATCGCCATGATGAATACGCAAATCACAAGGATCGAGATTATCTTGTGCCACAGCAACAAACGTCTGCGACAAGAACCTTGAGTCAAAGCCGAAAGCATGAATAGCAGCCTTCTGACCTGCAGCATCACCATCGAACGTAAACACAATGCGCGAGCTCAACGACTGGCCATTCACGCGCAATGGGCCAATCAAATTCACCGCACCCAGCGAATCGTCACGAATCAGACGGCGCACAATCTTGGCATGTTCAGCACCAAATGCCGTACCACAGGTTGCCACAGCCGTATCAATACCAGCCAAATGCATAGCCATAACGTCGGTATAGCCTTCAACGACCACAACCTGACGCTTCTTAACAATCGATGGCTTCGCCAAGTCAATGCCATACAGCACCTGTGTTTTGCGATACAGCTGCGTATCAGGTGTATTAATGTACTTGGCTGAAATCGTGTCATCGTCATAAAGCTTGCGAGCACCAAAGCCTAAGGTTCGCCCAGTGGAATCACGAATTGGCCACGTGACGCGACCACGGAAATAGTCATACACACCGCGCTGACCCTGACGAGCGAGACCAGCGTCCAGCATTTCCTTATGAGTAAAGCCCTTGCTGGCGAGGTGACGGACGAGATTATCCCAGCCGCGAGGAGCGTAACCACAGCCGAAATGCTCACAGTCGGCCTGCGAGAAGTTGCGACCGCCGAGCATCTGACGTGCCGGAAGAGCCTCTTCTGTACCGAGCTGCGACGTGAAGAAGCGCTGCGCCTCTTCATTGGCCTGCAGCAAACGAGCACGCGTAGAACCCTGCACTTCCGGACGATTCGATGTCGACTCATAGTGCAGCTCAATGCCATACTGATCGGCCAGCAGTTCTACAGCTTCGCGGAAGTCAATATTCTCGCGCTCCTGCACATAGCCGAACACGTCACCGCCACGACCGCAGCCGAAGCAGTGCCAGACGCCCATCGCCGGACGCACACTAAAACTTGGCGTTTTCTCATCGTGGAATGGGCACAGGCCTACATAGGCGCCCGTGCCTGAAGGTTTCAATGTGACCGAGGACGATACGATGTCGTACAAATCGGCACGCGCACGTACCTTCTCAATATCTTCTTTCTTAATCATCCCGGCCATGAGCAACAGCTTAGCCAGCAATAAGCCATTATGCGAGCAGGTTCGGTGTATGTTTGGGAAAATTCGGGAGTGTCTTGGGCGCGTCGGGCTATGGAAATACGCTGCGAGCCGAGCAGCTACGCAAGCGCTCTACTTCACGAGCACATTCACGAGCACAGCAGCTGATGCATCGTCATAGCCGAACCATCGGTCAGGCTTGCCACCTGATCAATGGCCACGCGCAAACGTTCATCATCGTTGCTAGCTTCATTCCAGTCATCAATAAACACTGGCTCAAGCGCCATCGAAGTACGCGGCGAATCCGACATCATAACATCAACAAGATCCTCAACAATTTGCTGCTGATGCTCACGCACGGCAACGCCCTGATATGGCACCATCACGAAATACACGGCCATACCTTTAAGTATTTGGATCTCATAACGCGTCTGCTCAGGCACCACCAACGTGGCTCCATAGCGAGCGAACGGACCGTCACCATGGCATTCTCGCGTTGCCTGCTCAGTCGATTCAGCGAAACGACCGATGAGCATACTCGTCATGTCCTTGAGCTTGGCCAGCTCTCGCCTTGTGCCCGTGAACGCAGCAGGAATCACGCCAAGTGCCACAAGCCTATGGAATGCGTCCAACAGACCCTGCGCATCCCAATGAGGCCCGTACCATTCGCGCGTCTGCTCAATCATTTCCTCAACAACAGCAGGATCCTGCAAACGGCTTGGATCCATAGCCCCTGTTGCAAACGCATCTTCAACATCGTGCACGCTGTAGGCAATGTCATCCGACAAATCCATAACTTGGCATTCCATTGGTGTTGCCGTGCGTGAAACATGATCTGGCAGCCCCTCGCGCAACCAGCGGAACACTGGTTCATCGTCTGGATACACGCAGAATTTCGACGTACTTGCATCCTTCGGATGTTGTGCCGCCTCAGCATACGTCCATGGATATTTAATCGCTGCATCAAGTGCCGCACGCGTTAAGTTCACGCCTGCACTACGGCCCGCGAACTCACTGTGTGGACCTGTCAAATCCGATGGGAAGAAGACTTTTGGTTCAAGGCGCGTCAGAATACGCAGCGTTTGTGCGTTGCCTTCAAATCCGCCAATATTGCGCGCAATTTTGGCAAGTACTCGTTCACCAATGTGTCCGAATGGTGGGTGGCCTAGATCGTGTGCAAGGCATGCGCAATCCACAATATCTGGGTCAAGATTAAGTTTGCTGGCCACTTGACGGCCAATTTGTGCGACTTCCAGCGTGTGAGTCAGTCGCGTACGTGCAAAATCATCGGTGCCGGCTACAAGGACCTGACTTTTGGCGCCCAGCCTACGCAGTGCTGACGAATGAATCAGGCGCGCTCGGTCTCTCGAAAATGCCGAGCGCTCCTGAGATTTCGGTCCTTCCGGCACCCAGCGCTCAACATCGTGCTGCGTATACCCCAGCTCGAGTTGTGTTGCTGTGGGTTTCTCGCCTGCTCGAAGTTGCTCGCTATATGTAGTCATGATGATTTTTGTTCTACCACACTTTGCCGCTGAAAACCTGAGTATTGTCAACCGTTCTGTGTGGTTTTTGCCTCCAGTCTCAGATTAGAGACGTTGGATCAAGCATGGCAAGGTCTTGTTCACTCAAAACACTTGCTGCATTGCGGTACAGCCTTGGCACGCGGTTACGCAGGCACGTGTAAATCTCGTAGCTAATCGTGTCAGCAGCCTGAGCCCAATCATCAGCAGTTGGTTCACAGAATTCCTGACCACGGCCTGGTCCGAACAGCTGAACCGTATCGCCCACATGAATACCGAGTTCTTCAGCCGATCCGTGCAGATCAATAATGAACTGATCCATGCAAATACGACCAGAAACGTGACGCACAAGCGGGCCCTGCTTCGTCATAAAGACGACTGGACCACCTAGGTGCTGCTCTTTACGAGCGCCAGCTTCGTTGAAGCCAGAAGCCGAACGATGAATACCATCGGCATAGCCCACAGGCACAATAACTGCCGAAGTCTCTTTTTCCGTCACGTATACGCGACCATAGCTCAGGCCTGTTCCTGCTGGAACAGTTTTCACCGAGCTCAGCTGAGCTTGCAACGTCATAGCTGGCTTTAAGCCATACTGTTCTGGCGTACCCATAGCAGGATCTGGCTCATAGCCATAGAGGCCTACGCCTGGGCGCACAAGATCGAAATGAATATTTGGACGGGACAGCGTTGCAGCCGTATTAGCCAAGTGACGCATCTTTGGCTCAATACCAGCAGCCTTCATATGCTCCGTGAACTCTTCGAAACGCTGGATCTGCTGCTCAGTTTCGTCAACGAATTCTGGCGTATCTGGCATATCAGCCACAGCCAAGTGGCTCCACTGACCAGTAATTTCGAACAGGCCCTTATCCTGCAGTTCCTTGAGCAAAGGGGCAACAGCATCAAGCTGATCAAGCGTGAAACCATTACGGCCGAAACCGGTTTCTACCTTGACGTGCACGTGAGCAACAATTGGCTCTTCACCATGCGCGGAGCGCTGTACAGTTTCGGCTGCCTTAGCGAGCTCATGAATGGCATCAATCGTGCCAACAGAAATATCAATATGTTGACGCAGCAGTTCGTCATACGGAACTTCGTAAGGATCGTTGACCCACGTCAGAATGCGGGCGCGGTCGAGACCGATGCCAGCCTCACGTAAGACGAGCGCTTCGTGAGACTGTGCAGTGCCGAGCCAGGTAGCGCCGCCGGCGAGCGCGGCCAGAGCGGTTGGTACTAAGCCGTGGCCGTAAGCGTCAGCCTTAACCACACCCATAACTTCGGTGTGAGGCTGGGACTCGTCGGCGTTGACGATCTCTACGAGGTGACGCATATTGTCGCGCAAAGTAGCCAAATCGACAATAGCTTGAGCTGGATAACGGCGGCGGGCGCGCTCATAGTTAGCCTGCAGCTCTGGAGTATCAAAATGAGTTAATCCCGATGCGTCAAAAGTCATGCCACCATTGTTACCCGCAATAATGACACGAAATGTTACGGCGGTTTACCACTCGTGGCGCTGGTAGGCAATGCGAATCGCGTCAGAACTGTGATCTGGCAGGGTTATAAGTCCGCAACGAGCGAAGCCACTGGTTTCGAGCGCGTGTTGCATGAGCTTGTTATGCGCGTGCGTATCGGCGCGCACGTTGCCATAATGCTGAACAACCCAAGCAATGGCATCGCGTGCGGCACGGTGCTCTACGCCGGCCGAGGCGACGCGGTGAATGGCCACATATGGGTCGTCATCGAGCCAAGCGCCTTCAATATGTGCATAGGCAGGATCTGGTCCTGGGCACAGTGCGAATTGAGCAAGAATGCGCTCAGCACCGTCTGGTCCTTCGTTGTCGACGAGCAGCATAGCTCGGCGTTCACGAATATCGGCCTCAATAATGCTGTCCGTTGGATACGTTGTACCCCACTGTGATGCATTACCGTTGTCGCGCATAATTTGGCGAGCATGCGCATAAATCTGTTGCATTGCAGCGAAATCGTCCATATTCGCGTGACGAATACGGCGCGTAGTTGATGCCACTGCTTGGCTCATTCCAGTCACTTCCCTATTGCGGAACTCTTGCGAACCCAGTTGAACTCAGTTGAACTCAGCCGACCCCTGTTAAACTCTGCCGAACTCAGCAAAACTTAGCTGAGTTCAGACGAGGCGACGTTCGAAAGCGTCCGAGCTAATGCCCTCATCGAGAATGGCCTTGCACCATTCCTTTGCCGTGAACAGGCTGTGGTCACGGTAGTTGCCGCACGTCTGCTCCGTCGTTGCTGGAACATCATCCCACGTTGCTTCGTAAGCGATGAACTCGAGCGATTCCTTGAGTGCCTTAGCGATTTCTTCAGTCGAGTGCTCACCCCATGCCAGCAGGTGGAAGCCCGTGCGGCAGCCGAATGGTGAGCAATCAATATAGCCTTCAATGCGTTCACGCAGCAGCACAGCGATGGTGTGCTCAATCGTGTGCAGACCGCCCGTTGGAATAGCGTTCTTATTTGGCTGCACCAGACGCAAATCGAAGTTCGAAATCACATCACCATGAGGACCGTGCTGCACATCAATAGCACGCACATATGGTGCCTTCACCTTCGTGTGATCCAGCGTAAAGCTTTCTGGCATTGGCTTAGATTGTTCAGTCATAACACTCTCCTATCACTGTGCTTCAAACGCGCGAATTGCTTCAATAAATTGTGCACCATAGCGTTCCAATTTGACTTGGCCCACACCTGGCACTTCAACGAATTCCTCTTCGCTCGTTGGGCGCAAGCGCACCATTTCGCGCAACGTTTTATCTGAGAACACAATATATGGCGGCTTACCGAGCCTACGTGCGATGCCGAGGCGCAGTTGACGCAGCTGATCAAACAGATCCTCATCGCTGCCGCCAACGCCACCACCAAATGTTGCGACACCAGAACCCACATGTACGGCCGAAGGACCCGTTGTCGAAAGGCGCTTCTTGCGCTTGATCTGCGTCTGCTTCATCACGTAATGGAAATCCGGTGCCACAGTTTGTGCTGCCTTTGGGCCAAACATCACAATTGGCAGACGTCCCTCAGTAATCGTCAAATAACCGTCAGCAGCCATCTGATTGACAACGTCACGCACTTTCGCTTCCGACTCTTGCGACAGCATGCCATAGGTTGGCAGTGCTTGTGCGCCCATTGCAATCATGTCTTGTGACTTCGAACCGCGCAGCACATGCACAATACGACCCACGCCCACTCGCTGGCCAACATCATGCACGCAACGACTAATTGTGCGCGCTATCTCACTAACGTCACTGACTTGCACTTGACCATTACAGTTCACGCAGCCACCTACGCAGTGGTACTCTTCCCCTGCGTTTGCCGCGTTCGTTGCGAACTCGTCTGCTGCATCGTCTTGCTCACCGAAATAGTTCGTAATATAACGGTGCAGGCATTTCACGGTTCGGCAGTAGCCGATCATCGTGTTCAGCAGTTGGCGCTTAGCCTGGCGAACTTGTTCTTTTTGCTCTTCCGTTAAGCGCTCGTTCTCACTGTCCGTATCGAGCAGTCGACGTCGCGTCGTGATGTCGCCATCGTTCCACAGCAGCGTGCATCGGCTCGGCTCCCCGTCTCGTCCTGCACGTCCGGCCTCCTGATAGTAGGCTTCGATACTTTCGGGCAGGTTATGGTGGATCACGAATCTGACATTTGATTTATCAATGCCCATGCCGAAGGCGTTGGTTGCCACAATAACTGGTGTTTCGTCGTTGACGAATGCACGCTGAGCTGCATCACGTTGTTGAGCCGACATGCCACCGTGATATGCAGCAGCTAATGGCTTGCCATCCGTATTGAGCAGTCGTGCATTAATAGCATCGGCTAATGCTTCAGTGGTTTTGCGCGTTGCACAGTAAATAATGCCTGATTCACCCATATGCTCGCGCAACTCGTCAATAATCCAGTCAGTTTTGCGCTTCGATTCCAGTCTCAGTACATCAAAGTAGAGATTCGTACGATCGAAACCTGTGACCTTAATCAGTGGATTCTGCAAGCCGAGCAGTCGCACAATATCATCACGCACACGTCCGGTAGCTGTTGCGGTTAATGCAGCAACAACTGGACGCGTTGGTAGTGCAGCTAAGAATTCGCCAATACCCAAATATGAGGAGCGGAAATCCTGACCCCACTGAGAAATACAGTGTGCCTCATCAACTGCTACCAGACTGATGGCACACTTCGACGCAAAGGAGCGGAAACGACTCGTTTCCAAACGTTCTGGAGCCACATACACGAGCTTGAGCTGACCTGCAAGCGCCTGTTCAAACACCATCGTCTGTTCATCAGGTGTTTGCGACGTATTAATAAAAGCTGCTGGAATGCCATTTTCATTCGCGGCATCAACCTGATCACGCATTAACGAAATCAGTGGAGAAATAACGAGAGTCACACCATCGAGCAGCATTGCAGGAATCTGATAGCACAACGATTTACCTGCACCCGTTGGCATAACACCAAGCACATCACGACCTTGCAAAATGGCTTGGATAATATCTTGCTGGCCTGGCCTAAATTGCTCGTAACCAAATGTGGTTTGCAACATCGCTTGCGCATCAGCAAGTGTTGGAGATGCTGTTGATGGAACTGTATGCAAATCTTGGCTCGGCATGGCCACTACTTTAGCCCTTTCCCCACATAAGCGAAATAAGCAACAAAATCCCCGCACATAATGCAAATGACTTATGTGCGGGGAACGCTGATTCAATGCAACTCCCTTACGTGCGGGAAGGTTAATTGCATCTCGCTTATGTGCGGGAGCTACATGGTGGCGGCTGCTATGAGCTCTCTCGTGTAATCGTGCTGCGGATTATGCAAGAGTTCTTCGGTTGGGCCTTGTTCTACGATGCGGCCGTCGAGCATCACCACAATATGATCAGCGAGCTGCTGTACGACGCCTAAATCGTGCGAGACCATCACAATAGCCATATTTGGATTGCGCTTACGTGCGGATTCGAAGGCATCGATGATTTGGATACGGGCTGCAACGTCGATTGCACTCATTGGCTCATCAGCAAGTAACACGTGCGGTTGCTTAATAATGGCTCGTGCAATAGCAACGCGCTGTGCCTGACCACCTGACATATCGACTGGGTAACGCCACATGAACTCTTGTGGATCGAGTGCCACAGTTTCTAATGCGTCGGCCACAGCCTGTGCAATTGCTGCATCATCCAGCATCGGTTCTTGATGCGCGTGATGATGGCGCTGTGCGATGCGGCGCAACTGCAGTGGCTCAGCAACAGAGCGACCAGCAGGCCAACGAGGATCCAACGACTCGAATGGATTCTGATACACAATGCCCGATTGCATACGCAACAGATCATGTGCTTCATGCGCATGATCGCCCATTAATGAGCGACCCTCGTAGCGCACATCCAAACCATCAACATGGGAATCTGGCGCATCAAGACCAAACAGAATACGAGTAAGCGTTGTTTTGCCAGAGCCAGAAGCACCTACAACAGCAACGCATTCACCTTCGTGAACTGTGAGATCAACACCATGCAGCACAACCTGAGGATGGCGAGATGAACCATAGGTTTTCACAATATTGTGTGCTTCAAGCACTACGTCACTCATGTGCACCACCTTCCTCAATATGCAGCGACAATGCACGTGCAGCTCCAATGAGCTGACGTGTTGCTTGCTGCTGAGGATGCTCCAACAATTCGCGAGTACTACCGCGTTCAATAATGCTGCCGTTATTGAGCACGACAACATTATTCGTGGCATGAGCCAGTACCGAGAAATCATGTGTAATAAACAGCATGGCAGCGCCAAGATCATCTACCAGTGAGGTCAGCAATTGCGTAATCTGCCTCTGCGTTGTGGAATCCAATGCTGTTGTTGGCTCATCAGCAATGATGAGCCTTGGCGACGTAATCAGCGCCGTCGCAATAGCCACACGCTGCTGCTGGCCACCAGATAATTCCGTTGTGGAACGCTGTGCCATGGATTGCGATAATCCCACTCGTTCAAGCATGGTGGCTACGCGCTGATGGCGGTTTTCTGCATCAAGTGCATAGTGCAGTCGCAATGGGAGTTCAATTTGCTGTTCCACAGTCAGTACTGGGTTCAGTGCATTACGTGGATTCTGGAACACCATGCTCATTGCGGCGCCGCGCAATGATGCAAATGATTCATCATCCAAGCCAACCAGTTGCTCATCGCCGAGTTCAATAGAACCCGTTACTTCGCTATCCTGTGGCAGCAAACCCATAATGGTTCGAGCAATCATTGATTTACCCGAGCCAGAAGCACCGATTAAGCCAACGCGTTCTCCTGCTGCAATATTGAGATCAATATTGTGCAGCAGATGGCGTCCGCCCACACTGACATTGAGATCACTGATGTGCAGCATGCTGCACCTCCTTCATGTCAGTTGTTGTTGCAATATCGTCTACAGATGCATGCTGAGCAGTATTCGCCTGATCATGCTGAGGTTGGCCAATACGACGTAATGCTGGATTGCGCAACGGATCAAGTGCATCACGCAAGCTATCACCGAACAAGTTCATAGCCACAACAAGCACGGTGGCCACGAGACCGGGCCAGATCACTGTGGTTGGATGGATAGAGATGAGACCAACAGAAGTAGAAATAGAACGACCAATACTTGGCTCACCTGACGGAACACCGATTCCCAAATACGTTAAACCAGCCTCAGCCAACAGTGACGTGGCAGCAGAAAGCGAGAGCTGCACAATAATCACTGGCTTAGCGTTCGGAATGATATGAGCGAAGAACACGCGCACTGCTGACGCACCGTTAGCACGGGCCGACTCAACATATGGGCTACGTGCGGCGAGCATCATCGACGGACGTGCCACACGCGCGAGATTCAAACCATACCCCAAACCGCACGCGAAAATCATGCCCTTAACCGTGGCACCGAATGGAGCGGCCAACATTAACGCGATAAGCACGGTTGGCACAGAAATCAGCGCATCAGTCGCCACTACGGCACCGTGAGACAGCATTGTGCTGCGGCTGACCATAATCGAGCCCATAAGCAGGCCAACAACGGCCGTGAACAGCACCGTCGTCACAGCAATAATCAAATTGACTGTGGAACCTGACATCAACCAGCTGAACGCATCGGCACCCGTGCCGTCAGTGCCCATCCAGTGACGCAAGCTTGGACCTTGCCAAGCTTCGAAACCATTCGAATAATTGAGCGGCAATGGCGTCCAGAAAATGGCAACAATAGCCACCACAACCCAAATGCCAAGCACAATCAGCGAGAATCGGCCCGTACCATGGGCCCACATTGAAGACAGCACCACGCGAGCACGAGTCCAGCGCGACGGACGCTTTACTACGACTGAACTGTCTGAAATTGCTTCGTTTGAACGAGCCATCATCATCCTTTCAGTCGAGGGTCGAGCACGCGGTGCGTAATGTCAACAAGCAAACCAATGACGAGGAAGAATGCAGCGAGCAAGAACAACTCACTTTGCACTGCAATCAAATCGCGGTGGCCCACATCGTTGATGAGGCCCGAACCGATGCCAGGCAATGCGAACAAATTCTCAATCACCATAACGCCAGTAATCATTTCAGCGAACGTCAGGCCAATAACCGACACGAGCTGTGGCATAGCCAATCGCAGGCCAACGTGCAACATGGCTTGCTTACGTGTGTAACCGCAGGCCATGGCCATCGAAATTACATCGGACGACATCTGTTCCATAAGTGCTGAACGCGTGTAGCGCATAATCGATGCGCCCACAATAATGCCGACCGTCAGTGCAGGCAGCAGTAGCGAAACGAATGCTTTACCAGGTTCCTGCCAAGCGTCAAGTGGGAAGCCTTGCGATGGAAGAATACCGATCAAACCCGTACCACGGGCGAACAGCAGAATCAGCACGAGGCCGGCCCACAGGGCAGGAACAGAGCCACCAATAATGGCAATGAGCTGCATAGCTGAGCGCACACGACTCGAGCGTGCAATAACCGACTTGTAACCGAGCGGAATACCAATACCCAGAGCTACAAGCAGGCCCATGCCAATGAGTGGGAATGTAATAGACGCACGCTGAGCCACACGAACAGTAACTGGTCGACCCGTCATCTGCGAGACGCCGAGGTCGCCATGCAGCAGGGAGCCAAACCAGTCCAAATACTGTGTAGTCAGCGGACGGTTAAGTCCAAGCTCGACACGCAAGTGGGCTACGCGCTCAGGGCTGGCGTTGACGCCTGCCATAACGAGTGCAAGATCGCCTGGCAGTACGCGCAACAGCATGAAGATGAGCACGGAGATGGCAAATAATGCCACCACAAGCGTGACGAGCCTTCGAACAATAAACCGGAACATAATTGTTATGCTACGAGACTCACTGCTTCGTGTATGTAAAGTCAGCGAGCGGCATGAACGTCTGGTTCATGTTGACTGGGAAGTTCTCCACGCCCTTGGCCATAGCCGTCGTAGCGCGGAAGTTGAACAGCCAGTCCGCAGCTGCATCCTCGGAAATGATGCGAGCAGCCTGCTTGAGCAGCTCGTTCGACTTCTTCTCGTCTGGGTTCGTGCGAGCGTCAGTGATGAGCTTCTGTACTTCAGCATTGTTGTAGTTGAAGTAGTAATCAGGGTTTGCCCAGTTACCAATATCGTGGCTCTCATTGTGATCCACGAGCGATAGGTCGTAGTTCTTGTTCGTGTAGACCTGCTCGAGCCATGCCGAGAACTCAACCATGTGCACATCCAGATCAATGCCAACGCGGCTCAACTGCGAGCGCAGCATATCGCCGAGCTCTGGGCCGTAGGTGTTTGGATAGGTCAGCGTGATCTTCAGTGGGTGCTGTGCATCGTAGCCAGCTTCCTTCAGCAGCTGCTTAGCCTTAGCCTCGTCATGTGGGTACAGCGAGCTCAGATCCTCATAGCCTGGATCCAGCGATGGGATTGGGCCGTAGAGTGGCTTGTCGGTGTTACCCCATGCGGCGATGAGTTCGTTGTGATCAATGGCGTAACGAATTGCCTGGCGCACGCGCTTATCTGCCGTGACCTTGCCTGCTGCATTGTTCATAGCGAGCACGTACTTATCGGTGTCATCACCAGCAATCGTCGTATAGTGCGTTGGATCTTCTTCGAACGTCTTTTTGACGGTTGGCATAACTGGTGCAAGCACAGCCACGTCGCCCGACTTCAGAGCGTTTACTGCAGCGTTATCGTCAGCGAAGTACTTAATCGTGATCTGCTCAGTCTTGGCCTTATTCTTACCCCAGTAGTTGTCGTTGCGCTTGAGCGTCACCGAATCATCAGCAATGAAGCGCTGCACCGTGAATGGCCCCGAGCCAACGGCCTGAGTCTTTGGGTTGTACTTGCCCTCAGCGTCCACATCGAACACGAGGCCTGCACGGCCCGATAAGTTCCACAGCAGATCGGAATCTGGGTGCTTCAACGTCAGAACAACCGTGTTGTCGTCTGGAGCCGTCACGTTTTCAATGGCCGACAGCACATCAGCGTTGTGTGTGCCTTCCTTGCGGGACTCGTTGAGCGACCACACCACATCGTCTGCGTTGAGCACGTCGCCGTTCGAGAACTTCATGCCGTCGTGCAGTTCGAATGTGTAGGTCTTACCGTCATCGGAAATCTGCCAGCTCTTGGCGAGGCCAGGCTTCACATTATTGTCGCTATCACGGCCCACGAGGCTCTCATACACGTTGCCAATTAATACTTGGTCCAGTGCCGTGCCTGCGGTATTGCGAATATCAAGATTTGTTGGTGCAAGTTTTGCGCCAATAGTCACATTTGTTTCTGGCGTTTTATTTGCCGCTGTGCCCGAATTTTTCTTAGCCATTAATACACCACCAATAATAAGTGCGAGGGCAGCAATAATTGCGAGCACAATTGCCCAACCTGGTACATGGCGCTTGGATTTATTTGAGCCCTTCTTCGGACCCTTTGCCGTTCCTGCAGCCTGCAGTGTTGGGTCGAGGCTTGTTACGTTGTTCATCGATGGTTTGTTTTCCGTTGTATTCATTGGCATTGCTGGCTTCTCTGCCTTCTTTTCTGCCGTGTTTTCTGTTGTTGTTGGTTCTTCGGATGCGTCGAAGCGATCGTGCGCCCCTGTTGGCTTGGTCATGGTTTCCCGTGATCCTTACTTTTTCTTCTGTCGCAGGGTCTAGATGATATGCACCCCACCTAGCCCCGCAGCCATTTCATTTATTGGCTTACTGTCTGTTAACTCAGTTGCCATGCGCTATTGTATGCACATGGGAATACACCTTGCTAGTGTGTGTTCAGAAATATGAAAACTTTGACTTTGTTCTGAGCATCTGGTGTACTGGATACGATACTCAGAAACATATGGAGACGCGGCCAGGATGCACGTCATCTTGAGGGAGGCAAATCACTGATGATTATCGCGATGGATATCGGCAATACCAATATTGTTTTTGGCTTCCTTGAAGATAATAAAATTACGGGTCGCTACCGTGTAGCTACAAAGAATCCACGTACTGCAGATGAATATGGTCTGCTGCTGCGTCAGTTCTTGGCCATGAGCGGCTATCGTTTCTCTGACGTTGACGACGTAATTATTGCTTCCGTTGTGCCAAAGGCTTTGCAGGTGCTCAAGGCTGCAATTTTGCAATATCTTGACATTGAGCCAATTGTTGTTGGCCCTGGCATTCGTACGGGTATTAATGTGCGCCTCGATGAGCCAAAGACGCTGGGTGCTGACTGCCTCGTCAACTGCGTTGGCGGTTACTACGAGTACGGCGGCCCACTGCTGATCATCGATTTCGGCACGGCTACGACCTACAACTTCGTTACTGGCGACGCTACGATCGTCTGCGGCGTTATTTCCGCTGGCATCCGTACGCAGTCTGAGGCTCTGTGGAATTCTGCAGCACAGCTTCCAGAAATTGAGATCGTCAAGCCAAAGACGATTCTGGCTCACAACACTCGCGATGCTATGCAGGCTGGCGCTTACTACAGCTTCATCGGTGGCGTTGAGCACACGATTGAGCAGTTCAAGAACGAAGTTCCAGATGACTTCCGCGTTGTGGCAACGGGCGGCCTGAGTGGCCTCGCTGACAAGGGCACTGACATGATCGACATTATCGATCCTGATCTGCTGCTCAAGGGTCTGCACTACATCTACAACAAGAACTGCTGAGCTAGTTCAACAAACGTTTTAGGGCATGGGTTCGCGCTCATGCCCTTTTGTTTTGCCATTTTTCTTGATTTCTGTTTCCCACACATAAGCAAGAAATAGCTGCAGCACTCTCCCCCACGCAAGGCAGTTAGATTGAATGCCATAAAAAATCCCGCACATAACGCAAATAAGTTATGTGCGGGAGATTGCACGATTGGCGTGCGATGTTGCTTACGTTGAAGCTTTAGTTATTGTTCACCGTAAAGCCCTGATTGTATCCGTATTCACGCAAATCCTGCTGCCACTGTTCAAGGCCTGATTCGATTGTGACCATTGGGCCTGGGGACGCAGGCGTATGCTTATCAGCTTCTGGATCGCGCAGCATCTTGACGTAGTTTTGACGCCACTCTCGCCACTTATTGGCCCATTCATAAGCCTGACCAACAGTCGAGCCAAAATCAGAACGAGCATAAACTTCGAATGGCAAATACTCATACTGTGTAGACACATGCTGTGCTGCTTGAGCTAAGACGCGATTAAATTGCTGGCCACCAAAATATGGGACCTGCGTATTATGCGAATCAGTAATAGTCGTTCGCGTCAAAAAATCTTTATCCTGCAGCGTCATATTATCTGCAGGGAATGCGCCACCATCAACGCGAATATCAATGCCCTGCCTCGAATGGCAAGCGAAATTAATAAAGCGCCATGCTGCTTCTGGTTTACGGCTCGACTTCAAAATAGATAGTGCCGAACCACCATTTTCTGCATTCGTTTCTGTGCCATGCGGCGTTGGCATTTGTGTCACACGCCACAAGCCTGCACCACCTGGCAAATCAGACAGCAACAATGAAGGCATCCAAGCACCAGCAAATACTGAGGCAATTTTGCCCTCGCCTACTGCCTTCTTCCACGAATCGCTCCACATTGGCTGTGAGGTATCAATAAGATCCTCATCAATCATGCGTTGCCAGAACTTTGTAAACTCCTGCGTGCCATGATCGCCCGTTAAATTAATACCGACCACATGACCATCTTGGGAAGTCGTAAATGGTTGACCACCGGCCAGCCAAACCATGGCATCAAAGAAGCCAGCATTACCTGCATCTGAGGTAATGCTCACGCCAATTTTCTTCAGTTTCTTGGCGGCTTCGTAGTAATCCTGCCACGTGCGGATCTTGCTTGCATCTACGCCAGCTTGACGGAATACATCATCGTTATAGAAGAATGCCATAGGACCAGAATCCATAGGCAGCCCATATACATTGCCATCAAGTTGAGCAGAAGCCCACGTGCCCGGCGTATAGAAATCGCTATATCCGTCGGTACGATGTGTGAGATCCTCAAGCTGATCAGACACTGCATACTGTGGCAGCGCATAGTATTCCAGCTGCATCACATCTGGTTGACCATAGCCATCCTGAATTGCAGTAATAAGCTGGTCATAGCGAGCATCGGTGCGCAGATCAATAACAACGTCTGGATTTTCTTTTTCAAACGCCTTAATGACTTGCGTCATGCTTGGTTCCCATGACCACACCGACAGATGCGTTCGACCATCGTCGTTCTTGGCGCCGCAAGCACCTGCAGTCACTACCAGTGCAAGCGCACCCAATGCTGCTATACATGCCTTGCGCACTGCAGCGAGTTTCCCGCGCCTCCACTGTGCCACGACTACTCCTCTCTGCAGATGCTCTTATGCTGTGTGCGCTCGTTCAATACGAGATGCCACACACGCTTTGACTGTTTTAGTCTAATCGTCAGGCCGAACGGCTGAATCAAGCAGCTGCTTCGACACAAACTTGCGCGGCTCCCCTGTTACTGGATCCGTAAACATCAACTCACGCGCCACCAAAGCCAGCGGACGTGAGAAATCGTTAAACAGTTGATCCTGCACACGCGGATACCACGGATCATTCAAAATCGGCAAACCCAAGGAACACATATGTAAGCGCAGCTGGTGCGTACGACCGCTCACTGGATGCAGTCGATATTTCGCGACCAGATTGCCGTGTTCGTCTCGCTTACCGGGCTCCAGTCCGAGTCGTTCAATAATCGTCACTGAATTGGTCTCGCCGCGCTCTTCGTACGCTTGCAGCACACCCTTATGTTTGATGATGCGCGAACGTCGCTCGAGTGGGAACGGTCGTGGCGGCTCAAGTTCGCGCACGGTGCCCGTTCGTGGGCGCTGTGTCGGTTTGAGCGGCGCTAAACATTCATAGATTTTTGTGACACGACGTTGCTCAAATAAACGTTGATAAGTGCCGCGATACTCTTTGGCTTTAACGAGTACGAGGACTCCTGCCGTCATACGGTCAAGCCGATGAGCCAGTGTCACGTCATCGCCATAAATTGCGCGCATACGCATGAGCGCAGTCTGGCGATACCACATGCCGCGTGGCATGGAAGCAAGAAAATGAGGCTTGTCTACAACAAGAATGCGCTCATCTTCATAAATGACAGGACATTCAAAAGGAATATCTGGCTCATCGGTTACGTAACGATGTGCTCGCATAAAACCGATTACTCGACAGTCACAGACTTAGCCAAGTTACGAGGCTTATCGACGTCGTAGCCCTTCTGGTTAGCCATATCCATTGCGAACAGCTGCAGTGGGACCACGTCAACGAGTGGGCTCATCAGCGTTGGGCACTCTGGACGCCAGAAGACGAAGTCTGCGTAACGATCCACATCTGGATCGCCTTCTTCAGCAACAGCGATAATTGTTGCGCCACGGGCCTTCACTTCTTCGATACCAGAAATCACCTTAGCGTGCAGAATATTGCGGCCGCGTGCTGGAGGCACAATGAACACCACTGGTTCGCCTTCATCCACAAGTGCAATTGGACCGTGCTTCAGCTCACCTGCAGCAAAACCTTCAGTGAAGGTGTAAGCAATTTCCTTAAGCTTCAACGCACCTTCGAGTGCAACTGGATAGCCCACGTGACGGCCAAGGAACAGGAACGACTTAGCATCGTCGAGCTGAGCTGCAGCCTTGGCGATGGTGTCAACCTGTGTATCAAGAATCCACTGGATCTTACGAGGCATAGCCTGCAGCTGATCAAGCGTGCCACGGATCTCATCGCGGAACACCGTGCCCTTAATCTGTGCCAAGTAGAGACCCAGAATATAAGCAGCCGTAATCTGTGCCACGAATGCCTTCGTCGAAGCCACAGCAACTTCTGGACCAGCATGCGTGTAGAGCACAGCATCAGATTCGCGAGCAATACTTGCGCCCTGCGTATTGCAGATGGCCAGCACCTTCGAGCCCTGTTCGCGAGCGTGACGCAGTGCCATCAGCGTATCCATCGTCTCGCCCGACTGCGAAATAGCAACCACAAGCGTACGTGGCGTCAGAATTGGGTCACGGTAACGGAACTCGTGAGCGAGCTCAATTTCCACAGGAATACGAACCCAGTGCTCAATAGCGTACTTAGCAACCATGCCTGCATACGAAGCCGTACCGCAAGCGACAACAACGATCTTGTCGATCGACTTGAGTTCGTTCTCGTCGATGCGCACTTCATCGAGCTGAATCTCGCCATCTTCAGACAGGCGGCCCATCAGCGTCTGCTGCACTGCTGCTGGATCCTCATGGATTTCCTTATCCATGAACGAGTCCCAGCCGCCCTTTTCTGCAGCCGAAGCATCCCAGTCCACTTCGTACGTGCGAGGGTTTTCAACAATATTGCCGTAGAAGTCGGAAACGATGATTTCGTCAGACGAAACCTTAACGACCTGATCCTGGTCGATTTCCATAGCCTTCTTCGTGTAAGCAACGAATGCTGCCACATCAGAGCCAAGGAAGTTCTCGCCTTCACCGAGTCCTACAACGAGTGGCGAATCATGACGTGCACCAACAACGATTTCTGGCTCACGCTCATCGATGGCCAGAATCGTGAATGCACCTTCAAGCATGCGGCCCAAACGCTGCATGGCTTCGAACAGATCAGGGTGACCCTTCTCCTCAATAACAGCGTCAACAATCTTGCCAAGCAGCTTAGCTGCAACTTCAGTATCGGTTGCAGAAGCAAAACGATATCCCTGAGCCTGCAGATCAAGGCGCAGCTGTGAAGCATTTTCAATGATGCCATTGTGAATAATGGCAACCTTGCCATCCTGACTGGTGTGAGGATGTGCGTTCACATCCGATGGCACACCATTCGTGGCCCAACGCGTATGACCAATTGCCACAGTTGCGTCTGGCAGTGGCGTCTGTTCAAGGCTTGACACCAAGTTCGACAGACGACCTGCCTTCTTACGCACTTCTACATGGCCCATGCTTGGTGCTGTTACTGCAACACCTGCGGAATCATATCCGCGATATTCGAGTCGTTCGAGGCCCTGAAGGCAAACTTCCAATGGCTTGCCACAAGCAGTACGGGGGTTTCCTGCATATCCTACGATTCCACACATACGCACCAATATAGCCGACACTATGGTGTCTGCATAGCGAAACCACCGATAGAAACACTGAAATTTCGTGTAATATCTGTGAATTTTTGACCAAAACAGTGTGAACTAACAACAAAGGCATGTACTGCGCTGGTATGGAACTTGCGCAATACATGCCTGAGTAGGTCTACTACAACCGAAATTACCTTATATATATGCGACAACATATATGCAACTGCTTTGTGCAGCTTTGAAGTATTCCCTGCTGAGTGCTCACAGCACGTGCTGGAGGAACTCCTTGAAACGTGGTGATGTTGGATTGGTAATAATCTCAGGACCGCCCTGCTCCACAACTTTGCCGCCATCCATGAATACGACTTGGTCAGCGACTTCACGGGCAAAGCCGATTTCGTGCGTAACCACAATCATCGTCATACCTTCGTCAGCCAGCGAGCGCATAACTGACAGCACCTCGCCAACGAGTTCAGGATCCAGTGCAGAGGTTGGCTCGTCGAACAGCATGATTTCTGGCTGCATAGCCAAAGCACGTGCGATTGCCACACGCTGCTGCTGACCACCCGAAAGCTGTGCTGGATAATAATCGAGACGCTCGCCGAGGCCTACGCGCTGCAGTTCCTTAATAGCCAGCTCGCGTGCCTCTTTTTTATCCATGCGCTTGACTTGCACAGGAGCTTCCATAACGTTCTGCAGTGCTGTCATATGTGGGAACAGATTGAACTTCTGGAACACCATGCCAAGCTTGGCGCGCTGTGCGGCAACCTGCTTATCATTGAGCGTCTGCAAATGACGCTTCTTGCCTTCGCCTTCCCAGCGATAGCCGATCATTTCGCCATCAACGTCGATTTCGCCGCCAGTTAGTGTTTCGAGCTGGTTGATCAGGCGCAGGAACGTTGACTTACCAGATCCAGATGGACCGAGAATAACGGTTACTGTGCCTGGCTCTACGGTTAAATCAACACCTTTGAGCACATGCAAATCACCATAAGCCTTATGTACTTGCTTGGCTTCAATAGCAGGTACGTGACCAGAATTGGAGTTTGTTGCTGTCATCGTTCAAATCCTTAGTACTACTTGCTTGCTTCACTCGTGAAACATCGTGTGCAACACGTGTTAGGCGTTTAATCCAGCAAACATGGCTTCATTGGTTTTTGCTACATCGTCCTTGAGTTCACCATCAACCTTGCCTGGCAATGGCGTCTTCACCTTCGAACCTACTGGACGTGCTTCATAGCCCTTACCGAAGTGCTTCTCAATCTTCGACTGAATCACCATCATGATCGAGGTAATCAGCAGATACCACAATGCTGCCACAATCAGCAGTGGGATTGGCTTATAAATTCGGTTAGCAATAGCATTCGTAGCGAACTGCAGATCCAGTGTGAATGGCACGGCCAACACCAGCGAAGTCGTCTTCAGCATGCCAATTGTTTCATTACCAGTTGGAGGAACAATAATGCGCATAGCCTGAGGCAAAATAACACGGCGCATAATCTGCGTACGCTTCATACCCAGTGCCTTTGCTGCTTCTTCTTGACCAGGATCCACAGCTTCGAGACCAGCACGCACAATTTCAGACAGATAGGCGGCTTCGTTTAATGCCAAGCCGATCCATGCTGCGTTGAATGCCGTAATAATCGTGTTGGAATCGACGCTCCAGAACTCAATATTCGTAAATGGAATACCGAGGCTCAGCTTTGGAATCAGCACAGCGAACAGACCCCAGAATACGAGCTGCGTATACACTGGCGTGCCACGGAAGAACCAAATGAAGAACCAGCTCACACCGCGCAGCACTGGATTCACTGACTTGCGCATAACGGCGAGAATAACTGCCAAAATAATGGCAACAACCATTGAGAGTACGGTCAGAATGAGCGTGTAACCCACACCTTCCAGCACACGTTCATTGAACAAATACTTCCAAACAATGTTCCATTCGAAACGTGGGTTGGTAATCAGACCCTTAATAACCATTGCGGCGAGCAGCGCCACAATAATGGCAGCAATAATCTGACCCGTGCGACGAACAGGCTTGGCAACAATACGGTTTGGTACGGGTAAGCCTTCACCATCTTTAGTAATGTGATGTGGCATGGCTCCTCCTCATAGTTGGTGGTGTCTTCAGTTGTGGGAACTTCAGTTGTGAGAACTTCGGTTATAAAGACTTCAGTTGTAGAGACTTCAGTAGTGATGTCTTCAGTTATAAAGACTTCAGTTGTTGAAACTTCAGTGGCAGAGAATCTCTGTGGTGATGTTCACATGTGCTGTTCGTTAGTGGCATTGCGCTCAGGCCGAATCAACTACGACTGATGTGTTCAAAATTGCTACGGACTCGAACAGATAAATAAAGAAATGAAAACGGATCGTATAACGAGCGGACGGTGAGGTACACCGGGTGGAACATATGGCACAAGGTGATGCAACGCTGCATCACATCACCATTGTGCCATATCTGAGATGAGTGTTTGACGATAGTCTTACGTCAGTTTTGAAGTGGTCAGTCCTTGACGGCTGGGTTGATCTGAGCCTTGTCAACAGCGCCAGACTGAGCACCCCAAGCCTTCAGAATCTTCAGATAATCGCCGTTATCCATGAGCTTCTGCATAGCCTGCTGCACGACTTCAGCCATAGCGGTATCACCCTTCTTAATGGCAATACCCTGCAGCACCGTGCCTTCGTTCTCGCCGAGCTGCTCGAGCTGACCATCGGACTGTTCAATAGCGTAACCACCGATTGGCGAGTCAGCATAGAACACATCAGCCTTGCCCATAGCCACATTCGTTGCGGCATCAGTCTGCTGCTTCATCGACTGCACATCGACGCTCTTCTTGCCATCAGCCTTGCACTGCTGCTGAATGCTGTTGGCCTCTTCTTCCTGAACCGTGCCCGTCTGTACAGCGATCGTCATGCCGCATAGATCAGAAGTGTTCACATGCTTTGGATTGCCCTTCTGTACAACCCACATCGAACCAGCCTTGTAGTAGCTGACGAAATCAACGGCATCCATACGCTCCTGCGTAATCGTCATAGCCGTAATACCCAGATCGAACTTCGTACCAACAGAAGGCACAATCGTGTCGAACGTCGACGACTTGATCTCCGTCTTCAGGCCCATAACACGACCCAGAGCTTCGGAAAGCTGCACATCGTAGCCCGTTGGCGTCTTACCATCTTCAGCCAAGAACTCAGCTGGAGCGTACGACAGCTCCATACCAACGGTTAGCTTGCCAGAATCGCGAACCGAAGCAGGAACCTTTGCTGCAATAGCCTTATCTTCTTGCACCGTCGACACATCAAACTTTGCTGCGTTATCTGCAGAGCTGTTCGACTCAGAGCCATCAGTCGTACCGCATGCTGCTGCCGTTACCAGCAAGCCAGCGCAGAGCACGGCGCTTGCAATCTTCCTCAATCCGTTAATCGTCATAGCACCCTCCAGGAGCTTTTCTCATCTGCTACCCAACTTCTTAAGTGCATAATATACTACACGATGCATAATATGCACTTCATTGCATGAAATATAACCCCTTTACAAGCTCTTATCCCGCTGTATTACTGGCATATACAGCGTGTTGCATAATGCGCTGTATATGCATGGATAGTTGCCATTCCTGCTGCCAAGCCAGTGCACCATATAGCGCCATATGCAGTTTCCTATGCAATGCACTGGTTTGGCTCACGAGATGCAATCGACTAGTTCTTTGCGCTACTGTCCGTTGGATTAATTTCAGCCTTGGTAATTTGACCCGACTTCACTCCCCACGCGTCGAGAATCTTCTCGTAGGTACCATCATCCATAAGCTTTTGCACAGCTTGCTGCACAGCCTGTGCCATTGCCGTATCACCCTTCTTGACAACAATGCCCTGCTGAGCAATACCAGCTACGTCAGTAAGCGGCTCAAGTACACCATCGGTTTGTGCAATTGCATATTCCGCAATTGGCGAGTCAGCATAGAACGCAACGGCCTTACCGGTCGTCACATTCGTCGTCACGTCAGTCTGCTGAGCCGACGACAGCACTTCAATCGACTTCTTGCCATCAGCCTTGCACTGCTGATTCTTTTCAGCGATCTCCTGCTCTTGCGTCGTGCCTGTTTGTACAGCCACAGTCAAGCCACACAGATCATCGACGTTGACATGATCTGGATTACCTTTGCGCGTCGCCCACAGTGATCCTGCTTGATAATAAGAAACAAAATCAACAGCATCCATGCGTTCTGGAGACACCGTAAACGAAGAAATTCCCAAATCAAATTTCGATCCAACCGAAGGAATAATTAAATCGAATTTACTCGTTATTGGCTCAGCTTCGAGACCCATAACTGCAGCAATTGCCTTAGCGAGGTCGACATCATAGCCTTCTGGCGTCTTGCCATCCTCTGCTAAAAATTCAGCCGGAGCATACGACGTATCCATGCCCACGGTCAGCTTGCCATCGGCCTTATAGTGTTCTGGTACAAGGGCTGCGATGGTTTCATCCTTGGCAACCGTGGACGCATCGAACTTGGAGGAATTCGTTAGCGATGCACCATCTGAAGACGAGGAATCACTCGTACCGCAGGCAGCAGTTCCCACCAGAGTTCCTGCAGCAATCAGCGCTGCAATTGCAGTTTTTACATAAGAATTATTCTTAATACTCAAGGGGGCACTCCTTCTCATCGCTCTCTGTACTCCGATCAGGTCGGATTGCCACGAAGCATAGAAATGAAATGCTACGAAAAATGAATTCTCGGGTAAGAATTTCGTTATATGAGACCTGACCGCAAGATATCTCACTATGCGATTGCTCACCCATCTCCACTAGTTACTGAATCCTATTCGCGATTGTCACGAACACCCCCTTTAGCAACGCGCTGAAACCTCATTTTCCCTTCACTCACGTACTCCCCTCACCTCACTCTCCGCACCTCACTCTCCGCACCTCATTCTCTTCACTTCACTTTCCACGTCTCCCTCCCCGCACTTCACCTCCGCACATAAGCCAGATATAGAAAAAGCCCAACTTTCTGCCGATTTCTCGGGAAAGTTAGGCTTCTTTGAACGAAATGTATGGACTCACTGAATGCCGCGAGCAACCTTGTTGCGATAACGCATCACACGAAGTGCCTCGCGCTTATCCTGCTCCTCACGCAGGGCCTGGCGCTTGTCATATTCCTTCTTACCGCGGGCCAGCGCGATCTTAACCTTCACACGTCCGTCCTTGAAATACAGGCTCAGCGGAATCACGGTGTAGCCCTTAGCCTGCGTCTGGCGCGCAAGCTTCTCAATCTGAGCTGCGTGCAACAGCAGCTTACGCTTGCGCTTAGGTGCGTGGTTATTCCACGTACCGTTCAAATATTCAGGAATATTGGCGCCTTCGAGCCACATCTCACCGCGCCTATCAATCGAAACGAACGATTCAGACAGTGACGCACGTCCCTCACGCAGCGACTTCACTTCCGTTCCGGTCAGCACAATGCCGGCCTCAAGTTCATCTTCAATCGCGTAATCGTGACGCGCCTTCTTGTTCTGCGCAATCAGTCCGTCACGCTGACCTGCTGGCTTCTGCTTAGCCATGTTTCGTCCGATCTATATCGCACGAAACCGACCGTCCCCAATCGCTTGGGTTACGGTCGGCTTCGTTATGTTTACTTCTGCTTGTACCTCATATCAATTCATACTCGGTACTGCAGTGGTTACTCAGCTGTTTCCATCATAAGCACAGTGCAGCAACTATGTGCTTAGTGGACGTACAGGAATCTACTTGGGTTGGACAGCGTGCGGTAGGAAACCACGAACACGCCCTGCACGTTCATTTCGGAAATCGTGATCGAATTAGCACCAACAGATTCGACGACTGCAACGTGGCCGTAGACAGGATCAGCACCTTCCTGATACGGTGCGAACGAAACTGCAGCGCCCACCTGAGGGATGCGGTCAACGCGCAAGCCGTAACTTGGAGCCGTGTATGCCCACTGGCCACCATTACCCAAATAAGATGGCGTACGGATGCCCATTTGCAGACGACGCTGGTATGCCCACCAAGTGCACTGACCTGCTGCATAAGCATTGCCATAATCGCCGTTAGCCGTACCCTGACCGCCAGATCCGCCACCAGGGTTCACTGGCTGAGGCGTTGGCGTCGGAGTTGGCGTAGGAGTGACTGGCTGAGGCTGTGGAGTTGGCGTAGGAGTGACTGGCTGCGAAGGGCCCTGTGGGCCAACTGGCGTCACTTGACTTGCAGCCTCTGCCTGTTCCTTCTGGTACTGGCGGTTAAACGAATCAACCTGCGATGCCAGCATCACAGTCTGAGCAGCCTGCTTTGCCTTATCAGAAGTCAGCTTCGACTGCTGAGCTTCGAGCGAAGCACGTGCGCTTTCGCCCTTGGCTCGCAGCTCATCAAGCTGTGCGCGTTCTGATTCTGCCTTAGCCGCTGTGCTCTGTGCAGTAGCCAACTTCCTATCGGCTTCAGACTTTAGTTTGGTAATGCGCTTTTCGATTGCTTCGAGACGCTCAGTACGGTTCATCGACGTATTGAGTTCGTTAGCAGCATCGGAAGCCGCATTGGCTTCATTACGAGAAATTGCATCGCGCGACTGCATGGACTGAATGAAGCTCTTCGTGCTCTGAGCACCCGTCATAACACTCATCATGTCCGAGGTGTCAGAACCATGCATAGACTCACGTGCCATCTGCGCTACTGCAGCATGGGCGTCATCATAGTCTTTGCCAGTCTGCTTGATTTTCTCTTCAAGATTTTCTTTATCTTTGCGAGCAGCTTCTACTCGGCTTGCAGCAGCATCGGATTCTGTTTGTGCTGCAGCGGCCGCATTATTTGCGGACTCCACTTTTGCCTGAGCTGCAGGAATCTGCTCGTTCGTCAACGTGTCGAGCTCAACAATTTGATCAGCCAGCGACGACTCAACGCCTGCCAACTGCTTACGCAGATTAGCCTCACGCTGCTGGCTAGCAGCATGCTGGTTCTGTGCATTCAACAAATTGCTGTACGTGTTAGCGTACGCCACCTGGTCAAAAGGTACCGAGGACACGAGGGCTAAAGGTAAACCCAGGGAAACTGCTGCGCAAGCAGTAATCAGGGGTTTCATCATTTTTACCTTGGGCATTTTTCCCTTTCCGCTAGTACATCGTTGCTGCGCAGACGCACCAGCAATCCAGACGTGACCAACGGTAGCACTTCGCTACGAGGATGCAATAGTTGGTGAACAGCGTGCAACGATGTTTCACGAACTTAACAAAAATAACGAGAATGTTATTCCTGTTAACAAAATCGAATTCTTTGCTATTAAGCCTTCAAATATCTACGAAGAGCAACACTCGATGCAATAACAGAAAGAAGAATTGCGCCAATAATCAAAATTGGTGAAATAAGCAGCACATCGGTTTGACCAATGTACGGGATCCACTTAATTGAATCGGCAAGCCAATCGGTAATAAATACCTTGACGAAGATACCGAGTGCGACACAAGAAAGTACCGATCCCACAAATGATGCTATTGCACCTTCGAGTAAGAATGGCAGTCGAATCGTCCAATTTGATGCACCAACAAGTCGCATAATTTCTGTCTCTTCACTGCGGGAAGCAGCGGACATACGAATTGTGGTACCCGTCAGCATAATTGCGACAATAACCATCACCACAGCCAAGCCAGCAGTTGCTACCGTAGCGCGGTTGAGCACAGCGAATACTGGCTCAAAAATCTGTCGCTGATCAACAACTTCTTCTACGCCTTCTTGACCAGATAATACTTCGGAAACAACCTTATATTTTTCTGGATTCTTTAGCTTGAGCCACAACGAGTCCTGCATATCATCTGCCGTAAGCGTACGGCCCTGGTACTGACCGTTTGGATACTGCTTCAGGAACGAATCCTTGTAGAACTGATCCTTGCTCATAAACGTGATGTCAGAAACATCATCAGCGAGCTCAGTATGAATAACCTTCTGAATATCATTAATCTGAGCTGCTGTTGCTGCAGTACCTGCTGCACAGTTAGCCGATGAGCTCGTACCATCTGGGCAGAGCCACACTACGACCTCAACCTTGTCATACCAATCGCCCTTAGCCTTCGTAATCTGAGCCTGAGTTAGTAACGAAGCACCAATAAACAGGAATGAAATGAACGTCACGAGCATAACCGACAGCAGCATAGGAACATTGCGCCGTAAGCTCGTTGCGGTTTCAGACAGAATAAATCGCAGTTTCATCGGGTTTCCTCCTGGGCCTGTGGCTCCTGGGACTGGCCTGCGAACGCATGTTCATCGGAGTTCAATGACTGCGGTGCAGGAACTGGAATGGATGTTGAATCTTGGGTAACAGGTACAGGTGGCACCGGAACCGCACGTGGTGCTGGAGGCACTGGCGGAGCTGGTGGTGCAGGCACGGCGGCCACATGAGTTTCGGACGAAGCTGCCAGTGCGGTATCAGAAGAATTCAAAGCAGTATCTGAAGAGTCGTCAACGATTGGCGCCATGGCCACAGTCTCAGAGAGTACAGCTGACGAATCAGAAGTAGCTGGTGCGGCTGGAACTGCAGCAGAGTCTGCAGAAGCAGTAGCTGTAGCAGAGTCGGCAGCCTCGGACGAAACAGTCGAAGTGGACTCGGAAGCCGAGTTGAATGCCGAATCGGATGCAGCGTCCGAAGCTGAATCGGAAGTGACCTCAGATGCACTATCAGAAGAGGTTGCCGCTGCAGACTCATCATCCTTCATACTCTGCAGATTCAGGCCCTTACCCCACGTCAAGGTCTGCTCGACTGGGGCGAATGCATCACCATAGCGACCCGTATTGCCAGCGTGCACCGAACGTGCGAGACGAGCGATACCTTCGTCAGCATGCTCAGCATTCAACGATGCAGAAACAGCCTGCACCAAACCAGCAGCATCGCGCTCAGAATCAAGGCGCTGCTGGTGAGGAAGTTCAGCAATAACAGCTCGCGTATTAGCAATGGCGTCGTGCGACTGAGCCTGCACCTGAGCATCTGGGAAGTACAGCTGAGAATCATAGAGACCGTTGCGCTCATCACGCACAATCTTGCCCTTATTGAGCTCAACAACGCGCTTACGCATCGAGTTCACAATTTCCTCGTTGTGCGTTGCCATAACAATCGTCGTGCCCGTGCGGTTAATAGCATCGAGCACTTCCATAATGCCGAGCGACGTTGTAGGATCCAAGTTTCCAGTAGGCTCATCAGCCAGAAGAATCTGAGGATGGTTGACGTAAGCGCGAGCAATTGCCACACGCTGCTGCTCACCACCGGAGAGCTCGTGAGGCATGTTCTTCTCTTTGCCCGTCAGACCAACCGTCTGCAACACCTTAGGCACGAGCGAACGAATCGTAGAACGAGGCGTACCAATAACTTCAAGCGTAAAGGCCACGTTCTGCCAGACTGTTTTATTCATCAGCAGCTTGTAGTCCTGGAACACAGTGCCGACCGTACGGCGGAAATGAGGCACCTGCTTATCAGGCAGACGTCGCAGATCGTAACCACCAATGCGAATCTCGCCATCCGTGGCTTCCTCTTCGCGCAGCATCAGGCGCAGCAGCGAAGTCTTACCCGAGCCCGACGAGCCCACGAGGAACACAAAATCGCCGCGATCAATCTCTAAATTAATATCGTCGAGCGCAGGTCGCGTTGCGCGAGGATAGATTTTGCTGACATGTTCCAGCGAAATCAAAGCCATGGTGTTCTACTCCGTTTCCAAACTGCTACTCAAAACAAACTGCTCTCAGCTCGGCTGCTACATCATTCAAACCACTTTTTGGCGAAAAGTTCCAGTTCAGACCAGTATCTGTTCAAACCGTTCACACTGTGATCGTGGAACAGATTGTTGCGATCTGAACTAGCCGGTGGTGGTTGGGGTTCCACGAAGCAACCTTTGGCGCGAGCGGCTCGAGCTGATATGGTGTGCAGCTCGAGCCGATTGCAGGGGTTGTTATAAGGCAGGCTGTTTACTCTTCAGCGTTTTCAGCAGCTTGACGACGCTGCTCGTGACGCCAACGGATACCTGCCTGAATGAATGCGTCAATATCGCCATCGAACACAGCCTGCGTCTGGCTCGTCTCCTCACCAGTGCGCAGATCCTTAACCATCTGGTAAGGGTGCAGCACATACGAACGCATCTGGTCGCCCCAGCTAGCCTTAATATCGCCAGCCAGTTCCTTCTTCTTACGAGCTTCTTCTTCGTGGCGCAGCACGAGCAGTCGAGACTGCAGCACGGCCATTGCGGCTGCACGGTTCTGAATCTGCGAACGCTCGTCCTGCATCGTCACGACGATGCCGGTTGGGATGTGCGTAATACGCACAGCCGAGTACGTCGTGTTCACGCCCTGGCCACCAGGACCAGAAGCGCAGTACGTATCAACGCGGATCTCGGAGTCTGGGACTTCGATGTGATCGGTTGCCTCAACGAGTGGGACCACTTCGACAGCTGCGAAGCTCGTCTGACGACGGCCTTGGTTATCGAATGGAGAAATACGGACCAGACGGTGTGTACCACCTTCGACCGAGAGACGACCGTAGGCGTATGGAGCATCGACCTGGAACGTTGCCGACTTAATGCCAGCTTCTTCTGCATACGACGTATCCATGACCTTAGCCTTGAAGCCGTTACGCTCAGCCCAACGCAGGTACATGCGCAGCAGCATTTGTGCGAAGTCTGCTGCATCAACGCCGCCTGCACCGGAGCGGATCGTTACAACGGCTGAACGCTCATCGTATTCGCCGTCCATAAGCGTCTGGATTTCCATATCGCGCAGATCGCTGTTAATCGAATCCACTTCTGCACGAGCTTCATCAAGCGTGTCTTGGTCGGACTCTTCTTTACCGAGTTCAACGAGGGTTTCTACATCGTCAATGCGCGAAGCAGCAGAAGCGAGGTGCTTGAGCTGGGACTGTACAGCCGACAGCTTGCTCGTAACCTTCTGTGCATGCTCTGGGTCATCCCAAAGTCCTGGTTCTGCAGCTTCCTTCTCAAGTTCTGCTTCCTGGGACTTCAAGCGATCGGTATCGAGTGCGAGTGCAATTTCCTCATATTTTGCGCGCGCATCGGCAATGGCTTGGGAAAAATCAAATTCTGCCATGATTCTCTATATTCTCTTCTTGTTGCGTGAAATGTCTATGGATGAATTGGGTATAGAACGATATGAGCCTTGCAATTACTCACTTTGTGCAAGTGAGCGGCTCATAGATAAAAAGGTCAAAGTCCTGCATGATTCATAGACGCACTCATACGTCGCAAGTGTACGCGCAACTGTAGTCCCATTCCACTGATTCGCCTGTAAGAATGTGTCCATATCGTGCACCCACAGTAGACGCCCATACTGATTCCATTACAGTTGAACGCAATACTCAATTGCATGAGGCATATGATGCCCTGTTTGCACTTGATACAAGCCACTTACGATACGAGCCATTTGCGCTGAACATCGCAACAGTGGCAGCAATACAAACAACTGTGACCACAACGGCGAGCTGTTGCTTGCTGGTATGAAGGAGCTGTTGATATGAGTGAACCACGTACCGCATGGGGCTGGGGTTTAGCAAGTATTGATGCGCAGAATCGCACACTTGATGTGTGGTATCCAAAACTCGAACTTGGTACTGCCCCATCCGATGTGCAACGACCAAATCATCAATTCGGTGCTTTAGTACATGAAACGGCTGATGCCCGAGGTGTGCGTCGTGTTCCTGTGTTCATAGTGAGTCATATTGATGAGCCAATTGTGGATGCTGCTGATGCGTATTTGCGTCTGCATTTAATGAGTATGCGTTTGGCTCTGCCAAATAGCCTGAATCTTGATGGTATTTATGGCAAGCTCAACAATGTGGTGTGGACGAATTATGGTCCATTTGCTGTTGAGGACTTTGCCTTGCGTAAGAACGATGTTGAGCAGAGTCTGTTCCAAGCGAATGCTGGCGGCGCTGGCCTTATGCCGATGCCAACGCCAATGCCGGTTGGTGTTGAAGTGCGTAGCGTTGATAAGTTCCCTCGCATGCTTGATTATGTGGTACCAACGGGCGTTCGCGTAGCTAATGCGGATCAGGTTCGTTTGGGCGCTCATCTCGCTGAAGGCACTGTGGTTATGCATGCTGGCTTTGTGAACTTCAATGCTGGTACGCTGGGCACTTCGATGGTTGAGGGCCGTATTTCGCAGGGCGTTGTTGTTGGTAATGGCTCCGATGTTGGCGGTGGCGCTTCGATTATGGGCACGCTTTCGGGCGGCGGCAAGCTGCGCAACTCAATTGGTGAGCATTCGCTGCTTGGTGCCAATGCTGGTATTGGCATTTCTCTTGGTGACAATTGCGTTGTTGAAGCTGGTCTCTATGTGACTGCTGGTACCAAGATTGAAGTGGTCAATAAGCAAAAGCTCAATAGTGGCGAGGATATTACAGTCGTCAAGGGTGCTGAGCTCTCTGGCAAAGACAATATTTTGTTTATTCGTAACTCGATGACAGGTGCTGTACAGGCTCGTTTCCGCAAAGTTGGTATTGAGCTGAACTCGAGTTTGCATAAGAACTAGTGTGGAGTGCTGCACTGTGTACCGGTGTTTTGCTATGCACTACTGCTCTACTGCGCACTGATGTTTTACTATGCAATGCTGCTCTACTGTGCACTAGTGTTCTCAAGCCTTTACAGATGTAAAGGCTCCACTGTTATGTTGACTCCACTGTCATAAAACTCTCCTGTTATACAGGCTCTACGCCGTCTCAACCGCCGTTGGTTGCTGCAACAATGGACTTGGTATTGTTCGGCAATGTTCGGTCAAGGTTTGAGGCGGCGTTATTGTATAGAGCGTCGTTAAGTCAGTATGAAACGGCCGCCAACAGTTGCTTGGAATTGAGAAGAGGCACAGCATGAATATCACAATTATTGCCGTAGGCAAGGTGAAAGAACGGTACTTGCGCGACGCAATTGCCGAATACAGCAAGCGACTCTCTCGATTCTGCAAGCTCAAGATTGTGGAAGTGGCCGACGAAAAGACGCCGGAACATGCAAGTGAGGCCGAGGAACTGCAGATTAAGGAGCGTGAGGGCGAGCGCATCCTCAGTCATATCAAGCCGCAGCAGACCGTGATTGCGCTGGCAATTGAAGGAAAAATGCTGACGAGCGAACAGCTTGCGCAGACGATTAATGATTTCGGGTTGCATGGTCACAGCAATATTGCACTTGTTATTGGCGGCTCACTGGGCCTTGATCAGCGCGTGCTTAAGCGTGCCGATATGCTGCTGAGTTTCTCCCGTATGACGTTCCCCCATCAGCTGATGCGTGTGATTTTGCTCGAGCAGATTTATCGCGCCTACAAAATCAACGCTGGCGAGCCGTATCACAAGTAATACTGAGCGCTGCAAACTGGTCAGATAGAGACAGTACTTCGCGAAATCAGCTATAACTTATCCGCGCTGATCAATTGGCACGTAATCGCGCAGGCGCTCCCCCACGTAGACCTGACGCGGACGGCCAATTTTCGTCATCGGATCATTCATGAGCTCAACGTACTGCGCGATCCAGCCTGGAATACGACCGAGCGCAAACAGCGGCGTGAACATCGACTCGTCGAAACCAATCGCACGGTAAATCAAGCCCGTATAGAAATCAACGTTCGGGTACAGGTTACGAGAGATGAAATAGTCATCGTTCAGCGCGATTTCTTCCAGTTCAGTTGCGACGCGGAACAGTTGGCACTCATCCTCGCTTAAGTGCAGCTGACTTGGATTTTTCATGATTTCTGTTAAATACTGCTTAGCAATCGCAGCACGCGGATCATACGACTTGTAGACTCGATGACCAAGGCCAGAAATGCGTCGTCCTTCTTGTTTGGCCTGTTCCACGTACTGTTTCACGCTTAGACCCGATTGTGCAATATCTTCGAGCTGGCGCAGCGCACGCTCATTAGCACCACCATGCAAAGGACCGGACAGTGCGTTAATACCGGCTGCGACTGCTGAGTAGAGATTAGCGTGTGCGGATCCTGCAATACGTACCACTGATGTGGAGCAGTTTTGCTCATGATCAGCGTGAATAATGAGCAAGCGGCCTAATGCGTGTACATGCAGCGGATCAGGATCGTAGCTTTCATAAGGCACGGCGAAGCACATGCGTAGGAAATCGTCGATATATCCGCGTGAATAGTCGGGATACATCATTGGCTCGTCAAGACGACGGCGCATGGCATAGCTCACGATGGTGCGCGCTTTGGCCATGATGATGGTGGCTGCTTCTGCGATCTGCTCTGGATCAGAAACATCGGTTGTTTCCGGGTAGAACGCTGCGAGCGCGTTAATTGCTGAAGCCAGCACACTCATTGGATGAGCAGAGTGCGGGAATGAGCTCATAAGTGAGCGGAAGTCCTCGCCCACCATAGTGCGATGGTTAATACCGTTGACGAATGTGTCATACTGCTCTTGCGTTGGTAATTCGCCATAGCGCAGCAGCCAGGCGACTTCAAGAAAATCAGATTGTTCACACAACTGCTCGATTGGATAGCCGCGATACCGCAGAATCGAGTTCTTGCCATCAATGTAGGTAATGGCCGATGTGCATTGTGCGGTGGTTAAGAAGCCTGGGTCGAGCGAAACAATGTCATCATTACGCATTGGCGACATAAGAA
Organism: Bifidobacterium dolichotidis; assembly: GCF_003951975.1. Lineage (GTDB taxonomy): Bacteria > Actinomycetota > Actinomycetes > Actinomycetales > Bifidobacteriaceae > Bifidobacterium > Bifidobacterium dolichotidis. The sequence continues at coordinate 187,531 of NZ_QXGM01000002.1, forward strand.
CACCGTTTGGTCCTTCGGTCGACTTGATTAAAGGAAGTTCCGTACGCAGCGACCCTAAATGGAGATGAGCATTGGTCATCAGAAGCGTCAACCCTTTCCTCGGCAATCGTTGGCCATATCGGCATCAGCATCGGGCGATATGGATGTGCCCACTATAGGTGAGCTTGTATTGCCAAACGTTGCTGCGTCTCATTGTGTAAACGAGTGGGAGTTGTGGCTGATTGGTTATTGCAACTAAATGCGAGTTACAGCTGAACTTGGATTGCAACTGAACTTGAGTTGTATCTGAGCTGGAGTTGCAACTGAACTTGAGTTGCAACTGCAGAAACAAAAAATGCCTAGCAGCGTGATACTGCTAGGCATTGAAGTTATATGCGGCTATGAGGTCTCTAGCTCAATGGCCTGAGGTGTCTGAAATGCATCTTGAACTTGGCTGAAATGCAGCTCCTCAGAATGAGGAGTCCAAGACCATTCGAACAGACTAGTCGCGAACCGTCAGGATTTCTGGACCGTGCTCGGTGATAGCGATCGTGTGCTCGCTGTGTGCACCACGGGAGCCGTCCTCGCTCTTGAGCGTCCAGCCATCCTTTGGATCCTGGTAAATGTCGTCGGTCGACTTGCAGAACCAAGGCTCGATTGCGATCACAAGGCCTTCGCGCAGCTTGTAGCCGTGGTGTGCCTTGCCATCGTTTGGAACGTGTGGATCGCCGTGCATAATGTGACCAACGCCGTGACCGCCGAAGTCAAGGTTGATTGGGTAACCATATTCACGAGCCACATCGCCGATTGCGTGGGAAACGTCGCCAAGACGGTTGCCTGCGCGAGCTGCATCGATACCTGCTGCCAGTGCTTCTTCCGTGCACTTGATGATGCGCAGATCCGATGGATCCTGGTGCTCACCAACAACGAAGCTGATTGCGGAGTCAGCGACCCAGCCGTCAACGTTGATTGCGAGGTCGAGGCTGACGAGATCGCCATCCTTCAGGTTGTAATCGTATGGAACACCGTGCAGCACAGCGTCATTCACCGACGTGCAGATGTAGTGAGCGAATGGGCCAGTGCCGAAATCTGGAGCGTAGTCAACGTAGCAAGACGTTGCACCCTTACGGTCAACAATCTTCTTGTGCACGAACTCATCAATTTCGAGCAGGTTCGTACCAACCTTGGTCGTCTCACGAAGTTCACGCAGAATGCCACCAACGAAGCGGCCTGCTGGCTTCATCTCTTCAATCTCTTTATGAGTTTTCAGTTCAATCATCGTAAGGGTCTTTCTACCTTCGGTTAATTACTTCCAACCTACCACTGACAATGCCCGATGTTGTTCTTGCATATCATTCTCGATACGCCACTGATCAACTCATGCCGCACATAAGCGAGAAACACTCAGCGACTAAACCGCTACCCCATCAAATCGATGACTCCCGCACGTAAGGCAAAACAGCTGATCAGCCTAATCATGAATCGCGATTACCAACAACTCCCGCACACTGAAACCAGCTCCCGCACGTAAGGCAAAATATGGAGTGATTGAATAGCACTGAAATTTAGACATAAAAAAACCTCCTACACCTAAGCGCAGGAGGTCCTTCTGTTTAGCGGTGCGGTTTACGCATCGTCTCGCCTAATGGAGCACGATACGCGATGGTGCACTGCGATGAATAAGTTCATGCATTCTTCTTAGCGCGACCGAACGTAAACGCACGGATGACGGCGAAAATGCCGAGCACGACGAGGGCGATACCGCCGAAGAGAATGAGCCAGAGCGTGCCAGCCAGTGGCATGCACAGCAGAACGAAGCCAGCGAGAATCGAGATGATGGCGTAAGCAATTGCCCAACCCGAGTTTGGAAGACTCCACGATTCGGCGAGTGCCATAACACCCTCGAGGATCCAGCCGATGCCGACGATCAGCGTGAACATAACGGCAAGCATGCCGGTGGAAAGCGTGATGTTCTTGAGAACAACGATGCCGCCGATGACGAGCAGAATACCGACGATGACGCCGAGAACGCGCCAACCTGCTGGAAGACCAAGCTCAACAATCGAGCTGATCACACGGACAACACCAGAAACGAGGAAGTAAATACCCAGAATGACTGTAGCCACAACGAGCGTTGCTCCTGGCCACACCAGCAGGCAAACACCGCAGGCCACAGCGACGATGCCGATAATGGCATAAGCTGCGCGGATCATGTTCTTTGCGCCTGTTGGCAGGTGTTCTTCGACGAGGTGGAATGGGCCATAGCCTCGGTATGGGTCAGTACCCATAATGTTTGGATTCATGTTTGGATCAGTCATTTGCTGTTTTCCTCTCCTAGATGTGGGCACCGTTAGACACCCGATTTCAGCGCGGGGCCGGAGTTACGGCGCCATCACTAGTGTGCCTACTCACACTACGCCCCCGAATCTGACAGTAAGCTGAAACTCTGGTACGAACATGCCTGATGGTCGGGGGTATTGTGAATTAGGTTGTTCACTGGACTTGTACATGTCATAAAAGCCGGTTACGGTGAGGGCATGAGTGAAGCATTGAAATCCGGAATTGATCCGGCATCGTTCTCGTCTGTTATCAGTGCGAAGGACGATTTGTTCCGTTATGTAAATGGTCCTTGGATTGACACGTATCGTCTTCCTGATGACCGCTCTCGCTATGGTTCCTTCGACCGTTTGGCGGAGGACGCTGAGAATCAGATTCGCGATATTCTCGAGTCTGATAACGATGAGGCAATCAAGTCCAAGGCGTTGTACCGCTCCTTCTTGAATGTGCAGGCAGTGCAGGATGCAGGCATGGAGCCAATCCGTGCTGATCTGGAGATGATTGATCAGGCCAGCACGAAGACCGAGCTGACGCGCGTACTTGGTACGCTGAGCCCTTCTGGCGGCCCTGATCTGCTGGGCTTCAGCATCTATGGTGATCCTGTTGATCCAAATACGAATGTGATGCACATTGAGCAGTCGGGCCTTGGTCTGCCTGATGAGGCTTACTATCGTCAGGATCATTACGCTCCAATTCGCGAAGCATATGTCAACATGGTGGCTAAGCAGCTTGAGAATGCTCATTATGCACAGGCTGACGAAGCTCAGGAACTGGCAAAGCATTATTTGGAAGTTGAGACGAAGATTGCTTCGTACCACTGGGATAACGTGGCTACGCGTGATCCTCAGAAGACGAACAATCCAAAGTCGTACGAGGAGCTCGCGGCAATGCTCGAGCACTTCGATTTGAGCACTTGGATTGATGCTATGCAGCAGGCTTATGACGCTTCTACGGCAAGCAAGTCGATTCCTGTTGATGTGCGCGGTGCATTCGTGCGCGCAATTGTGCACGAGCCTTCGTTCTTGGAAGGCATTAACAGCTTCTGGGAGACCTCCGATCTTGAGGATCTCAAGTTGTGGGCACGCGTTCATGTCATTATTGGCCACGCAAGCCTCTTGAGCTCGGAATTCGATACCACGAACTTCGACTTCTATGGCAAGGTGCTTTCGGGCGCAAAGGAACAGCGTGACCGTTGGAAGCGTGGTATCTCGTTTGTCAACGGCATTAGCGGCGAAGATGTTGGCCAAGTGTACGTTAAGCTGCACTTCCCTGAATCTTCAAAGGCACGCATGACTGAGCTCGTGAACAACCTCATTGAGGCCTATCATGTGTCGATTCTGAACAGCACGTGGCTGAGCGACGAGACCAAGCAGAAGGCTCTCACTAAGCTCGATAAGTTCGAGGCCAAGATTGGCTACCCAGATCAGTGGCGCGATTACACGGCATTGGACGTGGCTGATGACCGTGGCCTGATCGAGAACAGCAGCGCTGCTTCGCGTTACGAGTTCGGCTTCCAGATGGCCAAGTGCGGTAAGCATGTGGACAAGGGCGAATGGCTCATGAACCCACAGACCGTGAACGCTTACTACGAGCCTTCGCTCAACATCATTGTGTTCCCTGCTGCTATTTTGCAACCTCCATTCTTCAACCCTGAGGCTGAGGATGCAGCGAACTACGGTGGTATTGGATGCGTGATCGGTCACGAGATCGGCCATGGTTTCGACGATCAGGGATCGCAATACGATGGCGACGGCAAGCTGGCTAACTGGTGGACTGAGGAAGACCGTCATCGCTTCGAAGAGCTCACCGCAGCACTGATTGAGCAGTACAACGGCTTTGTGCCACAGCAGCTGCTGGAGAAGTATGCAGACGACCCAAGCAAGGCACCACACGTCAATGGTGCTTTGACGATTGGCGAGAATATTGGCGATCTTTCTGGCGTCAATATTGCTCTGAAGGCCTACGCATTCTCGCTTGATAAGAAGGCCGGCCGTGCACTCGACGGTGATCCACGCGCAATTGAAGCATCGCTTGATGATGCTCCTGTGCTCGATGGATTCACAGGTCTGCAGCGCTTCTTCCTGAGCTATGCTTCGATTTGGCGTGGTAAGAACCGCGATGAACTCGCAGAGCAGTACCTGCAGATCGATCCTCACTCCCCTGGTGAGCACCGCGTGAACGGTATCTCCAGCAACGTCGACTTGTTCTACAAGGCATTCGGCGTCACGGATAACGATCGCATGTGGCTCGATCCTGAGAAGCGCGTTCACATCTGGTGACGGTGATTGCTTCGGATAGCTTCATGCTGCTTCGGATAGCTTCGTGCTGCTTCGGATAGCTGCGGATAGATGTGATGCATAAGCACTAAATCTGCTTGTACACACTTACATCTCAGGCACACCAAATTCATCTTCGGTGGTTCCACTCACATTGTGTTGAGTGGAACCACCTTTGTTTTGCGCGGTGGATCGCTGCGTAGATGATGACTTCCGTGGAGCTGATTGCGAGGATCGAGCCTTTGCTCGCGCTCGAGTGGACGTCTTTGCGGATGCATCAGCGGCTGACTGTGATGAAGCATTTGATAGTTGCTCAGCTGATTGATCTGCTGGTACTCCAGGCTGCGAAGGCACAGAAGATTGTTGTTTCTGCTGTGAATTAGTCAGGCTACTAATCGAGGCCCGATCACGACCTCTGAGTTCATCAATTGAGGTATCTATATCCTCCTCATATACCCGATCATCATTGGCGTCATTAGTATCGCTTGCCTCTTTAGCTCCGTTATATTGCGTACGCGATGATTGCATGGGCTGCTGAGATTGGCCTATCTGCTGATTCGAGTCAGATATTTGTTGACTCTGAACCGGTGATTGCTGCTCTACTTGAGTATTCGAGGAGTCCTCCTGTTGGCCAGATTGCTGGTTCGGTTCAGTTCCTGATTGTTCTGATGCTGTTACCTGCTGCGATTGATCCTGTACTCGTTGTCCATTAGCCTCTTTCGGTCTCTTGAAATTAGAAATACCAAAGCTTAAATCATGTCCAATAACTTGGGCATCAAGCACGAGCCTCGATCGACCTGTGCCATCTGGTGCTTGCCAGCTTTCGGTGTTGAGCAGTCCCATAACAATAACTGGGTCACCCTTGCGCAATGACATTGCAGCATTCTGACCCAATGTCCTAAATGCCTTTACGGTAATCCATGTTGTAGGTAGATTCCTCCACTCACCCATTTTGTCCTGATATCGACGGGTGCTACCGAGTCTGAACATACTGCCCGAGTGCGAAGGGACGCTACCAAATTCTTGTACGTCCGAACCCAAGAAACCATTAACTGTGACCATTGCCTGCTGCATTGCCATCATGATCCCCTATCTCTCTAAGTGCATTGCTTCTTTGCAATACGCAATCAGAATTGCGATATGCCAACTATGACGTCTGATGACCATCACAGACAAACGGATTCAATCAATGTGGTTAACTGCTCAGTCAGAACATTCACATGTGGATAATTTCAATCGGCTTATGTGCGGCCGACGTTGCTTGAAAACATAAATCGCTTATGTGCGGGAACACTGCACATAAGACAACTGGGCTACATGTGGGAATGAAGCACCTATAACGTAATTGGGTTATGTGCGGGAGTGGGATGCATAAGGTGGCTGGGCTATATGCATGAGCGAGAGGCACATAAGGTAATGAGCTTATGTGTGGGAGTGCAACGCACATAAGCTAATTGGTTTATGTGAGGGACTTGAGCCTAAGCACGATAAATCGCTAAGTGCGGGATAAACAGAAATAAAAAGGAACCTCCCACTCTGTTAACGAGGGCGGGAGGCTCCTACGAAAAATTAGTAGCTCAATAGCTTACTGAACTCAGAGATTGGCGACGCGGTCGGCAATAACCTGAGCTGCAGAATCTGCTGGCACGGCTTCCTTATCGGAACCGTCGCGCTTGCGGACCTCGATCGTACCGTTGTTCACGGTGTCGCGGCCAACAACAGCGATCAGTGGAACACCGATAAGCTCAGCATCCTTAAACTTGACGCCTGGGGAAACCTTTGGACGGTCATCAAAGATAACTTCAATGCCGCGAGCTTCCAGATCAGCAACAAGCTTCTCAGCGGTCTCAGCAACAACTGCATCCTTACCAGCAGCAACAACGTGCACCTGAGCAGGAGCAATGTTTGCAGGCCAAGCGAGACCGTGCTCATCGTGATGGGACTCAGCGATGCAAGCGAGCACGCGGCTGACGCCGATGCCATAGCAGCCCATCCACACTGGAACAGTCTTGCCGTTCTGGTTGAGCACCTTAAGATCAAGAGCGTTCGAGTACTTCAAACCGAGCTGGAAGACCTGACCGATCTCAACGCCACGCTCGAAGCTCAGAGGGCCGGAACCATCAGGGCTCATATCGCCGTCGCGAACAACAACAGCTTCAACCGTGCCATCAGCCTGGAAATCGCGGCCGTAGACGAGATCGTAGTAGTCAACGTCCTTCTCATCAGCGCCGGTAAACCAAGCAGAACCCTTAGCAACGTGAGCATCGACGAAGTAACGAACAGCGTCTTCCTTACCCTGCTCACGAGCCTGTGGACCAACAGCCATAGGTCCAATGTAGCCGAGCACGAGTTCTGGATGCTTCTTCAGATCCTCTTCCGTTGCTTCCTCGAGCTCGGAAGGAGCGAACTGAGCTTCCAGACGCTTCATATCAACTTCACGATCACCAGGAACGCCAACGACAATCAGCTCACGCCATGGCTCATCGTGATCGTCATCCTCAGCGTGCTTGATCACAATAGCGACGTTCTTGAGGATGTCGGAAGCCTGCCATTCGCGGCCATCGGTACGTGGGTACGTTTCGTTAGCGAAAGCAACCATCTCATCAATGGAACCAGCGTTTGGCGTCGACTTCTTCGAAGCTGCAGGCGTTGCAGAAGCATCGATTTCAGCAACCTCTGGAGTCTTCAGAGCTTCAACGTTCCATGCCTTGCCGGATGGAGCGAGTGCGAACGTGTCTTCGCCGATCGACAGAGGAGCCAAGAACTCCTCAGATGCCGAGCCGCCCATTGGGCCAGACATTGCGAACACAGGCACATACTTCAGGTCGAGACGCTTGAAGATACGCTCGTAAGCGGAGCGCTCCTCCATGTAGCAGCGCTTCATGCCTTCCTCGTCAACCGTGAACGAGTAAGCATCCTTCATGATGAACTCGCGGCCGCGGATCAGACCAGCGCGAGGACGGAATTCATCGCGGTACTTCGTCTGAATCTGGTACAGCGTAACAGGCAGGTCCTTGTACGAGCTGTACAGGTCCTTGACGAGCAGCGTGAACATTTCCTCATGCGTAGGAGCAAGCAGGTAATCAGCTGCGTGACGATCCTTGAGGCGGAACAGGTTCTCGCCGTACTCTTCCCAGCGGTGCGTTGCTTCATATGGAGCACGTGGCAGCAGTGCTGGGAAATGCACTTCCTGAGCGCCAATACCGTTCATTTCTTCGCGGATAATACGCTCAATCTTGTTAAGAACTGCGAGGCCCAGTGGCATCCAAGTCCAGATACCAGGAGCGGCCTTACGAAGATAGCCTGCGCGCTGCAGGAGCTTGTCGGAAACAACATCTGCATCAGCTGGATCTTGACGCAGCGTACGCAAGAACAATGTAGACATACGAAGAGCTTGAGTCATGTTTAACAAGCTACTCAGTTGAGCAGACGAGCTTGCGCTGAGAGTGGTGCATGGGGGTATGAGTTTACGTCTTTATTTCTTCCCGCACGTAAGACAACTACGTTACGTGCGGGAAGAAAAAGCGCAAACTCTCGAACGAAGAAAAGAGCGTAACTCAGCCATAACAAAACAGCGCAAACTGAAGGAAAATAAACCCCCAGTTTGCGCTGTATACGCAAGATATTTTGCTGGCAGTAACTCGAAAACGTACGTTCATTACGACCTTGATGTGCTGGTTAATGAGCTACTTACGACTTGTTATTCAGCCTGTTATTCAGCTTGTTATTAAGTCGCCATCAAGTTTGTACAGGGTTACCGCTGACTGCAATGCACTGATCAGACGAGCTTTGCCTTTGGATCGGTTTCATCCTCGATCTCATCTTCAATCATGCTCTCTTTCAAAGCACCAAGTGGATAGCAAGGGATGAAGAGCAGCAGCAAAACGCCAATCAAGTAGAAGCAGTCAGGCAGGGAGAACATGCTCCACAGTGGCTGACCGTTTGGAATCAGCAAGCCTACGATGATCAAAGCCATACCCACAACTGGGAGGCCTTGCCAAATCCATGCATTAGGTGCGTGGTGTTCGGACTTGCGGCGCACCGAAGCCAGATACATTGGCACAACAAACATCAGGCCACCAATAATCGTCAAAATATCGGTAAGCTTCACGGTGCCCCACGATGTGTTCGAGGCCGAACCGTACACAAGAAACGCTGCGAACAACACAAGCATGCCCAGCGTCGAAACAATTGCTTCCCAGATTTTCATGTAAGCCTCCATTTATCTGTCGCAGCGCTGATACAGCAAGCTGTCACAGTCAAACTTTTGTAATGGCCCCAGTTTATCGCCACGCCTTCGACGCAATCTGAAGGTTCTCTACTTCTCCCGCACGTAGCGTAATTAACTTACGTGCGGTATGAAAAATCGGTGCAAAACTGGCATTAAATCGGCAGCAAACTCCGCAATTAGAAGCCCGATCACAAGGGATCAGAACAGGTCAAGGCCGCCCTGGCCAAATTCATCTTCAAATGCGATCTCATCTTGACCGCTCTTCGAAGCAGCATTATCCTCCGCAAATGCTTCAGCACCCTCGGTCGCAAGTTCTTCTGATGCCTTCTGTGACAACGACTGCATACGACCATCTACCAAGAATGCTTCTGGCGAGATCATGAACATTCGATCGCTTACACCCTGCAAATACAAGCCGTCTAATGAGCCCACTCGCGACAACGCCACATAGCCCATGCCTGGTGCAAACGTTCGTTTCAGGTCCATAACTGCTCGATCAAGCGTCATGCCCTGCGATTTATGGATCGTAATAGCCCAAGCACAACGCAGTGGAACCTGATTCACCGCAGCTAAGGGCGTTTCACCATCAAGCATTTCCCAGACGGCTTGGCGCATCGTTACGCGATGGCCATTTTCAAACTGCACAATTGGCCATCCGCCACGCTTTTCACTTGCAAAGCCGACAACTGTTCCAATAGAACCGTTGACATACTGCTGATCCGTGTCATTACGCACGGCCATAACTACTGCACCCTTTTTGAGCACCAGTCGTTCAGGCGCCAACATATTTTTCAGCAGTCGCTTCACTAAATCTTTTGGTCCAGAAGTTTGTGCTTCAAAAATATGCTCTTCCTCGTCAATGCCGGCCAATTTCATCTCGTTCAAGGCATCTGCTTGACGATTCACGGGGAATAAACTGACTGCTTGTTGCTGCGAATCAGGCAATACATTGAGTCGCGAAGCTAGAATATCTCTATCCGCTTGCGTCACTTGCGACTTACGAATATCGGTCAAAATTGAGAGCAAAGCACCGTCATCTTGACGATGTTGTTCCGTTAAATAACAGATAACTGGGTTTAATTCATCCCATGCAAAAGATTCAGTAATAAATCCGTCTGCATTACGTCCAGCTTCCTGATATTTTGCACGCTGTTCAATAAATTCAGGGCTTGGTGTCACTTCATGACGACTTGATCTATTGCTGACTGGAGGAAGCTGGAATAGGTCGCCAGACATAACGACCTGCAGCCCACCAAATGGTCGATCATCCTCGCGCATAATGCGGCAAACTTGATCGACCATGTCAAATAACCATGCCGGAAGCATTGAAATTTCATCAATCACCAGAACATCAGTCTGCACAATTTTGCGACGACGACGCTTGCGAATCATGCTCAGTAGAGGTTCGCTCAGTGCGGTAGCCACGCCAACACCGCTCCACGAGTGAATTGTGCGACCATTAATATGCGTCGCAGCAATTCCCGTAGAAGCTGTTACAGCGACTGATGCACCAGTCTTGCGTTTCTGCTCAATAAACTGGTTCAGCACATACGTTTTACCAGCTCCAGGTGCACCCGTTAAGAACACACTTGCACCTGCTTGCATAATCGCGAGCGCCTCAGTTTGCAGCATTAGCGCGGCCTTCCGTTCTACTGAGTTTGTATAACGAATACTTCCGTTTGTTTATCACGCTCAGTCAATTATTCTTGGCTGAGTTGTCTGTTTTTATTTCTGTTTCAAGCGACGAGGCGATTCACCACTTGCATAACGCCTTCCTCAGTGTTGGCTGGCGCAATGAAGTTAGCGATTTCCTTGACCTTGTCGTGCGCGTTTTCCATAGCAAATGACCACGTTGCATCGCTCAGCATGCCTGCATCGTTCAGGAAGTCGCCGAATACTGCAGTCTGATCAGGAGTGATATGCATGTGTTCCTGAATTGATTCCACACCAGTACGCTTATCGGTGTCAGCACGCATAATATCAGCCCAGTGCTTTGCAGAAACCTGAATGCAGTACTTCTCTGGCAAGTTGCTGAACAGTGCCTTTGCCATTGGTTCAGCAGCATCAAAGTCGAAGATTGCGAGCTTCAGAATCGTTTCTGATTCGTCTTCAAGAACCTCGTGCAGATCGTCAACAATGCGCAGTGCATGGTAATACTTACGGCATTCCTGCAGGAATGGCTCATCATCACGCTGCACATAAGCCGACTGCAGACCGCATACCACCAAACCGATGTTGTAGCGAGGATTTGCGGTAGGTGCTGTTGCTGCGTCAACGGTATCGATAATCTGGCGAGCAAAATCGAAGTCCATGCCGTTCACGCCAATAATGTCACCGCGATAGCACACCACGTTGCCGTTCTCGGCAATCAGGCTAATGGAATCGGAGCGATCCTTGCCATCTGCAGAATCAGTACCGAACATATCTTCCAGCGTCTGGAACTGACGACCACTTGCAGGAACGAAAGCAATGCCACGCTCTTCAAGCTTGGAAAGCATAGGCCAGAACGAATCTGGAATTTGCGAATTGGCATCTAATAAGGTGCCATCCATATCTGCCACGACCAGACGAATATCTGGACGCTTCTCGGTAGGTTCGACTTCAATCTCATCCCATTGCCGCGTGGCCATGCGATTTCCTCTCATACTTAGTGGTTGTAGCAGCAGTGCTCTAGCAGAGTTGCGATGCTTTGCACTACATTGTGCTCCCCTGTTGCACTGCCATGAATAAATCTTTTACGCACGTAAGCTAGTTATGTCATAGTGCAGGTCAACTGACTAAACATTGATCAACTGACCAAACACCGATGAACTAGCTCAGCACAAATTAACTTATACACGTAGACGCACATAAACCAGTTACTCAGCAGGATCACAGTGAGCCACACATAACTGTGCGATCCCCTGTTGAGCTGAATAACTGACTCATTCATTCTGCGCGCACATAAGCAAATTAGCTGCGCAATCAGTCCTTGTTCAGGATGCTCGTGCTCGTGATGTGCTCAGCAATTGCCTTGGCCTGTGCCTCGTCTGGGCCAGGTTCAGCAGCCATGAATGCTTCACGGTAATAACGAAGCTCATCAAGCGACTCAATAATGTCGGCAAGAGCACGATGGCCGCCAGCCTTTGCTGGACGGTTCAGGTATACAGCTGGATACCAGCGACGTGCCAGTTCCTTCAACGTGCTGACGTCAATAACGCGATAGTGCAGGTTCTCCATCAGGTTTGGCATATAACGATCGAGGAACTTCTTGTCGGAGCCAATGGAGTTACCAGCCAGCAGAGGCTTCACGCCGTCTGGAGTGAAGCGCTTGACGTACTCGATAACAGCCTTTTCTGCATCCTTCACGTCCATACCGGTCTTCCACTCTTCAATAAGACCAGAACGGGTATGCATATTACGCACGAAATCATTCATATGATTTTCTGCAGCCTGGCTTGGCTTAATGACGTAATCGATACCCTCATCGAGCACGTTAAGCTCAAAATCCGTAGGAACCACAGAAATCTCGCACAATTCATCGTGGAAGATATCAAGACCGGTCATCTCGCAATCGATCCAAATCAGCCTTGATTCCTTTGCTGAATACGTCAAATCATCATGAATATCAACCATGCGAACCTCATTCCTTATGATGCATGTCGCTCTATCACGAACATATCAAGCTATCTCAACCTCTATACGTGGTTCCCTCTCACTATCCCGCACATAAGCTAGATTCACTACGCGCGGCGCCACTGAAAAATCTCTCCCGAACTTAACTCAATTGCTTTATGTGCGGAGTATTCAACTACCAACACATATAAGGCACTTATGTCATGTGCACCAGTGCTCCCGCACATAACTCGATTACCTTATGTGTGACAATTCTCCCGCACTTAACTCAATTGCTTTATGTGCGGGAGAAAGAAATATTTAAACACCTAGCAAGTAAAACCATCTCAACATAGAAAAAGAGGCCCATAATCGGGCCTCTTTCTATAACAGCGTTATATCTATTCAGTCTCTATCAGCGAGCCGAGTAGTTAGGAGCTTCTGCCGTCATAACGATGTCGTGAGGGTGCGATTCACGCAGACCAGCATCGGTAATACGAATGAAGCGACCCTTCTCGCTCATCTCGGAGATGTTGTGTGCACCGATGTAGAACATCGACTGGTGCAGACCACCAATCATCTGGTACAGCACTGCATTCAGTGGGCCGCGGTATGGAACTTCGCCTTCAACACCTTCTGGAACAACCTTATCGGAGCTCGTCACGTCAGCCTGGAAGTAACGATCCTTCGAGTAGCTCTTCTTACCACGAGGAGCCATTGCGCCCAGCGAACCCATGCCACGGTAGATCTTGTACTGCTTACCGTGCAGCAGGACCTTCTCACCTGGTGCTTCTTCACAGCCTGCGAGCGTGCCGCCCAACATGACCGAGGATGCACCAGCAACCAGAGCCTTAGCAATATCACCGGAGTAGTGAATGCCACCATCAGCGATGCAAGGAATACCAGCAGCCTTGCAAGCCTGCGATGCCTCATAGACGGCAGTCAGCTGAGGAACACCAACGCCTGCCACAACACGAGTCGTGCAGATCGAGCCTGGGCCAACGCCAACCTTCACGGCATCAACGCCAGCATCGATCATGGCCTGAGCACCCTGACGCGTTGCCACATTACCGCCGATAACATCCACACCATTGAATGCGGAATCAGCCTTGATGCGGCGAATCATATCGAGAGCAAGCTTTGCCTCACCGTTTGCCGTATCCACAACCAGCACGTCAACGCCAGCTTCGAGCAGCGACGTTGCACGCTGCCATGCATCACCGAGGAAGCCGATACCTGCTGCAACGCGAAGACGACCCTGCTCATCCTTCGTTGCATCTGGGTACTGCTCAGTCTTCACGAAGTCCTTCACCGTGATCAGACCGGTCAGCTTGCCGCTTTCGTCCACGAGTGGCAGCTTCTCAACCTTGTGCTGGGCAAGTAGACGGTGAGCATCTTCCTTAGAGATGTTCGAAGGACCAGTGATCAGGTTTTCGTGAGTCATCACGTCGCGCACGCGCAGACGATCGTAATCGTCAGAAGCAATGAAGCGCATATCGCGGTTAGTAATGATGCCAACAAGCTTGCCATCAGCATCAACAACAGGCAGACCCGAGATGTGGAACTTGCCGCACAGCTTGTCAAGATCAGCCAGCGTCACATCAGGACCAACCGTCAATGGGTTCGTGATCATGCCGGATTCAGAACGCTTCACAACGTCAACCTGAGCAGCCTGATCATCAATAGAAAGGTTGCGGTGCAGCACGCCGATGCCGCCGTTACGAGCCATAGCAATTGCCATATCAGCTTCGGTGACGGTGTCCATTGCAGCCGAAATAGCTGGGACCTTCATCGTAATGTTGCGAGTTAAATGAGTAGTCGTGTCCACTTCAGATGGGATCACGTCAGTTTCGTTAGGCAGCAAAAGCACATCATCATATGCAAGGCCTAGCGGTGCGAAAATAGGTGGTAGAGGGGTGTACGAGTTGTCATTCATACCTAGATTTGTAGCCATATCCACAATATAGGGATTCGACGTGACAGGCTTTTCTCAAATCTCATAATAATATCGTTCAAACAGCTTGCTTTTTCTAGCTTCTCAATATTTTTACAACCTCATCTTGCACGTAAGCAATCTCAAAATTTGAGCCGCACTGTTGAAATGAAATTCATTATTTGCAAGTTTCAAGCTCTTGTTCTTCTCACCCCAGTGCATCGTCCTTATGTGTGTCACCTTACGGCGTGTTGGCACAATCTTGTTTACAACGAAAACAGTCAGGAGTTCTTTGTTATTTCTGTACCTGCAACAGTCACATTCCATCACTCCATCGTTATCCCGCACATAAGCTAGGTAGCTTATGTGCGCGATTTATGGCGCATCCTCCGCACTTAACCCATTTGCCTTATATGCAAGCAAGAGATCAGATATTTGCCGCACCTAAGCTAACTGTCCTACGTGCGGGAATCAAATAAGGCTCATGCCACACCTAAGCTATTTGCCTTACGTGCGAGAAATCTAATCATGCTCATGCCACATATAAGCTAACTGTCCTACGTGCGGAAAAAGAAAACTTCCGCATATAAGCCAACTAGCTTATGTGCGGAAGAAAAATAGCTTTTTAGTGCTTGCTCTTAAGCAAATTAGTGATGCCTATGCGAACGTACGTGCTGAGCTACTGCACGAATTGTTTGCTTGTCTTGCTCGTCGAAATCTCCTTCTTCCCAGCGACGCTTCAAATATGGAAGCAGCGTAGCCACGGTGAGGAGTGCTCCGGCAAGGAGGAACACGATAAGTACATAGAGAGGACGGAAGAACAGCAGCATCAGCGAGCTGAATGCAATAAGTGCAGCCCAACCCCACAAAATAAGAACAGCGTGCTGAACATCATGGCCGATACGCAACATACGGTGGTGCAAATGCATGCGGTCAGGATGTGTTGGCGACTGTCCCTTAGCCAGACGACGAGTAATGGCCATAATCATGTCGAGTACCGGCAAGAACAGCACCAAAATAGGCAGCAGAATTGGCATGAATGCCGGTAAATACACTGACGAATGCATTGATGCAGGATCAATACGTCCCGTAACAATAATCGAGCCACACGTAATTAAATAACCGAGCAGCATCGATCCAGAATCACCCATAAACAGCTTTGCCGGATGCCAATTATGCAGCAAGAAGCCGCAGCAAATACCAACCATGGCAATATCAATAAGCGTGGCAAGCGATGCGTAAGAAGGCGAATTTTGGGCTAATTTATACGAATAAATACCAAATGCAATGCCGCCGATTGCAACAATGCCTGCTGCCAGACCATCAAGACCATCAACGAAGTTCACGGCATTAATAGACACCACAATCAGCAATGCCGTAATTGCAATAGATAGCGTCGGAGAAGCGGTGACCAGTGTACCCAGAGGCAGCGTAATAATTTGCAGGCCACCCCATGCCACAAACACAGAAATCAACAACTGACCCGCAAGTTTGAGCATCCAATCGAGATCCCAAACATCGTCGGCGACACCCAACAAACAGATGAGAATTGCTCCGATAAGCACAACCCATGCCTGTTTATTGGCATGAAACACTGGCTGTAAGAACGGGATTCGTGAAGCGAACAAAATAGCTACAGCAAAGCCGCAGAGCATACCAACGCCGCCCATTCGAGGCGTTGGAATCGTATGTACATCGCGCTTACGAACTTGGCCAACTGCACCAAGTTGAATAGCAAGATGCCTAATGAGCGGCGTAAGCAAATACGTTGCACACGCAGCTACTACAGCTATGAAGAGATATATTCGCACAGTCTGAGTGTAGCGCGTTGTATGTGCACCGGTGTTTATTCCTCAGAATCAGGCGCCCAGAGAACCACCATTCACATGCAAAGCCTTGCGCACTACAACAGCTGGAATTCGGCCTTCACGCACAATACGAATACCGTCCGTAGCAGTTGGATCAGCTTCAACAACAGTACTTGCAATGTGGCCTGCAGTTGGACCACCATCCAGATACAAGTCAACAGAATCGCCGAATGCTTCAACTGCCTGTTCCACGCTCTGAGCACTCTCCTCGCCCGAACGATTAGCACTTGAGCAAGCTACTGGACCAACAGCACGCAGCGTCTGCAGGCACTGAGCGGAATTTGGCACACGAATGCCCTGCGTCAGCTGACCAGATGGCGTATGGCTCAGCGTGCACAGCTTGCAATCATCAGAACTTGCCACGGCAATTGGAGAGAATGCACCTGGCAAGAATTGTGCAGCCAGTCGATCCAGCGGAGCTGGAAGTTCAAGACCAAGCTTGGCCAGGTTCGAAACATCAGCAACCAAAATCTGCAAAGCCTTGAAAGCAGGACGCTGCTTAGCTTCGTAAATACGTCGAATTGCCTGCTCGTTGAATGGGTCACATGCAATGCCATATACCGTATCGGTTGGCAGCACAATAAGACCACCATCGCGAATAATTTGCTTTGCTTGTTCTAATGACTGCTCATTAATTGGCTGAACTGGTGCATTCATTATGATCTAGACCCTCTCTTCTTCAACTACCTCAATAACGATGGTATATCCATCATCAATAACCGTCTACCGCGGTTTTATTGCCGTTAAGAATCGTGGACGACCAGTTAAATCATTATGCGTAGTTGCCTGAATAAATCCACAAGCTGTTGCATACGTTCTTGTACGAACCGGCTGCGTAACGTCATGCTCCATAACCAGCAAACCGCCAGGTCTCAGCAACGACCAAGCCCTACTAATGATGCGTTCTGGGATCATCATGCCATCTGCAGAACCACCATACAGTGCAAGATTCGGGTCATATTCTCGCACTTCTTCCTGCTCAGGAATATCGGTTTCTGGGATGTATGGAGGGTTCGAAATCACCACGTCGACCGTGTTATCAAGCGCCGCAAGTGTCAATACATTCGTAGCATCCGCTTGTTGTAACTCGTAGCGTTGCATCAGATCGCTATATTGCTCAGCTAATGCATCTCGATTACGTGCGGTCCAGGAGGCTGCAGTGCTATCCATTTCCACTGCCCATACATGTGCGTGTGGTAATTCCGTTGCCACAGCTAAGCCAATTGCTCCGCTTCCCGCACATAAGTCAACTACGCGAGCGGCAGTCAGTTGTTGCTCAGCAATCCAGTCCAACGCACTCTGCACAACAAGTTCAGTCTCAGGGCGAGGTATAAATACGCCACGGCCCACCTGCAGATCTAAATAACGGAATGGTGCATGACCAGTAATATGCTGCAGAGGTTCTCTTGATTGACGCCTCAGCAGCATCGTATTGAAGTGATCCAGTATCTCACTTACGTGTGCAGCAGATAAATCAAGATTAATTTCTGCAGTTTCGTCATGGCCAGCTAAAGCTCCGGACGATGCCAAAAGCTGCGTAAGTGAGCGGCCCAGCAGCTTAGCCTTCTCAACTTCAGCAGGCGAAACCTGGACAGCAGAAGCGAGCAACAGCTTCGCATCATTAGCCGGAGTATCTACTCCAGCCGCAGATAAGCGAGATGTTGCCTGCCTCAGTAAAACATCAACATCAGTAGATGTCAGCGGATCGAGCTCAGGCTGCATAACATCGCCCTTCTGAGCCCCATTACTAGACTGATCTGTTGCATCTGATTGAGTCATGGCATCATGCGCAACACACATATGTAACCCTCAAACTGAAGTCAGAGAACAAAAAGTGAATCTATATCACTTCTGACGGGCTAAACGATCAGCCTCATCAGCTTGCACGTCACTATCGATAACAGCCTGCAGATCACCATCAAGCACAGCGTCAAGGTTGTATGCCTTGTAGTTCGTGCGGTGATCAACAATGCGGTTCTCAGGGAAGTTATACGTACGAATACGTTCCGAACGGTCAAGCGAACGCACCTGAGAATGACGCATATCAGCAGCCTCGGCGGCTTCCTGCTCATGCTTCATAGCGAGCAGACGACTCTTCAACACACGTAAAGCAGCTGCACGGTTCTGGATCTGCGACTTCTCATCCTGCATGCTCACCACAATGCCGGTTGGAATGTGCGTCATACGCACTGCAGAATACGTCGTGTTCACCGACTGACCGCCAGGACCCGAGCTCATGAAGATATCAATCTTCAGATCCTTTGGATCGATCTCGATCTCGTCATCGTCATCATCAGCTTCTGGGAACACCAGCACGCCAGCAGCCGAGGTCTGAATACGACCCTGCGATTCCGTAACAGGGATACGCTGCACGCGGTGCACGCCGCCCTCATACTTCAGGCTTGCCCACACACCATCTTCTGGTGCAACGGTGCCGCGAGCGCGAATAGCGAGCTGCACATCCTTAATGCCGCCCAGCTCAGTCGAATTCTCGTTCTGGATCGTAACGGACCAGCCACGCTTTTCGGCATAACGCGTGTACATACGCAGCAAATCACCAGCGAATAGAGCAGCTTCTTCACCGCCCGTGCCAGCCTTAATTTCCATAATGACGTCACGTGCATCATCAGGGTCGCGAGGGATCAATGCCATACGCAGACGTTCCTGAACAGCAGGCAGCTGAGCCTCAAGTGCATCAGCTTCTTGTGCGAAATCTGGATCTTCAGCAGCCATTTCACGTGCTGCTTCGAGGTCACTCATCAATGTGAGGTACTCATTATATGGAGCCACAATGCTAGCCAGCTCAGCATGACGACGACCCAGCTTCTTCATTGCATTCGGATCAGACGCCACGTCTGGTTGCGCCATGCGCTTCTCAAGCTCGTGATACTCCTCGAGCGCCGTACGTGCTGCGGGGAACTGTTCGTCGTCTGCCACTGCCTGCTCCTGATGCTACTTAATACCGTTAAAACTAGGTAAGCGCCGCATGTTGCGTGCGCGAAAACAGTTTATCAGTTTATCTCTGCTTCCCTACAGATTTCTGCCGCACATAAAGCAAATCCCTTATGTGCGGTGAGGAGCGCTGCTCACTTCCCGCACATAACACAACTGCATTATGTGCGGCATAATGTTCCAGCCAGTACTCCCACATATAAGGCAATTGCTTTACATGCGATAAATAACAGCGCTCAAAAACGCAAGAAGCGCCACCCAAAAAGGATGACGCTTCTTCTCGGCAGGTTAAGCGAGACTTAAGCTCACTTGGACTTCTTGCCGTAACGCTTCTCGAAACGAGCCACGCGACCGCCGGTGTCCATGATCTTCTGCTTACCGGTGTAGAACGGGTGGCACTTGGAGCACACGTCAACCGTCATGTGATCCTTGCCATACGTCGAACGCGTGACGAAAGTGTTGCCGCACGAGCAGGTAACCTGCACGGGCTGATAGTTAGGATGAATATCCTTCTGCATTATTGTCTCCTAAAGATACAGGCGACCCGGGTCGCCACACCCCTATGGTGGGCGTGAACCGGACTTCAAGGAGTATACAGTAGCTGCCGGACCCGAGTGGGACTTTCTCAAGAATGTCCCAAGCCCAGCAATCAGGCCGAATAAGTTGAGCCTAGATTTTTCTGTGCAGCAACCGCGCTCCATCTGCTTCAACAGGGAACACCTCGAGCTATTCCATCTATATGAAACGGCGTGTCGCATGATGCTATGTAAGCAAGGAATCAATCACAGCAATACATCTCAAGCAAGTCATAACTACGCCACATAACAGGCCGATGAACAGTGCATCGATAATCCAATCGCTCAGATTAAAAAGAAAACGAGAACCAGCAAAACGGCGAAATTTAAGGGATTTCTGAAGTAAATATAGAAGAAAAAATGGAGTGGGACGGCAGGGGCTTGAACCCTGGACCGGCGGATTATGAGTCCGATGCTCTAACCGACTGAGCTACCGTCCCGTGCAACAGATTGGCGTTTTACCGCCGCTGATGCAGCGTCGCTTACTGTATCAGGTTTAACGGACCCAATCAACTCTTTTTCGAAGACCGCACAAACTAATCAACACTTCTAAGGGGTAATCCCCTTGCTCAACAACTCGCTTACGTGCGTGAAGAGATATTTTTGACAACTCGCTTACGTGCGTGAAGAGATATTTCAATAACTCGCTTACGTGCGTGAAGAGATATTTGGTGAAGAGATATTTGTAATAACTCGCTTACGTGCGTGAAAAGATATGCACGAAAGAAGGAGTAGATGATTAAGCACCTACGCACATACCTATATAAATAGAATGCCCACGCTTCTCCCCGCACATAAGCGAGGTACACGAGCACACTTCTCTTACCAGCACATACTTGATCTGTGCAGATTCTTAAGAATCGGCTTAGTCAGTATTCTTATCGTGATGCTGGTCCTGCTGAGTCCTTTGCTGATTGAACGCCCTACGATTAGCTTCTTGCAGAGCACGGTATCGAGCAGCGTTCTCTTCAATACGCATCTGCTCGTTCCTTGAGTCAATAACAGACTGCTCCACATTCTCAAGATCTTGCTTAATCTTGGTCAGCTCAAGCAACTTGTGACTATTCTTAGCCTCGTCAGCCTTGATAATCAGATCATTCAGATGATCCCACAAGTACTGATCAGTCACATGGCCCTCAGAAGAAACAAGCGTCGTACGTGCTTTCTGAATCGCAGCAGACAATTCCTCTTGGACCTGGCCTACACGTAGCTCTTCATTGGAGTCCTTCACTCGCTGAACGCCCTGTTCAAGCTTCTTGTAGTGGTAGTCATACCAATTCTCCTGCTGCTGCAGCGTCTCGATATGCTTCTGCATCAGGTCCATCGACGGCACATTACAGTGCGTTAGCTGCGGTCCCTGCGCCTTCATCTCGTTCGCCAGATCCTTCACTGTTGACGGATCGGCAACATCTTGATCGGAAATCTGTTCCGCTTCCTGTGCTTCTTTTCCTAAGTAGTCTTCGAATTTCTGCTTTTGCTGCTTCGCTTTCTTATACTCAGACATGCAGGTCTGGCGTGCTTCTTCAAGGCGATGACGCGCATTAGCATGGACTATTCCTGCAACGCCAAACGCAACAACAACAAAAGCCAAGAATGCAGCAATCGCTACTAATAAACGGCTCAGATTCTTACCGGCAACTACGTCCTGATTCTGATGATTCCTGCGCTTATGTGCTGCGGCAAGCTGGCGCATATCAGCAGGATCTAAAATCTGGGTTTCACTCGTCGCATGCTCAGGATCAATAGGAGTCTCTTCCTCAGCTTCAGTTACGTCTGAGAATGCAGGGCTTTGCGACTCATCATCTAGACCCAAGCCTGACCGGCCAAACCTATTCAGAGGAATATCCTCTGTGCTCTCTCCCACTCCAGGCTCATCATTAATGGCCAGATCCATCGCATCTGCAGTATTGGACGCATCAGCATTAAAGGAGAAATGGTAATTCGTCGTGGGCTGCTCATCAGATTGCTGTGCAATTGCGCCGACATTAAACTGCGTCGTTTCTTGATCGTCAGAGCCAAGCACCACTGCAGATTCAATGTCATACGAAGCTTTTTTCTTGGTAGACATATCGCTTACGTGCGTATCAGTAATAGATGGATTAGCAGAAGTAGATACATCAGTAGCGGTGACTGCATCAGCAGATACTGCAGCTTCCTCTTCGTCCATATCGCTTACGTGCGTATCGGCAGACTGCGTTGCTTGTTCTGACTCTTCTGTGCGCATATCGCTTACGTGCGTATCGGCGGACTGCGTTGCTTGTTTTGCCTCTTCTGTGCGCATATCGCTTACGTGCGTATCGGCGGACTGCGTTACTTGTTTTGCCTCTTCTGTGCGCATATCGCTTACGTGCGTATCGGCAGACTGCGTTGCTTGTTCTGACTCTTCTGTACGCATATCGCTTACGTGTGTATTGACGCTATGAGCCTGCTGTGCCTCTAAAGCTTCATTGTCTTGTTTATCACGTGCTTCATCGCGAACGTCGTCATTGACATCCTGCTGATTATCAGGGCGGTTATCATGCACGGTTCTGTCCTTACTATGCTGAGCGCGCGTCGTTGAACTTTCATTTCACCATAGTGTCAAGGAGCCGTTTGCAATTTTCTCATGGTTTTCACAGGTTTTGCCGCTAACACTGTAAATATCACTAGGTTTTAGCGTGCAATGCTGCATATCAATTTACTGAGAAACCTTTTGCTAAATCGTTTTATTATAGCTCACTTTTGACGTGGGCGTGTCCACTTGTGCCACAGACGCAATTTCGTACCCAATACTAGGCTGAAAGTGAAAAGGGAGTGAAAGAGCTGCAAAGAAACAGCGCTGGAATCCCCGGACAAGAGAAATCAGAACAGAAAATCTCCTGGGTACATCAAGGCCGTGGCGATGATCGCAAGGTTGCAATCAACCGGTTGCCATTCCTTCTTGCACAGGGGCAAAGCTGCAGCGATGTCGCTGCATAGAGAATCAAGAGGAAAGAAGGTTCCCATGAATCCCATGTACCTCGTGGTCAACATTGTGGGACTGCTTGTTTTCCTTGCACTAGGTTGGCTCTTCTCGCACAGCCGCAAGGAAATTCAGTGGAAGTCAGTTGGATGCATGGTGTTGCTCAACTTGGTCATCGCCTGGTTGCTCACCAGCTTCGAATGGGGTCGTGCAGCTGTGCACGCTCTCGCTGAGGGCTTCAGCTGGATCGTCAACGTGTCTTACCAGGGCATCAACTTCGCTATTGCTAACTGGGTTGGTGCTAACGGTGCAGATCCTGCTCCTGTGAACTTCATCACAAGCGCTCTGCTGCCAATTCTGCTGATTGTTCCACTGTTCGACATTCTTACCTACATCGGCTTCCTGCCATGGCTCATCAAGTGGATCGGCCGCGGCCTGAGCTTCGTGACCCGTCGTCCAAAGTTCGAAGCATTCTTCGCTGTTGAGATGATGTTCCTCGGCAACACTGAGGCACTTGCTGTTTCCCAGATCCAGCTGAAGAAGATGAAGGCTGGTCGTAACCTTACGCTGGCTATGATGTCGATGAGCTGCATCACCGCAGCTATCGTCGGTGCATACATTCAGATGGTCCCAGGTGAGTTCGTTATCACCGCTATCCCACTGAACTGCATTAACGCTCTGATCGTTGCTCACATGCTCTACCCAGTCACCGTGACTGCTGAAGAGGACAAGATCTACACGATCGCTGATACCAAGGATGAAATTGCTGCTGAGGCTGGCGCTGAGCTGACCGCAGAAGAGAAGGCTTACCAGGAGCTTCCAAAGATCAAGAAGTTCTTCAAGCACGATCCATCCAAGCCAAAGAAGGAGCCATTCTTCTCCTTCCTGGGCGATTCGATCCTCACCTCTGGCCGCCTGATCCTGATCATTACGGCAAACGTTATTGCATTCGTCGCACTTGCTGGTCTGATTGATAGGCTCCTCGGCCTCATCAACCCTCACCTCACGCTCGAAGCAATCCTCGGTGTCTTCATGTTCATCCCTGCTTGGCTCATGGGCCTCGACGGCGGCACTGCATGGGACTTCTCGCAGCTCATGGGCCTCAAGCTCGTCACCAACGAGTTCGTGGTTATGGGTCGCGTGTCCGACACCATCGCAACCTTCGCACCTCACTACAAGGCTGTGCTCACCGTGTTCCTGACCTCGTTCGCAAACATCTCGACGCTGGGCATGATCATCGGTACCTTCAAGGGCATGGTCTCCAAGGAGAAGAACGACGTCATCTCCAAGCAGGTTGGTCGTATCCTTCTCTCGGGCATCCTGGTCTCGCTGCTTTCCGCATCGATGGTCGGCCTGTTCGTCTGGTGATGATGTAGCCGCTTAGCGGCTCACCCACCCTACATATTCATGAGGGATCGTGCATATGGATTGATTCGTTCGATCCCGCGCGATCCCTCATCTCTTTCCAACAGATATTGCCCGCACCAATATCTACCCAACAATTCCATAAATAAAAAACTTTAGAGTTCTGAAATCATGGTAGATTTTTGAACTCACAGAACCCGAGCGGAGCCTCCAAATCACTGTAGATTTTGAACTCCGGTAGATTCCAAATTTCAGACTTTTGCCTGGACTGCACCGCCGCACGCCAAGCAAAACAAATAAATAAACACAATCCACTAACGGAAGGAAATAACAATGGACCTCACCGTCGAGGAACTTGCGAAGTACATGGATGCAACGCAGCTCAAGGCTGACGCAACCGAAGCTCAGATTGATGCCCTGTGCGAAGAAGCTAGGAAGTACGACACCGCTTCTGTGTGCGTGAACCCTTACTGGGTTTCCCACTGCGCCAAGGTTCTTGCTGATACCGACGTCAAGATCTGCACGGTTATTGGTTTCCCTCTGGGTGCTAACACGACAGCAACCAAGGTTTTCGAGACGAACGATGCTATTGATAACGGTGCCGACGAAGTCGATATGGTCATCAACATTGGTGAGCTGAAGTCGGGTCACGATGACGTTGTGCTTGCTGATATCAAGGCTGTTGCTGACGCTGCACACGCTAAGCACGCTCTGCTCAAGGTCATCATCGAAACCGCTCTGCTGACCGAGGATGAGAAGGTTCGTGCAACCAAGATGACGCTTGATGGCGGCGCTGACTTCGTCAAGACTTCCACCGGCTTCTCGACTGCTGGTGCAAAGGCTCCAGACGTCGCTCTGATGCGCGAGACTGTTGGCCCTGATTTCGGCGTGAAGGCTGCAGGCGGCATCCACTCGCTCAAGGAAGCTTACGACATGATTGAGGCTGGTGCTACGCGTCTCGGTGTCTCTGCTCACGTGCAGATTCTCGAGGAAGCTAAGCAGGCCTGAGACTTTTCAGTCTCAACGTTCGCGGGTTTGAGTTAAGGAGTGCATACTCGCGGCGTGAGTTGTGGGTAGTGAGGTTCCGTTCAAAGCCTCACTACCGGCAGCAATTTTCTTGATTTTTGAAAAATCAAACAATAAGTAAATTAATCTCTGGAACCTGAACGGAACATAGACGTTGCCGTTCCTCCCAGACCACGTCAGACAATACCTGGTACGTCGTTTGCGTGGAGCACTGATCGCACAGTACTTCAGAAAAACACCGCCGCAGATGTTTTTCATTATTCTTCATACAAACGTTGTGCAGCACTATTGAGTATGCAACAGTGCTGCAGGGCTATTTCACCGTTGAAATAGCTTCAGATATATTGACTGGCGGCACTGCGGACGTTCCTCTGTTTCAACGATGAAATGAGGCACACCACTATGGCGAATCCAACCGACTACCGTTACCCTCGCGTTTTTGCGATCGCACTGGACTCCATTGGTATTGGCGAGGCACCAGATGCAGCCAAGTTCAATGATGTCGGATCAGATACGTTGGGTCACATTGGCGCTTATATGAAGGGCGGCCTGAAGCTGCCTAATATGCAGCGTCTTGGTCTTGGTAACATTCGCGAAGATAATCCAATTGAGGGCGTCGAGCCTATTGAGAAGCCTATCGGCTCCTTCGGCAAGATGACTGTCACGAGCTGGGGTAACGATTCACTCGATGGCCACTGGGAAATGATGTGCTTGCCAGTGCGCTTCGATATGTCGTTCTTCCCAGAGGGCTTCCCTCAGGAGATCGTCGACAAGCTTGAGGCATTCTCTGGCCGCAAGGTTATTGTCAACAAGCCATACTCTGGCACCGAAGTTATTAAGGACTACGGTGAGCACCAGATGGAAACCGGCGATCTGATTCTGTACACGTCTGGTGATTCTGTGCTGCAGATTGCTGCTCACGAAGATGTTATTCCAGTCGATGAGCTGTACCGCATTTGCGAATACGCACGTACGCTGATTAACGGACCAGAGATCATTATGGGCCGTGTTATTGCTCGTCCATATGTTGGTCCAGATAAGGATCACTTCGTGCGCACTTCGAACCGTCACGATTACGGTCTGGAGCCTACTGAGCCAACCGCTCTTGATTTCTTGCACGATGCAGGTCTTGATGTGCTGGCTGTTGGTAAGACGTACGACATCTTCTCTGGCCACGGTTTCGATCGTAATTGGCGCAACAAGAGCAACATGGATGGCATGGATCACGTTGATGAAGCTATGGGCCTTGACTTCACTGGTCTGTGCTTCACGAACCTCGTTGATTTCGATGCTATGTATGGTCACCGCCGCAACACCGAAGGCGATGCTCAGGCTCTGATGGACTTCGATCGTCGACTTGGCACGGTGCTCGACAACATGCGTGATGATGATCTGCTCATTATTACTGCAGATCACGGTAACGATCCAACGTATGAGGGCACGGATCACACGCGTGAATTTGTACCACTGCTCGCCTACTCGCCAAGCATGAAGCACCCAGGTGAATCACTTGGTATTCGTGCAACTGCTTCCGATATGGGCGCCACGATCCTCGAGAACTTCCACGTTGAGGGTAATGGCAATGGAACGAGCTTCTTCGAGGCTATTAGCTGACCTCAGGAGCTGAACTGAAAAACTTGCGGCGTGGAAAAGCTTTATTTGCTTTGCCCCACTGCTTTTCCACGCCGCATTTTCTCAGCCCTATACAAACATTCATCATGCGCTTGGTACGAGTTATGAGAGAGCTCATGCCAATCGGTACGCAACAATCTTGTTACAACTACAGAGAGAATCCCGCGAAGTAGTGTGTGACTCTTCCCGCACATAAGGCATTCCCAATTCATCGTGAATATACGTGAGAAGAAGTAAGAAGCGTAAGAACAATACACGCAGTTTGAGCAGCCATAAGCTCAAACCCCTCCTCTTCCGCACATAAGCCGATTACATTCGAATGTCATATGAGAAGAATCCACCACTTGTTATCTATACCGTGCAGCTAACGCTGTTATTTGCTGCCTTATTCATAGTCATTTATGAGGTAGTTACTGCTGCTCACTAATGACTTATTAGTGACTCATTGGTGACTGCTATTGGCTCATCATTGACCTTAATAGCAGTAGACATAACCGCACGTAACGCGGTTACGGAACAGATACGGGTACAAAACCGGGATTCGTACCAAACGCATTACTGAAAGGACATTCTTTATGGCAACCCCACATAATGAAGCCGCTCCTGGCGATTACGCTCCAGTAGTACTGCTGCCTGGTGATCCATTGCGCGCAAAGTATATTGCAGAGAACTTCCTTGACGATGTTCGTCAAGTGAACGGCGTGCGCAATTGCTTAGGTTTCACCGGTTCGTATAAGGGTCATCCAGTCTCCGTGCAGGGCACTGGCATGGGTATCCCTAGCTTGTCTATTTACGTCACTGAGCTGGCAACAGTGTATGGCGTTAAGACGATGCTTCGCGTGGGTTCCTGCGGTGGTATCGATCCATCAGTGAATATCCGCGATATCTTGCTTGCTCAGGGTTCTTCTACGGACTCCAACGTTGTTGAGAATACGTTCCAAGCAGGCGTGCACTATGCTCCACTTGCCAACTTTGAGCTGCTTCATACGGCTTATATGAAGGCACAAGAGATGGGTCTGTCAGTACGCGCAGGCGATATTTTCGCTGCTGATCGCTTCTATAACGACGAGCTCGATGTTCAAAAACTTGCTGATTATGGTGTGCTTGGCACCGAAATGGAATCCGCTGGATTCTATTTGTTGGGTGCTAAATATCACTTCCGTGCACTGTCAATTTTGACGGTTTCGGATTTGTTGCTCCGTGAAGGAAGCACCACGAGCAAGGAACGTGAGACTGGCTTCAACGACATGATCCATCTGTCGCTGGAAACGGCCATTGCGTGAGACTTGATACCGATTGTTGGTGTCACAGAAATAAAAAAACAGTAAACACAACCCCTGTCGGGCAGAATAACGCACTTGTTTCTGCCCGACATACGGGCTCGGTTTTGAAACTCGCTATGTGCGGGGATCACTGCAGCGTTGCAGAACAACTTTGCCGGCCCACTAAAGGAGGCACACCATGCGTATGGTGGACGTCATCGACACGAAGCGCAACAAGAACGCACTGAGTGACGAACAGATTGATTTCTTTGTGCAAGGATGCACGGACGGTTCGATTCCTGATTATCAGACGAGTGCTCTGCTGATGGCCATCTGGCTGAACGGCATGAACCAGCATGAGATGCAGCGCCTCACTATGGATATGCTGCACTCTGGCGATCAGCTTGATCTGAGCGATATTGACGGTATTAAGGTCGATAAGCACTCCACAGGCGGTGTTGGCGATAAGACCAGTATTCCGCTGGCTCCTCTCGTCGCCTCCCTTGGCATCGCTGTTCCAATGATTTCTGGTCGAGGCCTTGGCCACACTGGCGGCACGCTCGATAAGCTCGAGGCTATTCCTGGTTATCAGGTTGAAATCAGCGAAGAAAACTTTAAGCAGCAATTACGCGACGTCGGCTGCATTATTGCTGGCGCAACCGGAAATATTGCACCTGCTGATAAGAAGATTTATGCACTGCGTGATGTGACCGATACCGTGGATTCTATTCCACTGATCGCAGGCTCTATTATGAGCAAGAAAATTGCAAGTGGTACCGATGCTCTGGTTATGGATGTGAAGACTGGTTCTGGTGCATTCATGAAGAGTGAGGAGCAGGCTGCAGAACTCGCACGTACGCTGGTTAACATCGGTAAGGGCGTTGGTATGAACGCCATGGCTGTGATTTCTGATATGAACCAGCCTCTTGGCAAGGCCATTGGTAACGCGCTTGAGATTGAGGAATCTATTGAACTGCTCAAGGGCCGTGGACCAGAGGATCTTAAGGAACTCGTGCTGACGATTGGCAGCCAGATGGTTGTTATGGCAGGTAAGGCAGAAACCCTTGCTGAAGCACGTGAACTGTTGCAGGCACAGATTGATAATGGCCAGGCTCTGGAAACGTTCCGCCGCATGATTGAGGCACAAGGTGGCGATGGCAGCGTTATCGAGGACTACTCGATCATGCCTCAGGCCAAGTATCATGTGCCACTCCCTGCTCGCCGTGCCGGCTATATCACTGGCATGAAGGCTGATGAACTGGGCGTCGCATCGATGATGCTCGGCGGCGGTCGCGCAGCTAAGGAAGATAAGCTCGACTACGCCGTTGGCCTTGTCCTCAACAAGAAGGTCGGCGATCCTGTCGAAGAGGGCGAATGCATTCTGACGATTCACACGAACCGTCCAGACGTCGATGACGTTATTGAACTGCTCGAAAACAATATTGAAATTGGTGAGAAGGAGGAGGTGCCAGAACTCAAGCTTATTCACGAAATTATTGAGTAGTCATATTGGTACATACCCGTTGAGGTAGCCATATTGAGTAGTTATATTGTCTGGGACTATTCATGTTACGTGCTAGTCGTAATAGCTCGATTCTGGCTAGCACGTAACACTACTTGAAACTGCACTTGGAACTGCTTGCTGACGCGATGCCATACTCGCGCCCAGCAAGTAAGCCAGATAGTTTGAAGCCGCTGAATAGATCTTGCAACGCTCAATAATGATGAGTTGTGACGGCTCGTTGTATTGGTGTCGCGGCGTTTCTCCGTGCAACGAAAGTTATGCCTTATCAGGCCATCTGAATGGGTCCGTCGTTACCTTAATGGGTACAACATAGTTTTATTTCCATTCGTACTCCTGTCCTGAATCGTGCCGTGACGGTGCTCCACTTTCTCATGGAACCTCATGCGGATTACCGCCACGACACTCTCACCCCTTTATCTGTTCTCTTACCTAGATATTCCAATCTGAAAACGTTTTATCACCATATGAAATAGCTACACAAACGTCCGTTCCCACACGTAATACATATACGTTACGTGTGGATGAGGGCTGAAAGACCACCTCTCTGCATTTATTAACGCAATGCTCTTACTGTGCGCGCCATGCACTTCCTAATACCGCAATAAAAGCGCTGTATTTCGTTGGTTTATCGCCCCGCACATAAGATAGTTGCGTTACATGCGGGAAGAACCCCGCACATAGCGTAATTGAATATGAGCGGAATTGGTCCCGCACATAAGCCACTTACACTAACTAACACACGTAGCGCACTACTACGAATAACTTTCTTGACAGCAACCTATGAAGCAACAACAAATTCAAGGAGCAGCTATGACGACGCCATCAGCACCCGTGCTTTCGTCGGACGAATCGACCGGCGCAAGCACAACCGCTTTGAATGGTAACAATGGTGGTAAAAACTTGAATGTCAATAATGACAACAAGAACGACGCTGCCGCAAATAACGAAACTGCAAACCGCGCTCGTAAGACGCTGTTCCCTCTGCTCGGTATTTATCTGCTTGGTGCACTGTGCCTGCAGGCATTCAACATGGTCTTTGCCAAAATTGGTTCTGACCTTGGTGCCGCTACTAACGCATCACTGATTACAGCAATTCCTGGCGTTGTCCTCGCTATTGTCTGCTTCATTTATGGTTCGCTCGGTGACTTTGCCAGCTTGAAGACCATGACCGTCTTCGGCATTATCGCACTGGTATTCGGTTCCGTCGGCGGCTTCTTCATGCACGAGTCGCTGATCCTCGTCATTATCTTCCGTATTATCCAGACGATTGGCTTCCAGACTGCAGGCTCGGTATATCTGGTGGTTGTTGCTCGCTATCTGACTGAGCGAGAAAAGCTGCTGTACTTCGGTCTGTTTACTGCTGATTACCAGCTTGCAACCGCAATCGGTGTCGTTTCTGCAGGCGTTTTCTCTGCAATCGATTGGAAGTTCCTGTTCCTCATTCCAGTCGTTGCTGTGGTGTTCCTGATCCCACTCATCAAGTATCTACCTGGCAAGACCGGCGGCAAGACCCATATCGATGTTCCTGGCTTCGGTCTGTTCGGCATGGCAATCCTGTTCCTGACGCTGTTCTTCTCGGTACTCGATTGGTGGATGCTGGCTGTTTCTGCAGCATTCCTCGTGCTGTTCGCCATCTATATTTCGAAGGCCACGGACCCATTCGTCACTCCTGCATTCTTCAAGAATGTGCCATGGCGTGAATCGGTACTGCTGATCGTTATCTTCTACTTCATCAACTTTGCAATCACGCCACTGTGCAACGATTTTGGCGCAGCACTGTTTGGCATGTCCAGCACGCAGGTTTCGCTGATGCTGCTGCCTGGCCTGATCATTGCAACGATTACTGGCTGCTTCTCTGGCCGTATCGTCAGCAAGCTTGGTAAGCGCTGGTCTATTACACTTGGCGCTGGCATGATGGCAGCAGGCTTCATCCTTGGCGGTCTGTTCCTGCGCCTTGGTCCTATTCTTATCGGCTTCTGCGCTGCACTGATTTATGCAGGCATGGCAACGATTTACTCCCCAACCGCAAATACTGTGCTCGGTACGCTGCCTCCAGAACAAACTGGTCGCGGTGTGGGCATGAACGATTTGGCAATGCAGGGTTCTGGCGCTGTTGGTATCGCTCTGTTCGGCGGTCCTATTTCCGCTCATGCATTTGGTTGGAATACCGTGCTCGGACCTGAAGGCGCTTACGCAAGCTCCGCAACAATGCTCATCTTGTTCGGCGTTATTGTCGCCGTCGGTGTGCTGTGGCTGCAGCTTCATCACAAGAAGTTCTACCACGAAAACTAATTCCCGCATGTAAGCGAGTTTTTGTAGCCTACCCGATTACATGTAATACAGACAGTTACATATTTGTGCCTGTTCTGTTTCTCAATGTGCCGCACATAAGCTAGTTGCTTTATGTGCGGCACATTCCTTATGCAGGCTCACACACGTAAGCGATGTAGCTTAAATGCAGTGAGCATACTTATGCTTGTCTACTATATGAGATCTTTCTTCTATTTCTACACATACGTTGGTTAACTAAAGCCTAGAAGAGAGAACGGGTTAAGATAAACGCCCGCACAGAGTTGCAAAACAACGAATGTGCGGGCGTTTATCGTATCTGCTGCTATACAGAGAAATAAAAATATCTGCTCACTGAACTCGAGCACGAACAGCACGACCGGAAGCGAACTTATCAAGCGCACCAGTACGGGCGATCGCAACAAACAAATACCAAGTGCAAACGCCAGCAATCAGAACGCCGCCAATAATCTCCATAGTCATATGGGTAAGTCCTCGAGGACTCAGCAAGGCGACGCCTTGGTAGCGGAATAGCAGCAGATAGAAGCCGTACTCAACTGCAACGCAGAAGCCAGAGACTACAGTGATTGGCAGATTAAAAATCTTGAAACGTGTGATATAGAACGGAACCTCAGCAAAAAGGCCCTGCACAATAGCAGAAATAAAGGTCAGTGTAATGCCGTACTGATTGCCCAGAACCATTTCAGCTGCACCTGCCATAGCGTTTACGAACATAGCTGCACCAGGTTTACGCACGATTAGCATGGCGAGTGGTCCAGAGAAATACCAGACGGCGTGAAGAATACTGCTGACGCCAGGAAGAATTGCTGCAAGGAATGGGGAAATCGCAGCATATGCAAAGTTATAACCCCAGAAAATCACACCACATGCCACACCAAGTGCCGCCGCTACAGCAATATCAGCCGTCGTCCAACGTAACGAAAGTGGCCGAACCGGAACAGTGGCCGCACGTAGCGAAGAAATCTTAGATGAACCCGAATACGAACTTTTGTTATTTGAGGATGGATGAGTAGCTGACATCAGAACGCTCCTACCACTGCCGTTGCGCACAGTACTTGTTTCCGCGGGCATCCCTTGACCTGCGCAACCCGGGCGGGAATACCAAGCACACCATAGCAGCTGCAGCAGGCGTTTCGGTTACGTGCGTCTTATCGGTGAATCCCTAAGCATGCACAATGCATCGCCGTTACGTGCGTTATGGGTAATGTTCAGTGAGGAGTTTTAACTAAAGAAAAACTCCCGCACATAAGCCAACTTGCTTATGTGCGGGAGTTACTGCGGAAGAAACCACGGCAGAGCCGCGGGGAGAAATCATGAATGAAAACCGCAGAGGAAACCGCTAAATCATTCTCAAATCAGAGGATAATCGGCGGAATCATGTACTTCGTTGGAGTATCAAGGAAACCGTGCAGGCCAGTAAGTGCCGCACCGATAATAGCTGGGCGAACACGGCCATAGACACTCATTACCTTGACCTGAACGTTGTTACGAGCCAAAATCTGCTGTTGAATCATATCCTGGATCTTCTGCAGATAATTACCCGCAACGTTTGCCCACACGCCATCAACCACGATGGTGTCAATGTCAGAAAGATTAACAACCGATGCCAATGCCGATGCCATTGCCTCTGCACCTTGGTCCAGAGTCTTAATAACCTCAGGCTGTCCCTGTTGCGCAAGTTGCAGGAACTCGTTATACGATTCCAGACTTGCCGCCTCAACACCCTCAGCAACACCAGCAAGCTTAATCATTGAGCGACGACCGGCAATTGCTTCCAAGCACCCGTTACGGCCGCAAACGCACTTTGGACCATGCAAATCTACCGATAGATGGCCAAGCTCACCAGCGTAACCATGATCGCCCTTGATCAGAACACCATTACGTACCAGTGCGCCACCAATACCAACATCAGAGGAGACATAGATGAACGAGCTATTAGAGTTCAGCGGCATATCAGGCTGAATCGGCGTTGCATAACCAGGAATTTGAGAAACCGCAGCCATACTTGCTGAATTACCAGCCAACACGTGCATTCGATTCACGAATGGAACGGTCGACAGATCAAGATTGCGCCAGTTAAGATTACGTGCCTCAACAAGAACCCTGCCATCGGTGACGAGACCAGGCAATGCCATGCACGTACCGGCGATCAGATAACCATGCAAGCGGAGCACATCTTCCTGCTCACGCAGCATGTATTCAATGTCCGAGAAGATATACCGTGGATCAGCCAGATGCAGATCGGCGCCTCGCCATTGCTCGGCAAGAATTGTGCCATCCAAATCGATAGCAATAATGCCGTATCCATCCGCGTTGACTTGAATACCGATACCGCAAACAATTCCACGATTAATCGTTAACGGCGTACTTGGACGACCGTATGTTGCATTAAACGAAGGCCTTCCTTCACTCAAAATGCCGCACTGCAAAAGCAACGAAGTCAACAACGAAATTGTTGCTTTAGTCAGTCCCGTTTCTTTGGAGATATCAGCTCGACTTAGAGGGTGATCAGACCTCAGTAACGTAGACATCATTACTGATAAATTGTGGTTTCTTAAATCATCCTGATTAATTCTTTTTAATGCAGCCAATCCGTCCCCCTTGCCGTCTATTAACTACTCCGTTAACTGCGCCATCACAGCAGCACATGTCCGTTCATGCGCTCACTTCTGTTCTACTCAACGTCGGGCCGAGCTCAGCTCT
Organism: Bifidobacterium dolichotidis; assembly: GCF_003951975.1. GTDB lineage: Bacteria > Actinomycetota > Actinomycetes > Actinomycetales > Bifidobacteriaceae > Bifidobacterium > Bifidobacterium dolichotidis. The sequence goes on from NZ_QXGM01000002.1 coordinate 222,040, forward strand.
GAGTACAGAAGAAATCTCGTGATTCTTTTGAGTCCAGAATCATTTTGATTTCTGTGATACTTCGCATTTCACATCTACCGGCATAGTACACTCGGTAGATAATTAATTGGATAAATTAATTCAAAAGGTTATATAAAACTCAAATAATGCAGCAGCTTATAAAAATGCGAAGCATTTCTATCTACCGCCATATGGAGTTCTTCCAGGTTTTGAGCCCATGCTTTTCAACTCATTTTCGATGTTTTCGACATATCACCTGCGCCTTTACAGTATTCTCTATTGATTAACCTAGTTAATACAGTAGCATCATGCTCAGAATAAGCAATAATATTTTCGCATTTTTTATACATTCGTTGCGATCACTGTGTTCTTACTCCATTTAGAAGTCATAGGTCACCTTCCGAACCAAATTTTCTTATTTCTATTTCGGAACGTTTATCCAACCATTAATATTTGTTGAAAAAATCGCATTATTTATACATTCTTGCCTATTTAGTTAAATGATTGAATGAAAATGTCTTACTATAGATTCATACACCCCTTATTGGCCATGCATACCCAATCACCGCACGACACGCCGACCCATACGATATACAAAAATTAGGCCTGTATTTAGATATTTCGACGAATTTGTCTAATTTTGAGTTTCCCCTTTTCATCGCTACTCCCGCACATAAGCTACATGCCTTATATGCGAAATAAGGGGCTTCCCTACCCCCGCACATAAGCTACCTGTCTTATGTGCGGGAGTGATTAGGGATTGTCTCCCCGCATATAAAGCAAATGGTTGATATGCATAAACAGAGGAGCGCGAATCAAATCTTTTCGTTATACAGAAGCAACAGTTGATTCAGGCCAGCCTTCGTTATGCAGCCGGAACGGTGGCATTGGCGTAGTGTTCGTTCCGATAACAAATTCTCGAGGAGGATTGTTCATCCACGCATAACGTAATTGGCGGATCTCATTCCATGGTTTTACTGGATCTTTAACCCACAATTCACCTTGGGTAATTCGAGCCTGAGCATGCACAATAGTGCCATCTGTGAGCACCCATTCAAATCCTTGAGGTGCTTTTCCACTGTAAGTGCAGAGCTGTTCATCCCACAAAACGCGTACTACCTTGCCATAGTGAAACTGATCCGCTTCAACTGCAACACGCATCCAGTTCTTAACAGGCTTGCCATTCTGCTGTGCGCGTTCGAGACCAACTGCAACAGGCGTTGGCGTTGTATCATCCTCACCCATAACGACAGCCATCGCTGTGCTAGCAAGACGTTCACCTAAAGATCGCTTGTTTGAAGGATGCAAATCATAAGGATCACCGCAGCCCAGGGACACAACAGTAACCACATTTTCTACAGCACCACTCACCTCTTCACAGTCCACCTTTATAGCTGTGTCAGTGTCATTCTTCGCTATGAAATCCGTATAGTCACGCATCGTGCAAGGTGGTGAAAGCTGATCATCTTCTTGTTCCTCTTTGCAGAGCATAAGTGACTCACCTGGGAATGCATCCATAACTCGCCATTGTGCGTCTCGGACTGTTGCCCATCCCTCTAATGATGCAGCCTGATCCTCATATTCAGGTAGCTGAACAATAAAGAAAGGCAATTGCTTTACTTGCCAGTTTTTTCGCCAAGCTTTCATCATTGCTTCCAACATGGGCTGGTACCATCGGCAATCCTCACCCGTATTGGACTCTCCCTGATACCACAGCACAGCTCGAACAGCGAAATTAAAGCACCCAGAGACCATGCCATAGTAGAGAGCCGTAGGCTGCCAATCAACAACAACTTCCGAAGGACATGCGTCTGGTATCAATGACAATACTGCGCACTGCCATTCCCCACATAAGTCGATTACCTGCACCGACCGCGAGAAATCCATATGCTGGATTTCAGGAAGCTCCTTATCATGGCTGAATCCATCTCGAACATGCCCACGAACAATCTTCTGTTCAACTTCATTAGGTAGCGCTCGTTTTGCCTTCACGTAACGAGTTTGGCGACGTACTACACGAGAACGATCTACGCGATGGCGGCGAGCCAAGTAATACTTAACATCTCTTGGTTTCCATAACTCTTCGATATTATCTAAATCTTGAGCTCCATCGCCGACGCGCAACACCATTTGCTGGCCATAAGCAACGTGCGGATTTTCCCCTTCCACACGTAAACGAATTACGATTTCATTGATTCCCTCATGAAGTACACCAGCCGGCACATAATATAGCCTCGGCGTATAGCGATCCGAGGTTTGTCCCACACTGTTTCCATTGATACACACTTCATCTGCATCAGTCATAGTGCCAAGATCAAGTAATGCGCTTACTTGCTTGTAATTATCTATGGCGCATCGTTTAGGAAGCACAATATTGCGCTTAATCAGCAGCTCGCCGTGGTACTCGTTCAACGCTTCGGACTGCGATGTAAGGGATCCCGGAAGTTCAATAGAAAACCAAGAAAGATCCTGCTCATCACGACGCTGTTGAACGCAACGCTCGCGCCAATCATTAACGTCCTGCACGCTCTGTTCAGCGAGCGCTCTTGCAGAGCGCGTACTTCTAAACTTGCGGAGCTGATCGCCAAGGTGAGTGAATGACGAGGCTGAACGGTGGTCCATCCAGGCCTCAATAGGTGAACCAGCAGCAGAAATATTAATAATTCCAATAGGAACGCCCAACATACGCCGCATTGCTCGACCAAACCAAGCTGCTAGTGCTGAAAATCGACGGCGTTCTGAACCTACATAGCTGTCCCAAAGAGATTCATGTGGCTCTGCAAGTAAGCCTTCGAATCGGGCATGCGTAAAAATCTTGCACTGTCGTAATAACGAGTCTTCCCACTGCAATAACGATGGGTCAGATGCTGAAGCCCAAGAAACTGGCAGCTCCATATTCGACTGGCCTGCGCAAACGAATACCTCGCCCACATAACAAGTACACAGCACGATCTCACTCATGCATAAACCTTGCTTCTGCATAACTCGTTCGGCAGAAGAAATTAGACCAAGGTCTCTTGCACATTCCTCCATATAATCCGGTAGATTTTCTGGATCTGGCAGCCTATATGTTTTTAGGCGTTGAACAGACTCAATATCGTCATATTCTTTGCGGTATAGCGAAATGTATGACTGCGCTACTAATGACAAGTGTTCATTACCCCGTACTGGTTTAAACCAGACTTCCCAGTAGCCATTGGAGTCAATAGTCTTACGAAGATTTTGAGAGCCAAGCGTAACTTCGACCTCAGCATGTGGCGTTCCCCAACCCCAAACTTTTAGGGGCATGCCTCGCTGTATTACACAACCGTCGCTGAAAATTGAAGCTAAACGTAGCTCATTAGACATCTTTATACCCTTCTCTGTGCATTCTGATCATGCTTATGTGTAGCCGCGTTGCTACCTACACATCTAGGGCGTGCAAGTAAATACGAACTCAATCCACTCACAGTGTGGTTAGTCGAAATTTCACCCCACATATCCCCATCGCACATAAGCGAATCAACTTACATGCGGAATATACGCGTAAACAGGCATGATAAATAGGCTACAAATGAGACGTAGCCTAATATCAATCGAAAATCTCAAGCGCCAGAATACGCTATAAAATTCACACGAGCTCACGGGTCACATCGCTAATGCCATATGACAGTGTGCCCGTGTGAATATGTAAACACACTCTACAGTGTCAGCAGTGTGGATTTGTTCTCTTGCGTACCAGGTTGAAGTGCGTCAGGACACCTGCCACACAAAGAACGCACCCGAAGAAGTTCGTCGATCCCGAGGTTTTGCCCAAGGATCTTCAAACCGAAGTTAACAATACTGGCCCGAAATAAAAAACAGAATAGCCTTGGACCAACCTCCTTGGAATATCCATAAGAGAGCCAAGGCTAATATCAATATTCACGATCTTGTGAAGAAGCAAATACCAATTGGTAGTAGGAATCAAAAAGGCTTCATACCCGTATAAACGCGTTATATTTTGAAAAAGTTAAATGCATTTACCCCATGACATCTTTATGCCAGGTGAAACATGCCTGCTAGTTCAGACGAGAATACCATCGCAATGATCGACTTCATGCTGAATAATCTGCGCCGTGAATCCGTCAAATATGGCGTGACGGTTCTTGCCTTTACGATTCATGTAATCAACTTCAATTCGCTCAGCACGACGTACGTTTGTCATGCCATCGAGGGAAAGGCAGCCTTCAGAGGTCTCATAGAGCCCTGCGGATGCGGTAATACGTGGATTAAATAGCACGGTAATTCTGCCGCCCAGCATCTCATCAACGAACGCAATAATGCGTACAGGTTCGCCAATCATATTGGCTGCCATACCAACGCATCCATCGCGATGAGCTTCGAGCGTATCCTTTAGATCCTGAGCAATACTCAGGTCTTCTGGATTGCTTGGATCAGCATCTCGGGCAACTTTACTCAGAATAGATACATTAGTTTCAATTGGTCGCTGCATACTTTTCAGTGTATTATCCGCAGCTCCCGAATAGTCGCATTGTGCCTTCGTACATTTCTTGCACGTAAGGTATTTAGTTTATGTGAGTACTGTAAAGCTAGTGCAACACACAAAAACTTCCCGCACATAACGTAAGAGCCTTATGTGCGGGAAGTAATGATATCTATAAGGAACAAGATTTATAGGAGCACTACTGTTACTTTGTCTCAGCAGCGGTCAGAGCCTGATCAAGATCAGCGATAATATCTTCTGCATTCTCAATACCACAGCTCAAGCGAACCAGATCGATACCAACGCCAGCTTCTTCGAGCTGTTCATCAGTCAACTGGCGGTGCGTAGTACCAGCTGGATACAGAACACACGAACGTGCATCTGCCACATGCGTTGCAATCGAAACAAGCTTAAGTGAGTCCAGTACTGCAGACACATGATCGCGACCGCCCGGAATACCCAGTGCAATCACACCACAAGTTCCATTCGGCATATATTTTTCAGCAAGTGCATGATACTTATCACCAGGAAGGCCTGGATACGTTACCCAAGAAATACGAGGATCTTGTGCTGCCCATTCAGCAACTTTCTGAGCATTTTCGCAATGTCGATGCATACGCACGCCCAGAGACTCGAGATGAGTGCCTAGGATCCAAGCATTAATAGGTGCAGGAGTCGAGCCAAAATCTCGCATAAGCTGTGCAGTCGCCTTAATGATGTAACCAGCTTTACCGAAATCCTTGGCATAGGTAACGCCATGGTAAGAATCGTCAGGCTCAGTCATTCCAGGGAACTTTTCTGTATGTGCCATCCAGTCGAAGTTACCCGAATCAACGATTGCACCTCCAACGACTGTTGCATGACCATCCATATACTTCGTCGTCGAATGCGTAACAATATCGACGCCGTACTCAATAGGTCGGCAGTTGATTGGAGTCGGGAACGTATTATCAACAATGATTGGCACACCGTGGTTATGTGCAGCCGATACAAACTTTTCAAAATCAAGTACCATCACCGATGGATTAGAAAGCGATTCCGCGAACACAGCCCTCGTATTTGGCTGGAATGCTGCCTCAAGCTCTTCTGGCGTGCAGTCCGGATTGACGAGCGTACAAGAAATATTCATCTTGCGCATCGTCACATTAATGAGGTTGTACGTACCACCATAAATTGCACTCGAAGCCACGATGTGGTCTCCAGCATTACAGATGTTGAATAGTGCAAAGAAGTTCGCTGCTTGGCCAGAGGAAGTCAGCATAGCTGCTACGCCGCCTTCCATCTCACAAATCTTAGCCGCGACGGTATCACTGGTTGGATTCGATAGACGCGTGTAGAAGTAGCCGCTTTCTGACAGATCGAAAAGACGACTCATCTGCTCACTCGACGTGTACTTGAACGTCGTCGAGGCAACAATAGGAGGCGTGCGAGGCTCACCATTACCTGGGTGATAGCCACCTTGTACACACGTAGTATCGATATGAGTTGACATGCTTGCAGCTCCTCATCGTTTAGTCGGGACTATGATGACGCTGCCGCTGAGATCAACATCACTGCTGAACGGTCATGCTGAATACCCATATGTAAGGATTACAGATTGAGGTACATTTCAGGGCAGTGACGAACACCCTAGCATCGCCACAATTCGATACCCTCCCCTATCTCATATTGAGATATATATCCAACTTCATTCTCTTCGCACACCCATTTCTCTCTGCACTCATGCTTCTCTATACACATAAGCCAACTGGCTTATCTGTGGCAAAGGAAACTCATGCACATTACTTTGCCTGCCGCATGTAAAGCAACAGTCTTATGTGCGTGAGAAGTAGGCAAGATACGCTTCACTGCACGCAGGTAAGGCAACTGTCTTATGTGTGTAGAAAAGAAAAGTAAATTGTGAGAAGAAAAGAACAGTAAATTGTGAGAAGAAAGCAAAAATAAAAAGAGCCGCCCAAATTGGACGGCTCAAAAGTACCTCGACGATCTGAAGTACTAGAAAAACTCTAGAACTCAGCGAGTGAGCTTGCGGTGTAGGCGGTGAGGACGTGCAGCGTCTTCACCCAAGCGAGCAATCTTGTTCTCCTGGTAGGACTGGAAGTTGCCTTCGAACCAGTACCAGTTTGCTGGATTCTCGTCGTTACCTTCCCAAGCCAAGATGTGCGTTGCAATGCGGTCAAGGAACCAACGATCGTGGGAAATAACCACTGCGCAGCCTGGGAACTCGAGCAGTGCATTTTCCAGAGACTCAAGCGTCTCAACATCCAAATCGTTCGTAGGCTCATCGAGCAGCAGCAAGTTGCCACCCTGCTTCAGCGTCAGTGCAAGGTTCAGACGGTTGCGCTCACCACCGGAGAGCACGCCCGTCAGCTTCTGCTGATCGGAACCCTTGAAGCCGAAGCTTGCCACGTAAGCACGAGTAGGAACCTCAACGCCGCCAACCTCGATGTAGTCAAGGCCGTCAGACACTGCTTCCCACAGGTTCTTGTTTGGATCGAGGCCTGCTCGGTTCTGATCAACGTAGCTGATCTTGACCGTCTCGCCCTTCTTCACCGTGCCGGAAGTTGGCTCTTCAAGACCAACAATCGTCTTGAACAGCGTCGACTTACCAACACCGTTAGGTCCGATAACACCAACGATGCCGTTACGAGGCAGCGTGAACGAAAGATCGTCAATGAGCACACGGTCGCCGAACTGCTTGTGCAGATGCTCGACCTCAAGAACCGTGGAGCCCAGACGTGGTCCTGGTGGAATCTGAATCTCGGAGAAGTCAAGCTTCTTGGAGTTACGTGCCTCCTGCTCCATCTGGTCGTAACGCTCCAGACGAGCCTTGTTCTTAGCCTGACGTGCCTTAGGACTCGAGCGAACCCATTCGAGCTCGTTTTTCAGGCGCTTAGCAAGCTTGGCATCCTTAGCACCCTGGATCTCCATACGCTTGGCCTTGGTCTCCAAGTACGTGGAGTAGTTGCCCTTGTATGGGTACAGCTGACCGCGATCGACCTCGCAGATCCACTCAGCAACGTTATCCATGAAGTAACGATCGTGGGTAACGGCGATAACTGCGCCCTTGTACTGGTGCAGGAACTTCTCGAGCCACAGAATGGATTCTGCATCGAGGTGGTTAGTAGGCTCGTCGAGCAGCAGCAGATCTGGAGCTTCGAGCAGCAACTTGCACAGAGCAACACGACGACGCTCACCACCGGAGCACACAGACACTGGCGTATCTGGGTCTGGGCACTGCAGTGCGTCCATTGCCTGCTCGAGCTGAGAATCGAGATCCCAACCGTTAGCAGCATCAATCTCAGTCTGCAGCTTGCCCATTTCTTCCATGAGCGCGTCGAAATCAGCGTCTGGATTGGCCATTTCTTCGCCAATCTCGTTGAAACGCGTCACCTTAGCTGCGATATCGCCAAAAGCCTGCTTAATGTTCTCGCCGACCGTCTTATCTTCATCGAGCGGTGGCTCCTGCTGCAAAATGCCGACCGTGTATCCTGGGGTCAGCGATGCTTCACCGTTGCTGACGGTATCCAAGCCAGCCATAATCTTCAGCAGCGTCGACTTACCCATACCGTTAGGGCCGACGACACCAATCTTGGCGCCTGGCAGGAAGCTCAGCGTAACGTCATCAAGAATCACGCGGTCGCCGTAGGCCTTGCGTGCCTTGATCATCTGATAAATAAACTCAGCCAAACCTGATTCCAATCTTCGGTCTGCCACGAAGCGCAGCTCATACTGGCTATACGCTTTGGCATATCAAGTGGTCACAATGCAACAGACATTATTCCAAGAGGGACATACAGAATGCAAGCAAAATAGCTGTTAGTACTGGTGTGTCGTGAAGAAATAGTGTATGCCAAAGAAATATTTTGCTCTGACGCACGTAAAGTAACTGGCTTATATGCGGTAAGTAAATGGCTTATATGCGGCGGAAGAACGTGCACGCAAGCAACACGCAAGCAATACACAAGCAACAGGATTAATTATCCACAAATAGCTGGCCGTAAGCTCTGTTATCCACATCAATCAGATCCGATTGATTATGCGTAAAGCCGCACCATACCGTGAGCGTATGAAGAGAAGAAATCAGAGGAAGCCCGCTGTGCAAAGGCTCGAAAAACTAGCAGCAACAAAATTAGGGGCTGTACAGCATGATGTTTTCGGTATGTGTCGCAAACTCATACGCACGCTCGACGAAAGCCCTGTGTTTGCACTGCGTACAGCGCTCGAATTGCAATGTATTGATATACCACATTTGCCTACATCGCTGAGGAAATGTGCACTCATGGCCACTGTTGATTCACCACGGAAACGTCGCTGGCTGCAAAAGCATAAGTGGGTATGTTGGAGTGGCCCATGCGAGGTTATTAATCTCGGTGATGGTATTCAGTGCACTTCACCCGTATGCACTTGGGCAATGTTCGCCCACTGGCTGCCGCTGAGTGAATTGGTACAACTCGGTGACGCTATGATGCGCAGAGATCCGCAGCTCCGCAAAGTCTCTCTTGAGGATTTTGAGCGGTACCTTGCTCGCTGGGAGTATTACGTGCGCAGCAGACGTAACTTAGGCGAACGATGCCGCGCATTCCGAGGTATTACCAAATGCCGGCGAGCGCTACGTCTGATGCAGCCTAATACTGATTCCATGCCGGAAACTGTGATGCGGCTTGTTCTACAGCAATTCGGTATTCACCGTGCTCAAGTCAATTGGACGGTTAAAGACGAGAAAGGTTATGTGGTTGCAGTACTGGATGCCGCCTATGTCGGTGCGAAAACCGATCTGGAATATAACGGGGAATACCATAAAAATCAGCGTCTGCAGGACGCCGCACGTACGCAGGATCTGAACGCGCGTGGCTGGACTGTTATTGAAGTTACGAAAGAAGATCTCCAGTCCCTCAAAGCTCAACAAAGATTCGTGAAACGGGTCGCAACTGTTCTCAAGAGACGTGACCCATCACATGAATACAGCGTTCGAAAGAATCCCATGTCATTGTGGGAAGTATCGGATGGGCGTCGCTCTGAATGGCGGAATACCAACAAACGATATTTCTAGATCACATAAGCCACTTCATGGCTATTACGGTTCTTCAGCCTCTTTGGAAAAGTCGAGCAAAGTTTCACTGTCCGCTGTTGCCGAACTCAATCGAGAATTAACCTCGTTAAACTTGCTGAGCATGCGTTCTGCAGTATTGAACGTTTTACGCAAGTGCGAAATCCTCATTGATAAACGGCGGGAGAAGCTATGACAGATCAGGAAACAGCACCAACAGCAGAGCAGATAACTCCACTTCAGCAGCTTGTCAAAGTCCTCGAACTTGGTAAGCCATCGCAAGTACGCGGCCATACATTTGTTAATGGCGAGAGTATGTACTTCCCTACTGGCCGCGTCTATGGTGGTCAGGTCATTGCTCAGTCGCTCATCGCTGCAGCAAAAACTGTGCCTGATCATCGTGAGCCTGACTCGATTCACGGTTATTTCATTGCGCCGGGTGATATTAATCAGGATTTGCTTTTCGACGTTGAAAATTTGAGGGATGGCCGTTCGTTTTCTGCGAGGCGAATTAATGTAACACAAACGCAGGGTGCCATTCTGACTGCAATTGCTAGTTTCCAGGAACGTGGCCAGAGTGGTGTGGACTTCGCTGATCCTATGCCTGAAAATGTTCCAGATCCTGAGTCGTTAAAGAGCGCAAAAGAACTGATGGCTCCTTTTGCTGATAAGAATCCATTTGCTGACTTTTATGCGACCAAGTCGCCTTTTGACCTGCGCCATGTGCAACGTTCTATTCTGTTGGGACCTGATAAGAATAGTGCAGCTCAGGATTCGGGCTTCCAGATGGTCTGGATGAGGGCTGAGGGTGAACTCGATGTTTCACAAACGATGCATCGCGCGCTCCTGGCTCTAGGTTGTGATCAGATTATGCTCGAGCCAATTATCCGTAGGTCGGGTTTGAGTGCGCTTACGCCAGGGCTTTCTTACGCTTCGATTGATCACTCGATGTGGTGGTATCGCGATATCGATGTAACGAAGTGGCACCTGTACGTGCAAAATTCCCCTACAGCTGCTCACGGACGCGGTTTGGGCGTCGCTAAGGTGTACACGCAAGATGGCGAGCTTGCAGCTGCAATGGTTCAGGAGGCCATGCTGCGCGCTCCTGGAATTTAGAGCTCTCGCTTAGCGTTGCTCCGTTCGGTTATCCTCTAGCTTCTTACGTTCAGCGAGTGTTTGCAGATTTTTTATTTCTGCACACCTACGCTGAACAATGATGACCTTGTTCTGCCCTCATTGACGGTCGATGCGAATGCTTACTCATCTGAGGATGCTCCGGACCTTCTGCAGGTGGAATCTCGCAGAGTCGTTCACTAATGATGCCAAGCACCATGTCAATAAGCGCGGCAGAACCTGCAATAATGCACTCGAAAAGTACACGTTTATAGTATTCCGCTTCTGCATGGCCAAGGCACATTACGAGTTGACCGCAGTACCAGCCCAACAAAATTGCTCCAGCCAATGCTAGGGCTTTAGCTAAAACGAGCGTATTCACAGCTCGCTCAGGACTAATTGTTTTGAGTTCAATGCGCTTTCGTGGCTCGGTAGTGGTGTACCGATGCACCTGCCAAGCTAAACAAATAACAACGATGCCAAGAGCGACCATGATAATCGCAACGAACCATGGTGCACCAAGGACTCCTACAGCAAAGAATTCATCGAACTTTTGCAACAGGATTCCGCCAACGAAACCAATAATGGCGGCTACTAGATATACCCACCATGGAATTCTATGTGCGCTTCTCATAATCACCTCTCCTCACTATCGTCTTCAGTCTGCCATGCCTGATTTGGGAATGCATCCGGCTTATGTGCGGTAGTGTCGCCCGCAATATCCGCATATGATTCAGCCGAAGCTTGCAGTAGCCATGTATTACTGACCATTGCTACACGCATCGAATCCTGTGCCATTGCCAGTTTGAACGGGAGCGGGTCACCATCTACTTCACCGTTTGGATCCATATCCATCCACGGTGCCAATACAGCAGCACGATCAAGCTGATGCTTATCAGTGCCGACACCGTCATAAGCCACACACTGCAGGGCAACCTGTCCCTCATGCGCAATAGCTAAATCTGACAGCACCCTTTGCAACGATTGAGGGCTAAGCTTGGTCCGCAGCTGCAAAACAGCAGTGCTCGTATCAAGCGAGTCATAATTCGTTACGTGATACAGCGGAGAAATTCCTTCAACCGTATTGGTTGGCACAGCATCGATAGAAACTATGGATTTGCGGAACAAAGTTGCCGCGTTCTCTGAAGCGCTTTCCATCAAAACAATTGCGACACGCTGCTCTGCCTCAGTAGCGATTTCAAGAGATGGAGTCTCGGAGGTCTGTTGTTCAGCAAAGGTTGACGCCAAGGCCGAGTCCGAAGTTGAAGATTCAGTTTCATGACCGAGTTGATCGTGCTGAAGCGCATCTTCTTCTGAAGTATTGCTCTCAGATTCAGTTTCCAGAGAGTGCTGCTCTGTTTCCTTCTCCACGCATAAGCCTTCTACATAAGATGCGGGAATAGTAGTGGAAGAGATTTGCACAGACGCAGGGTCCTGATTCAACAATGCAGCTGTCTGCACAGAACGAAGAACAGATGCTGGCACGGCATAAGAGAATGACGCACCCACTTCATCAGCGGACTGCTGAGCAACATGAATATGCACGTCGAGATGTGCACCATGATCATCCTGCTCCCACTCAGCTTCAATAAGAAATGGCCCAGCCTGAATCGGCTCAGTCCGCTTGCGACTCGTCATATATGGTGTCCTCCGTTTTATGCGCCGGATCCGCGCAGATCATAACAACGTTGTAATGCAATGGTTTCAGTGGCAATGGCTCACTGTTCTGCATCGTGGCAATATAGCTTCACTACTGCTCTCTCGCACATAAGACAGTTTGATTCATCGCTTACGCACGTAAGACAGTTGTTCTACGTGCGTAAGTAAGAGCGCAATTATCAGTCTTAGGCTATGCATAGCGCTTATGTGCTGGCTACCGAATCCGTATAAACACAGATGAAGGCACCGAAAGCCAATGGCATCGGTGCCTTCTATCGTTTTACAGCTTGGAAATGCCCACGCTCTGCTTCAGTGAATCTGGGATAGGCACTGGTGGCTTATCCGAATCAGGGCGGTGTGGATCGCTGAGCCAAACTTCACGTTCTGGAGCCTTCTTGATGTTCTTGAAGATGGCGTCCAGCTCTGCTTCGTTCAGCGTCTGCTTCACCAGCAGCTGGCGAACCAATTCGTCAAGGACATCACGGTTCTCGTTGATAATCGTCCATGCTTCAGTATGAGCATTTTCGATGAGGGCAAGAACTTCCTCATCCATACGCTCTGCCGTTGCATCCGAGTATTCGCGAGGACGCAATCCGTCAAGGCCAGACTGATCTTCATCGTCAGTCCACTTGACTGCACCCAAGGCAGTTGAGAAGCCGAACTCACCGATCATCCTACGGGCAATGTGCGTAGCCTTCTCGATATCGTTCGATGCACCAGTAGAAGGATCGTGGAACACAATCTCTTCTGCAGTACGGCCACCCATTGCATAGGCCATCTGATCAAGCAGCTGGTTACGAGTCTGCGAATAACGATCCTCCGTTGGCATCACAGCGGTATAGCCGAGTGCACGACCGCGAGGCAAAATCGTAACCTTAGTCACAGGATCTGTATTGCGCAGAGCTGCAGCAACGAGTGCGTGGCCACCCTCGTGGTATGCAGTGTTACGAAGCTCATCGAGGGCCATACCCTTCGAGCGACGACGTGGACCAGACATCACACGATCGATAGCTTCATCAATTGCACGGTTATCAATGAGCTGTGCTCCAACACGTGCACACAGCAAAGCAGCTTCGTTCAGCACATTGGCCAGATCAGCACCAGTGAAGCCTGGCGTGCGCACTGCAACAGAACGCAGATCAATATCTGGAACGAATGGCTTACCCTTAGCGTGCACCTTCAGAATTGCATAACGGCCTTCGAGATCAGGTGCCTCCACAGCAACCTGACGATCGAAACGACCAGGACGCAGCAGTGCTGGATCGAGTACATCAGGACGGTTCGTAGCTGCAATGATGATGAGGTTCGTATCGTTATCGAAACCATCCATCTCGACGAGCAGCTGGTTCAGAGTCTGTTCGCGCTCATCGTGACCGCCACCCATGCCGGAACCACGCTTACGACCCACAGCATCAATCTCATCGATGAAGATAATTGCTGGAGCATTCTTCTTAGCCTCATCGAACAGATCACGGACTCGCGAAGCACCGAGACCGACAAACATCTCAACGAAGTCAGAACCTGCCATCGAATAGAATGGAACGCCTGCTTCACCTGCAATAGCACGTGCGAGCAGCGTCTTACCAGTTCCTGGAGGGCCGTACAGCAGAACACCGCGAGGAATACGTGCGCCCAGAGCCTTGTACTTCGATGGATCCTTCAGGAAGTCCTTAATCTCCTCAACTTCCTGAACAGCAGCATCTTCGCCAGCCACATCGGAGAACTTCGTATGTGGCACCTGACCTTCGAGCAGCTTGCCGCTGTTCTTCTTGCCACCCATGCCGAGCATGCCGCCAGCGGAGCCCATACGGCTCATCAAGAACCAGACAAGCACAAAGAAGATGATGAACGGCAGAATCGAGGTCAGCAGGTATGTCCAAATACTGGTCTGCTGCATCGAAGCAGTCCAACCCTTAGATGGGTTGGCCTTTTCCACAGCCTTCACAATATCGGCGCTCTGTGCAGACGTGTAATAGAACTGCACGCTCTTGCCGTAGTTGTGATCCTTACCCGAGTCAGGATCCTTAGCTGTGTAATCATCCTTGAGCTTGAGCTGGACCTGCTGCGTATTGTCAACGATCTTTGCATAGGTCACGTTGCTTGCATTGTGCTCAAGGATGTTCATGCCATCCTTGGTATCAATCGTCTGTGCACCCGAACCAGAGAAAATCTGGAACAAAATCACAGCGAAGACAACAATGACAGCACCCCATAGCCATGGTGAACGCCAAATCGACTTTGGATTATTGCCGTTTTGGCCGTTTCCGCCCTTATCAGGCTCACCATTACGGAATGGGTTATTTGAACCATTCGGCGGCCTGCGTCCAGGCTGCTGTGGTCCCTGCTGGAAACTCATTGCGTAAGCGCTCCTTCGTATACCTCAGGCTTCAGCACAGCAATGCAATCGAGATTACGATATTGCTCGTCGCAATCCAAACCGAAGCCGACAACAAATTCGTCAGGAATTTCGAATCCCTTGTACTTAACATCAACTTCTACCATGCGACGTGCAGGTTTTTCTAGTAACGCAAAAATCTCCACGGAAGCTGCGCCTCGACGCTTCAATTCCTTGACGAGCCAATCCAGCGTATATCCGGAATCGATGATGTCCTCAACGATGAGCACATCCCTTCCCTTAACGTCAGAGGTCAGGTCCTGACGAACCGTAATTGAGCCAGAGCTCGACATGCTCTTGCCATAGCTGGAAATACTCATGAAGTCCATTTCCAGATGGCAAGTCATTGCCTGCGTAAAGGCAGTCAGCGTGCACACTGCACCCTTAAGCACGGCCATAACGATCGGGACGCGACCCTCATAGTCCTTGCTTGCCTGAGCAGCAACCTCTTCAATTTTGGACATAATCTGCTCATGAGAAATCAGCTCATGGTCAATGTTTTCCTGAATATCCGCGATTCGCATGCACATCATCATGGCACAAACGAATGACGTGTTTGACACGCTTGAGTACATAACCGGCTGGTAACTGCACAACGCGTCCCCCGTTACCCCGCGTCAGCCCAACTGCTGCAGCCACATGAGCAGATGACGCACGGATTCCAAAGCGTGAGAACAGAGTAGCCATAACACGACGGCGTAATGCCAGATGCACGTCATTGAGCACGTCTAAATCAATCAGCGCAAGTATCTGACCGTTATCTGTTGCGTCATCAGAAATTACAGATGCTTGAGCTGAATCTTCAGGCAAAGTCAACGTGACTGCTCGACGAAACGCGAGATCAGCCTGCTCTTGTAAAAACTCAATATCTGGACGTGATGTCTGAGCGAACGTGGCGAGTCGAGTCACCATGTTTCCACCGGTGAACTCGCTTAGCCATGGCAGCAGCACGTTACGGATTCGAGAACGCAACGGCAGGTCACGGCCCAACCCAGCCTCAACGCACGTAGCGCAACTGTCTAACGTGCGGGAAGAGGTATCTGCAGTCTCCTGAGTATGAGACTCAATTACAGACGCACGTAAGTCATCTCCGTTAGTTGGATCATCCCAATACTCGAGATTGAGTGACTTGCATATGTTAGTCGTATCTGCTCGTGAAAGGCCTAATAAAGGTCGCAGGAACGGGATTCCATCGATATCAATCGAATCAGCCATGCCTGCCATACCATCAAGACTGCCGGCCGTTAAAAGGTCAATCAGCACCGTTTCTGCCTGATCGTCACGCGTATGAGCCAATAACACGGCACGTGCATGAATCTCACGCGCTTTATTCACGATTGCGTCATACCGCTGCTGTCGAGCTGCTGCTTCAACTCCTCGATGACGCATGTCAGAGGCCCGAATAGTAATACGTTCAACAATGACGGGATCGAGACCTAAATCGGCACACTGTTGTGCAGCCTGCGCTGCAACTACATCAGAGTTTTGTTGCAACCCGTGGTCCACGATGATTGCAGCACAACGAATACCCCAAGAGGCACATACTTTTTGTGCCGATGCAGCTAAAGCAAGCGAATCTCGCCCACCAGAGCAAGCGACAGCAATAACAGGTGCATCCTTGCGAATTTCATGATGCCCATGCTTAACAAACTGCGGATCCCAATTCACTAACGTGCGATCGAGGTGGCCTAGCGAAGTTCGAACTGCTCCGATTGCAGATTTCATCTGCGCGCTATATACCACTTTGCCCTCCTACACGTTTTGAGCTGCTGTACTCACTTAACACTAGCCACAGTGCATTGTTTTACGCACATAAAGCAATTAGCTTACGTGCGTAAAACAGCTGAGCTGGCTTACGTGCGTAAAAACTTAACTGGCTTACATGCGTAGGTAATCAAACTGCGTTGCCTACGTAGGACGAGCTAACTGACCTACGTGCGTGGAAACAGCAACTCGCTTACCTGTGTAATCGCGCTCGGTCTACCAACCAGAGTCCTTCCACATCACAGACTTGCCAAGGATGAAGCAAAGCGATCAATTGCTGCTTTTGCTGCTTCTGTATCGCTTGGATTATTCACAATCACGGAGAACGCAAGCACGCCACCCTGGCGTCGTGAGATATTGCCAGTCAACGAGGTAACTGCGTTAAGTGTGCCTGTTTTCATACGCATCAAACCAGCATTCTCGGAATTAGCAAGTCGATACTGGACCGTGCCATTTAATCCTGCTACAGCAAGTCCTTCTGCAGCTGCGACAGCGTTTCCTGCATGAAGGTTCTGCTGCTGCACTGCCACCAAGGTGCGCACAGAGACGCGACTGCCTGGGGAAAGGCCAGAACAATCGGACATATGCAGGCCCTGAGTAGGTACACCAAGCTCCTTTAGCACTTTCGTCACAGATTGCACGGCTCCAGCAGGAGAATTATCCTCATGTAAGCGCAAAGCCAGCAGGCGGCCGAATTCTTCTGCAAGCGTGTTATCTGAATGACGCAACATAAACATCATGACAGCACTCAGTGGTGCTGATTCCACCTGAGCAATTGGAGTATCTTGCTGAGTTGCATCCGCCTTATGTGCGGTAGTAGGTGAAGATGCATTAGCTGCAGCATCATTTGCTGAAGAAGCATTATTCATTTTTACGGATTTGCCAGCTGCTGCATTAATCCCCTGCTTATGGAGCAAATCCTTAAATTTCTCAGCAACATCGGCAGCAGTATGTTGAGAAAGCTCCGGATAATCATGGAACACATCTGGATTACTCAGTGCTTCAGAACGCTGGCGACCGCCATCAATAGCCATTGATGACACGCCTGTGTAATACATGCTCATATCACCAGCCGCACTTAAGGCAGAAGGCGTGCGCTGATCAGAAAACAGTGCGTCGTCATAATCAAGCGTCACTTTGGAAATACCACGTGACTGTAATGCATGAGCAGTCTGCTTTGCTAACGTGCGTAATCCTGCACGTCCATTGATATGGTTTGGATCGCTATCTCCTGCGGACAGCAACATGTCGCCATTGCCCTTTAGCACCAGACGATAGGTATTGCCCTGCTGCTGCAAAAATACTTGTGTAGGCAGCGTCGATCCCATATCTAGCTTAGATGCGGCAGCAAGAGACGTCAGCGTTTTCAGAGTTGAAGCTGGCTCTCGAGTTTTATCGATCTCATGAGATGCGATCGGATCTCCATTTGCTTGGGCGACTGCAACTGACAGATCAGAGCCCACTCCATTGGCGTTAAGAAGTTCTTTAATTGCGGATTGAGCGCGTGCAGCATCTACGGGCTTATTCAGATCAACATTATCAATTATTTCTGCAGCACCGATACTGTTACTGGCCGTTTCATATTGGGCTTGTTGTGAGGCTTGCATAGTCAATGCTCCTGGCACAACGCCAACAATATCCCCAACAACATAAGCGCATGCTAAAGCAAACGTCACCACGGCAGAAATAACTACAAGAACAATCCTTCGATGACGCTTACGCGCATCAAGTACTGCAACTTGAGATAGGTCAAAACGCGACTCACCATTTTTAGAATCACCATGAGTTTTGGCGACGGATCGCAAACGGCGTGACGAGGACATAGTTCCTTCCATGCTCACCCGTCACGCCTTGCTATCAGTGGGACGAGTGAACCTTACTTCTGCAATGTTGCATATTGCTCAAGCGTGTGCAGAATTTTCAACTGACGAGCGTCGAATATTTTAGCGCCAAGCCATGTACCTAAGCACAGTACGCCAATACCATTTACAGCCGAAACCGCAGTAACAATCCATTCCCAAGCCTGCCAGTGCAACACCGCCGCACAGGCGCCGACAATTATTGTTGGCAATGCTGCAACCAGAGAAATAAACATATACAAAAATGGGAAAAAGAGCTGAGATGCAGTACGGCCTTGAGGTGAACTAAACGGCTTCTTAATCGACGGAACTGGATAGCTGAAAACCGTTGAGAACCACAGCGTCACACCTAAGCACGATAGAGCAATATTAAATCCGATAACGGTAAACATGAAGCCACGTACAAGTCCTTCTGGAGTTTTCCAGTCACCCGTAATGAGGAATGAAGCGATGCCGAACAGTGCAAAAGCCACAGCAATAATCGCTACATACACACGAGCACGGCCAATTCTGTTCTGCTTACCTGTGGTTCCGGAAATAACTTCCATTGTGAAACCAAGGCCATCATAAGCGAGACCATTACTCTCCGACGTAATCAGCAACAGGCCAAGATAAGAGAGCACTGCCCACAAAGCGTATGGCGTTTCTGACGGCTGGATGGCAAAGACTATGAAGAACATAATCGGCAAAATATAAGTCATGCATTGGCGAGGATCGCGTTTCAACATGCTTGCGACTCGAGCAGAAATTGCGCCAGACGGTGAGTCCGGAACGTGCGAAAACATGCCCAAACCTTTTGCTACCCCATTTCCTTGTGAAACGCTTGGAAGTAAGCGCTCACGTCGAATACACCAGACCGCAAGGTAGAAGCACAATACATCGAACACGGCAATAATGCCGAGCCTTGCAATAAGTAGACCCCAATCTCCTGCTGCGGCATCAAATGGTAACTGGAATAATGCGCCGAACGGCGTCCACGACATTACGCTGGCAGGACCTTGAGCACTGTGCTGAGCTATTTCTATTAGGGAAACAGAAGTGCCAGTACCAGCAAGCATTGTTGGAAGCTGGAACACCACCATCATAAAAACAAAAACTAACGTATAGAAGGCATTACGTCCTCGATTTGTACGAACAAACACCGTACCTAATGAGATAACTGCCTTGCACATAAGCATGAGCGTCACGATGATAATTGGCGCGGCAATAAGCGAAATAACAACAGCTGGCATGCCCATCCAGCGATATGCAGATGACCAGAATAGTAGCGATAAAAGGCCGAAAATAGATGGCATACCCACTAAGCCAGCCGCAGTTAAGCCAAGTTGCAATTGAACGTCAGGAATACCATAGTTCGCAAAACGGCTCAGGCTAAATGATGAGCCCTCTCCAATAAAAGTCAGCTGAATAAGCAGCAAAGACAAAATAACTATGGAACCAAGGCTGACAACACCCGTATTGAATGTGGTCGTCCAAGAACTGACGTCATCAGATGAGTCGGGACCAAATCCAAGTGAGTGTCCCATGCCGATAGCAAGGCCTACGAGACCAAAGCCAAACAATAACGATATAACCAGCGCCACAATTTGCCACGGCGAGGTCTTCAGAGCAGAAGCCATGAGGCTCCATCGCAAACGCGACATTGTTGCGATCATAGCTGTCCTCCATCACCTGATGTATGACCTCCTGCACCTGGCCTTGGCGGTTGCAGAGCATGAGGATGACTCGATGGGAATGGAGGCTGGGTGCGATCTGGCTGATGCGCAAACGGCCCCTGCTGACGCATTGGCGAAGCAGGCATGGATGCTGAACGAGACCTAGAAATACCTGAACATGATGCATACGAAGATGCTGTCTGCATATACTTCCCAATTATCGAAGGCTGGTCATGGAACGATCCAAGAGACTCTTCTCGCAAGTCTTTCGACGCACCTAAGGACGATGCATCACTCATCATCGATTGATTGTGCGTCTGCTGATCTTGCATAGTTGCAGAAGGCTTACCATATGCATTCTGCTCTGTGCCATTGTTCTCCGTACCGCTCTTATCCATAGCAGCTTGATCAGATCCTCGCTTACCGTCAAGCCAGCCAAGATGCGCTGCTTCATGACGTCCACCTACAAGCTCCAAGAAACGATCCTCAAGATCACGACCAGCAGCAACCTCGTCGATAGTGCCTGCTGCAGCAACTTGTCCATCATTAATAACGGCTACGTGCGTGCACATGCGCTCGACCAAAGCCATAACATGAGAAGAAATAATGACCGTACCACCAGTCGCCACATATTCCTGCAAAATATCTTTGATATTGGCGCTAGAAATAGGATCAACTGCCTCAAATGGCTCATCAAGAATAAGAATGCGCGGGCTATGAATCATTGCTGATGCAAGACAAATTTTCTTTGTCATACCTGCCGAATAACTCGATACTGACTTATTTGCGGCCTCAGTTAAATCAAATGCTGCAAGTAAATCATTTGCACGCTTCTGTACTTCAGCACGTGGCAGACCTCGCAGCATACCTGCATACATCAGCAGCTGCATACCACTCAATAGGTCAAATATCTGATCAGGTTGTGGCATCAGGCCAATCTGACGCTTCGCACTATTAACGTCGCTCCAAACGTCTTTGCCAAGAATCATGGTGCTTCCACCATCTGGTTTCAAAAGGCCCGACATCATTGAGATAGTCGTTGTCTTGCCAGCACCGTTAGGCCCTACAAGGCCGTAATACGAGCCAACTGGAATATCCAGAGACAAATTATTTACGGCAATTTTTTGATCAAAATGCTTATACAATCCCCTAATTGATACAGCCGCTTGCGTGTCAGGTGATGTCATCATTCCCTGCTGCATCGGTGATGGCTGCTGTGAATGCATTGCTCGCTGTGCCGAATCAGGTTGCGCTGGTACGCCTGCTGGCGTCTGTGAGAAATCCTTCATTCTCCTTACAGTACAGATTCTCAATATGTAAAATGCGAGATTCCCATTTTTTTAAGAACCTCTTGTTATTGTTCTGCCGCACTTAAGTTAACTCGCTTATGTGCGGCAATCGCAAAAATAAAAACCTCATTTTCTCCCCGCACGTAGCGCAATTGCCTTATGTGCGGGGAAAGAAAATGAGGTTGAAAAGCTAGTTCTTCCTAGGTACTGGTTCTAGTGAATCGACTCAGGAACCCTTGTGAACAATTGGCTTCCACTCGGCCTTGCTGAAGATAGCCTGGAACGAGATTGGCACATAGCTGAGCATATAAATTGGGAAGCTCAGCACGTAAGCGACAAGCTCTCGGTTCGTTGCACCGATCTGGTCGCGCTCAACGATAATTGTCAATGCTGCCAATGCCATCATGAACAGCAGCGACCACAAAATACCGTTCGACCAATTAATCAGTGATCCAAGCTGACTCGACCATGAAACGAAGCCAAAGGCTGCGAACAAAGCGCCCAAGAAGATACGCAAAATACCAAGCACAGTAAATGGGCACAGCAGCAACGTGAAGTCGATTGCTGAGAAATCTCGCTCAGTTACGGCTCGACGAATCAGCGGCATGCCGTAATAACGGAACACCTGCAAGAAGCCCTTACTCCAGCGCAAACGCTGACGCCAGCTCTGTGCAAATGTTGTTGGCTGTTCGTCGTACAACACAGCCGAACCGACATAGCCAATACGATCGCCATGCAGCAGCGAATCCATCGTGAATTCGAGATCCTCGGTCAGCAGATGGAACTTCCAGCCCTTATTTCGACGCATCACCGACTGCGAGAACATAAAGCCAGTACCGCCCACATGGCACGAATTGCCAAGCATCATACGAGAAGCCGACAGGAATCGCGACTCACGAATGAACCACAGTGCCGAACCCGATGACACCCAATTATCAGACAAATTCACCGAGTTACGGTAGCTCGTCAGAATGCGGAATCCTGCATGGAATGCCTTATTCATTTCGGCGAAGTAGTTGCGATCGAGCCTGTTGTCGGCATCAAACACGAAGAATGCATCGTACTTATCTGCGTCGTGAGACTCGATCATGTGGTTCAGCAAGTATGTCAGCGCATAGCCCTTGCCGATGAGCTCCTTATTGAAACGCTCCACAACATGGCAACCCAAGGCACGTACAACTTTTGCCGTGTTATCAGTGCAGTTATCGGCTACCAACCAGATATCGATATGATCAGCTGGGTATGTCTGATTCTGAATATCGTGAATCAGATTGCCGATAACTTGTTCCTCGTTACGTGCGGAAATGAGTACGGCGTAATGCTTGTCATACGGTGCATCCGGAAACGGTTCAGGCTTAGCAAATAAAGAGATGACAATACACAGGCCCTGATACGCCATGCCTACGCCGCCCACAATAACGAGCAGCACGTCAAGCACGTTCAGCAATGCCATTATTTCCAGCTTCTCCTCGGGTTATCGCTTTCTGCTGCGTCCGATTCTACAGTTGGGTCCGCCACCCCGCGATTTTCTTCCATAGTTGCGCGGTTCTCGGCTACGTGCGGATCGGCACTGTTGGTATCAGAAAAATCATTATTTTTCTGCTGTGCAACCTTGTCCGACGAATCGGAAGAAGCCACTACCTCACTGTCTGAACTCTGTGAAGCGGAGTCAGCTTTATTGTCGCGCAATGTCTTCAGCAAACCGGAACGACGACGCTGCTGATTGCGCTGCGGAATCGCAACCGTTGGCGAATCTTCATCTCGTTGATTTTCAGCGTCGATACCGTAAATCTGCTCCTGAAGCTGACGAACTGCTTCATCAAGTGGGACGTTAGCCGACGAACCCTTCGCAGCGCGAGGAGAACGTTTTGCAACATTGTCAGACAATGCCTCTCCCGCCTGAACAATACGAGACTTCTTCTTTGGCTCTGGATCAGACATAATCGGCACATCAACCAGCTCATAGCGCTTCGTTGAAACCTTGAACAGCACCTGAAGGCTAGCCGTAATTGGCAGCGCCAGGAACGCGCCGAGAGCGCCAAAGATTGCGCCAAATACCAGAACCGCCAAGAATGCCACGCACGGATTGATATCCATAGTGCGCTCAGAAATCTTTGGAGAAAGCAGCAAGTTTTCAATCTGTTGGTAAATCGTGATGAAAATAATGACAGCAACCGCGTACCAAATACCACGATCACCCCATGCAAACAGCACTGGCAGAGCACCGCCCAAATACGTACCAATTGTTGGAATGAACTGCGAAACAATGCCGCTGAACAGTGCAAGTGGCAGCCAATATGGCACATGGATGCACATAAGGAAAATAGCCGTGCAAGCAGCAGAGCATGCGGCCAAAATCGTACGCGAGAACAGATAGTTCGAGATCTGGTCCTGAACCACAGTCCAAGTCAGTAGGAAGCGACGCTGCGAATTAGGCGACAACCACTGGCAGATACTGCGACGCAGACGAGGTCCAGCAATGGACATGTAGAACGCAACCATAATTGCTGTTGTGAAGTTCAGCAGACCACCGAGCAGACCAACAGTCGTGCTTACTGCCGTACCTGCAAAGTTCGCGATCCAAGACGTCTGAATATTCTTCAGAATCTCAGGTCCAATCGAGCTCACCTCAGGTAAGTGGAATGTAGTGTACTGCTCTACAACCTTGCTGAGCTGGTCATATAGCGCTGGAATGCCCTGCAACATCGAAATAAGCTGTTGCACGAACAAATTACCGAATGCCGCAAGTAAGGCAACAACAATAACGAGCAGGCCAATAAGACTGGTAACTGCAGCAACGCCTCGACGCCAACCGTGGCGAATCAATTTGAGAACAAGTGGTTCCACAGCAAGCGACAAGAACAGTGCAATAACAACGTCAAGCACAATAAATTCAATGCGGAACCATGCACGGAAGCAGAAGTACGCAAGGAATACTGCAATAACCGTGTACAGCAATGCACGGCTCAACCATTCAGGAGGTCGACGTGCATCGCCTTTACTTGGAAAGATCGACGCTAAATCAAGCTTTGGCTGACGGTTACGATGTTCGAGAAGATCCTCTTGCGCGGTTTTAGAAGCTCGCGCGATGTTTTGCGGTACGGAGTTCGACTCGTCCGTCACTTTCATCCCGTTTGTCACATTCATCCTGTCTGTTTCGCATGTAAACGCAAAAGTAGATGCTACTGTATGCGTTCATTCATGGCTTCTCATTCTACCGATTTAGCAGATTCTGAGTCAGTAGAGCGTAACGGTGTACGCAAGTAACCATATTCTGTTCTGTATGTTGAATGTCTCGATTGTTATTCCCGCATGGAACGAGGAAGAACGAATTATCGATTGCCTGACGAATGCTACTCGCCAGACTGTTATGCCACACGAAGTAATTGTCGTCGACAACCGTTCTACGGATCGTACAGTCGAGCTTGTTGAGCAATTTATTGCTGACCACCCTGAAGCTCCGGTTAAGTTGCTGCATCAGGATGAGGATCAGGGTTTGATCCCTACGCGAAATTATGGCTTGAACCACGCTACTGGCGATGTGCTCGGTCGTATCGACGCGGACTGCATGTTGAAGCCTGACTGGGTTGAAATTGTTGCCGGCGTATTTACCGAGGATCCTGAAGCTATGGGCGCTACGGGTCCTGTGACCTATTACGATATGCCAGCTCGCAAGATTAGCCTTCGTAGCGATGACCATGTGCGACGTCACACCTACCGCGCTGATGGCGGTCAGGTCTTGCTGTTCGGTTCCAATATGGCACTGCGCGCCTCTGCCTGGCACATGATTGCTGACGAAGTTTGCTTGGACCGAGAAGATAAGATGCACGAAGATATCGATATTTCTCTGCATCTGCTTGGTCGCGGTTTGAAGACGGTGTACTCGCGCCGTATGGTGTGCGGTATTTCCGCACGTAGGATGGATACCTCGTTTAAGTCGTTCCATAACTACATGCAGCGCTTCAAGAATACGTTTGAAGCCCATCCAGAACACTGGCGCAAGCACAAGTCCGAGCACACACTTTATTTGATGTACCCATGGCTGCACGCGCTATACCCGCTCTATCAGCAGTACCTTGAGGCAAAGGATATTAATCCTGCTGTCCGCGTTTGGTTCAAGGAACAGCTCGATCTTGCACTTGATGATGGCGAAGATCTTTCGGAAATTGAAGATCTTGATCAAGAAGAAAATAGCGATAACAAAGACGCTAAAGATATCGAATCAACTACTTCTCAGGCAGCTTGATCATTAGCATCTAATACTCCCGCACATAAGCTAACTGCTTTATGTGCGGGATTTTTGTTTGTGCGGAACCTCTCCCGCACATAAAACAGTTGGCTTATGTGCGGATTT
Organism: Bifidobacterium dolichotidis; assembly: GCF_003951975.1. Classification (GTDB taxonomy): domain Bacteria; phylum Actinomycetota; class Actinomycetes; order Actinomycetales; family Bifidobacteriaceae; genus Bifidobacterium; species Bifidobacterium dolichotidis. The sequence goes on from NZ_QXGM01000002.1 coordinate 247,643, forward strand.
AGTTGGGTAGTGCTATACAAAAACTCTCCCGCACGTAGTGCAATTGCCTTACGTGCGGGAGAGATACAGGAGAGTTGTGAAAGGTAGTAAATCCACGGAAATGTGAGTAGAAACCTCCTTTCTGTTTGTATTTCGTTGTTTTTATTTCTCTTGATGCAACTGTTGCCTGCGAGCAAGCAACATCGTTGCGATGCTGCTCAGTGCCACCATGCCGTCATCGCAAAACGGCATCAGGCAGAGAGCTTGTTGGATAATAAGTAGCCAAAACCAAGGTGCTCCTGTGCAGGCTATTCCAATTACTGCAGTCAGTACTCCTGCAAGTGGCCCTAAAACTGCGCACAACAGTTCGTCGCCTGACGTTTGAGGTTTATCGCGCTGAATCTGTACGCAAAATAGATGCATTTTCACTTGTATTGCTGCTGACCCGATATCGTGGCACAGCACAACAGCGTGCATCAGCTCATGAAAGAACATGGCGAGCGACGCACATAGTGCGAATATCACGAATCCAGTGACGATCCCATTAGCGCCTATCCATATTGCTTGTATTGCAGCAAGCACATACACAGGAATAAACGGTGCAAAGCACGCCACCACGATTTTCGGTATCACACGTAACAATGGCGAGCGCAAGTACTGAGACGAACTCGATACTTTGCTGACGCATTGTGACCTGTTCCCATGCGATCGACGTGGATGACGTGCCTGCATCGATTGTTCGCACCCCTGCATTGTTGTGTTCATTAGTACATCTTGTGAGATGGTCCAGTTGGGTTTGGTGAAGTTACATGTGCAACAGCAGGCACTGCAACCGGCATTCCTTGGCAAGACACAGTGTTCATGGTGTTTACGCCATTGGTGCCAGGCATCCCATTGATATTGCGCATGCCATTAGCGCGCTGTGGAACGAACGCTGCACGAGGCGTATTGTGCGTATCCTCGTTATTTGCTTTACGAGTTTTACGTACATGCAGAATGATCAGATCAACTGCTGCACATACCACTGCACATACTGCGAGTACAACGAGTGCTGCATGCTGGTTACCAACGCCAAGCGAAATGTTGAATCCACCATCGTCTGCGGCATCTGATTGGAAATACACTGCACCGCCTAATGCCTCGGTACGTCGTACCTGATCTGTTGAGCAGAACATTGCGTATGTCATTCCACCGAGTAGAACGGCGATCCAAATGACAATTGCAGCGCAAACGGTAACGAAGATATTCCTAACAGCTGCCATGACGGACGCTCCTTTGATGTGTTTGAATACCAAAAACTGAATAGAAAATCATGGCGATGAATATGGCTATGCCAGCAACAACCAGCCATGTACCTTTAAGATTGAGAATTCCAATTCCGCAGACAAGCAGAATGCCAATGAGTGCAAGTGAGGCGAAGCCAATGATTGCGGCCAATGGATTGTTCTTTGTCATTGGGAATAGGATGCCCAGCGTCGTGCAGAGTACAGTGCCTGCAGCAACGCCTAAATAGGAGTAGATGTAATCCATAGTGCCCAGGGTGCCCCATGGAAGAATGATCAGTGCAATAGCGGCCCAGATCAAGGTGTACACAATGATTTGCGAGACAATCAGACAAATGTAGGTATGCACTGCGGATTGACGATGAACGCTCCACACTCGTGGTATACCTTCAGCAAATTGCGACAGACCCGTAAACGTCACCATGCACACTGGATACAAAGCCCAGGATGCGTCTTTGTGTAGGCACAGCAGTATTGCGCATGCCAGTGATAGCAGTGTTTCAAGGAACGTATCCTTTGAACGCACCACATAAGAGGCGAACATGGCAATGTCTGAATGACCTACAGATGGGAGGCGCAGTGGCAGATAATCAGCTTGGCCGCAATACTGAGGTGGAGCAACCACCATATCGAGTGCCACCAGACCGATAATCACACCAATGGATGCTGCAGCGATAGGTAATGCACCGTATTTTTGCGTCAGATCACCGACCACGGTAATCCACAACACATTGCCATCATTCTGTACCCAATGCTTTTGTACATCGAGTGACAGCTGCATCATCGATACGGCATATTGCACAAGTAACGCAGATGTCGCACACAGACCAACAAGTCCAGAGAATTTGCCGAGTCCAATGATGTGCATGAACCGCGCAACAAGATCCCATGCCAGGCACAGTGCCGCATATAGTACCAATACCGGCAGCGCAATATGCGTCGCAACCAATCCGACAGCTGGGAAGCCATCGTGTGCAATCACAGAAGTAACCACAGCTAAGGCAGAAACCAGAATGACGCACAGTACAACGCAAGCTTCACAAGCTTTTATGGCGAGCTTACGCATGATAGACGTGACAGGAAGATGACTAACAACCCTAAGTGCGCCATCAGCCTTCGAGAACAGCAGTTTAACGGCAAGGAAGGCTCCAATAACCCACGGAATTGATGAAACCCAAGACATGTCTACCATGAATGGCCACATATCTTTTTGTGCGTCAATTGGCTTCGTAAAAACGAATACGATAACGCATGCGAATGAAAGCCAAACCGCAGCTAAGCCAACTAATGCCCAACGAACAGCCTTGGTACGTAGCACACCGTATTGCAGCAACGTGCGGCGAAAGAATCGCAGCAGCATACCGAACACAGTATTGAACCGCGTCACTCCTTGAGCAAGAGTCTTCATCATGAAGCCTCCTGAAGCGTTTGCATTTGATACCATTCAGCGATGCCGCCAAAGAGGCGTTCAACATCGGTAGTAACGAGCGGCTTATCCATATGACCGTTATGCAGCAGCACAATGTCATCGCTTACCTGTTGAAGCAGCGTGAAATCATGCGTGCACAGCAGCACTGACAGGCCATCCTCACGTAGCGACTTAAACTCCTCGACGCAGACGTACCAGGCGTCAATATCAATGCCGTTCAGCGTTTCATCGACTATCGTTAGTGGGCAACGAATCAGGAATGCAGCACACAGCTGCGCCTTCTTCTTCATACCATGTGAATACGAGTCAATCAGACGGTTTTCAGCACCTGCCATGCCAAATCGTGCAAACAATTTGCGCACGCGAGAACGCCTAATATTTACGCCGTATAACCGGCCCATCGTCATGATATATTCCATGCCGGTGAGGAATGTTGGGACATCATTATTGCCGCCAACATGCATAATTCCGATTTTTCCAGCGCAAGAAGTTGAGGGTTTACCAAGCACAGTTATTTTGCCGGACTGAAGATCGTAGACGTCGCTAATGAGGTTAATTAATGTTGTTTTACCCGAACCATTAGGACCGATTAAACCGGTAATAGTTGCTTCAGGAACAGTTAAATTAACATCATTGAGTACACGATGCGACCGCACATAGCCGAAATCAACATCGCTTACTTCCAGAACTGGAGTTCCAGCAAAAATGCTCGAGAATGCTTCATTCTGAGTGGAAGAAATCTCCTCTCGAAAGTAGGAATTACGCTCTGCTGGAGATACCTGGTTCTTCTGCTGTGCAAAGTTCAATTGATTGATTTGGGTCTCGCTTATTGCTGACGCCCATTGAGTTTTCTGCATCCCTGAATTTGAATTTATTTCTGTGGTTGCTGACATGGCAGTCATATCCATAAGATTCGACTCCTCTTCAAAGTTTAACCATGCACAGATGCACCAATGAACCCGAACAGATGGGGCTTATATAAGAATCGCAAGAAAATTTTGATGCGGTTTTGCGCTTCGTGTGCAAAACCATACGATGGCCAGCCCTAGGAAATTACGAATCTCCACGTTGGTATACCGAAATTTCTTATTGATTTTGGGTATAGCTGCGCAGACCATACCCAAAATTCAATTGGGCTGGCCATCGCGTGGCAATAGATTTGTGATAGAGGTCCTAGTTAGATAACTAACTACGAGAACTTAGCCTAGAAAGGCTTGCATTCCAGTTCGACCGAGGTGAACCATTTCTTGAAGTTCCAATTACCCGTGAAGTAACCATGCTGCGCGATCATGCAGTAGGCCGACATGGCAAGGAAGAAAGCTGTACACAGAGCAATAAGCACAGCAAGGAACACGACGAACCATGCTCCATACTTTGCAGAAAGCTCTTGCTTCTTAGCCGCGATCGAATTTTGCACCGTCCAAGGCAACACACTCAGTGTCGTGAAAATTCTGTCGATCATAGTATTCCTTCAAGGTTGTGCATCATAAGTCAGGTACCAGGCTCTAAGCCTTGTACGACGTGTGATCAAGGGGTTCACACGTCGCCATACCGCGAGCAAGGGCATGACTCGTGACGCCGTCCAATATGGTTCGGGATTCGGAGGTTGACGTCATCGGCGACGCTGTCGTGTAACTACCGACTGCTTGGCAATCTAGGATCTGCTAGGCAGCTGCGGCGGCATCTAGGTTCCTAGCGCGGATGTGGCATCTAGGTTCTAAAGGTTGCGCAATCCTTCGAACTTTCGTTACCCGTCCAGGTTGGGGCCTCCACCAGTGAAGTTGACCTTCGTATATTCCGGGGAGCTGTAGCCAGTATTCAGATTGTGGATCAATTTGTTTACCGGACCACTCTCAGTTACCTATGGTCGCCCCAAATAAAAGAGATCGGTTTTAGTGTTTCAGTATGTGATATGAACACTAAATAACTCCATGGGGGCATATCCGAATACCGTTCTAATCATTGGTATTCATTGGGTTTGCGGGGTTGCTCCCTACGTTAAATCCACGTTAACTTAATGAGATTTCTGGATCGATTGGCACTTCACGGGGGTCTCTACGCACGTAAGCCAGTTGCACCGAACCTATTTTTGACGCACTTAAGCGGATCGCAATAGCCACTCAGTCATGTCAATTCGGCCTTATATCAACGCATTACTTGCTTTTACGATTGCGACTCAGACTCACTATGTGCGAGATCTTAGGGTTACACTCGAGAGTCTCAAGTTACGCGTTAAACCCCTACAATTACGCGCTAGAGCCTAGAGCTACGTACCAGAGTCGCCGATCTGATCGCAAGCTAACGAAATACAGGAATAAAAAAACAAAGATAGAAAAAGAAAACCCCGCACAAGGCGGGGTAAGTGGTGGCTCCGAGCGGCATCGATCCGCTGACCTAACGATTTTCAGTCGTTCGCTCTACCAACTGAGCTACAGAGCCGCGACTCCGGCCGGACTTGAACCGGTGACCTCCGCCGTGACAGGGCGGCGCTCTAACCAACTGAGCTACGGAGCCAAATCTACATGAATCTTTACAGAATCGCGCAGACTCGCGACTCCGGCCGGACTTGAACCGGTGACCTCCGCCGTGACAGGGCGGCGCTCTAACCAACTGAGCTACGGAGCCGTGTTTTCTCGTGGTGTCTGTTCAACACTTGGAGACAACAGCTGTTTATCTTACACACACATGTTCTAATAGCAAATCTCGGCGTGTCGCATTATGAGCAAATTGGCGCAAAACCATTGAAATTATTGACTTTTCGATCAATTTAGCCTCATAAAACAGAAATTATCTCCTCACACGTCCAGAAAAGTGATCGCACAACACAGCCGCTCAATTATGCTGCGAGCATAGATAAACCGATTACATCATCATCGCTAATTGCGAGGTAGTCATATCGAACTGCGAGGTAGAAGGATCAAGCGAAGCTGGAAGCAATGCACCTAAGCTACCAATTGCTGCAAGTACGATCAATGCAAAGATGAACTGCAATGCTGTAACAACAGCACCAATAACGATGCCAGCAATTGCGAGCGCGCGGCTCCGCTCTCCAGACTTATTGATCTGATTCAGAGCCACAATCGACAGCACTAAACCAGCCTCTGGAATAAAGAAGGCAAGTACGAAGCCCACAATGCACAACGTATTCCATGGCTTCTTAGGCTTCTCCGAGACATGAGGCGCCATGGTCGGCATCATTGCCGGCACAGAATGCATTTGAGCATATGCTACTGCCGAGGGCTGCATATTTTGCACATATGGATTACGCTGCGTTGGCTGACTGAACTGCTGTTGCATCTGGCCAGATTGACCATAAGGATGTTGGGGCTGAACCGGAGTCTGCTGCATCGCAGTATTTTGTTGAGGAACTTCTTGCAGCGGAGTTCCAGACTCGATTTTTTCCTGAGATAGCTTCTCAGACTGTGCCGATGTAGAAGTTTCGTGCATAACTGGGTTAGCTGCGGCCATAGGTGTTGTTGGTTGATCCGTCTGAGGATCTTTTGGCATCTGATTAATACTCATACATCGAGTTTAGGGTTTATCCGCTTCCCTATCCGCGCATAAGCTTCCCGCACATAAGCTAATTGACCTACATGCGTAAACGGGACACACATAAGGTAATTAGCTTACGTGCGTCGAACGGCACACAGATCAAGCAATTGGCTTACATGCGTAAAACAAGGCGCACATAGGGCAATTAGCTTACGTGCGTACATTGAGACGCACATAAAGCAATTGGCTTATATGCGCGATGTGAGGTGCGTGAAGGGTAAGCAAATGATTGACTCACACTTTGCTGAATATTCAATGAGATAGCGCTTAGGGTGATATTCAGTGAATCCACTGATTCGCTCGTTATCGTGAGAGACACCAACTACCGCGTGGTTTTGAACGACGCTTAACGAAAAGAGGCCTCTATGGCTAATACACAATCCGATACATCTCAGGCAGAAGCCACTCCATCAGATCAGGGTGACCAGCTCGTATACACGACTCAATCCGACGTTGCTGATTATCAAGAGCCGCAATCCGCACACGAAGAATCTCAGCAAGATGAGCATGGCTCAAACGATGCCAAGAAGCACCACATTAACCCTCGTCTCTGCATCGCAATTGCCGCAGGCGCCGCTCTTATTGCAGCTGGTATTGCATGCGGACTTCACTTCGCACGTAAGTCCCAATCGACTTCGTTCCTACCTATTTCGCTATTAAAGCGATGAAGCATCATCAAAAATAAAAAAGCATTTTTCTCCCGCACGTAAAGCAACTGCACTACGTGCGGGGAAGATGACAAAAAGGACAAACTAAAGAAAGAACGCGAAATATAAGCAGGAATCGCTCCTTCTTGAGTTTTCCTTGAACCAAGAAAGGAAGATGATCAAGACTCATGAGTGACGCATCTCTGCTTGGGTCGAATTCACACCCTGCTTATCATCCACGCGCTCCAAAGAATACAGAACCAAAGACGGTTCCTTCTGGCCCTACGCCGCACCCAGCAATCATTACCCCTGTGCTCTATCCGCTGCCTGATGATTCCGATCCTGAAACGAAATTGGAACAGGTTCTTGGCGCACCAACACCTATCGAACGCGTTAAACAGCTCGTTCGCATTCTTCAAAGTTCTGAAGAAAACCCAGAAAACACCAATCAGACCAATACAACGCTGCTGAAATCGCTTCTACATGAGGTTTACGAATATATTGACGCAGTAGAAATTAACGATCGTGTCGGTATGCGCGAAGAGCTCGGCGATATTCTCTTGCAGATCATGTTCCAGGCACAACTCAGTGCTGCCGATCCAGATCTTCCATTTTCATTCGATGAAGTTTGCGATCGTTTGGTCCGCAGGATGATTAAACGACATCCTGAAGTTTTTGAACAATCCGATGATGACGAAACAGCGTGGTGGTTCAAAGATGGTTGGAAAGTTGATATTTCTCGCACTCTATGGGATCAAATGGAACAACATGACAAGCATGAGTCCATACTTGACGGAATTTCCCATTCTCAGGGTGCGCTACCTCGCGCTGCGCAGATTATGTCTCGCCTGCGTAAGGCTTCAAAAGATGTATTAGTGCTTGAAGCTCAACCGGCTGGCGTAGAAACTGGCGAAGATTACTATGCCGACCGCATCCTTGAGGTCGTTAAAGATGCAGCCGACGCTGATATTGATATCGAGGCCGCACTCAGACATCGCTTAAGTGAGTTTGAGGACAACATTAGGGATATCGAGAAGGCCGAACTCACCGAAGATGAAGAGGACGTCGACGAATTTGCAATCCTCTCCGAAATTCATGCGGGAATTTCTGTCAACGACTCTGAAAATGCATCTGATGATGAATCTGTTGATGAATCCACAGATACATCTGCAAACGAGTCTTCAGATGCAGCCGCATATGAGGACGAAAAAGAGACTGATCCTCAAAATGCCCTAGAACAGTTTTCTATAGAGCTATATGAGGAGAAACCCTCAGAAGAGTAATTCTCCCCTACACGGCAGCTTTAATGCCCGCATATCAGCTTTAATCAAGTTTCTCAGGCAGGGTATTCTCACAAAACTCTCCCGCACGTAAGCTAACTGCCTTATGTGCGGGAGAATTTGCATATGAGGGCGCCTATACAGTCACAAGAAACTGGATTGAGCATAATACAAAGAAAACCCTTGGTCTCAAGTTTTCGCTTGATTCCAAGGGTTTTAACCGGTACCCCCTGAGAGAGTCGAACTCTCGTTGTCAGATTGAAAGTCTGGTGTCCTAACCGTTAGACGAAGGGGGCGATCGACAACTCGACTAATACTACGCGCTTCTCTTACGAAGTCAACTCTCGGCGTGTCGCGACCCAGAAAAGGTGCCCGTAATATACAAATTTGCGCACCCCGAAGAGTGCGCAAATCGTTGCAATATCAGGCACGCTGGTATGTAAAGTCGTGAATCACACGACCTGCATTCAAACCCTTACGCTCAAAGTTAGTGAGTACACGTCCATCGAAACGTTCGGACTCAAAAAAGTCAGAATGAGGCAAATTTTCTGCTTCTTCGGCGTTTCCTTTGCCAACATGCTCGGTTGGAAGAGAAACCATAACCTCACCAACATTCTTGAAGTCCTGACGATCATCCATGACCTCATGCACATGCAATGCATAGTCCTCAATATCGGTAGCAATACGCCACACACCGTTATCTCGGAGCGCATGATGCACTGAATCAGCTAACTGAGGTTGCACAATACGACGCTTATGATGACGCATCTTTGGCCAAGGATCTGGGAAGAACGTCCATAATTCGTCAAGTACACCTGCTTCTGCAGTCTCCAGTAACTCAGGAGCATTAATCTGCGCAATACGCAAATTAGTAAGGCCCTGCTTACCTGCGAGCAGCATCGTATGAGCAACGCCTGGGTCATACACTTCAACCGCAAGGAAGTTGCGTTCAGGATGAGCAGCTGCAGCGGCAACGATATTTTCACCCTGCCCCGAACCAATTTCCATGGTAAGTGGAGCGCTATTTCCGAACGCCTGCTGCACAAATTCCTTATTGAATTTGAAATCAGGCTTTGGAGATAAAGACCCCTCTCCTGCAGCAATATCAAGAAGATACTGATCAGCAAAACGATCCCAAGCTCGCTGTAGACGCACGTCTAGCCTTGCCGATCGCCTCACGAACGACTGCACCTTACGGCCGCGGTTCATTTGTTCACGCTCACTTACTTCTGGCGCATCGGTGACTACACTAGATTGAGCACCAGCTGGCTCACCCGCTTTTGGCATGTTCTTAAGTTCCTGCATAGCTTCTTTTATAGAGCAGCGTCCAAACACGTTCCAGCCGTCTGGCTTTATGTCTTCATTTAGTTGATTTCTGATGTATACGACACGAGCTTCTCCACCTTCGAGAGTCCCCATTGTCAGTTACACTGAAATCAACATAATTGAACAAAAACGAAACAAATCGAACACACCGAAAGGTCTATCATGACTGTTCTTGTTACCGGCGGATGCGGTTACATCGGAGCGCACGTGGTTCATGCACTGCACGAGAAGGGCGACAACGTTGTCGTCGTGGACGATCTGAGCTACGGCAAGCCATCGCGTATTGGCAATGCTCGTCTCTACGGCATGGATGTCTCCAACCCAAGCGCTGCAGCACGTCTTACCCAGATTATGAAGGATGAGCACGTTGATGCTGTTATCCACTTCGCCGCACGTAAGCAGGTTGGCGAATCCATGGAGAAGCCACTGTGGTACTACCAGCAGAACATCAACGGCATGCTCAACGTGCTGACCGCAATGCGCGATGCAGGCGTGAAGAAGCTTGTCTTCTCCTCCTCCGCTGCAACATACGGTGAGCCACCAGTTGACGTGGTTCCAGAAGATGTTGTTCCAATGCTGCCAATCAACCCATATGGCCAGACCAAGCTCTTCGGTGAGTGGATGGCTCGCGCATGCGAGGAGCCATACGGCATTCGCTTCTGCGGCCTTCGTTACTTCAACGTGGCTGGCTGCGGCCCAGTGGAACTCGAGGATCCAGCAATCCTCAACCTGATTCCTATGCTGTTCAACCGCCTGAAGCAGGGCAAGGCTCCTGCAATCTTCGGCGATGACTACCCAACGCCAGACGGCACCTGCATTCGTGATTACATCCACGTGTCCGACTTGGCTGACGCTCACGTCGCTGCTCTTGATTACCTGGATCGTGATGAGCGCAAGTACGACGTGTTCAACGTGGGTACCGGTAAGGGCACTTCTGTGCGCGAGATCGTTGACGAAGTCAAGAAGGTCACCGGTCTGCCATTTACGGAAACCGTTATGGACCGCCGCGCAGGTGATCCTCCTCAGCTCATCGGCGACGCAACGCGCATCAACACCGCTATGGGCTGGCACGCACAGTATGACGTCGAGCAGATCGTGCAGTCTGCATGGGATGCATGGCAGGCAAACCCAGATCACCACATCGACGTTGATACTTGGAAGCAGCAGGACTAATTAAAACCGCAAATACTGAGGTTTTAACTTAATCTGCCTTAACAGTAGGGCTCTGTTCATAGACTTATTGATCTATGAACAGAGCCCTTTTTATACGCATCAGTACTTGATAAGAGATGTATCCCAGTTCTTATACCGCACATAAGCTAATTGCTTTAACTGTGGAACGGTGCACTCAAACAAGCTAACTGCTTTATGTGCGGGAAACTACACACATAAGCTAGTTAGCTTAGATGCGGCCTTAAGACACACATAAAGCATTTGGGCTATGTGCAGTAATCGGCTATGCGCCACAAGTGGGCTATGCACAGCATTTGACGCATGTAAGGCAATTAACTTATGTGAGGTACTCATGGACGCACGTAAAGTAAATCGCTTATGTGCGGGAGTGTAATACTTGCGCAATAAACGCCTTACGTGCGTATGAGAGTAGATATGAATGTGCCTCCCGCTTTTGGGTAAAACCCTTATGTACGGGAGGCAGAAATCAAAAATCAATCAACTACGAAACTATAGGATTCCAGACGAAACTCTAGAACGAATACAGGCTTAGTTGAGCTGCTTCTCTACGTAATCAGCGATGTACGGTGCGACCTCTTCGAGCTGATCGATAGCAACCTCAAAGTCCTTCATACCGCCGTACCAAGGATCAATCAGATCGATATCACTCTCATGACCTGGAGCAGGCTTCTTCAGCGAAGGATCGAAGCTACGATACATGAACACTTCATCACGCTTATCTGCAGGAAGCTGACGCAACAATGCAGTTTCATGGGAAGCAGTCATTGGCAGGAAAAGATCGGTGCTCTCAATCTCCTCTGGAGTGATTTGATGAGCAAAGTGATGCTCTGGAATCTCATAGCCATGCTCACGCAGAACCTTAACGGCACGACGATCAATTGGATGGCTGTATTCTTCATCACTGACGCCGCTGGAAAGCACGCGAACCTTATTACCAAGGCCGCGGCTATCAAACTCGTTACGCAGGATAATAGCTCCCATTGGAGAACGGCAGATATTACCGGTGCACACTGTCATAACCGTGTATGGTCGATTCTCACTCATCGTGTCATCTCACATTCTTTTCCGGGATGGCGTGGGTCTGCACTATCTGCAGCCGCACCCCATCATCATCGTGTGTCAGCCTCTTTAACGTCTTTTACTGCACGATTGCAAACTATCTTGCTGCCACCCATAGAAAAAGCCTCAGTAACAGTTAACAATCGTGGTAGAGCCTACTTCTCCTCGTCGTTCTCTCGATTTACGCGCTCGTAGGTGACAAAACGGAAGCGCTTAATTGGAGAATCAGGATTGGAAGGCGTCTTCCATGCGGATTCTTCAGTAACTTCCCACGAACCATCTGCAACGAGCGACGAGACTGATGGCGCATATGTATCAGCGTCCACAGCCATGTCAATCTGAGTCACGCAGAGCTTTGAAGCACGCGGCAAAAGCTCTTCAAACAAACGAGCTCCGCCAATAACCCAGATTTCGCTACGATCGAGGCCATCATCAGGAATGGCTTCCTGTCGTGCGAGATCGAGGGCATCTTCAATATTGTCTACAACGACAGCACCTGGGGCCACGAAATCTCTGTTGCTTGAAATCACGATATTGTCGCGATTTGGCAGCGGACGATACTTCGGATTCAATGATTCCCAAGTTCGACGTCCCATAATAATTGGATGGGAAACTGTCAATTCCTTGAAGCGTTTTAAATCTTCTGGCAGATGCCAAGGCATACCGCCTTCAAAACCAATCGCTCCTTCGCGACCATCATGGTCAAAGGCTTGTGCCCAAATCATATTGAGCGAGAACGTCTTGGGGAAATCATCACCCCAATCGTCCTCCATCTCTTCAAGCCCGGCAAGACCGGGCACGGGTTCGTGATAGCCAGTGCGGCTACTGTCATGCTCCATTTCGACTCCTTGCGTATACTAACCGCGTCACAGTTTATTCATGACTCAAGACGGTGAACAATAGCTGGTACAACGCCCTTACAAAGTTCATGCAACGTTCTTTTGGCGCACTCAAGAAACTGAGGCGCCACATTAACAGAACGAAGAACTACCTACTCATACAGCGATTGGTGCCTTAATCGTTGGATGATACTGATAATTCTGAATCGTAAAGTCATCCCACGTGTAATCAAACAACGAATCGGCCTTGCGAATTTCCAATTGAGGGTATGGATATGGCTTACGAGAAAGCTGTTCCAAAACCTGCTCAACATGGTTGTCATAAATATGGCAATCGCCGCCAGTCCAGACGAACTCACCAGGTTCAAGACCAGTTTGCTGTGCCATCATCATGGTCAGCATCGAATACGAGGCAATATTGAATGGCACACCTAAGAACATGTCACAAGAGCGCTGGTACAGCTGGCAGCTCAGCTTGCCATCTGCAACATAGAACTGGAACAGCGCATGACATGGAGGCAGAGCCATTTCTTCGACCTCAGCAGGGTTCCAGGCAGAAACAACCATGCGTCGAGAATCAGGATGCGTACGAATGAGATTTAGCACATTACTAATCTGATCAATCGTGCGGTTTGGATCGTCTGGAGTTGGTGCAGGCCAGCTTCGCCATTGCACACCGTATACAGGGCCTAGATCACCGTTTTCATCAGCCCATTCATCCCAAATATGAACGTTATGTTCCTGAAGCCATCGAACATTGCTTGAGCCCTTCAAGAACCACAGCAATTCGTAGGTAATGCCTTTAAGAAATACACGCTTCGTGGTGAGCAGTGGAAAATCCTTAGAGAGGTCAAATCGCATCTGCTGTCCAAATAGTGAAATCGTACCGGTTCCAGTGCGGTCGGTCTTCAGTGAGCCTTCCATCAGAATCTTGCGCAGCAAATCTTCGTAAGGCATTGGAATATCTGTTTCTGGGCGCTCAGGCACGCGTGCACGGATGGCATCCAGTTCTTGCTGTGTCAACATGCGACTAGTTTCGCATAATGGGTGGTCGCATGTAACCCCTTTGCCACTGAAATATTTCTTGCAGCTTTTCTTGCGACACTACATCCCTTATTTGCGTATTTAAGATCAGAAGACTGCGTATATTCCGCTGGATTAAACCGTTGCTCTGAGCTGGTATTACTCCGCTTAGTATTCATAAAATGCTGCGCATGTTAGTCCCGCACGTAAGGCAATTACGTTACGTGCGGGAAGATAGTTGCTTTCGTAGCTGCTGTCAGACCATGAAGCAGCAATTGCGTTACGCGCGGGAAAAAGTTAGCCATATGGGAAGTCCAGTAAATTCCTCACTCAAAATGAGATAAGCCTCACAAAACTACCCTGTCTTCACAAACTTTGGCCGCAGGATGAACATAGCAGGCAGTTACCAGCTTTGCCCTTTACGATGAGCTCCAATGCCGTTAATGGCATTCAAACTCGTTAAGAAAGAAGGCAACATGACTGATCGCGTATGGGTAGAGCGCAACAAGGATGGTTCTTGGGATGCATTCAGCGACGAAGGCGCACACATTAAGTTCGGTAAGGGCCGTGGCCAGTTTGATCCAGGCGATCTCGCCCGCATCGCACTTGCAGCTTGCGCAGCACTGTCGAGCCAGAGGGCTGTTGAAGCAGCCGTTGGCGAAGGCAAGGGTGCAAAGATCGTCGTGGATAGCCGCTACGACGCTGACACCGATTCCTTCCTTGACTTCACAGAACACGTTGAAATCGATGCTTCTGATGCAAACCTTTCCGATGAGGATGCTGAGACGCTGAAGAAGCGCGTTAAGGCCTACATCGATAAGAGCTGCACGATTATGCACACGTATGAGCAAGTAACGCCAGTGCGTATGGATGTGAATGTTAAGCGTTGATTTCTCGCTTACGTGCGTCAGTGAGGATTAATCACGCTTCCTTACCACAACTAAGGGAGATATGAATTGGCTTGTGTACGGAAGCAGAAATAAAAATCTTCAGCACCGCACATAAGCAAGAATCGAACTCCCTTACGTGCGTCAAAACGTGCATCAAAACGTACGCCAAAACGCACATCGAAACATGCGTCGAAAAAACTGACGAAATAAAAATGGCCCCGCAGAACTTCACTGCGGGGCTATTTCTTGCTGTTTTTTACTTTCGGCTAGACGAATTAACCTAGCCAAGCTTATTTATTATCGTACTGCTCGTGCTCCGGGTCAATAGCCTGTTCAATCTCGTGAGCCTCCTGCTCAGTTGCAGGTTGCACTGGAACTTCCTTGACGAGCTGATCGATAGCAACAGGAGTCTCAGCAGACTGAGTCTCCGTAGAAGTCTGGTCAGATGTACGAGCGGCTTCTGCTTCCACATACTTGCGCGGTACAACGTACACTGGCGACGACGAGTGCTGCAGCAGTCCCTGGCTCGTTGAATTCATGAGCAGACCTGAAAGTCCGCCACGACCGCACGATCCAACAACCACAATGTCGTGATTGCAGCTTGCCTTAGACAGCGTTGCAATAGCGTTGCCCTGAACAATAGAACGGCGAATAGTCAGATTTGGATATTTCTCCTCGATTGGTGCGAGGCGCTCATCCAATTCTGCTTCTGCCTTAGCCAACGCATCTTCTGCAGCATTCTTACTTGCTGGAACCACGCAAATAACATCAAGCTCTGCATCCCACTGGCCCGAGAAAGCAGCGGCAATATCAAGAGCCTTAATTCCCCACTTCGTATCGTCAGAGCCCACAGCAACGCGCGTGATGTGGTTGTTCAAGTGAAGCAGATTACCGTCATCATCGGTATATGGAACCACAACAATTGGGCAATATGCATAAGCAGGAAGACTCGAGCTCGTAGTACCAAGCAGACGCTCAGCCAAACCGCCCTTACCGCGGTTACCAATCACGATCAAGTTATAGTTGCGAGAAAGCTCCACGAAAACCGACGACGGGTCACCGGTCACGATCAGCGTCTGTGCTTCAACACCCTGCTCATTTGCAATGGCCTTTGCCTTCGACAGAATCTCCTGAGCATCCTGATGAGCCGTCTGATCATCGCTCACGGCAGTATACGAAGAATCAAAAGAAACAGCGGCATAGCTCGGCAGTGAGTATGCACACACGATCTGGAGTGAGAGGCCGGCATGCTTTGCATAGTTTGCGGCCCACCAAGTGGCCTTATAACTTGCGTGGGAACCATCAACACCAACCAAAATAGCCTTGTCGTTCATCGTGAAGACCTCCTAGACAGTAACGCTCTTCCTTGCGCTCACTATGCATAACAATACATGCTCCGGTCAAATATTCCCTGCATATATACAACATCTGTACTATTTCCAGACTGCCGTGGTAGGAGTTGCTGCTTGTTTGTGCTTTCTCACTTATCTGCGGCGCCGAGCAGTTTTGCATGCCCCAGATACGCAAAAACCCGCCTCAATGGCGGGTTTCTGTTGAAGGATGATTAACGATTACCTAGAAATTACAGCACACGACGAATTGCAAATGGTCCTGAGAACACTGCCGTACTCGTGATCTGAGTGCCCTGAGCTGGGTTCAGTGCGTTGATGACCATGCCGTTACCAATGTAGATACCAGCGTGTGCACCATTAGCCAAAATGTCACCAGGACGAGCTTCTGCCAAGCTATTGACTGGCGTTCCAACGCCCATCTGAGCACCGGAACTATGTGGAAGGCTAATACCGAACTGCGAGAATACGTACTGCACAAAGCCGGAGCAGTCCCAACCGCTTGGCTGGTTGCCACCGAAGACATATGGAGCTCCGACGAACTGCGTTGCAAATGCGGAAAGTGCCGAAGCATTTGCACTCACTGGAACAGCAGGAACCGAAGCGGCAGCATTGTTCTCCAATGGAGCACGAGACTGCGAACGCGATGCGGCTGCAGCTTCCTGATCAGCCCTACGCTGCGCCTCAGCCTTAGCTTGTTCTTCAGCCTGTGCTTGAGCCTGAGCCTCAGCTTCCTTCTCGCTCGTCGATTGAGTCTGAGGTACGTCCATCTGCTCAAGACCACCCCAGTTAGAGTTTGAATCAACGTTCGTTGACGAAGCCTCAACATAGAGGTTCTTCTTCACCGTGTTGACCTTAGGGAATGAACGAGCGGAAGTGACCATGTCACTTGCGTTCGAAGCATTATCAGCAGCAAAAGTTGCAGGGGCCTCCACTGACGACAGAGTCAGTGAAGCTACACAAACTGCAATTAAAGAAGCAATGCGTTTCTTGGTAATCATCAGTGCACCACCGTATCACGGCTAATCCGCAGTATTCCGCGGGAAATAGCCGTTAACACTCATCTTTCAGACACACTTTTTTCAGGTGTCTATTTTTATCTGTGGTTCAGCCTTCACCCTCTGCAAGGTGAAGTGGGGGTCTGCTTTCCACATTAAATTTTGTTTATTTTTGTGGATACGACATAGCTTTACGCACCCTCACCAGCAATGCCGCTCTGCTGGAAGGGGTGGTAAAAATCAGTAGTGAATGTAAGAGAATTGTTTAGCTTCGTCAGCTGAGAATGAACGGTCCGAAATAACACCAAGACCCTTCACATTGGATTCGGAAATCTTAATCGAGCCATCTGGATGGACTTCCTCGACAACTGCGACGTGACCGTAAACGCTTGAAGCACCGGCCTGACCTGGGCCGAACACCACAACATCGCCCACAGCACGTGGAGCGTGATCAACCCAGTAGCCCAGACCTGCTGCAGAAGCCGACCAGCTACGTGCATCACCGAATGCAGTACCAGTTGGCAAACCAAGCTGAGCACGGCGGGTGTAAGCCCACCAAGTGCACTGGCCATAAGGATACGAGCTGCTTGCGTAGTCACCAGACTCGTGGTTTGGATTGAATCCTGCCGGGGCAACCTTGCTGTCGCCATGCTCCATACGCATAGCAACAACTGGGTTATTGATTGTCGACTTAGAAAGATTATCCAGATCGGTCACTTCGTTGGAGGAGCCTAAGTTCCAATCAGAATGGTTGGAATCTGCCTCATCTGCGGAAGCAATACCGCTCTCGAGGGACTCACGTGTCTGAGAACGAGATGCTGCTTCAGAGCTCACGCGAGTGATGGTAGTGGTCGTTGCTTCACCGTCTGCAAGAGCAAAATGATCTGCATTATTTGCTCGAGACAGTGCGAGTGCAGTGGCTGCAGTACCAACCAGTGCGGCAAGTGCTGCAGAAGAAAGCATTGTATTACGACGCTGCTCGGCCTTAGCCTGCATACGCAGCGTACGACGCGTCATAGGCGCGACTTCATTGAGTTTTGCAGCAAGAGCAGGCTCCACTTCTGGCAACACTGCCACTGCGGACTGTGCATTGCGCGAATTGGACTTAGCTACCTTCGCCATCTTGTGGACGGCTTTAGCAGAGTGTGCTCCATGCGATCGAGACCGGCTAATAGCGGCAGAACCACGATGGGTTTTGCTGGCTGCATGCCTCATATAGAACTACTACTCCTCAAACGACTACAGGGACGGTGAGCACCCACGAAAAAGTTTCGTTAAAAAGCCGTTTGGAGCTCCATAGAAACTCTTTCTGCTTATGAAAATCAGCAACATGCGGATGATCACGAGTGATCACAATACTCGGATGGATAGAAGAGCCCAACTTTTATAAAACGTTTTCACAGATGAATTACACATTGAACATGAAATATTCACAAGCGCTCAGGCACTCAAACTACAGAGATTCGCGTAATTCCAGTCACACTTCGCTAACAGAGGAATATATCTGTCTCAAAACCAATTTTCAACGGCGTGTCAATTCTCATTTGCATTAATCCCCGCCGCACATAAGCGAAATAGCCTAAACACCCCCGTTAATCACCCCTTCAACCACCCCTAAGTTCGCCGCTTCTCCCCTCACACACATAAGCCAGTTACAGCTACCCACACATAAGTCAGTTGCTGCATCTCACGCACCTAAGCCAGTTACAACGCTCACACACATAAACTAGAAACCTATATCCCAATCAGCCCCCAGTTCCACTCTGGAGACACAACATCAGTTACTCCGCAACAATCACGCGAAACAAGTGTTTATAGGCAGAGCACCATCGGCGACAAGACAACTCCAAACAAACATATTGTCTGTTTTATTGAAACATTGACAGTTACAACGAAATGGAAAACTCAAACACATTGGAGCTATTGGAGCCGTTCTCAAGGGAATAGCGCTACACGACAGAGTTATATAGACAACTGCACCTTATATATACAGCGATCATGTAGCTCACAATCAACTCTTCACATCATCAGTGCCGCATTTCTTTCGACGCTTACCGCACTCCTTTTGAAAAATATGCTCATTTCTGATCAACTCTAGGCATGCACATAAGGAATTGATTATGGTGAGATCATGTCTAACATTCAGATTCCGCAATCTATGCTCCCTGAAGATGGTCGATTCGGATCAGGTCCAACCAAAATACGCCCCGCGCAGATGCAGGCTCTTAACGACGCATTCCCACATCTACTGGGAACTTCGCACCGTCAAACACCTGTGAAACAACTCGTTGCATCACTGCGCTCTGGTTTATCTGAGTTCTTTTCATTACCAGACGGCTATGAAGTAGTGCTCGGCAACGGTGGTGCTTCTGCGTTCTGGGAGATTATTTGTGCCAATCTCGTCACACGCAAAGCAGCATGTGGCGTATATGGTTCATTCACGAAAAAGCTTGCGCAATCTATTCAGACTGCTCCATTCCTTGAGGATCCGGTTATATATGCTTGCGACCCAGGTAATTACAAGCTCCCTGAATATACGGAACATGTTGACTGCTACTGCTGGGCACATAACGAAACGTCCACCGGCGTTGCTGCACCAGTCGAGCGAGTTCCTGGCAGTACCGAACAAAATGCATTAACGCTTATCGATGCAACAAGCGGCGCAGGCGCATTACCCGTTGATATTGCACAAACTGATGCCTATTACTTCTCTCCACAGAAGGCCTTTGGCGCAGAGGGCGGCCTTTGGGTTGCCATTCTTTCCCCTGCAGCTATTGATCGTGCAGAGCACATTCAGCAGGGAGTCGGATTGGCTGGATCCACGCGATGGATCCCACCGTTCTTATCGCTAACTTCTGCGATAGAAAACTCTCGCAAGAATCAGACGCTGAATACACCTGCTCTAGCAACTCTTGTCTTAATGGAGAATCAAGTCCGTTACCTTAACGAACAAGGTGGTCTGCAATGGGCAACTGCACGCTGCCAACGAAGTGCCTCAATTATTTATGACTGGGCTGAGCAGAGTGATTATGCTTCACCGTTTGTAACGGATCCAAAGGCTCGTTCGCAGGCTGTTGTGACAGTAGATCTTGATGCATCAGTTTCTGATCAAGCCGTTTTGGCTGCACTCCGCGATAACGGCATTGTTGACGTCAATAGCTATCGCAAGCTTGGACGCAATCAGCTGCGCATCGGCGTCTTCCCATCAGTAGAACCTGACGACGTACGAGCCCTTACCAAGTGCATTGATTACGTAGTCGAGCGACTCTAGCTCTAGAACGAACACATATAGGCTATGGATTCCAATGAATTCATAGCCTTTTTTATTGCTCTATTCTTCTATGTTTACCTATTCGATCCGTATTTCACTACCGCAAAATAGTTCTCTTCTTTAACCCTCTTATTTCTCATTCCCGCACATAAAGCAGGTACTAATTCACTAGCTACCAAGGCGTTGTTAGCCAATTCTCATCCCACACATAAAACATTTATCTTATGTGCAGGCCAATCTAAGTACAGTCCGCCTAGCTCATACCAGCTATTTTTCGCTCAGAACGGCGTAGAGGCTGCAACAAATGAGCCAGTAGAGTCAGCACTGCTGTCAGTTACTGGATCTACTGAAAGCCAACCGTCACTAGCAGGAACGAAAACAGCTTCTCCCTGATGCAAAACACGAGTATCTCGCTCAGTCACACACTTAACAGCTCCCTGAGTGCACATAACAATGCGAGGTCCTAAGTGCGGTAGCGTTGGATGTCCGCTAACCTGCCGAACAATTGCGTCATAACGCTTAGCCATTGCATCCAAAACTGGCCATGGCGTATGCTGCGCATCTACTCGACCATAAACAAGCATGAACTCATTTACGTGCGGTCGGTACACCACCATGTCACGAGTCAAAAAACGTCCTACGCGAGTATCCGAAGGATCAATGGGCATTGACGGTTTGCAGTTCAAGCACTTCAGTAAATGCTCAATATCTTTATGCTTTACTGTTAATCCCGCACGTAGCACATTATCGGAGTTCGTCATAATCTCCGCACCCATGCCATGAATATAAGCATGAGGAGTTCCAGTTGGGATGAACACACTGTCACCCTCGTCAAGCAGCACAGGATTCATCATGAGTAGTGCTAGTGCGCTAGCATCCCCGGGGAATGCGGTTGCAGCACGTATTGCATATTCAAATGCCAGAATCTGTTTCGTTGCCGTCGCTTTGCCGAGACCAGCTTGAAGCGCATCAAGAAGTAATTGTGCATCAACTGGACCAGCAGTAATTGCCGCATGGAAAGCACGGAAGATTCGTTTCATGCCAAGATGCCACACTGATGAAGCAACTGGCATCATTACATCAGCAGATTGGAAGTTATCAAATGCAGCTTGCGCCCCAAAATTCGTCGATTCTGATTGATCCAGATCGTGCGATTCACCATCTACCAGGCCAGTCTGCATTATCTGCTTAGAATCAGCAGAAACCTCGCCTTCATTAGTCGACTGTAGTGCTGCTAACATCCGTAATGCCACTGGATGGTTTACTAGTGCCAGGTTTTTCATAGCAACGTTTCGCGTGGAAAATCCAACAGAAGCCATGAATGGTTCGAGCGCTACAACCATCTCATTTTTTGCATTCGTATCTTTAAAAGAACGAGTCGGATCATCCAATGCAATTCCCCGTGCATTTTCCTCATTAAAACCAGCACGAGCTTCAAAATCGATGGGATGTACCTGAAGAGAAAGCGGCTCACGAGCACAAATTATTTTGAATAAATATGGTAAAACTGGGCCGAATTCATCAGAAGATTTATGGCCGACCATATCTAATGGATCGTGCACAATCGCCGTAGGAACGCTTACCAGCGTTGATTCTCCTTTTGGCGACGGCATCTCGAGCATAGATGCCGATCCAGTATGACCACTGAACCACATCTCAGCAAGAGGACCTTCACTTTCTTGCGGAGGAAGGTCAAATAAATGCTGAAGACGATCGTGTGAGCCCCATGCATAATGCTTAGGAACGGGATGAATCGTATACATACTGAGTCATCTCCTTCCTTGATCCTCTACAGAGTGATGTCCTCAATTCACTGCTACAGAATGAATTCGCGCAGTTCAAGACTCACGATCTACATCAGCCTACCCGACTTTTCTGCTGATATTCTGTATTTCGCTTACGTGCGTGAAAATATATTGCGTTACTTCCTCATACAACACAGTTGTCTTATTCGCATTAAAGCCACACATAAGCAAGAAGCATTTCTATGCCCACATATAACGCAATTAGCTTACGTGCGGGAGGGCCATCGACTATGGTTAATGACATGAAATTCGCACCATTATATGATCCAAGCGTTCGAAAGCCAGGTCCTAAGCCATTTCAGGTGGATCTTCATAAGGTTTTCGCAGTTGGTCTGGTGCTGTGGGTTATCGCGCTGATTGTTGTGTTGGTCATGATGTACATGGGCTATAAAAACATGCACTCAGCTTTAGTTATCACCATTTCAGGCGTAGTGATCGGTATCTGCCTGCTAATTTGGGAATTCTTCGATCGATGGGATTACCGCCGTTTGGGTGCAGATTCGTGAGTAGTTCAGTTCGTTAATTCACGGCATTTTTCGAGGGCTTTAAGCCCTCTTTTTTATTTCTCGATTACTTCACTAGCTCCACCAGCCGCACATAACGGCACTATCTCATACAAGAGGAAGCAGCAACGTGAAAGTACTTCCCTGACCTGGACGACTCCATACACCAACGCTTCCATGATGTGTAAGCGCAACATGCTTGACGATGGCAAGACCAAGACCAACACCATCATCATTACGATCATGTTGTTCTGGCCCACGATAGAATCGTTCGAAAATACGATCCTGATCCTGCAGAGGAATACCGTAACCTCGATCAATAACTCGCAATTGAGCATCGTGGCCCGATCCTGCTCGTGAAACAATCACATTAACCATGGAGCCCTTAAACGAGTATTCCATTGCGTTCTCAACAAGCTTGGTAACTGCAGACCGCAATTGGCCAGCATCACCGTGAACAAGCACATCTGTTTCACCTGTAACCTTGACTGTTACATCAAGACTATGCGACATATTCTGCAAAGCATCAACAGCCTGAACAGCCGTATCAAACAGATTGATGATATTCTCACTCGATGGCTGCACAGGTTCCTGCGCCTTAATCAGCAGCAGAAGATCAGAGACCATATGGTCTACACGATTACTTGAAATACGGACTCGTCGTGCATCCTCCGCTAATTGATCAGGACTCGTCTCACCACGTTCCAGAGAATCAGCCAGCTTTCGCAGATCCGCACCAGGCTTAAGCAGCTGCTCACTCACATTAACAATGAAGTCGTCACGAACCTGATCAAAGCGAATTCGTTCACTAACATCATCAATAAGCACCACAACAAAATGTTCATCAATACTGCCAACACGAACTTTCAGCCAGTTCGGCCTACTCACCTCTTTATCAACAGCTTCTTGTGTCAGAGCATTTTTGTCACTCGTACTTTGCTTCTTTGCTGCGCTCACAGCGCTAGCATTCGAGTCACTCTTTTCCGCTACATGTGGCAACAAGCTTGCCGTATAAGTAGTGACATCAAGTGACATCATGCCGCCAGTTTCACGGACATGTTTCACAGCATCTGCGATCTGTGGCTCAACGATAACGTCATTAGCCACCACACCTAACTGATATGCCTCAGGATTAGATCGAATAACCTCGTTGTCTTCATCAACAACAATTGCCGCAGCGGGTAATAAAGCTAATAATGAAGCAACACTTGCATCAACATCATCGCCATATTCTTCGTCATCACGAGAATCGTCTGCATGGCGTAGCTTCCGGAACCAACGGCTCACTGCACCCGACGAGATGGTGCTATCCCATAAACGCGCAAATAATGGGGAAAGAAAACTGAAAAGGATCACGCACAGCCCGAGTACTGCAGCAATGCCAAGCAATATAAACGCCACAAATATGACTGTTGATCCATTCAGATGTTGCATAGCCATATTCTTACACATATCACAGCATTCCGCTCTTTTTCGCCGATTTCAATACTTCACATCACTCATAATTCTTCCCGCACATAAGCTAATTACCTTACGTGCGGGGCAGAAATAGACGTTCCTCTACCCTTCTATCACGCACATAAGCTACTTGTCTTATGTGTGGGGAAGCAGGAATAAATAAAACTCACTAACTCCACCGCACATAAGCGAGAAAAACTCGCTGAACATGAACAAGCGTCGAACTTCTGTAGAATTCGATGTGAATGCGCACTAACTGGCATGTCTTCCTCTAAACTGTGGTGTGGAGCGACCAGTATTCTGCAAGAAGCATGGAAGTTAAAGCTTTGTCGTTCTAGGAAACGTAGACGACATGAAGGAGGAGGCCGCCGATGCGCGTGCTGTTCAACGAAGAGCTCAAGGCTGTGGCTGATGATCTGGATCACTTGGCACGAAATGTTCGTGACGCTATTCATTGCGCAGGTGTTGCACTGACAAAGCAGGACCTGGATGCAGCCCAGCATGTTATTGATATGGATGTTGAAACTGACCAAATTGCAACTTCTGTTGTTGATCAGTGTGTGAAGTTACTTGCTCGTCAGAGCCCTGTGGCTACGGATTTGCGTGTTATTGTTGCTACGCTGCGCCTGTCGGTGACGTTCGAGCGTATGGGCGATTTGGCTCGTCATATTGCTGAAGCAGCTCGCCGCACGTACCCACAGTCCCCAATTCCTGCAAGTGCTCAGGATTTGTTCGTGCAGATGCAGGACTTCCTTGACGTTACGGCTGATCGTCTCGTTACGATGCTTGCTGACCGTGATACCGAAGTTGCTGAGCAGATCATTCGCGACGATGACAAACTCGATCAGATTCATAAGAAGACGTTCGAACTTGCCGTTGACGACAAGTGGAATGTTACGCACCAGCAGCTCGTCGATGTTGTGCTGATTGGTCGTTTTATGGAACGTCTCGGTGATCATGCTGTTTCTGCATCCCGCCGCGTCGTATACATTGTTTCGGGCTTCGATCCAACGAAGGAGCCAACGCCAGACGAGGGCACTGATATCGACTGATCTATCAGCTCAGCAGAAATTTAGTTCAAGCATCCGCCGCTATATCTAGATTTCTGAACTGATATAAGTCTCAACTACTTATATAAAAACGTCACGTAACCAATACAGTTACGTGACGTTTTTATGCTTGATTTCTCAGATAATTAGATGCCTCAATATGGAACATTCAACTCACTCAACTGAGTAAGTTTGATAGCTCATAATTACTGAAGACGCTCAGTGTGATCGAAGCTGACAACGAGCTTGCCGAAGTTCTCGTGGTTCTTAATCTGACGAAGGCCATCCACAAGCTTTTCGAATGGCAACACGGTACCGAGCAATGGATCAATTTCATTCTCGGATGCCAGCTTCAGCACCTCTGCGTTCATACGGCCGAGATCACGCTTCTGTTCAGGATTACCGGACTCGTGTGCGCCGCCAAGGTTAACAACATCCAACGAGAAGCCGTTGTTAAACATACGATCTGCATCGATTGGTGGAACATCCACAATCGTGACCAGCTGACCGTTGTATGCCAACATGTCAAAGTCCTTCTCAGCCATTGCGCCGCTCACAGGGTCCACAATGAGGTCCACGCCGTGACCATCCGTGAACTCATCGATTTCCTTAGCAACGTCCTGCGTCTTGTAATCGATGATGTGGTCAGCGCTCGTGTAGCCAACGAAAGGAACCTTCTCAGTCGAGCACGTCGTTGCGACGACAAGACCGTGGAGCTTAGCGAACTGAATTGCCAGCGAGCCAACAGCACCAGAACCGGCCTGGACCAGCACCGTATGCACATTATTCAGATTTGGCTTGCGCTCGATAGCCTGGTATGCGGTCAAAGCGCCACACAGCAGAGCTGCAGCATCTTCATACGTCACGTTTTCTGGGATTTCAGCCAGCTCGTAGGTTGGAACAGCTACGTATTCAGCGAAGCAGCCATCCTTCACCAAGTTCAGATGGCCCGAGACCCTCATGCCAATCTTAAAGTCGGTCACGTCCTCGCCCACGGCTTCAATTTCGCCGGCCATGTCCAAACCTAGTACATGTGGGTACGTCCACTTCTCAACGCCACCCTCAACAAGCTTGTAATCAACTGGGTTCAGGCCAGCTGCGTGCACCTTAACGAGCACTTCGTCCTTAGCCGGGACTGGCTTTGGCATATCCTTCAGAACGACTTGGTCTAAGCTACGTGCTTCTTCATTTTCGACGACATACGCCTTCATGATGACCTTCTTTCTGTCTTATCAAGCTCTTTAACTTCTGCCAAGCAACCATAGCCGTCAGTACTCCCGAGTTCTGTTGTTCGCGTATCCGCTATATTTCGGGAATAAATTCGGATTTACCCCCATAAAAGCTATGGGTGTTTTCGCACATAAGCCAACTGCAGTATGTGCGGATGCCACATAACATTCCGTCTACTACTGTGTTCAGCCTGATCAGCAAAACAAAAAGACCCGCCATAAAGACGGGTCTTTTCTATAAAACTATTCAGTCAATCACTTGGACTGGCCCTGTGCAGCCACAGCTGCAGCACCAGCAGCAGCGGCCTCTGGATCGAGGTACTCGCCGCCCTTCTTGATTGGCTTCATGTTCTCGTCGAGCTCGTAGACCAGCGGCATTGCCGTAGGAATGTTCACCTTAGCAATCTCATCCTCGGTCAGCTCGTCCAGCATCTTCACGATTGCGCGCAGCGAGTTGCCGTGAGCAGCAATCATGACGGTCTTGCCGGACTTGAGCTCAGGAACGATCTCAGCATCCCAGTATGGCGTCACGCGAGCGACGACATCAGCCAGGCACTCAGCTTCTGGCACTGGATCGCCAGCGTAACGAGGATCGTTGTTCTGAGCGTACTCGTCGTTTGGATCGATCTCTGGAGGTGGGGTGCCGTAGGAACGACGCCACAGCATGAACTTCTCGTCACCGTACTCTTCACGGATCTCGGACTTGTTCTTGCCCTGCAGAGCGCCGTAGTGACGCTCGTTCAGACGCCAATCGCGCTTGACAGGGATCCACAGGCGATCTGCCTCATCAAGAGCAATGTTTGCCGTGTTGATCGAACGACGCAGCAGCGAAGTGAAAACGATGTCTGGAAGGACATTCTTTTCCTTGAGCAGGCGGCCGCCGTTCTTGGCTTCCTCAACGCCCTGTTCAGTCAGTGGGACGTCAACCCAGCCAGTGAACTGGTTTGTCTTGTTCCATGCGCTCTGACCATGTCGGAGCAGAATCAATTTATAGGTCATGACTCCACAGTCTAACGTTACGGCCGCACAAACCCGTAACATTTCCGCAAAATTTACTTGAAAACGTCACGTTTCCGTGTACTGAGGCTCCTCACTCCCCTCTTTAGAGGGTTTCCTCACTTCATTTCAAAGCTTTGTACTTCTTTTTATTACTCTTTTCCCGCACATAAGACATATACCTATATAAAGGAAGTACGAGGCTATACAAGCACAATCGCCAGCAATGCATACGTTGCAGCAAAAACAAGCGATAGTGAGGAACATATGGCCATTGCAACGCCGTACCGTTCATTTGCAACCTGATGCGCTACATTCGCAGCAAATAAAACCGCGCAGATAGTGCCAATACAAGCAATGATGGCGCATAGTAATTCGCCAGAAACTCCATTAAATGAACGAGCTGCACCAATCCATAGCACAACAAGAAGCGCTACAAAGATGATCAGTAACGTGCAAAACAAAACTGTTCCACGCTGCGGACCAAGACGCACCATCCATGTTCGTTTACCACACTGAGCATCATTCTTTACATCACGGAGATTGTTGATGCTCAAAACTGCCATAGATAAGAGTCCCATCTCTAGGCTGCCAAGAAGTCCTAAAGATGTTAGATTGCCACAAATTGCATACTGCGTTCCAAGCACGGCAACAGGTCCAAAGAAGAGAAAAGCCGAAATCTCACCCATGCCGTGATATCCATAAGGATGACTTCCTCCCACATAGAACCACGCCGCAACAATAGAAACTGCACCAAGAATAAGCAGCGGCCACCGCCCTGTTAGTATCACCGTGATGATTCCACAGATGCACGCGAGTACCACCATGCCTTGTGCCGCGTGAAGGACCTGACGCGGTGCTACACCTTGTGCCACGAGTCTTCGAGGAGCATTGGCATCACGATGGTCATCAGTGCCACGGATGCCATCAGAATAATCATTCATAAAATTAGCTGCGATCTGCAGAAAAACAGCAACGCCTAGGCATAACAGGAGTGGGCAAATAAACTCACGCCAAGAAGAGAACTCACGTAAGCTCATTCCACTGAACATGACTTGCGTACAAATCCAGTTTGTGGCTGCAGCTGTCCCAGTCACCACAGCAGCCACAGAAAGTGGCAGTGTGCGCAAACGTGCCCCTTGAATGAAGTCAGTGAGTGTCATTGAAAATACCAAGCCTTATATTGCAAATGCTTAATTGCTGATCACGATTACCAATCGCGTATCTCTACTCCACTTAAAAATACTCTCACCGCACATAAGTCAGAAATCAGCATCTCACGCTCTTCTCTCACGCACGTAAGGCAATTGATTTATGTGCGGCTTCTAACACTATGCAAACTAAAGTTCATTCGATTTGAGTTATGTGCGGTGGCATCTAGGACGTAACAACAAAAAAGATGCAGCAAGACTAATGTCTCGCTGCACCTAGGAATGCAAACTAATTACGTATTAGTTCTGCTGAGATGGAGCCTGTGGATCCTCCTGTACTAGGTTCGTCTGGGCTGGAGCAGCTGCTGCTGGAGCCTCCTGTGCAACGTTCTGGTTTACAGGCATCTGAACCGTAGGCTGTTCAGACTGTGCCACTGGAGCTGCAGACACTGGAGCCTGAGCTGGTTGAGCTGGCTGACTTGGCTGACCTGCCTGAGATGCCTGAGTAGATGCTGGCATCTGACCCTGAGCAGTCTGCTGCTGTGCATCGGATGCATTGTAGTAATCGCTAACCGAGGCAGCGTATGCGTCGCTTGGTCCCTGAGCTGGAGCAGCTGCTGCATTTGGCACATTGTTGTAGTAGTTGCTCACCGACTGAGCATACTGGTCGCTCACAGCTGACTGCATAGCAGCAACCCTCTTGTTGTTGAGCTTCTTACCGTGCTGGTTGTAGAACATCACGATAGTTCCGACGAGCATCACAATCATGCCGATAATCAGAAGCCATGGAGCAGCACCAGTTTGTACCTTCATGTAGGCGTTCTGGCCAGTCATATCTGCCAAAGAAGAAGCATTCGAAACAACAAACACCATGAATACTGCCAAGTTGGCATTCAACACCAATGCGGCAAAGGCTTCCTTGCAAGCTGCGAGAATAACAATCTCAGCAAGCAACACCAGAACAACCCAAGAAACAGTCGTAGACATGCTCATCAGCGTTGCCCATCGTTCTTGTCCCATAAACGAGATGCCAACGTATGGAACAAAGACTCCAATCAGCGAAATGATCGCACCAACAATCGTGATCAACAGCGAAACATCGAATGCTTTATGACCGATCTTGACGGATCGAGAAGCCGAAGCAAGGAATCCTTGCGTCTGCAGAGTCGTCGGCTGATTCGTTGCCTGAGCAGATTGATTTGGCATTGAAGCATTCGTCTGGGCCGTCGCATTCTGCGCATTCTGCTGCTGTCCAGCTGCCTGTGCCTGCTGAACAGGAATCTGCTGTGCAGATGGATCCGAGGCTCCCTGATCTGCTACGTTCGCAGACTCTGGCAATGGCTGGCTTGCTTGTGCAGTCTCGTAAGGCGTTGTGCCATATTCGGCAATAGATGGTTCGTATCCAGGCAGGCCCTGATCCACACCAGGGAATTGCGTCTCGATTGGAGGCATCACTGGAGGACCTGGCTGAGCCATCAGCGGGCCTTCTGAAACATCATGCTGGTTCTGATTCTGCACATTCTGTGCTGGCTGAGCCGCTTGCTCATGCTGCATTGGCTGAGCCTGCTGTGCTGCCTGTGTTGGCTGAGCCATTCCATTCTTTTGCTCGGAGTTCTGCTCCATGGTTCCTCCTTGGGACTAACTCACGTTTTCTCCAAGCGGCTCGCAAATTTTTAGATCTGAACGTATCCGCTTGACTACTCACTAGTTGCCACTGTAGCCGCATACCAACGTTCTTTTCGGTATATCGGCTCACTCTTTACCCCAAGATTAAGGAGAGTTTGCTGAGTGTCTGCTGAAAATACGAACGATGTGAGAAAAATACCCCCTAAATTACATAAAACATCTATCTCACTTACGTGTGTAACAACAGGGTTTAATGTATCTCTCTTACGTGCATGACACAGGGTCTACTGCATCTCACTTATGCGCAGGGGTATGAAATTTATTGCATCCCACTTATGTGCGGAAGTAGCTGCGTAACAGCCTTGATATACGAAAAGCGGTGACTCCGAAGGTGGAATCACCGCTTCTTGCAAACTGAGAAATTAAAACTCAGCTAGAAAACTCAAGCAGCCAGAGGCTTAACGAGAGGGAACGTGATCGTCTCACGAATAGTGGCGCCGGTCAGAGCGATCAGCAGACGATCGATACCCATGCCCATGCCGCCTGCAGGTGGCATGCCCACGCCGAGTGCCTCAAGGAAGTCCTCATCGATATCGCAAGCTTCCTCATCGCCAGCCAGAGCATCCTTAGCCTGAGCAACGAAGCGCTCACGCTGAACGATTGGATCGTTGAGCTCGGAGTAACCGGTTGCCAGCTCGAAGCCACGCACGTACAGATCCCACTTCTCCACAACGCCTGGCTTGGAGCGGTGGCCCTTAACGAGTGGCGACGTCTCAACTGGGAAGTCACGCACGAACGTTGGCTCGTACAGCTTGTCCTCGTAGAAGTGCTCCCACAGGTGCTCAACAAGCTTGCCGCGGTTCTCGACCTCATCGCGCTCTACGCCAAGCTTGTCAGCCCAAGCGCCGAGCTTATCAATGCTCGTCTCTGGCGTTACTTCTTCGCCGAGTGCTTCAGACAGCGAGTCATACATGCTCATCTGCTTCCACTCGCCACCGAAGTCGTACTCCGTGCCGTCAAGCAGCGTGACCTTGAGCGAACCGAACACGTCCATAGCCGTCTTCTGGATGAGCTCCTTCGTCAGCTTTGCAATCGTGTCGTAGTTGCCGTAAGCCTCGTAAGCTTCAACCATCGTGAACTCAGGAGCGTGCGTTGCGTCAACGCCCTCGTTACGGAAGTCGCGGTTAATCTCGAACACGCGATCAATACCACCAACGAGGCAGCGCTTCAGGAAGAGTTCTGGAGCAATACGCAGGTACAGATCAAGGTCGAAAGCGTTCATGTGCGTCGTGAATGGACGAGCAGCTGCACCACCGTGAATCGTCTGCAGCATTGGCGTCTCAACCTCAAGGAAGCCGTGGTTCTCAAACGTGTGACGCAGCGAAGCAACAGCCTTCGAACGGTTACGCACCATGTTGCGGATACGCTCGTCAGCGATCATGCCGATGTATGGCTTACGCGTACGCGTATCTTCGTTGAGTTCCTTGTGCAGAGCTGGCAGTGGCTGCAGAGCCTTAGCAGCGATTGCCCACTCAGTTGCGAACACCGAAAGCTCACCGGTCTTCGAAGCAATAACGCGACCCTTGAGGAACAGGTGATCACCAAGGTCCACGAGCTGCTTGAAACGCTTCAGCGAATCAGCGCCAAGTTCCTTCTTCGAAAGCATGCCCTGAATCTTCGTGCCATCGCCTGCTGCGAGCTGCACGAAGCACAGGCCACCAGCGTTACGGATGAACAGCACGCGGCCTGCAATGCCGACAACGTCCTCGGTCTCCTGACCTGGCTCGAGCTTGCCGTCATACTTCTTGCGAACGTCTTCAATCGTGTCGGTCACGTCGAGCGTAACAGGGTAAGGGTTCTCACCATCCTTGAGCATCATGGCGCGCTTAGCGACGCGCATCTGCACCTGCTCAGGGTGAGCGTTTGGACCAAACTCCTTATTCGACGGGTCAATAGCCTCGTCGAGCGTTGCGCCAGCGTCGATACGCTCACGAATCGCCTTATCTTGCGAGAGCAGCAGTTCAGCACGCTCCACAGTTGTCATGGTTGGCGTCTGCTCGTTTTCTTCAGAGTTATTTTGTTCAGAAATTTCTTGCGTTTCAGTCATTGTCACATCAATCTCATTAATTTCTGGAGCTGCGGCAGAATCACTCACGCCACACATATGCTCACCATTCTCGGCCACGACTTAGTTTACCGCCGCGGCAGAACACTCACGCATATAGCACAACACACCACCCCACCAACACACCAAACCTTGCCAATCCACACTTAAGCGTAAAATGTCGACCGTTGTCCGTAGGACAATCGGGCTGTGGCGCAGCTTGGTAGCGCGCTTCGTTCGGGACGAAGAGGCCGCGAGTTCAAATCTCGCCAGCCCGACTTCTTAACCCCAGAGAGCAGGTTTCTCTGGGGTTTTCTTGTACCTATTTTCATAGCTTTTCATAGCCATTTAGCTATACCCGCACATAAGCGATTTGCATCTTCAACGTTGTGAACTTCGAAGTTGAACCACTTCCATCCACGCACATAAGCGAATTACCAGGCACAAGAATGGCTTACCAAAATAAACGACCTTTCTCCCCGCATATAAGCGAATTACTCTCTCTTCTTTGTGCGCTGCAGACGAACTTGCTGTAGAGCAAGAAAAAGCCGAATCGCGTTATGTGCGGTTCGGCTTTTCTCAGTATGTCAATCTCACAACATTTCGCTGCTCGAGTGGCTCAACTGTTCAGCGTGAGTATCTTAACGGAGCTTCGCAGTGAACAGCGGTGTAGCAATACTCACTTCTCTGCTTTATCAGCAGACTTTGTAGCAGAATCAGTACCGTGCTCAAGCAAGTGCTTCAAGCTATCCTTGCGGAACATAGATTTGAGCGTTTTCAGTGAAAGCGCTGGAGCTGGCGGTGGTACCAAATAACGGTCATACGACGTGAAGCAGCGCTTATATACCAGCGCCAAAATAATGGCATCCGCAACAAGCGTCAGTGCAGCAATACCCGTAAGCAATACAAACTGATATTTCGCTGCTTGGAATGGGCTCTCACCAGAAATAATCTGGCCTGCCATCATGCCTGGAATCATGACAATTCCTGATGTTTCAAGCTTTGCAATAGATGGCAGCAATCCAAGCTTGACCGAATTACGAATTGAAGGACGTGCAGCTTCCCACTTCGTCGCACCTAAAGCAAGCATCGTCTGTACATCATCAGCACGTTCTCGCATCGAATCAAAGAATCGGTTCAGTCCCAATGCCAAAGCTGAGACTGCATTACCTAGGAGCATGCCAGTAATTGGAATAATCAATTCCGGAGAAGCCCAGTTCTTTGGTCGAATAATAATTTCTACAACGACCGTAATCATGAGCAACATGGTGACGGCCAAAGACAGCAGAACGATACCAATCATGCCACTTGGCGCACCTTTGGCGCGGCCCATCGCAATCTGAGCAGCTGCAAGCACCATAACGCATAGCAATCCGACCGTTATCCACGCATTATTCCAACGAATGATATAGGTCAGCACAATGCCCATGACGAGCAGCTGAATCAGCGAGCGCACCGATCCCCATACCAGCGAGCGCGCGACGCCCAACTTCATTGCAACTGAAATACCCGCCGCAGCGCAGACCATAACCATGGCCAGCACGAGACCCCATACGTCAATGACGGTATATGTACTAGCAATACTGCCGCTCACGCTTCGCCTCCCTGCTCTGCATCTTCAGCGGAAATTACCTTGAGTTGACCATGCGCGAGCTCATACATGCGCGTAGCACGATGATCAGTTGCACGATGGCGAATTCGGATAATTCCCATACCTCGTTCTGCAGCTTCTTGCATGATCTGGCCTACAAGATCAGCATTCTCAGGATCCAAACCAGCATCTACCTCATCAGCAAGTAGGACCTTTGGCTCGGTTAATAAAGTACGTGCTAATGAGACTCGCGCAGCCTGACCACCTGAGAGTTCACGCGGCTTTCGGTCTAGATTGATATCCGAACAGCCGATGGAATCAAGCATGGCTCGAATTTTTGTATCCGGGAGTACTTCTTCTGCTGATTGTTCGCTTTCTCCCATGCGTACTTTGAACGTAAATGGCAAGCGGATTGCTTCAGCCACGCTTGATCCCATAAGTGTGGATGTTTGAGGCAAATACGATACCTGCTCTCGCCATTGCTGTGGTGTCATAGTCGATGAATCCACGCCGTTCACAGTAAACGTGCCACTGGTACGCACATTAAGACGTGCGAATGCAGTTAATAATGTTGATTTTCCAGAGCCTGAAGGACCTGTAAGATCAACGATTTCGCCTCGGTCAACGTAAAAATTAAGGTCTTCAAAAATCGTGCGAGATCCGTTCTCCGACGGAATCTGGCATGTTACCCCTGTTGCCTCAAATAAATGTGAGGCGGGAGTTTGCTGGGTTTGGGAAGTCATACCGACTACCCTAGCCCGCAACTCTCACCTCATTACAATGTTCAGCGTCTTACGAAAGTCCCGCACATAAGTGAGTTACATAAACCCAGCACTACGTCGAATACTAGATCTTGTGAACGGCCTCTACATAATAACGAGCAGAATCATGCAGATAGCGGCAACAATCACGCCGGCAACTAAGAAGATACGGTTGCGCTTGAGCTTATGAGCGCGAGCTTCCATTTCTCGACGTTCTTGTTCGAGTACCGACGGTGAAACCTTAATAGCAGAAGCATCAATATCCATAAGTGAGCGACGCGGTGAAGCTGGGTTCTTGGATGTTGCAGGCTGATGCTCATTTGCCTGTGGCTGTTGAGCCTGCATATTGTGCTGGGTTTGCGTCTTCCTTGACTGTGCATCGCTAGACGACTGCTTGTTCACTGGCGATTGCTGTGTTTGGTGCTCTTCCATGGTTTCGAGGTTACCACTCAGATATTTGTTTGATTTCTTCTTAAGCGCTACAGAATGGGATACTTCATCAGCGACGGTTACAGCGATAGTAGGTTCATGAGAAATATGACAAGTTTGCTAGAAACTGTAACCTTCCGAATCGCTACTATTTAAACGAAATGGAAGCTTTATCGCTCAGCAAGCAAAACCGAATACAAAACATATCCGTGTAACTACTGCGAATAATCACGAGGTGTTCTGCACTGAAGTAATTGCAGCACCGCATCCATTATTGTCCATTGGTAGTCGGGCTGGTGATGCTGATTCAGCAGATGATGATGAATTCAATCGACTGTCTACTCGAGAACAAGAAGTGATGCGACTCATCGCACGCGGGTACACCTATCGCGAAGTTGCAGCGGAATTATTCATCTCCGTAAAAACAGTAGAAACTCATATGAGTGCAGTACTTCGCAAGCTCCAGCTCTCAAATCGCACAGAACTTACACATTGGGCTACTGTCCGTCGCATTATTTGAGAAATACTTACCTCACGGCCTCCGAGTGCCTTATCGTCTCATTGTTTGAAACTATGAATGAGCAGTATCCGGCGTACATTTCATTCATAGAAGTGAACGTAAGTTTTCACGTAAAACTGGTATGAGGAGTCAAAGGTGACACAACAGTTTGATACTCATCAATTTATGACAACTCTCGATGCGTTGTTTGCTGAGCATGCCTCGCCAGAACGTATCGATGATTTTCTGCAGGAAGCTATGGTCACTGCGGAGAATGCCGGAGATAATGCGGGTTTATTAGCCGTATTGAATGAAACGATGGGCTTCTATCGTTCTCAGGAACGTCATGATGAGAATCAGTGGATTGTGCAGCGATCTCTTGAGCTCGCTATTCGCATGGGACTTACGGGAACGCCAACTTGGGTTACAACGCTGATTAATGCAGCAACTGCTATGCGAGCAGCTCAGCATTATGATCAGGCCGAAGATTTGTATGATCAGGCACTTGCCGCAGCTCAGAACATCTGTGATCCAAATGATCGCACGCTTGCTGCACTGCACAATAATCGTTCTATGTTGTTCATGGAAACCGATCGTCCAGAACAAGCACGCGATGAACTCGAACAGGCATTGCGTATTATGCAGCAGCAATCTCCTGATACACAGCGCGACCTCGACATCGCTTCTTCATTAACCAATCTGGCGCAAGTTTGGCAGGCTATTGCACATAAGCAGGCTGCCACATCTTCCCCGCACGTAAGCGAAATGGAAGTGCTGCAGTCATTGCACCAAGCACTTACTACAGCACAGCAAGCACTCGATGCCTTCCATGCTTGTAATCAAGATAATGATGGCCATGCGGCAGCTGCTTTAATCACCTATGGCAACGTCCTCGTGGAGCTTGGTCGTATTGATGAAGCACTCCCCTCGTTACGCCGCGCAATTGACGTGTTGGCCTTGAATTATGGTCCAGATTCCATTCGTACCAAGGATTTTGCAGAGTACGTACATTCTATTGAAGAGATGGCTAATCAAGTCCATGCCGAAGTTTCCTCTTCTTCCCCGCACATAAGCGAGTCTCAACAGCCAATGGCTCCTCGCCAAACAGGTATGGAACTGTCTCGAGAATTTTGGAATACAGCAGTACGCCCTATGTTGGAACAAGAATTCCCTGAACTGCTTCCTCGTATTGCTGCTGGTCTCGTGGGCCACGGGTCAGAATGCTTCGGATTCGATGACGAGATTTCGCAAGATCATGATTTCTTTCCGCGTGTCTGTATTTGGCTGACTCCTGAAGATTTCGTGCAATACGGCCAGACCCTGCAAAATGCTTACGAAACCACACAACTCGCTTATGTGCGGGAGCATGGCAATGAGCAGCAGCTTGGGCAACTGGCTTATGTGCAGGAGGAACAGAGTAAGGGCCGAACTGCTCGTGATGGTGTATTTAGCATTCCTCAATTCTTTGAGGGTTTAACAGGCCAGGCACAGGCTCCACGCTCTGATGAGCCGCACTTATGGCTCATGCTGGATGAGACAACACTGGCAACTGCAACCAATGGTCGTATTTTTGCAGATCCATTAGGTGCGTTTTCGAAAGCTCGCCAGGCCTTCTTGTTGATGCCTGATGATGTTCGTATCGCACTAATTTCACGACGTCTTGGCATGGCCTCACAAGGTGGTCAAGCCAATCTACCTCGCATGTTTGCACGTAACGATGCTTCAGCAGCCATGCTCTGCATCACTGAATTCGTGCATGCTATTACATCGCTTGTTTTCCTGATGAACGAACCAATTCGTGCTGGTTATTGCCCGTATTACAAGTGGCAGTTTGCTGCGCTTCGCAAGCTCAGTGCACGACCAGCCATGATGCTTGACGATGTGTGCGATCCTCTCGAGCACATTCTGCAGCTCAGTTCTGAAGCCTGCTTTAACCCCGACTCCCCCGCACGTAAGGAACTTACAGAAACTATCGAATTGATTTGTAATCGCGTTACGTGCGGATTGCAGGCGGCTGGGCTCACTTCGAGTGCACACACGTTCCTCGAGTGGCAACGCCCTTATGTCGAAGAACACATCAGTTCGTCTGATCCGTCACTCCATAAATAAAGCCATTTCAATAGTTTTTGTGATTTCTGTGGTTGGCAGAAATCAATAGAAAAAGAAAGAAGGAAGAACCATGCAACGCAGCGAAATGCAGCAAGCGATCGTGGATGCCGAATGGCAGATGTTCCAGCAAACGCAGGGACGAGACGGTCGCGCAGAGTGCCAGAACAACTACCCACAGTTCATACTCATGCGCATGAGTCAATTTATGACGTGGCCAGACAACCTTTTGGAGTCGTATCTCGTTGATCTCACACGAGCACGAGCAGTCGGACGCAATCTTATTACCGAAAAGTATGCGCGAATGATGATTACCACGGATCCAGAGATTTACGATCGGGAGATTAAGCAGGCATTGTCTGTTCTAGACAAGCAGCGAGTCACTATGCAAGAACAAATTATTTCTAAACAAATTCAATGGGCGCGAGAATTCCGCGCACAATATCCACACCTTGGCGCGGCTATGCGCGTACTCGAGACGCGAGAAGATAGCGACGCACAAACTTCTTTCGAAACTTATTTACGTGGCGAACTCAGCACGTACAGTGATAAAACTTTAAATCTTTATAATCAGCTCATTCTTACTTATGTGCAGAATGGCAAAAATCTTACCCAGCAAACGGTGCGCAATACTATAGAACTTGCTGGTTTCAAAGATCTCGCGAGCGCGGAAGCCGCCCAGGCCTAACCTGAGGTTGCGCAGCTCAACTAGATCGATTCCATATCTCACGCACATAAAGCAACTGTAAAACCTTCCCGCACATAAGCCAGTTCCAACGAATGCAAAAAGATTGATTCGTTATCTCTATATCTGGCTTATGTGCGGGATTATTTTGTGTAGGCCATAGATCTGAGCAGGCAGCAATGTGTAGAACGAGGTTAGACATAACTAGCCTTACACTCCCGCACATAAGCGATTTGTTCGCGCATCGCTAGATGTTGCAACCCCTCTCCTAAAATGCAATGTCCAGAGAAATTGGTCATATTTGTACGCTTATACGCATGCGTATTTTTCACATGATTTGAGAGAATCTGGAGGACGCATACGTTTGAAGCGCGCTTTTGCATTCTGGTAGAAGAGGTATTTGCGTGGGCACTTCGCAGAGCAAGCTCAAGCCTATTGCGTGGAGTCTCGGAGTAGCTATCGTGCTATTCGCTATCCTTGGTGCACTTTCGTATGTGATGGCACCTCGTTGGTCTGTCCACCGTCTTTCTGGACACATTACGGTTACGGATGCAGACACTGCAATTCAATCGAAACTCGGTGCTACTACGCAAGAAGGCACCTACGAAGTGCGTACTACGCCGCTCAAGCTCACGATTAGTGATGGCGTGCAAGTCAACGCAATCCTTCGAGAACCTATTAATGCTCCGCAAAACCATCCAGCAGTAGAGTTCGTGCATGGTGCCGGAACTGGTAAGGCTTCTGAAGTCTTTGGCGATATTGCTCACGCTATGGCTTCCTCTGGTATCACCACGCTGGTGCAAGATAAGCGCCTTGATAACTACACATTCCGCGACCGTAATTACGTTGCAATGGCCGATGACTATCTGGACGGCGTGAACTATCTACGTCATACGTCAGGTGTTAATCCTGCTCAGGTCGGTCTATATGCCGAATCAGAAGGCACTTGGATTTCTTCAGTTATGGCATCTAAGGATCCATCACTGGCCTTTGCTGTGCTGACATCAGCCCCTGTTGTGTCTCCTCGCCAACAAATGGCCATGGCCGCCACAGCATATCTGCATATTGCAGGCGCACCTAAGGGCGTTATTGGCATTGTTCCAAAGATTACGAGTATGAACTTTGGCATGCTCGATCTGAATTATGCTGATTTCGATGCTGAGCATTACTTGTCTGCATTCAAGATGCCATTGCTCGTCAATTACGGTACTAAAGATCCTGCAATGCCTGTGGAACAGGGCGCAGCCATGCTGATTCGTACCGGCCGCGAAAACGGCAACACTAACGTTACGGTTCGCTACTACCCTACGAATCACCAAATGCGCATGGGCTCTATGCAAGCTAAGCCGGATTTGCCACTTGAGCCGAATTACACACATAACCTAGAAGACTGGGTGCATGCAGTAGCGAATGGCACGAAAACTGATGATTGGCAGACTCCACTTGTTGCTGGTGATAAGCCATTCCAAGAATGGGCTGCGCCAAGCACAATTACGCCAGGTCTGATCACCTCAATTAACGTGATCATCATTCTGAGTGCTCTCGAGGTATTGCTCTGTGTACTTTCCCTCGTGTTCTGGATTGTTGGCGACATTATTAATGTGTATCGCACCCGCCGCATTCGCCGTTACGAGCAACTTGTTGCATCAGGTACGTTCCACACAGCATCTTCATCAAGTGATGCGCAGCATGCATCGATTCCAAGTGCACGGCATCGTATGCATATTCCGTCGCTAAAACGCCCATTACCTGTGTCAAAGAGCACCAAGGTACTCGTTTCATCGACGATGCTGCTCTCAATTGCGTTAACTGCTGGCTTCATTGCTTATTTTGTGTTCGCACTGAAAACCGCACTGAACCTTCAGGATCAAGCTGACGAGATGCACTTCTGGTGGCACATTCTGCAAATCGGCACCGCACTTAGCGTACTTGTGTTCTCATTTATGTTGATTCGCATCGTGGGACGCAAAACAACGCTGCGTCTGCCAAATCATCCAAAACGTCATGCTATCCGCCTGCTTCGTGAATATTGGCTCACCATTGGTTCCGTCATTCTGTGCGCACTCATTATGCTGTTCCTCGCAGCATTCTTCGGCCTATTTGTTATTTGATGTAATAAGCCGATTTCACTAAGCAAAAAAGACCGCCGGTAATTCGACGGTCTTTTTTGTATTTCGCTTACATGCGTAGAGAAGCAAGTTACTTATGTGCGCAGAGAGGTAAGTCGCTTACGTGCGTAAAAGGCAAATTGCTTATGTGCGGTTAGCAGTAACGCGATTATGTGCGGGATTAAGCCGCACACTTTATGAACGCTTACTCCCCAAGTACCGTATAAATTTCGATGCGACCATATACGTTGCAACAGCTCCAAGCACTGCACGAACCTTGGCATTGCGTAACCAGTTGCCGATTGAACTTACATCAGCGACCATGGTTTCACCGAGGAGCACGCGAACTGGTTTCATAGGCAGGCGTCCAATGAGATCACCATATTTGAGTAATCTTGTTTCATACTGTGCAGGATGATGTTCATTGAATACAAACAATCGCAGCGCACGATCACTACTTTTCGGCCCGTATGAGGTGAATCCAGCCGTTGGCGTGTAGCCGAGCTCGAAATTGCCGATATCGCCAATAAAAGTATTCGAGTGATCATGTCCCGCATATAATGCGAAATACCCGCCTGCATTACGCATTGCTTGCACTTCTCCGACGTTATTTTCGGCGCAGCATGGCCGCTCATTCATCGTCGATTGCGGCCGGCAACGACGTTTATCGACAACGAAAACTCGGTCCGAGAACTTACGGTATCCACGGATTCCATTGACAGTAAACCGCGATACAGGCTTCAAGCAGTCATAGATTTCCGGCGCAGGAATATGTTGGAACGCGATTGCCGGCATTTTGCCCACTCGATTAGCAGACATCACATTCATGACTCGTGTAAGCCAGCGAATAGCCGTTGGAGACGGCGCTCCATATCCGCCGCCTGGCTCGTAATCGCCAGAATTCACCAGCACAACAGCCATTGCTGCATGCGTTCCGTCAGAGGATTGAATTGGGAGCGCGAACGTTCCTGGTTCACAAGACAAAGGATTTTGGTCTGTGCTGGTCTGCCCAGCAATCCTCTGCAGACCTTGACTCACTCGGGAATTTACGCGCCTTGTTAAGCTACGTGCGGCGTTACGCAGTGCAATGACTTGCTGACGTCTTGTTTTTCTTCTTGACTTCCGTGATGCTTCATTTCGCAAAGATGGCATCATCGGTTGTGCCTCACTGGCACGATCAACCGGATTCATGCAGCCTTCAAATGACTGATAAATCTTATCTTGTTCTTCAAGACTGATACCGCACTGGAAATCATGATTACCGTACGTCACTGCGAATGGAATGCCGCGGCGAACAATAGGCTCCAAGAATGAGCCTACGCATGCCTCAACTTTTTGGCGTGCGCGTTCATGGGCCGCTTGAGGATCCTGCTCAATATCATCCTGTACTCGACGCCACCACTGCGTACGTACGTCACCGTGTGTGAGTGCTCGTTCAATATACGATCCGAATGGTTGCGGTGTACCCGGCTCATCGCCTTGACGGTTCTGGTAATACTCAGCAAATGCAGGATCATATCCACGAATCTGATCGCCCGTAAGCACTACCAGATCAGGTTCTGCGCGTTCAATCGCAGCATCAATAAGCGCAATCGTATCTGGACTAACAGCTGGACCATCCTGAATATCAGCTAATTGAAGCACACGGAATGTTCCGTCTTTACGAAATCGCAATGGTTTAGTCACTCAACACCTCGCAAAATCGACTGCTCTCTGTACTCATTCTGGCGTTCATCGTATCAATGCCGAATCAATCTGTATAGCACCTACATGAGTCCTTCGCTAAGCGCACTTATTTGCAGCAATCACAGAAATCAATCATCTCCCCACACATAAAAGAGATGCCAAAAAGCAACTCACTCACACACATAAACCAAGAACCTCAACCAACTCCTCCCACGCACATAAGCCAAAAGCCCCAGCCAACTCCACTCACGCACATAAATCAGAAACCCCAGCCAACTCCACTCACGCACATAAGCGAGAAATATAGATTTTTATAAATGGCTTAAGTGCGAGAGCTGGCGGCCATTCACCCTGTCCCGCACATAAGCAAGAAAGAAAAGATAAGTGTAACTGGCTTACATGTGTAAAGGGAGTTGAAGATAACTAGCTTACGTGCGCGGACTTATAGCTCATTTGTTTAAGCAAATAATAAGGTGAAGATAACAGGCTTATGTGCGGGAAATAAAAGAAGGGCGCGTGACCTGCCCCATGCAGTCACGCGCCCGAGGAGTAAGGGCTGGTGATCGCGGCCCAGCCCAACTGCCTGTATCGTCGGGGTGCAGAGAACGATACAAGCAAGTATTCGCTATCCGTTGCGATCAAACGGAATCCTTATGAAGTTTTCAGTGCTGAATTCAGATGTTCACTGCAATGAGCTGCACCATTTAATTCAGCGGACGAGCGATGATATTGCTGCGCTGCGCCATAATTTCTGCCACATCCAAAGTCAATGGATGCTCAAGCACGTCGTATGGCGTTCCGACCTGTTCAATAGTTCCATTTCGCATTACTGCCAAACGGTCTGCAATATCAAAAGCATCATTCTGATCACGTGTGACCAACACAATCGTCATATCAAACTGCGATTGAATTGTGCGCAAACGACGGCGCAAAGCAGCACGCGTCACTGGGTCAACACGAGACAGAGGATCATCAAGCAGCAAGACGCGTGGACGACGCACTAATTCTCGTGCAAGCGCCACAATTTGCTGCTGACCATCAGACAACGCATCTGGTTTCGCATCAGCAAGATCACTAAAACCGAGCAAATTAAGAATTTCATCAGCAGCTGCCAGACGAGCCTTCTTACGAAGTCCCTTGAATCGCAGAGCAAACGAGACATTCTCGCGAACGGTCAGATCTGGGAACAGCGCATGATCCTGGAACACCATGCTGATGCCACGACGATTTGGCATACGATCAGTTACTCGCTCGCCACCTACATAAATATTGCCTGCGTCAAGGGATTCAAGTCCTGCAATACAACGCAGCAGCGTAGTTTTGCCACAACCTGAGTCTCCAACCAAGCACAGCAACTCACCAGATTCAATATCAAGCGTCACATCATCAAGAACGGTTACACCGTCATATGACTTGGTAATACCGCGCAGCATAATGCTGCTACCAAAATCATGGTCAATGCCGTTTTGTGTCATTTGATTATCGACTGCGTTTAACGACTTTGTAAAATACGTCGAAATAAAGTTGTTCATAATACATCCCTACTTTTTGCGATCGTGAAGCATTTATTCGGTCCATTGCGTTCAGATCTCTTTCGTTGAGTATCCAAGCTAATGGTCGATTTCCTTGCTTCGGTACTACCTATCCTAGGGGGTATTTCATCGCATTCAAGACGATTTAGATGAACAGTAGGTGAACTATTGGGGAATCAATAGTTAACCAAGTAATAAAGCATTGAGAACGTATTCAAATTCAATGTTTTCTTAT
This sequence comes from Bifidobacterium dolichotidis, assembly GCF_003951975.1. Classification (GTDB taxonomy): domain Bacteria; phylum Actinomycetota; class Actinomycetes; order Actinomycetales; family Bifidobacteriaceae; genus Bifidobacterium; species Bifidobacterium dolichotidis. Next base: position 291,315 of record NZ_QXGM01000002.1, read on the forward strand.
TTACTTTTTGCCAATCTCTAAGTACTTTTATGCCCCTTTTGAGTCCAGCATCTGATCAGTCCACTCGTGGTGCAGCGCTAAATGGCGCAAATAAATCGCTTACGTGCGTGAAAGTAGGTAAATCGCTTACGTGCGGGATTGAATAGTAAATCGCTTACGTGCGTAAGAGAAGATAAATCGCTTACGTGCGCACATGAAGCAATAAAAAATCGCCTGAGCTTGGGACTCAGGCGATTTCTTGAATACGGGTTATGGCAGCAACAATTACTCGTCGCCAAGCAGCTTGCCGATAGAACCGGCGCCAACGATCTTGCATTCACGCTTGAACTGCTTGCGAAGCACTGCGTCATCCTTCAGCTGCGTCAGTGGGATGACCAGTACATCAAAGCGCATAGTGTCGCCTGGCACACTGATCTTGAGTGGCACGGTGTAAATCGTCATGCGCTTCGAGTCGAGATATGGCGACACCCAGTTATACAGCACCTCAAATGCCATACCGTCTACAGGCATAGTCAGGCACACATTTGGTTCGCCCTTCACGGCTGAAGCGTTGGTGCCGAACAGCTTAATGTGCTTCAGCGAACCATCCTTCAACTTCATAAAGTGGTTCAGGCAGCTCTCCTGATACAGGTTGCTGATCACCAGTGGTGCTGCGACCACGAAAATCAGGAAGACAATAGCAAGCACAGTCTGGTGCCACGTGTGCATGCAGAAGTACGACAGCACAGCGAAAACCACCATAATTGCAATTTCAGCAATAATAATGCCGAAACGAGCACCAGGATGACGACGGCATTCAACAATACGACGCAACGTATTGTTGCTGCTGGAATCGAGGTTTGGCGAAATCTTATTGGTGCGGCTCATCCAAACGCAAAGTGGGCCAAGAATAACAGCCATTGCGCCCACGATCATGCAGATCGACAGCACAATCGAAGTACCTGCTGCATTAGTACCCACAGCGTTCAACACAATGGAGACGCCAAGGCCAATAACAATAAGAGCAATGCCAATAGCGCAAATAATCAAATATGGATGACTACGTGCAAAGCCCTTATCTTCTTGAATCGAGCCCTTACGAGGTGGTTCCGGCACATCAAGTGGCATCAGGATTGGCTTGCCATTAGCACCGACCTTTGCCTTGGCTTGTTCCTTCGAGTGCAACTGATCTTCAACAGCTTCATCGTGTTCCTGCTGCACATCGGAACGACGATATCCCTTAGCAATATGCACCATAGCCGTTATCCCTCCTTCATTCATTGAAGTTCACGAATTACAGTTCGCGAAGGCCTCGTGTGAAAGGTTCCTCTATGAACGCTCCCGTTAATCACGGGACCTCAATTTCTCTCTCTGACTAGCTTCTACCGTAATCGCATACCGTGTGGCCTGCAAACAAACAGCGTGGCTTTGACCCCATTATGGTTCAAACAGGGCCACGAGTCCATAACCCCTTGTCACTGAGGCAACTCCAGAAATAAAAAAGAAAAGCAAAAAATAAATCAACAAAACCGAGATACACACGAAAATTTCGCCAGAAGCAAATATCTGCAAGCAAAAAACGTAATTATTTTGGCCCGACTTGCACCCCATTTCTAACTCGCTTATGTGCGGGCAGGAGTGAGAGCAAAACGAACAAAAGTGAACATCGTTCTCATGGCCACAGGAAAGCACGAAAGACAACGCTCTATCAACAGCAGAAACGGCAGCAGAAATAGCAAAAGGGCCCGGCATTAAGCCGGACCCTTTTATTCAGGCGGATGAGGCGAGATTCGAACTCGCGGATGGTTTCCCATCAACGGTTTTCAAGACCGTCTCCTTCGACCGCTCGGACACTCATCCATGCAATCGTCGCTCCGCACTAGGAAACTCAACGTTTTCTAAGCTTCACGAAGCAGCGAATGCAAGTATATCACGCTTTTCAGCATTCCCAAGCGGTAGGCTCAATAATTTCCTTGCCGCCCATGTAAGGACGCATTGCCTCAGGAATGACGATCGAGCCATCCTTCTGCTGGTGGTTCTCCATAATGGCCACAAGCCAACGCGTCGTAGCAAGCGTGCCGTTCAGCGTTGCCACAGGCGACGTGCCGCCCTCAACGCGCTCACGGATGTTCAGACGACGAGCCTGGTACTCGGTGCAGTTCGACGTCGACGTCAGCTCGCGGTAACGACCCTGCGTTGGAACCCAAGCCTCGCAGTCGAACTTACGAGCAGCAGACGAACCCAGATCGCCAGCAGCCGTATCGATAACGCGGTAAGGCACCTCGACCTTGTGCAGCATCTCCTCTTCCATTGCGAGCAGGTGCTCATGCTCAGCGTAGGAATCCTCAGGCTTTGCGTACACGAACATTTCAACCTTGTCGAACTGGTGCACGCGGATAATGCCCTGCGTATCCTTACCAGCCGAACCAGCCTCACGGCGGTAGCAGGAGCTCCAACCGCAGTAGCGCAGAGGACCGTTCGAGAGATCAAGGATCTCGTCCTCGTGCATACCAGCAAGAGCAACCTCAGACGTACCAACGAGGTACTGATCATCAGGCTCACGCAGGCGGTAAATCTCATCAGCGTGTGCGTTCAGGAAGCCCGTACCACGCATGATTTCTGGGCGCACGAGCGTTGGCGTAATTGCCAGCGTGAAGCCATGCTCCTCAGCCTGATCCACAGCCATCGTCAGCATAGCGATCTGCAGACGGGCAATAGCACCGCGCAGGAAGTAGAAACGGGAGCCAGCGACCTTCACGCCACGCTCCATATCAATGCCAGCAACGCCGCGGCCCAGAGTCAAATGATCCTTTGGCTCGAAACCTTCAGCTGCGAAGTCACGAAGCTCGCCGACCTTCTTGACGACCACGTAGTCGTCCTCGCCGCCTTCTGGAGCCTCTGGCTCAACGATGTTCGACAGCTTCCACATAGCCGTGGTGTACTGCTCGGTTGCAGCATCGGCATCAGCCTTGTACTGCGACACGCGCTCGGACAGTTCCTTAGTGCGTGCGATGAGCTCGGCCTTCTTATCAGGATCAGCCTTAGCGACCTGCTTACCGATTTCCTTTTGCTGAGCGCGGGCAGCCTCAAATTCCTTGAGCGATGCACGACGCACGGTATCTGCATGCAGGACCTCGTCCACCAGTTCAACGGACTCGCCACGCTTACGCTGGGATTCCTTAACGACATCCGGATGCTCACGAATGAATTGAATATCAAGCATAGGCCCAACCCTAGCGCGTCAACATGACAGTTTTCGGCGGTTTTGTAGTCCGCACAATCACGTCAAAATGCAGGATTTTCACCTTATATATATGGTGTCGCTCAGGTCGCGCTAAAGTTACGCTAGGGTATCGCGCTAAGGTGTAAATAAAGGTGTTACATTATTACATCACTACAGGAGGTGCTGTTTGATGAACGGATGGCTCATGGCATTACTGATTGTCGTGTGCGTGTTAGTCGTTGTCATCGGCATTATTGCAGTGATTCGCTTGGTCCAACGACACCGTCACGCTCAAGTTGTGGCGGCTCGTTCAGACGACCAGGTTCGGTACACATTTGTTATTAATCCTTCGAAACCTCAGGCAGAGCTCTACCGCGAACGTATCCGTACGTACTGCTTAGAGCATGACATTACTGAGATTTCATTTATTGATACGCAGCTCGATAAGTCTGGCCGTATTTGCGCTCTTGAAGCACTTGAGAAGGGTGCTGACGTTGTTATCGCCGTGGGTGGCGATGGCACGGTGCGCACGGTAGCTAGTGCAATGGCTGGGTCAGGCCATGCGATGGGCATTATCCCGATCGGCACGGGAAATTTGTTTGCTCGGAATATGGGCATTCCTGTGGATGACGTTGACGCCGCAATTGGTATCGCAATTTCGCACGGTTCTCGCCGCGTTGATATCGGTCGTCTCTCACTGCCTGATGAGGAGCCAAATAACGACCATGGTCATGCGTTCTTGATTATCGCTGGCATTGGTTTCGACGCCCTGATGATTGACGACACCGATCCAGTGCTGAAAAAGAATATTTCTTGGCTCGCCTACTTCGTTTCTGGCGCTAAGCATCTGTTTGCGCCAAAGTATCATGCAGCCGTTCGTATTAAGCGCGCGGACGGTACTTCCATCGTTGAGTCTCATCTTGCGTTCCGCACGTTTATGGCCGGTAACTGCGGCCAGATTCCAGTGTTCTCGCTGATGCCGGATGCCTCGTTTAACGATGGTCTGCTTGATTTTGAGGTTATCGATACGTCAGGTGGCCTGATTGGTTGGGCTAATTTGTTCGGTGACGTTGTTCACCAGACGATTGTAAAGCGTGCTGAGCAGCATCCACTGTCCACTAATTCAAGAATTGACCAGGTTCAAGGTATTGAAGCTGAGCTCAGGCTTGAGAAAAAGGTCCCTGTTCAGGTCGACGGCGATATGCTTCCAGCCGCTGATCACGTGCTCTTCTCTGTTGATCACGACTCCCTTATTGTGCGCGTTCCAGAGCCAGTTGCTGGCGAAACGACCGCTCAGTTCAGGCTCGAAGATCTGCAGCGTTTCGCTAAGCAGCAGGAAGCTAAGTAAGTTCAGCCTGTTCTTCATTACTTACGCACGTAAGCCAGTTGCGTCCTATTCACGCACGTAAGCCGGTTACACTCTTCCTACGCACGTAAGGCAGTTGCATCCTTTCAACGCACGTAAGCCAGTTCTGACCTGCCTTTTCTACGACGCACGTAAGTCAGTTGTGCCCCAGTTTTTTCTATGACGCACGTAAGTCACTTATCCTAAGGAAGTAGCCCTCCCCTACTGTCTTATTTATTTTCTTCATTGCTTCTGCTCACACGCACATAAGCTCCATACTGCTGCATAGTGATGCGTCTCTATAAGGTTTGTAGCCATTGCCGTCTTTTCCACATATAAGGCAATTGCTATAACCACGGTTTTTAGATGGATCTCCTGCAACTTGCTTATGTGCGGGGAAATGAAATGAACAAATAACTGGCTTATCTGCGGGACTAATTCATTGCTCATGCAACCCGCTTATGTGCGGGACATAATCTGGCTCTAGCGCAACTTGCTTATGTGCGTGATATAGCCCACTCTCTGCATCTGGCTTACGTGCGGGATATAGCCCGGTCTGTGCATCTGGCTTACGTGCGGGACTAAGACTTCGTTGTCTATCTCGCTTATATGCGGGCATGAAGATATAGAAATGCCCAGTGTCGCGTACCTCGCAACACTGGGCAGTTTCCTTGGGATCTCACCGATCGCTAGCCCACGCTGTTAACGTGGGCGGGTAATCAGTGCTTAATTGCGATGACTTCGTCACCCTTCTTGACATCCTGAGCAGCGATTGGCTCGACCGAAGCCAGAGCAAGCGAGTTCAGAACAGTCATGAGCGTCGTGGTGCTGTAGCCAGCTTCCTGGACGGCCTTGAAGTCAACAGTGACGAGCGAGTCGCCTGCAGCAACGCGCTGGCCTTCCTTGACGTGGACGTCGAAGCCCTTGCCCTGCATCTTGACCGTGTCGATGCCGACGTGCACGAGCACTTCCACACCGTCGTCGGTCTTCAGGCCGAATGCGTGGCCAGTCTCTGCAACGGTCTGCAGAACGCCGGACACAGGAGCCACAACTTCGGAGTCAGCTGGAACGATGCCAACGCCAGCACCCAGAGCACCGGATGCGAACACTGGATCGCCGCAGTCAGCCAGTGCAATGACGTGGCCGTTCATTGGAGCGAACACAGCCGAGGTCACAGCAGCGTTTGGATCAGCATCCATCTCTGGCTTGTCCATTGGTTTGTCGCCTGGGAGCAGGTTGTCATCAACGTGAGTCTCTGCGTAATCAACAGCCTCGCGGGTTTCTGGAGTCTCAGCAGCAGCTTCTGCGTCTGCAGCAGCGATGCGAGCCATGACTTCAGCCTTCTGCTCTGGCGTACGGTAATCGAGGAACACCACGAGCAGCATTGCCACAACGAATGCCACAGCGATGGAGACTGCGTAGACCCACATCTGGTTGAAGACAGGGATCGTCAGCAGCGAAGTGAAGGCGAATGCAGTCGTCGTCACGCCATGCACAACCTCGCCACTATCCGTGGTCGATGGGAAGAGCCAGCCGAGGATAGCAATCGTCAGACCGCCAGCGGCGCAGGCGATGATCAGGCGACGGTAGATGAGCTTGAAGCGCAGGTGGATACCGTACAGCGATGGCTCGGAGACACCACCCAGCAGGCCTGCAGCAAGTGCACCTGCAGAGGTCTGGCGCATTTCCTTATCGTGATCGCGAATCGAGAGGATAAGCACACCAGCGGTGGTACCGAAGCAAGCGAAGTTCCAAGTACCCATTGGGCCCTGAATGAAGTCGTAGCCCATCGTCTGAATGTTCATCAGCATCAGAGCGTTCAGTGGCCAGTGCAGACCCAGAGGGACGAGGAATGGGTAAAGGATTGGAATGATGATAGCGAAGATGAATGGAGCGTGCGTGTTCATCCAAGACAGACCCATGCCCAGGCCGTTACCAGCCCAAACACCGATAGGTCCGATGATGAAGGCGGTCAGAGCGCCGACTATGATAATCGAGATGAATGGCACGAACACCATCTGCACGGAAGCAGGAATGATCTTCTTCAGACCGTTGTAAACGAGGCCCAGCACTGCAGCCATCAGCAGAGGCACGAAGACGTTGCCCGAGTAATCGTTGAGCTGCATTGGCAGGTTGAGGACGGTCGTGGTGCACTGCGTGTTACCCATGACCTGTGCGCAGTGGGTCTCAGCCCACTTGGTGTCCATGAGGCTCATGAACGAAGGCGTCATGAGTGCGCCCATGATAGCGCCACCAACCCATGGATCAACCTTCAGCTTCTTAGAAGCGTTGAAGGCAATCATGATTGGCAGGAAGTAGAACACGCCCTTGTACAGTGCCTGAATGAACACCGTCGTAGGCGAATCCGTCTCGGACTGAATCCAACCGCATGCAATGCACACGTTAAGAATTGCAATAATCAGCGAAGCGCCAAGCAGCACGCCCAGAATTGGACGGAAGGAATCGGACAGGAATTCGAAGAACGAATCCATCCACTTGCTCTTGCCCTTGGTCTTCTGACGAGCCTGAGCCTTGACTTCTGCGTCGCTCAAGCCAGTAGTATCACCGAACGTACCGTCACCCTTAGCAGCAGATGCAGCACCGGTGCCCATCTGTGCCATCTCAGGAAGGTGCATGATCTGCTGATACATATCAGCCACGCCGCCACCAATGACGACCTGGTAACGATCACCGCTCTGTGGAACAGCACCCAGAACACCCTTCATGTGCTCCAGAGCATTCTGATCCACCTTGTTAGCATCAACCAGTTCAAAACGAAGCCTGGTTGCACAATGCGTCAGACTTTTGACATTACCCGCACCACCGATTGCATCGATGATCTGCGCGGCAGTTGACTCTGCCATTGTGATCCTTTCACTACTTCTTCTTGACAGATGCGAAACGCAATGTGACCTGTGCACCCTCGCACAACAGCTTCAGCGCTGTGTATCAACTTCGGGGGAAGCCGACGTGTGAGTACGAGATTGCCTGAGGCCGCTCATACGCACTATGGTCAGTTTCCATAGCCCTCATTGGACGACGTCATTTCTGCAGTTCCGCAAACATCAATATATTACAACAGGGCGCGGTCAGGAAACCTTTTCCGTATTAAAAATTAACGGTTTTACACGTAACGCTAAATCGTTTTTTCACACGGTTTTACCGTATTTTCCGTAAACGTTTACACGCCCCCGTCATTACCAATGACAGTTGGAATTCTACTGCAAATCGGACGCAAAACTCTTGCCCCCAAACTGTGCAATAAAACACAAAATCCAAGTATCTCAACGATGCAAACGGTTGCATTTTTATAGCGAAAAGTTTCACGTATTGGACAAAACTAATGCGTCATTTCGTTCGTTTATGTGAACTTTGTGTGAACTTTTCTCAGAAACGGGTGGATAGAAACATCAGTAAAGAGAACGTTCATTTGAGCATTTTTGTTCACTTTCTGTTCATCTACCACCCCTCAGACAAACTTGCTACTTACAAAACCTGCCACAACATAAGCCAAGAACGTGGCAAAATAGGGCACATGGTAGCTAACAACGCGGGTATGCCCGCCACCCCAAATGATTTGATCAACGTCGACGAAGTCATTGGTAAGTACTACGACGTCGTCCCTAATCCAGATGTTCCAGCAGAACGCGTTATCTTCGGCACTTCCGGACACCGCGGCTCTTCACTGAGGAACTCTTTTAACGAAGCACACATTGTGGCTATTACGCAGGCTATTGCTGAATACCGCAAGTCTGCAGGCGTGAATGGTCCTCTATATATTGGTCGCGATACGCACGCGCTTTCCGAGCCAGCATGGAAGACTGCAATCGAAGTGCTCGTTGCCAACGGCGTGACTGTGCGCATCGATTCGCGTGATGATTTCACACCAACGCCTGTGGTCTCTCAGGCAATTCTGACGCACAACCGTGCAGCTGATGGTACGCAGCGCTTCCAGGGCGATGGCCTTGCCGATGGCATTGTGGTCACTCCTTCGCACAACCCTCCAACTGATGGTGGCTTTAAGTACGATCCAGTTACGGGCGGCCCTGCTCCTTCGGAAGTCACGAACGCCATTGCTAACCGTGCAAACGAACTGCTCGGCAACTACAAGAATATTAAGCGCATTCCATTCGAGCAGGCCGTCAAGTCTGATCTCGTTGAGCGCTTCGACTTCCGCGAGCACTATGTTGACGATCTAAAGAATGTCATCGATTTTGACGTCATCCGTTCTTCTGGCGTGCGCCTTGGTATCGACCCACTGGGCGGCGCTTCGGTCAACTACTGGCCACTTATTAATGAGAAGTACGGTCTCAACATCGGCGTTATTCGCCCTGATGTTGATCCAACGTGGCGCTTCATGACTATCGATCACGATGGCAAGATCCGTATGGATCCTTCCTCCACTTACGCTATGAAGGGCCTCGTCGACTCGCTGAATGCAGGTGCTTGGGAGAATTACGATCTCGTTGGCGGCACTGATCCTGATGCTGACCGTCACGGCATTGTCTGCCCTAACTGGGGCGTTATGAACCCTAACCACTATCTCGCAGTCTGCGTTGAGTATCTGTTCGGTGGCAACCGCCCAGATTGGCCTGCAGGTGCAGGCGTCGGTAAGACGCTGGTGTCGTCTTCGCTGATCGATCGCGTTGCTGCTTCGATTAACGCCAAGGTTGTTGAGGTTCCTGTCGGCTTCAAGTGGTTCGTCGATCCTCTGTTCACTGGTGAAGTTGCATTCGGTGGCGAAGAGAGCTCCGGTATGAGCTTCCTGCGCTTTGACGGTCGAGTTTGGACGACCGATAAGGATGGTCTGATCCCTGACCTTCTGGCAGCAGAAATCACAGGAAAGACTGGAAAGAACCCAGCTCAGCTGCACCAAGAGCAGGTTGAGAAGTTCGGTGAGAGCTGGTACCGCCGTATCGATACGCCAACGACGCTCGAGCAGAAGGCAAAGTTCGCTACCCTGACGGGCGATGACGTTACGGCCACGACGTTGGGCGGAGAGCCAATCGAGTCCAAGATCACTCGTGCTCCAGGTAACGACGCTCCAATCGGCGGTATCAAGGTTTCCACCAAGAACAATTGGTTCGCTGCTCGTCCTTCGGGTACTGAGAACATTTATAAGGTCTACGCTGAGTCCTTCGTCTCCCCTGAGACGCTCGATGACGTGCTCGGCGAGGCTACCGAAGTAGTTGATAAGGCTCTCGAGTCCTGATTCTCTCCTTCTTGTTAAGGGGCGTGGGTTATCTCACGCCCCTTTTTTCTATGCTTCTCACCTATCTCGCTTATGTGCGGGGCAAGAGTTGTGTTCTTGCTTCTTGCTTATGTGCGGCGGGGTATTTTTCTTTACCTCTCATTTATGTGCGGTGGAAGGGTTGAGTTCTGTATCTCACTTACGTGCGTGAGAAGAATGTTGCTTTGCTTCTCTCTTATGTGTGGAACAAGAGTTGGGTTCTGCATCTTGCTTATGTGCGGTGAGGTGCGTTTCTTGATATCTCGCTTATGTGTGGGATGGAGATTTTCTGCAGTAACTCGCTTATGTGCGGGAGAGGATTTAGGCTTGGGATTATGACAATTACTGTTTCTACGGACGGTAGCGCACTCGGAAACCCAAATGGGCCTATGGGCTGGGCTTGGGCTGATCACTCTGATGGTGATCGTGATTCACATCAGCATGCTGGCGACTGCGATGCGGGCGGCGCCACGAATGGTACCAATCAGATTGGCGAACTTTGCGCAGTGCTAGAGGCTTTGCGTGCGCATCCAGGCGACGAGCCACTGATCATTGAGACTGACTCGCAGTATGCGATTAATTGCTCAACAAAGTGGGTCCATGGCTGGAAGAAGAACGGCTGGCGCAACTCAAAAAAGGAGCCAGTCAAGAACGCTGCAGTTATTAAGGCAATTGACGCTGAAATTGCTAAGCGTCCAGCTTCGGTCAAATTCGTTTGGGTGAAGGGTCATGCAGGTAACGCAGGTAACGAAAAAGTAGATACGCTTGCTCGCACCTATGCAGAAGACGCTCGTTCTCATGTGCGCGATGGATATTTACCTCGTGAAGGCTGGCAGTCACTGCTCGATTCGCCATATGCCAAGGGTACTGACGTTCCACAAGATGCACAGATGCTGCTTGACGGCGATTTAAGCGAAGCCGATTACACAGCACAGCGTTGCATGGGCTCGGATAGCGCATCTGACAGCACGGTAGATACCAATGATGCTGCAACGGCCACGTCGTTCGATCAGCAATCTTCTCTTGAAGAGCTCACTGAAAACGACGCAACGCAAGCTGAGCAGCTCACTGATGAGATTCATGAGACGAATGCTGCAGCAGAGAACGCAGCTGAAACTCAGGATCACGATCAGGAAGCAGCTGAGGAAACGGCTGCAGAAACAGAGCACACAACTGAATCAGCAGAAACGGCTGAATCCGAAAATACGGCCGAGTCTGCAGGCGAACGTGAATCTGGGACTGAAAGCAAGCCAGAAAACGGCACAGCAGAATCTGTGAAACAGACCGTGAAACAGCCAGTGCTACGCAAGGTGCACACAGCTTCCACGCTGCGTAAGACAGGCATCACAATCTCAGGCACGGTACGCATGTCGCCTCCACCGAACACAAGCCCAACCTTCGACGGCTCCCCTCGCCCAGTGCACGGTTGGGTGCGCGTTGAAGGCTACGTTCAGGGAGATGGCACACTCGAGCTGACGAACGAACCGTTCCTCATCGAACGATAAAGTGAGAGCAAACAGCGCACTACAAGAAGTCAACGCAAACATATACAACGTCGCTCAGCATAGCCCGACTATATCGGCGCGTACGATGGGCACGAAACATAACTTCAAGGAGAACGCATGGATAAGGCACAGCAAGATGCTATGAAGAAGGCCGCCGGTATTGAGGCTGCCAAGCTCGTCAAGGACGGCATGATTGTTGGACTCGGTACGGGTTCGACGGTTCGTTTCCTCGTGGACGAACTCGGTCGCCGCGTGCAGGAAGAGGGTCTGCAGTTCACTGGTGTGACGACGTCCCGTCGTACGCAGGAGCAGGCTGAGAGCTACGGCATTCGTATTGTGAACGTGGATGACGTTGAAGAGATCGACGTCACGATCGACGGCGCTGACGAAGTTGACGACAACTTCAACGGCATCAAGGGCGGCGGCGCTGCCCTGCTGTGGGAGAAGATCGTGGCAATTAACTCGAAGAAGATCGTTTGGATCGTCGACGAATCCAAGGTTGTGCCAACGATCGGCAAGTTCCCACTGCCTGTGGAAGTTATTCCATTCGGCCACGGCCACGTCGTTGAGAAGCTCGAGAAGAAGGGCTACAAGCCAGTCCTGCGCCTCGACGCTGAGGGCAACCCAGTGCTGACCGACGAGAAGAACTACGTTGTCGATCTGCACCTCGACAAGATCGAGAAGCCATTCGAGCTGCGCGAAGAGCTCATCAACATGGTCGGCGTTGTTGAGTCCGGCCTGTTCCTGAACATGGTGGACGAGGTTATCGTTGGTAACCCAGCTGGTCCTCGTACGCTGACGAACCCAAACAAGTGAGTTCGTTGAGCTGAGTTCAGCAGCAATAAACTTCAAAGCGCTGGTCACACACAGTATGTTGTGTGGCCAGCGCTTTTGTTTTGTGGTAGGTGTCGGGTGGCGGGGTACCAGATGTCAGGTGTCAGACATCAGACGCCGGGTATCGGTCGGTTCATTTCCCCAGCTTTTCTTTCCTAGCCGCACTTCCCCAGTTTCCCTCACCCAGATATGTAAAAAGCCCACCACGAGGGCGGGCTTTTTACTTGATAAGACTACTTGCGCTGGTGGCGAGTCTTACGCAGCAATTTGCGGTGCTTCTTCTTGCTCATCCGCTTGCGACGCTTCTTGATGACGGAACCCATCTGAAGCCTCCATTTCTTAACGTTAAGATTGCAACTCGCCCAATAGTACACTGCTTCGCCGACTTTTGCCCGAATTCCGCGGGTCACCTGCGTCAGCAGCGGGGTTCTGTTGCATAAATTTCACAGTTTTTTATTTCTTGCCGAACTCAGATTGGGAACAGCTGCACCATAATGCGTACGAGGTTCTGCGGGCCTGTAGCTTCGAACACAACTGTTTTGTTGCGCCAAATTGCAGTGGCATCCGCATCGTCCTGTTTACCAGTGGACTTCATCAAATACGCACCAGTAGTGCTGCCGGCGACCTTAATATTGCCAGAAATAACTTCGTCGCCTTCAATATTGCCCTTGAGCTGCGAGTATTCACGTTCTGCATCGGCATCGCTCGACCACTGCGCCACCGTAACCTGTACAGAATTCGAGGCCGTTGGCTTTTCAGTCTTGCTGTACGTCACCATGTACGCTTCAAGTGGCTTAGCATCTTTCCATGCATCAGTTTCTTTGAAGTCAATACGTGCCATATCGGAAACGTGATCTGGCATCGATTGCAATAACCTACTGGCGTTGCTTGGCAGCTCCTTCGACTTAATCGATGGGACTGCGCTAGCTGCTTCGGTCGGCTGTGCCAATGGTTCTGGTGCTGGTTTCACAGCCCAGCCAGGCCACAGAAACGCAAAAATCAGCGAAAGCACAATAATAAAGCCAACGCAAGCTACGGCAATGCGGAGTTTAGGAACGGAAGATTGCTGTTTAGAGCCCTGTGTTGACTGTGTCATATGGCTGATTCTTCCACGTCTGCTTGACCTCACGCCCATAGCCCACTAGGTTCAATGATTATGGCTAAGTCGAACGTGCAATATGTGTGCTCTGAATGCGGTTGGGACAGTCCAAAATGGGTTGGTCGTTGCCCAAATTGCGGGCAATGGGGCACGGTTGAAGAATTCCATGAACCAAAAGCTGCTTCAACAACACATGCTCGAACAGCTGCTCCTGGTCGCACGGCTCGCACAACAGCAGCTTCTGTAGTCAGTGCGCAGAGCGAAGCCACGCCAATTACCGAAGTCACAACCGAGTCAGTAACTCGCCTTGCTACGGGTTTCAGCGAATTTGATCGCGTACTCGGTGGCGGTATTGTGCCAGGATCCGTTGTGCTTATTGCTGGTGAGCCAGGCATTGGTAAATCTACGCTGTTGCTCGAAACCGCTGGCAATATTGCACGCGATGTGGCGCATAATGCCTCCGCCGCACGTAACGCAGATGCACAATCCGCACGTAACGCAGATGCTGACGAACAGTCTCGCTCAACTGTGCTCTATATTTCTGGTGAGGAATCGCAAGCCCAGATCCGTCTGCGTGCATCGCGTATTAACGCCGTCGAGCCAAATTTGCTGCTTGCCTCGACCACAGATCTGTCCACTGCCCTAGCGCTTATTGAGCAGCACAAGCCTGCGCTTGCCATTGTTGATTCGGCACAGACGATTGTGTCGCAAGATGTTGATGGCATTTCTGGCGGTTCCACTCAGGTGCGCGAAGTTGCGAGCGCCTTAATCGACACCGCTAAGCATTTTGATATTCCTGTTTTTCTGGTGGGTCACGTTACGAAAGACGGCCAGATTGCTGGTCCTCGTACGCTCGAACATTTGGTTGACGTCGTCTGCCAGTTCGAGGGTGACGCTCAGACGGCACTGCGCATGTTGCGCGCCGTCAAGAACCGTTTCGGTCCTACTGACGAGGTCGGCTGTTTTGACATGTCCGGCGAGGGTATTGAGGAAGTCACTGATCCTGCAGGACTCTTTTTATCTATGCCAACGAGTGATAGCAATTCTGAAAGTTCCAATGCTGGTGACGTTTCTATTGACGGTACCTGCGTCACGATGACGCTTGACGGCCATCGCTCCTTGCCTATTGAAGTACAGAGCCTGGTAACCAATTCTGTGTTACCAACACCTCGTCGCGCTACAAACGGTATTGATACGAGTCGTTTAGCCATGCTTGTTGCTGTGCTGTATCGCCATGGCGGCATTGCGTTGCTCAATAACGACTTGTATGTGTCGACTGTGGCTGGCGGCGTTGCTAAAGAACCAGCTTGCGATCTTGCCATTGTTGCGGCGTTAGCGAGCGCAGCAAAGAAGAAACCAATTGCACGTACAACGTGTGCTATTGGCGAGATTGCATTAACGGGTCAAATTCGTTCTGTACCGCGTATTGAACATCGCTTACGTGAGGCTGCTCGTTTAGGGTTCACGCGCGCAGTAGTACCAATACTGCGTAAAAAAGTGTATATTGATGGACTCCAGATTATTGAAGTTGCCACGATTAAGGATGCAATACAGGCACTGCTGAAGTAATCAAGTTTGCGTCGTATACCTTGTTCATACAGCGACACTGGTTATACGACGCGAACAAGCGTTACTGGTTCCCAACTTGCAGAGCCATCTTCATTGGCCCATTGCTCCCAGTTTTGTGTTTTCTCATTGGCGCAATCGCTCAGTTTGCCACGCCATAGTGTTCTCATCGACGATGGCAACACACCCGGTTGTATGCCATGGAAGGCAAGTAAACGATGCATGGCCTCGTGCGGCATAGTGATGGAATCTACACCGGTATCGCCGAATATATATTGCACATTTTCTGCATTGGATATATTACCTAAGGCGAGTCTGCCCAATTTCAGATTGGTCAGGCCATAGTCTTCGTAGAACATGTATTGTGCTGTCTCTAAACGCTGTGGCAACATCTTCGTTAAATCTAGCTGCCGTAAATTCGTGCAATGACGGAACATACTATTGGCATCGGTAAGATTTGGCGTCCGTAATAGCCATTTCACATTGTAAAGATCTGTGTCATCAGCAAACATGAATGTTGCATGTTGAAGGTTATAGGCGTCTTCCCAAGGCACAACTACATCGTGCAGATCATCAGATTCAGCAAGCATATATGAGCTATCGGTTATGTTATGCCAGAACGTAATATGCGATAGATCGATTTGCGTTGCTAGTGTGCCTCGATACAAATCTCGTACGTCTACGAGTTGGTCGTCAATATAGAAGTCTTCAAATTCGGAACCATCAAGTTGTGTTTCGCTACACATGCCTTGTAAAGAAACAACATCCGTATGCATCTGGGTTGTATCAATGTTGCCCAGTCCTTGCACATGCTGCAATGAATGCGCTTGTTTAAAGAGTGACTGTAATGACTGCGCATACAGAACCGTTATGGTGTTGTCGATAATAATCGTTTGTACATTACGTCGTATAGCTGCTGTGGAGTCTTTCCCGAGTAAATTTTTGCCTGGAACGGTGGCATCACATGCTCCTGCATGAGCCAGATGCATGGTTCTTGTACTCGAATCGTACGTCCAGGTGCAACCTCCCCACTTGCCTTCGGTCACTGCCCGAGCTGGCGCTTCTTCTGTATTAATCTGTTGTACAGGTAATACATTGGATGATTGTGCTGGATCCTGTTCCACTCTTAACGCATGCTGATTCGAGTCAACACCAAGTTCATCGGATGGAGTCAAGCTCTGTGCATGCGCAGAACCACATATCATGGCGCTCAATACCATCGCTGCACTGACTACACCCATAGCGACTTTGCTCAGTAACGACGAATGAGTTTGCATAATAATCTCCCACAGCCGTTCTCATGTTCATTGCCGATATATCCCTGATATATTGCTGATATACCCGGTCAATATAGTTCTTTGCGTAATGTATTCGTCCTCTTTGGCAACGGTGTCTGAATTCAGACCCTTCTCACTTCAATATAAAGACCAAATATTGGTGAAGTCAACACCAGTTCAATTCCCGATCACGCATTTTGAACGCAAGATAAGCAGTACATAAAAAGTTGGTTATCACATGCGCATTACGCCTTATAGCCCTATATAGCAAAATAATGGGGTTATGCACGATTGCTCGTACATAACCCCATTACTCCCCGTGTGATTTAAACGCTATAAGTATTTATGCGCACATTGCACCGCATTACGATTTATTTACTGTGCGGTGGTCTCGAGATCCACGTTATCGGCAAGCTCCAGAGTGATCTCTTCATGAGGATCCTCTGTAGTGAAGTTGCTCCACGTCCACCACAGCAGAGTCATATACTTGCTCGTCACTGGGTTATAGGCACGCCACATGGTCCTCGTCGTTGCTGGGAAATCAGGAGCTGCTTCCGTGCTATAGAATGTAGCCTGATTCAGGCTCTTAACAGCGCTAGTCGTCAGGTTCAGCTCACGCACAGGCGAATTCAGGAACATATTATCTGCAACTGTACTTCCCTTTACGCCGGTATCAATACCAGACAGCGTCATATCGCCCAGATCAACGACCTGCAGCTTCGAGCAGTCAGCAAATGCTCGCTTCGTCACAGCAATGTTTTCAGCCTTCATCTTCGACAGATTCAGGTGGTCAAGTTCCTTGCAGCCATCGAACATCGATTCCATTGTCTTGGCATTTGGCGTCTTCATACGCCAGTCAACACTGTTCATCTCAACGTCGCCAGCAAACATAAAGGCCATATCAGTGAGCTTGTTTGCCTGAAGTGGTGGAATCTCTGCCTTCTTCAGATATTCCATGTCCTGGAACAGGCCCGTTGCCTTCGTTACCTTGTCGAATGGCATATTCGTAATATCGATGTTACGAGACGAAGAATTGCTAAACATTCCGCTAATGTTGAGCGTCCTATCGCCCACATTCAGATTCTCGAAATCAGCAAACTGATAATTCGTACCTGCAAACATTTCCGAAAGATCGATTTCTGTAACCTGTGAAGTGACCTTCGAGAAATCGAACTTATCCATACCAGTCAAATTCTTGAAGTTCGAAGCATCGCGGAACATACCCGACAGCTGCTTTGAGTATCCAACGTGCACCGTGTGTTCCACACGCATCGATCGGATAGCATGACGCGTTGCCCTCTGAGTATCGTTCTGATCGAGGAACAAGCCATCGCTTGGTGTCAGAATGCACTCATGATCTGGTGCAAGAACCATCTGACCTGTGACTCGATCAAGCTTCCACGAGCACCTATCTTCATCATTTACAGTAGGGTTCGAATCTTTACCCCACACGCCAGATGACTTAATGACGCCCAGTGGGCCTGTCGTGGACTTAGCATTTTCAGAAGTTTGCTGTGCTTGGTTGTCTGCTGCTGAAGAATTTGCATTGGCGCTTCCCGTAGCAAAAGCGGTAGTTGCGAGCAGTGCGCTCACAGTCAGAGCAAGGCCCTTCTTGAACTTAGAGAACTTAGCGATCATTTTTAAATTTCCTTCTTCTTCTGCATCTCTCTGGAAAAACATGGACTAGCTGTTGACGTCGCACCATATATACGACATCATTCAACTGTTCATATAAAGACCAGCATTAATGCATATAGTTGTGTTTCAATATCGACAATAAATGTTCGATTATTACACAGCTCAAACGTTAATTATTTAATAATGAATATTAAGCTGCACCCAGCTTGTAGCGCCCCGGTATTCATTTTCCATACTTAACGTTCAATATTGAGTTGTGTGTGATGCCTTTTGTGTAGGCTCAGTAAAGACTATAAAGAGACCTTCACGAAAACACCAGATGCTGTCCGTATTTTAAGACTAAAACGTACATTTACTCTTCTAAATAGAAGTAAATAATCCGCTTATAAAACGTTGTAATGTTAAACGTTTTCTAATGTTTTCAGCGGTTTTCTAGTCTGTCCTCGAACCAGCAAGCACGCATCAAAAAACTCCTTAGTCCTTCTTGTTCTCGGACTAAGGAGTTTGTATGTCTCACTCTTATTCACGCAGCAATTATGTGCTCTGCTACCTATTTATTCGACAGTTGTGTGCTGAGCTACCGATTCACTGAGCAGCCATTCACTCAGCTATGCAATCACTCAGTGCCGTTCTGCGTGCAAATAGCAAGCGTTTGTTCAACGTTATGCTGCAATGCGGCCTTGAGCTGCTCAGAAGAGTCAAACTTCACCTGAGGCCTCAAGAACTGAGCGAATTCCACACGTACGCGGTGACCATACAGTTCCAGCCAATCATCGGTTACTGCGTAAGCCTCAAGAACGCGCTCATGCAGGCCAGTTTCCTCGCTGTATGTTGGCTTGGTGCCAATCGAAATAGCTGCAGGCCAGCGACGAAGCTCTTCAGCAGATTCGGTTTCTGCGGTTTCCGCGGTATCGGCAGCTTCTGCGGTATCGGCAGCTTCACCCAAGTCCACAAGCCAACCGGCATACACACCATCAGCAGGCATATAACCCTCAATATCGTCCACATTGGCCGTTGGGAATCCAAGCGTACGACCGCGCTGCTCACCATGCACAACTTCACCCTGCACGCTGTGCATGCGTCCCAGCAGCTCATTTGCTTCTGCAATGCAGCCGCTATTGAGCAGGAATCGGATATTCGTGGAGCTCCACTCGCGCACCAGCTTGGCCTGACGCTTCTTACTCCAAGCACGGAACTCGGCCTTAGTCATGGTGGCACGAGGATCACTTGGTTCACTCTTACCTGCGAGCACATCAGCCGCAAGTCCCTCAAGCTTCATTGGCACACGCGTCGTGCCAGGACCACAATCATCAACAACGTCGAGTTCGAACGTACCCGTGCCTTCAGCGACCATATTGATTCGTTCGATAGTGCCCTTACGCTCAGCACCCAGCGCTGCATCCTTACCGAGTACCAGCGTACGCATACCAAGCTTGCCAACGAGATTGCCGAGGAACGACAGATACGTCTGCTGTGCGAAAGCCATCGTGTAATGCACCACAATGGCCACGTCAATACCCATCTCGTCAAGCAGCTCGAGCCTACGATCTACGCTCATCAGCATGTCTGCATCGTGCACATCTGCTGGTACGTCTGCACCGTCGTGCTGTTTGGCATAGGCGTGAGCAAAGCCTGGCCTTGGCTCGAACATAATGACGACCGAGAACAGATCGAACTTATGTGCGGTCTCCAGCACGCGTTCAAGAACAGCTTGGTGGCCACGGTGCAGTCCGTCGAACGCACCAATCGTCACAACACTCTTGCGTTCACGGTCCAGCAACGGCCAATCAACACTTCCGTTAGCTGCAGGATTCAAACGATACGTTTTCATGAGTTGGGGCTCCTCAAGTGAGTGGGGTTTATTGTGCGTTGCTCTATTGTTTATTACTGAATTGCTGCAAAAACAGTTTGTGGCTTCGTATGTTTACCACGTGCTGGTTCGACGAGCGCGACCACATCATTTCCAGCAGTAATAGCTGCAGCAAGAGGCACGTTCAGTGGCTGATCGAGCCACTGGCCATGACGCAACTGCGTTGCTTGTTCTTCAGTAATGTCAAGCACTGGTAACGCTTGACGTACGGCCTGGGCCATAGGAATAACGAGTTCAGGCAAACGCTGCTCATCAGCAGCATCCACACGAGCACGCTGACGGCTCATCGTCTGACCTTCACGATTCGTGAATTCGTGCACCTCGGTATAAGCATGCACAACGTGGGCAGTGTCATCGAGCGTGTACTCACCTACTGCCAAACGGCGCAGCATTACTAGATGTGCGCCACAATGCAACGCTTCACCAAGATCACGAGCAAGCGCTCGAATATACGTTCCAGCAGAACACGTCACCTGCACATCAACATCAAGTACTGGAGTACCATCAGCAGACTGTGTTTCACGTGACGCAAGCACGTCAAATGCACGAATCGTAATCGGGCGAGCTTCGAGATGTACCTCTTTGCCTTCTCGTGCTAAATCGTAAGCACGACGACCATGCACCTTAATAGCCGAATAAGTATTCGGTACTTGCTCAATATCGCCTACGAAATGATCAGCAATGCACTGTCGTACTGCATCAAGCGTTGGCAGTTCATCAGCTGAAGCAACTGATGAAGTGACCTCGCCTTCTGCATCATCAGTCGTCGTGGCCTGGCCAAAGCGAATTGTGGCCGCATACGTTTTACTGTGCTCCACAATAACGTTGAGCAACTTCGTGCAGTCGCCATAGCCAATAACCAGTACACCCGTTGCCATTGGATCAAGTGTGCCTGCATGGCCAACCTTCTTCGTATGCAACGCATGGCGCATCATCGCCACAATATCGTGGCTTGTTACGCCCTGTGGCTTATCAACAACGACAACACCTGCAGCAGGCAGCGCAGCCACACTTAAGGCATCTGCCTTACGTGCGGGAGTTTGAACATCTGCCTTACGCGCGGAAGAAGATGTAACAGCCTTACGTACGGAAGTTGATGCAACTGCATTAAGTGCGGGAGTTGACGCATCGGCCTTACGTGCGGAAGATGATGCAACTGCATTACGTGCGGGAGTTGACGCAGCGGCGTTATGTGGGGTTTGTTCCATAGATGGCATATGGCGGGAGGTCACTCTTCGACTTCGACGACGACGTCGTCCATTGGCTCGTCGTCATCATCGTCATCGTCACGACGGTATGGATCGGCTTCGCCTGCGTACTGTGCGTTTGCACGCATACGTGCGAGCTCTTCATCGCGCTTACGAGCGACCATCAGAATATCGTCGATCTCGTGTGCCTCGCCTGGCACCTTATCGAAGATGAACTGCAGCTGTGGCGTCAAGCGCAGACCAGCCTTGCGGCCAACGAGCGAACGCAGACGACCCTTTGCCTGGTTCAGTGCTTCCTGAGCGCGCTTACGAGCGCCTTCTTCGTGACCTTCAGGACCAAGCGTCGTCCAATACACCTTGGCGAGCTGCAAATCGTTCGTAACCGTCACATCGGTAATCGTCACGTTAGCGAGGCGCTTATCGTGCAACGTCGACTCCATATTCGAAGCAATAACGCGCTGAATCAGTGCTGCGATTCGTGCAGCCCTTGGATTGGTTCCCTGCATTGGAGCCCCTTTACGTTTCGTTCTGCAATAGTTCTCGCTGTTGCAGAAATAAATAAATTACAAAGCCTATAAACAAGCCTAACGCTACTTGCGCCAGACATGCAGGCAGCCGCCCGCCGAAAGTGGACGGACGGCTGCTAGCGAATAGAACGCAACAATTACTTGCGCTCGATTTCACGCATTTCGAACGTTTCGATGATATCGCCGATCTCGATGTCGTTGAACGTGCCGAGGTTGATACCTGCCTCGTAGCCTTCGCGGACGGACTGGACGTCGTCCTTGAAGCGGCGCAGCGAGGAGATCTCGAGGTCGTTGACCGTAGCCACACCGTTGCGCAGAATACGAGCCTTCGTACCGCGCTTGACCTCGCCGTCCTGAACCATAACACCAGCGATGTTGCCGAACTTGGACGAACGGAAGATCTCGCGAATCTCGGAGTGAGACGTCGTGACCTCTTCGTACTCAGGCTTGAGCATGCCCTTAAGCGATGCTTCGATATCTTCAATAGCCTTGTAGATAACCGAGTAGTACTTGATCTCAACGCCCTCGCGCTCAGCAAGGTCAGCCACCTGGCGGTTTGGACGCACGTTGAAGCCGATGATAACAGCCTTGTCAACAGTTGCAAGGTTGACATCGTTCTGCGTAATTGCGCCGACGCCGCGGTGAATAACCTGAATGCCGACTTCGTCGGAGACTTCGATCTTCATCAACGAATCTTCAAGGGCCTCAACCGAACCAGAAGAATCACCCTTGATGACGATGTTGAGCATGTCGATCTCGGACTTAGCGAACTGTTCCTTCAGGCTCTCGAGCGACACAATCTTGCGACGCTTTGCGAGCTGAGCAGCACGCTCGGTTGCCTGACGCTTTTCAGCAATCTGGCGAGCCGTACGATCATCTGGAGCGACGAGGAACAGGTCACCTGCCGTTGGAACGCTCGTCAGGCCAAGCACCTGAACAGGCGTCGATGGACCAGCGGCTTCCATGTTCTGACCATATTCGTCGAGCATTGCACGGACGCGGCCGTACGAAGTACCAGCCACAATCGAGTCACCGATGTGCAGCGTGCCCTGCTGCACGAGCACGGTAGCCACAGCACCGCGGCCCTTATCAAGGCGAGCTTCGACCGTTGCACCACGAGCATCCATATCTGGGTTTGCACGCAGATCAAGCTCAGCGTCTGCAGTCAGCAGCACAGCCTCAAGCAGCTTGTCAACGTTCGTGCCCTGCTTTGCAGAGATATCGACGAACATCGTGTTGCCGCCGTACTCTTCTGGCACCAGACCGAACTCAGTGAGCTGACCGCGCACCTTCTCTGGGTTAGCGCCAGCCACATCGATCTTGTTAACAGCCACAACGATTGGCACGTTAGCCGACTGAGCGTGGTTAATAGCTTCAACAGTCTGAGGCATAACACCATCATCTGCTGCAACGACGAGGATTGCGACGTCGGTCAGCTCGGCACCACGAGCACGCATAGCCGTGAAGGCTTCGTGGCCTGGCGTATCGAGGAACGTGATACGACGCGTTTCACCGTCGAGCTCCACAGACACCTGGTATGCACCGATGCGCTGCGTAATGCCGCCAGCCTCGCGAGACACGACGTTCGACTTACGAATCGTGTCGAGCAGGCGGGTCTTACCGTGGTCAACGTGGCCCATAACGGTAACGACTGGTGGACGAGGCTTAAGATCCTCATCTTCCTGAAGCTCTTCCTCTTCAAGGTTGATGTCGAACTGCTGCAGCAGCTCCTTATCTTCCTCTTCTGCGGAAACGATCTTGATGTTCCAGCCGATTTCCTCACCGAGGATCTGGAACGTTGCTTCGTCGAGCGACTGCGTAGCCGTAGCCATCTCGCCCAAGTGGAACAGCACGGTCACGAGAGCTGCTGGGTTGACATTGATCTTCTCTGCCAAATCAGCGAGCGAAGCACCCTGACGCAGGCGCACAGTCTGGCCATTGCCAGTAGGAATGCGCACACCGCCAATGACTGGTGCTTTAATCTCTTCGTACTCATGCTTCTTAGCGAGCCTGTTCTTACGAGCCTTCGAGGACTTGCCGCCCTGACGACCGAATGCACCTGCAGCGCCACCGCGACCGCGACCGCCGCGCGATGGACCGTTGCTTGGACCGTGGTTGAAGCCACCCTGGCCGCCACCGAACCTGCTACCGCCGGAACGAGAGCCGCCCGCATTTGCGCCTTGACCTGGACGGTTACGTCCCCACTGGCCTGGCCTTGCGCCGCCGCCCTGACCTGGACGACCACCACGGAAGCCACCACGGCCGCCGCCCTGACCTGGACGACCACCACGGCTGTTGTTCACCGTTGGGCGAGCCATTGGATGTGGACGTGGAATATCGCCTGGCGTAGGCGTATGCATGCCCTGCTTACGGCTGAATGGATTGTTACCAGGACGTGGTGCATGTGGACGTGGGCCTGAACCCTGCTGACGGCCGTGACCATTGCCACCCTGACCGTTCGAGTTCTGACCGTTACGACCGCCATTGCGACCTGGACGTGGGCCTGGCGTTGGAGCTGCAGAGCGGCGGGAGCCTGGCTTTGCAGAACGTGAAGAATTACGTGCGGCAGCAGCATGTGCAGCCGATGCATGTGCAGCTGCTGGCGTTGGAGCAGCTGGCGTTGGTGCTGCAGGCTTTGCAGCTGGCTTAGCAGGAGCCGGCTTAGCCGTTGCTGCTGGCTTAGCGGCAGGCTTAGCTGGAGCTGGCTTAGCAGCCGATGGCTTAGCTGCAGGCTTTGCTGCTGGCTTGGCAGGGGCTGGCTTTGCAGCATGATGTGCTGCACCTGGCTTGGCTGCGGTGTTTGCGCTGTTGTGCTTCTTAGCAGCAGGCTTTGCAGCTGGCTTAGCTGCTTCTGCGGCAGCACCGTCCTGTGGGAACGCAGCCTTCAGGCGGCGCACCACAGGTGCTTCCACGGTGGACGATGCAGACTTGACGAATTCACCCATATCCTTGAGCTTCTCAAGGACCGCCTTGCTGCTTACGCCAAGTTCCTTGGCGAGTTCATATACGCGTGCTTTTGGCACTCAATTTCTCCTATCTCAAGCCGCGTACATGTTTTCGCGGCTGCTATTTTCTCACGGCGAGCTTGCTTCGTCTCATCGTGCAACCATGGTAGGAATACCTCTTTTCGACTACCGTTTCAGGGGTTTAGCCCCTGTCACGGGTTCCACGCCAAGCATACTCATGACGGTGGATGTCGAGAGCTGTCGTCGGCTAATGCCGAAGGCTTTTGGAAGTCCTAAGGAATCAGTCTTCCTGAGCTGGTGCTTCAGCCTTGTCTTCAGCCTTGCTTTCAGCCTCAGCCTTCAGTGCAGCTTCGTGTGCTTCCACAGACTCGATACCGATCTTCCAGCCGGTCAGCTTTGCAGCAAGACGTGCGTTCTGGCCTTCCTTGCCGATTGCAAGCGACAGCTGGTCATCGTGAATGTAAGCGACTGCAGTGTTGTTCTTCTCGCTAATGACCTGAACACCCTCAGCGTTAGCTGGGGACAGTGCCGAAGCGATGAACTTTGCTGGATCAGCGGACCAATCGACAATATCGATCTTCTCGTTGCCGAGGTTCTCCATAACGGCGCGAACGCGGGAGCCGCCAGGGCCGATCAGAGCGCCCTTAGGGTTGACACCATCAGTGTTGGCGCGCACTGCAATCTTCGTACGAGCGCCAGCCTCACGAGCGATGGCCATAATCGACACAGCACCCGAAACAAGTTCTGGAACTTCACGCTCGAACAGCTTGCGCACGAGTTCTGGGTGGGAACGGGACACGACGATTTCTGGGCCGTGCACACCGCGGTTGACGTTCACCACGTACACGCGGATGCGCTCACCGTGGCGGTAACGCTCGCCTGGAACCTGCTCACGACGTGGCAGCAGAGCCTCAACATCACCAACAGCCACGTGCACGTTCGAAGCATCCTTAGCGTCCTGCTGAATGATGCCCGTGATGAGCTTGCCCCTCTGGCCGGAGAATGCACCGAAAATACGGTCATCTTCTGCGTGACGGAACAGCTGCGTAATGACCTGGCGAGCGGTTGCTGCAGCCAGACGGCCGAAGTCGCGTGGAGTATCGTCGTATTCTTCACCGAGTTCAATGTGACCGTGTGGGTCCTCTTCGGTTGGCTCAACGCGAATTTCATCGCGAGCCCAGATAGTAAGTGTGCCGGCGCGGTCGTCGAGTTCGACGCGCACGTGCTTTGCGGCCTTCGGAGTCTTCAGGTATGCCAGACGAAGGGCCTCTGCCAATGCTTCGTCTACAGTTTCGGCGTCAATACCTTGTTCTTTAGCGAGCTGATGGATTCCAACGAGATTGAGTTGCATCCCGTCCTCCTGTGTCATGTTCAGTTATGCGTTCAATTATTAGCGTCTTCTAGGGGTGTCCTGTCCTCGCTTCAGCCACACACTTCCCCGTTTTTCTTCAATAGATTCGTGGAGTTAGAGCGAAGCTGTGTCAGGTCACAGACGCGTAATAGTGTAATTATTCATGCAGACACCACGCAACACACTTCTCAAAGTGAGAATGACCGCGAAACGACTTGCTCAACTCACCTTGGCAGTGTGTTTAACGTTGGCCAGTGCAGCTTGCTCAGTACCGCAGGTAGAAGGGCGGACGGACGCGAGTATGCACACCAATGCCTGCTCCAGAGCCATTGAACTGGCGACGTGGCGAACGAACCTTGCGAATGACACCGTAGCAACGCCAGAATTTGCACGTTTCGTTGCCGCTGATCAAGCTGAACATGACTGGATTGACGTCGCAATCCAATGCCCTACCCGATTTGAAGAGGGCACACTACGGAGCGCACAAATGCAGTTCCTTGCACAGTCGAGCGCTCAACGTCACGGACGAAACTACACAGCGCTAACCGTTACACGTCTTGATGATCTGAAAAAGAATGTGTTGCCAGGGCAAACGTTGGCCAAGCTGGCACTGGCTGAAGATCGTGCTGGATTTGCGACTGAGGTTTTAGCAGGTAAGCGTGCTGTGGCTCAGCAAATCAACGGTGCAAACGGTAGCAATAGGTTGAATGCACTAAGCGATGATCATAAGCAGGCCGCCAGCGAACTCATGCAATTGGCTGGCAATACGCAGGATCTGCGCCGCAAAGTGTATAGCGTTCATGAACTTGAAGCACACCCTGATTCGATAGTGGATCCTGCAACTGGGCTGCGTGCCAATACGGTCGCAGTACTTGAGATGAACTGTGCTCGAGATGAGGTAGCCGCTGTACAGAAGACTATTACGCAGCATACGGCTGCAACGCAGTCTGGTGAGAGTGATGCACAGACCGAGCAACAAGCACAGGATCGTAATGATGAGCTGTGCAAGCTAGCACTGCTGTTTGCAACGCATGCAGTAACGGCATTCTCACTTGGCTACCCTGGTACGGATTGGGCGCTGTTTAAGAACGCTTGATAAGCAGTGAGAGGACGACTCGATGACTGTGCGAGGGCTACGTAGGAACTGAGTAAGGGATGTGCAGAAGCTTCGTAAAGAACTGCACAGGAGCTGCACCTCACGCACGTAAGCGGTATAGAGTAAGCACTGCATAATCGAGGTATTTGAAAACGGCTATATTGCGCGCGACTCGCGGAAGTTGACATTCAAAATATTTGAGACATAATAAACAAGTTGCTTGATGCAACGAAGGATGAGTGTCCGAGCGGTCTAAGGAGCACGCCTCGAAAGCGTGTGAGGGCAACCCCCTCCGCGAGTTCGAATCTCGCCTCATCCGCCTGAAAGGGATCCCGCAGCTTGTAAAGGCTGCGGGTTTTCTGTTGTTAGGACTGGTTGGGGTTCACTAGCTGCGACTGCTCTTGACGTTGCATGCTAAATAAAAAGTGTTTGTTTTCTTACTGGTATCCCCTTATTTTCATTTGCGTAGTTGATAATGTTGCGCACTGTTGTTGTGGATATTTGCACATGAACTATGCACAAGAATTGTTGATACCTATGCTCAGTGGAATCCACAATTTTTGTTAATTACCAAGTTTTTGTTGCGAAAACAAGTGATATTGAGGCGTTATTCACAGAATTTGTGGATACCCCCGTTTAATTCCATACACATGTGAATAAAGTTTTGTAGAGCTATACACATGTTCACAAGGGTACATGTGGATGAATGTGCATGAATTCAGCTGTTCATTGCACATAATATGCAATACATAATTACCCCTTTGTGTATTGCACTCAATACCCCCCGAGAAGACAAACATATATACCCCCATAGAGTGGGTTTTCATACTCAAGAGATATTCAGAAACTCATAAGTGTACGTAAGAGTACAACGGAGCGCGTAAAGCTACGAATACGTGCGAAATAGTACGAGATAGTACGAAGTACCTAGAAATACCTACAAATACCTAGAAGTCCGAGCCCGGACGGCTTGTATGCATCGTAAATACAGTTACATTAAGCGTGACTCGAGTAATTCTGACTCGCAACGCTACAAAATTGCCTGTAAAGCCGTTTTTTGTACACCCAACGCAACATGTATTTGTGAAAGAGTGTGCAGCCGTTTTAAAGAACGGCGTTATTTCACTAGTTCTGAGCGGCTCACACTGCCTCTAACACACTCTTTCACAATTGCTGCCGCAGTCGGGTGTGCATTTGAGAAGAATTCTTGATTCAACTACTAATCCAGCGTACGCACTGCACGAATAGCCTCAGCTCGTGAGGCAAGCTGATCGTTTGGCGGATATGCCACGTGCTCAAGCGTAAGACCTTCTGGAGCGATTGGGCCCGTGGATCCTTCACGCAGTGGCACTTGCATCTTCTGAGCAAACCAATCCACGCTTCGCTTGCCGCGGCCGACCTGGACGCAACCATTGACCAGAGAACGCACCATATTGCGGGCAAATGCATCAGCCACAATCGTAAAGCACAGCAAACCTGACTCAATAGCAGGCGTACGGTACTGCTCCCCCATTGGATCATCGATAAGTGGACGCATTGGCACACGACGCCAATATGCGGTTTTGACTTCACGAATTGTTGTACCACCAGGATTTGGCGTTGCGAAGGATCCGAAATCATGCAGGCCAATGGTTAGGGCTGCAGCCTTATTCATAGCGTCAATATCAAGCTCATCGTCAATATGCCACACATAACTCAATTGCCTTGGATCGTACGTGCTCTGAGCATCAGCAATACGGTACACATAAGTGCGTTCCAATGCCGAGAATCGTGCATCAAAGCCCTCAGGAGCAATAGAAACACGGTGAATAGCAATATCGTTCGGTACCATGCGTGACAAACGCAGCTCAAGCGCTTTGACTGCGTCTACATGCATATGGCCCACGCAGCCATCAAGCATGGCTTGAGTGACATCAAGATGGCATACCTGATGCGATGCATGCACACCAGCATCGGTACGACCAGCCACAGTCAGACGAATCGTTGGCTGTTCCTGAGCCGTACGATCATGCAGAATGCGACGTAAAACCTTCTCAATCTCACCCTGTACCGTACGTAGCTTCGGCTGCACTGCCCAACCGTTGAAGTTCATACCGTTATACGCCAGATCAATACGCAGCCTGATCAGAGGCGACTGCTGCACATGCTCTGCGTCTGATGCTGGTTGCGAGATTTCGGCCTTCGTAGCAGAGATATTCTCCACTGAATCTGATTGCTCAGCACGAGTAGCTGCAAAGTTCTCAGTATTCATGGGATTCGTAGAGTCAGGGTTGTGCATAGGTTCCAGTGTACAAGTGCCCCTACAAGATGGCTGGTTCTGGTGTCTTAGGGCTTTTCATTGAACAAAGCGTCAGAATGAACCAGTACACAGGCAAAGAAATAAATAAATAAGTAAGTGAGTTAGTAAGCAAGCAAATAAGTTAGCAAGCAAAATCAGCCACGTCGTACAGTCAAAGACGCACCACCTGCCGTACAGAATATGCATCAAGATATGCAAAAAGCCCTCCACCGCTAGAAATCTAGTGGGGAGGGCTTTCGACTTAAGACCTTAGTCTGTTACGACTCAACGTCTTTGAGCTTGATGTCACTCAGCGTCGGATGCAGCTTCCTTTGCAGGAGCTTCTTCCTCAGCAGCAACCTTCGTTGCAGCTTCAGCTTCCTTGACAACAGCCTTCTTAGCGCTCACTGGCTCCTTGACGAGCTCAATGATTGCAGCTGCAGCAGCATCGCCAGTGCGTGGAGCAATCTTGACGATACGGGTGTAGCCGCCTTCACGCTGCTTCATCTGCTCAGCGATCTCGGTGAACAGCATGTGCACGACGTGCTTGTCGCGGATGACGCGCATAACGCGACGACGCGAGTGCAGATCGCCACGCTTTGCGAACGTGATCAGGCGCTCAGCCACTGGACGCAGACGCTTTGCCTTTGGCAGCGTGGTCGTGATGCGGCCGTTCTTGAACAGGCTCGTTGCCATGTTGGCGAGCATCAGGCGCTCATGTGCTGGGCTAGAAGCCAGACGTGGGCCCTTCTTAGGTGTAGGCATGGTTTCTCCTTGAAATGCCGGCAAGCATTTAGGTGGGCATTCGCCCGAACATCCAAATGCTTGCCAACGTAACTAATTAGTGTGGCTAATCACTCATCTTCAGGCGAGAAGAAAGTACCGCCCTCAAGATTCGTGGTATCGAAGCCCAGCGGCGAAGCCTTCAGAGACAGACCCAGGGACTGGAGCTTCTCCTTGACCTCATCGATCGACTTCATGCCAAAGTTACGGATGTCGAGCAAGTCCTGCTCGTTGTGGGAGATCAGCTCGCCGACCGTGTGGATGCCCTCACGCTTCAGGCAGTTGTAGCTGCGCTGCGTAAGGTTCAGATCCTCGATTGGCACCTGAAGTTCAGGGTTGACCTCTTCGACGACTGGAGCAGGTCCAACTTCCACACCCTCTGCTTGCACGTTGAGTTCGCGGCACAGGCCGAAGAGCTCTACAAGCGTAGAACCAGCGGATGCAACAGCATCGCGTGGCGAGATGGCTGGCTTGGTCTCAACATCCAGGATGAGCTTGTCGAAGTCCGTGCGCTGTTCCACACGCGTAGCCTCGACCTTGTAGCTCACCTTGAGTACTGGCGAATAGATGGAATCAACCGGGATACGGCCGATCTCATCGGTATCCTGCTTATTCATCTGTGCAGGCACGTAACCACGGCCGCGTTCAACAGTGAACTCGATCTCGAGTTCGCCGTCTTCAGCGAGCGTAGCAATGTGCATATCAGGGTTAGCAATCGTGATGCCAGCTGGTGGCGTGATGTCACCGGCGGTAGCCTCACCCTTGCCGCTCTTGCGCAGATACATGACCACAGGCTCGTCGTATTCGCTCGTGAGCACGATGCCCTTGATGTTGAGCAGAATCTCAGTGACGTCCTCTTCAACACCTGGCAGAGTCGTGAACTCATGCAGGGCGCCGGAGATACGCACCGAAGTCACTGCAGCACCCGGAATCGAGCTGAGCAGGGTACGGCGAAGCGAGTTTCCAAGCGTGTAGCCGAAACCAGGCTCGAGCGGTTCGATGACGAAGCGGGAGCGCTGTGGGGTAATAGATTCCTCGGTAAGTGTCGGACGCTGTGCGATAAGCACTATGGTTATCCTTTCAGCTGTGGACCGATGCTCTTAGGCGAGCACCGGACTCAAGTGCTTTGTACGGATGGTTATTGGATAAGTGCTCAGACGCGGCGACGCTTTGGCGGACGCACACCGTTGAATGCCTGTGGCGTGACATCGGTAATCGAACCGACCTCAAGACCAGCAGACTGCAGCGAACGAATTGCCGTTTCGCGGCCCGAACCTGGACCCTTCACGAAGACGTCGACCTTCTTGACGCCGTGCTCCATAGCCTTGCGGGCTGCGGATTCAGCTGCCATGCCAGCAGCGTATGGCGTGGACTTGCGGGAGCCCTTGAAGCCGACATCGCCACCGGATGCCCAGGACACAACTGCGCCGGATGGGTCGGTGATCGAAATAATAGTGTTGTTGAACGTAGACTTGATGTGCGCTTGACCAACCGGGATCGACTTACGATCGCGGCGACGTGGCTTGCGCGCAGCTTGTTTCTGAGCTGCCATGAACCCTCGTTTCCTAAATAACGAATAGTTGGTTATATGGAATGCTTCGACGATGAAGACTGTTCATAGTCCTCGTGGTCTCAGCTCGTCACCGTTTACTTGGTGGCCTTCTTCTTACCTGCGACGGTGCGCTTTGGACCCTTGCGGGTACGTGCGTTCGTCTTCGTGCGCTGGCCACGCACTGGGAGGCCCCTGCGATGACGCTGGCCCTGGTAGCAATTGATCTGAATCTTGCGACGAATATCAGCATCAATTTCGCGGCGCAGATCGCCCTCGATCTTGTAGTTAGACTCGAGGTAATCACGCAGCGTGATGAGCTGCTCGTCGGTCAAATCCTTGACGCGGATATCTGGGTTGATACCCGTAGCGGCAAGGGTTTCCTTCGCACGAGTGCGTCCCACACCAAAGATGTAGGTAAGTGCAATCTCAATGCGCTTATCATTTGGGATGTCGACTCCGGCAAGACGTGCCATTGCGATTCCTTCTGCTGTACGCAGGTCTTGCACCGAGCCCTCCGGTTTCCCGGCCCGGGCCTGCGTTCCCGGGGTTCAGCCGTTAATCGAAATTAACGTCTGTGGCTTAGTGCCTGAATTTTTGAGTTGCCGTGGAGGCCTGCTCAGCCCTGACGCTGCTTATGGCGTGGGTTGGTGCAGATCACCATGACACGGCCGTGACGACGGATCACGCGGCAGTTCTCGCAGATCCTCTTCACGCTTGGGCTGACCTTCATGGTTTTCCTTTGCTGTTGTACCTTTACTTGTAACGGTACGTAATACGACCGCGGTTCAAATCGTATGGGCTCATTTCGAGTACCACGCGATCCTGAGGCAGGATGCGGATGTAATTCTTCCTCATCTTGCCGGAGATAGTGGCGAGAACGATGTGCTTGTTCTCTAGCTCGACGCGGAACATTGCGTTTGGCAATGCCTCAACGACACGTCCTTCGACTTCAATCACACCGTCTTTTGCCATAAGTCTCGATTCCGTTTCATTGGTCGATTACTGCGTGTATCCGAAGACACACCGAATTGCAAGAATACACGAAAACATTGATTTAGATAGTAAGCGGCGTGTCGCAATGAGTGCGCCGCTATACTATCTATTTTTTACTTGCAAAAATGAGCCTGACTAGACCTAATTAACGCTGATATCTTGCGGAAATCAGATCTAATACAGACTCAATTTATGAATTACTCGCTGAGTATTTCGTTACTTTCTGAGGTATTCCCTGCTGTAGCGATTGCTCAGCCGATCACCGTTTTTTCTCAGTGAATTTCAATAAGCGTCGAGATAGTTTTCTCGAACTCACTCACTGCTCGTCGAGCTTGCTAATGATCGTCTTGGAGATCTCGTCGATCTCGCCAACGCCATTGAACGAACGAAGCAGACCACGCTCACGATAGATGTCGAGCAGTGGAGCCGTTTCCTTCTCGTACGTTTCGAGACGCTTAGCAATTGCCTCTGGCGTATCGTCCGAACGACCCTGCTCCTCAGCGCGCTTAGCCATGCGCTTCATGAGCACGTCGCGGTCAGCTTCGAGAGCCACAACAGCGTCGAGCTTCACACCGAGCTGCTTGAGCATCTCATCAAGAGCTGCAACCTGAGCTGCGTTACGTGGGTAGCCGTCGAGGATCCAGCCGTTCTGAGCATCGTCCATTGCCAGACGATCCTTCACGATCTTGTTCGTCAGCTCATCAGGAACGAGCTCACCCTTATCGGTGTAAGACAGAGCTTCCTTGCCGAGCTCAGTCTGGTTCTTGATGTTGTAACGGAAGATATCGCCCGTCGAAATTGCTGGGATTTCGTAGTGCTCGCTCAGCAGTGCAGCCTGCGTGCCCTTGCCGACGCCCTGAGGTCCCATGATTAACAGACGCATGTTCTGTGTCCTTTCCGCATTTTTCTATGCTGATTTCTCACGATTCAACACATACGAACTTACCCGTACCTATGCCCCTCCGTGCTGTCTGAGCGGCCAATTCCCCACCATTTATGAACATCAAAATCTCAATGCGCCCACTTCCCCGCATATAAGCCACTTCCCTAGCACACACAACTCATCCCACACATAAGCCAATTAGTTGATTAGTGGCTTGCACCTGTAATTCGCTTATGTGCGGGATAGATCTAACTGTCTTATGTGTGGGCGGGCCTAACTCTCTTCTGTGTGGGTTACCGCAATCCCCTTATGTGCGGGTGAACCTAACTCACTTATGTGTGGACTATCGCAATCTCTTTATGTGCAGAAGAAGTAACTGTCTTAACTGTGGTTATCGCAACTGAGTTATATGTGGGACGGATAACTGTCTTATGTGCGGGAGTTGATGCAACTGTCTTATGTGCGGGAGTTGGGGCAATTGTCTTATGTGTGGGAGAAGGACTGGCTTATTTGCGATTATCGCAACTGCTTTATGTGCGTGAGTTAAACAACTGCTTTATGTGTGGGAGTTAGAGCAGCTGTCTTATGTGCAGGAGTTGGGTTATGTGTGGGAGGGAGTTGGGGGTTGAGCTGCTGTGTGAGGTTGGCAGAAGTAAAAGAAATAAAAACCAGCTGGAGCACGTGATGCACTCCAGCTGGTTATAACCGGCACAAATTTTAGGAAAACTTAGGCGATTGCCTTGCCTTCCTTATGATCCGTGTTCTCGAACAGGAAGCCAGCGTACTGATACTGCTCGGTCTGGGCCTTAGCCTGACGCAGCGTATCCAAGCCGACGCCTGCGATAATCAGGATCGTCGTACCACCGAATGGAAGACGGGTGTTGAGGTTCAACGCCATGATCAACACAGTCGGGATCAACGCGACGAACAGCAGGTAGACAGCACCCACAGTGTTGAGTCGGTTGATGACGTACTTGAGATAACGAGCGGTGGAGTTACCAGCGCGGATGCCTGGGATGAAGCCACCGTACTGCTTCATGTTGTCTGCAGTCTCGTCTGGGTTGAACGTGATCTCCGTGTAGAAGAAGCAGAAGAACACGATCATCAGAGCGTAGAGCACGATGTACCAGACGCTCGTGGTGTTAGCGAGGTTCTTGTTAATCCACTGAACCCAAGCCTGCTGCGAATCACCGAACTGAGCAATCAGCGTTGGGATTGCAAGAATCGACGATGCGAAGATTGGTGGGATAACACCAGACATGTTGACCTTGAGTGGCAGGTAGGTCGACGAGCCACCGTACATCTTGCGGCCAATCATGCGGCGCGTGTACTGCACTGGGATACGGCGCTGAGAAAGCTCAACGTAGACCACGAAGATCATGATGACGAGCAGAACACCCGTAACCACACCGAACTTGAACCAGTCGCCGTCGGTGCCGTTCGTACCCCAACCGATTTCCCACAGCTGTGGCAGGAAGCCGGAGCAGATCGACAGGAAGATCAAGATGGACATACCCTGGCCAATACCCTTATCGGTAATAAGCTCAGCCATCCACATGATCAGGCCGGTGCCACCGGTCATGACGAGGATCATAACAACGAGGTTCCAGACGGAGCCGTCTGGGATAACCTGCGAGCACTGGTAGTTGAACAGTGCGCCAGAACGTGCAGTCACAATAATCGTTGTGGACTGCAGCACAGCAAGACCGATGGTCAGGTAACGCGTGTACTGCGTCAGCTTAGCCTCACCAGACTGGCCTTCCTTGTGCAAAGCTTCGAAGCGTGGGATCACCACACGCAGCAGCTGGACGACGATCGATGCGGTGATGTAAGGCATAACGCCCAGTGCAAAGATCGAAAGCTGCAACATTGCGCCACCTGAGAACAGGTTGACGAGTCCAATAAAGTTTTCGGAATTATTCGTTGTGTTTGCAACACAATCGTGAACAACGGTCTCGTCGACGCCCGGAGTTGGGATGAACGAGCCAATTCGATAGATAACAATAATCGCCAAGACGAAGAGGATCTTGTTCCTCAACTCCTTGGTGCGAAAGGCCTGGATTAACGTCCTCACCTTAGGTTCCCTCCAATGATGTGTGTGCCGGTGCAATGAAAATCACACTCTGTTGGTCGAGTCTAACCCACAGACTCTACGTTGACTAGTCACATTTCGGGGATCCCCCTAGATATGAACAAAAAACACATAATATGCGTAAAAATCGCATTTCATTTTGTAGAAATCTGGTGGAAATCTTTCGAATTTCCTGCACGTATGCAAAAGACCCGTACAGAACTCGAAAAAAGTTCCTGTACGGGTCTTCAATATATTGCACTCAAATAATCAGAGATCGAAATGACTGATATTTGAGATGTGTTGTAGATGAGTCTTTAAAACTCTGCTTCACTCGCTTCACTCAGCGATGGAGCCGCCTGCAGCCTCAATCTTAGCCTTAGCCGATGCGGAGACCTTCACGCCCGAGAGCTTGAAAGCAACCGTCGTCTCGCCCTCGCCCAGCACCTTCACAGGCTGGTTTGCGCGGACAGCACCCTTAGCCACGAGGTCAGCCACCGTGATCTCGCCGCCCTCTGGGAAGAGCTCAGCGAGCTTAGCGATGTTAACGACCTGGTAGACCGTCTTGAATGGGCTCTTGAAGCCACGGAGCTTTGGCAGGCGCATGTACAGAGGCAGCTGGCCACCTTCGAAGCCTGGACGAACTTGGTAACGCTTCTTCGTACCCTTATCGCCACGACCCGAGGTCTTACCCTTGGAGCCTTCACCACGGCCAACGCGCGTACGCGACTTGTTAGCACCTGGAGCTGGCTTGAGGTCATGCATCTGCAGGATTGTGGTCTCTTCTTCAGTAGCCATAATCAGTCTGCCTCCTCAACATTGACCAGGTGACGCACGACCTGAATCAGGCCGCGAGTCTGCGAGTTGTCTTCACGAATCGTGCTCTGACCGATCTTGCGAAGAGCAAGCGTCTGCACGGTTGCACGCTGCTTTGGGGTAGCACCGCAAACACCGTGGACGAGCGTGATCTTGAGCTTTGCCATTCTCACTCACCATCCTTAGCAGCGGCCTTAGCGGCAGCTTCTTCACGAGCCTTAGCAGCCTCAGCGATGCCCTTAGCGCGAGCACGGAGCATTGCGTCTGGAGTGACCTCCTGAACGCTCATGCCACGACGTGCAGCGATCTCCTCAGGATCTTCGAGCTGCTTGAGAGCGTCAACCGTAGCGCGCACGACGTTAACAGCCGTTGCCGAGCCCATGGACTTGGTCAGGACGTCGGTAATACCAGCGCACTCCATGACTGCACGCACAGCGCCACCAGCGATAACACCGGTACCTGGAGCTGCAGGACGCAGCATGACGGTGCCAGCGTGATCGTGACCGGTCACTGGGTGGGTCACGGTGCCACGGATACGAGGCACGGTGAACATGTGCTTCTTAGCATCGAGCTGGCCCTTAGCGATTGCTGCAGGGACCTCGCGGGACTTGCCGTAGCCAACGCCGACAGTGCCGTTGCCGTCACCGACAACAACAAGAGCAGCGAAGCTGAACGTACGACCACCCTTGTGCGTCTTGGACACACGGTTGATCGTCACAACGCGGTCGAGCATCTCGTCGCGGTTCTCTTCACGACGGTCGCGGTTACGGCCACGACGGCCCTCACCACGCTGACCGCGACGGCTGCGACGCTCGTCGTTGTTCGTGGTCTCAGCGGTTGCCTGAGTCTTCTCAGTTTCTTCAGCCACTTGGGTTTCCTTTTCGTTGTCGCTCACAGTGCAAGACCTCCCTCGCGGGCGCCTTCAGCAACAGCTGCAACGCGACCATGGTACTTGTTACCGCCACGATCGAACACAACCGTGGTGATGCCAGCGTCAAGCGCCTTCTTAGCGATCATTTCGCCGACCTTGTGGGCGGCTTCGGTCTTGGTGCCCTTGAACTCGCCGAAATCGTTCATCAGCGTGGACTCGGAGACCAGCGTGATGCCCTTAGTATCGTCGATAATCTGAGCAACCATATGACGGTTGGAACGCGTAACCACAAGGCGTGGCATCTCTGCGGTGCCGTTGATCTTCTTGCGAATACGGGCGTGACGACGCTTGTTTGCGATCTGCTTGCCCTTACCAAAAATCTTAACGCTCATGATCACTTACCAGCCTTTCCAGCCTTACGGCGGATGCGCTCATCGGCGTACTTAATGCCCTTGCCCTTGTAAGGTTCTGGAGCACGAAGCTTGCGGATGTTAGCTGCAGCCTGGCCGACGGCCTGCTTGTCGGTTCCGTTAACAATCACGGTGTTTGCATCAGGAACCTCGAACGAGATGCCCTCTGGTGGGTCAACCGTAATCGTGTGCGAGTAACCGAGCGAGAACTCAATGCTCTTGCCCTTCAGCTGAGCACGGTAGCCGGTGCCGACAATCTGGAGCTTCTTCGAGTAACCGTCGTGAACACCCTTGACGATCGATGCGACGATCGAACGAGCCAGGCCGTGCTTTGCACGGGTGGAACGCTCATCATCTGCAGGGGTGAGCACAACTTCGTTGTTCTCGACCTGAGCCGTGATGCCTTCTGGAATCTCGAAAGCGTCAGAACCCTTAGGGCCCTTAGCAGAGAATTCCTGACCATTAATAGTGACTTCAACGCCTGCCGGGATGGCGACAGGGAGCTTTCCGATATGCGATGCCATAGTTCAGCTCTCCTTTCTCACCACACGAAGGCGACGATCTCGCCACCAATGCCTCGGTCGAGGCATTCCTTCTGAGTCAACAATCCCGAGCTCGTCGAGATGATTGCGATGCCGAGGCCACCGAGTGGCATTGGCAGAGCATCCGACTTAGCGTAGCGACGCAGGCCTGGCTTGGAAATGCGCTTAATGCCCTGGATGGCGCGCTCACCGTGGTCGCCGTACTTGAGCGTGATCTCAAGAGTCTGGCCAACCTTGGCTTCCTTAGCCGTGTAATCCTTGATGTAGCCTTCGCGCTTGAGGATCTCGGCGATGTTCTTCTTGAACTTCGAGTACGGCATGTCCACGGTTTCGTGCTTTGCCGCGCTCGCGTTACGCAGACGCGTAAGCATGTCTGCGATTGGATCTGTCATTGTCATTTTGGGCTAATGCCCTTTCTCGCCGTGGTTTCCGCCGCCCGCTCGGTGCTTGTACAGTGTCTTCGTTTCTGTACTTGCACCGAGCTAAACCGCGGACCTTCAGCGGTTCAATTTACCAACTGGACTTCGTGACGCCTGGCAGTTCGCCAGCATGTGCCTTGTTACGAAGGCAGATGCGGCACAGGCCGAACTTGCGGTATACGGAGTGAGGACGGCCGCAGACCTGGCAACGCGTGTAAGCGCGCACCTTGAACTTAGGCTTGCGGGCAGCCTTCACCTTGAGGCATGTTTTTGCCATATCAGTTCTCCTTGAACGGGAAGCCAAGGTGCTTAAGCAGAGCGTAAGCTTCCTCATCATTCTTGGTGCTGGTTACCACGCTGATGTCCATACCACGCTGGTGGTCAATGGAATCTGGATCGATCTCGTGGAACATGGACTGCTCCGTGAGACCGAAGTTGTAGTTGCCCTGACCGTCGAACTGGTGGCCATTGATACCGCGGAAATCGCGGATACGTGGCAGAGCCAGCGTCAGAAGACGATCGAGGAATTCCCACATACGGTCGCCGCGAAGAGTCACGAAGCAACCGATAGCCTGGCCTTCGCGCAGGTGGAACTGTGCGACAGACTTCTTAGCCTTCGTGATCTTTGGCTTCTGACCCGTGATTGCGGTCAGGTCGCGAACAGCGCCTTCGATGAGCTTGGAGTCGCGAGCTGCGGCGCCAACACCCATGGAGACAACGACCTTCTCAACGCGTGGGATCATCATTGGATTGTCGTGGTGGAACTCCTTCTCGAGTTCAGGCACGATAACCTCGTTGTACATGGCCTTCAGGCGAGGAGTCTGAGGCGCTTCGACTGTGGTGTCGCTCATGCCAGCTCCTTTCCGGACTTCTTAGCCACGCGAACACGCACGGTCTTGACCTTGCCGTCGCGAGCTTCTTCCTTGATGGTCACGCCAACGCGCGTAGGCTTGTTGGTCTCTGGATCCAAAAGCATCACGTTAGAGCGATGGATTGGAGCTTCCACAGACACAATGCCTGCCTGCTGACCCTGCTGGGTAGCACGCACGTGCTTCTTGACGATCTGCACGCCTTCAACGATCAGACGATCGTCCTTGAGCACACGCAGAACCTTGCCGTCCTTACCGCGGTCCTTACCACGGATGACGCGGACCATATCTCCGCTCTTGATCTTTGCTACCACTCAGATCACCTCCGGAGCGAGGGACACGATGCGCATGAAGCGCTTGTCGCGCAGTTCACGGCCAACTGGTCCGAAAATACGAGTGCCCTTTGGTTCACGGCCGGAGCCGAGAATCACAGCTGCGTTCTCGTCGAACTTGATGTAGGAGCCGTCATCACGACGGTGTTCCTTTACAGTGCGGACGACGACGGCCTTGACCACATCGCCCTTCTTGACCGACCCGCCAGGGATTGCATCCTTAACGGAAGCGACGATCACGTCGCCAATGCCGGCATAGCGTCGCTTCGATCCGCCGAGCACGCGGATGGCGAGCAGTTCCTTCGCACCCGTGTTGTCGGCGACATGAAGCCGCGTTTCCTGCTGAATCATTGATTCTCCTTAGCCGAGCTGGTTCTCCCCGCACACCGGGCCCAGGCCAGTCCGCAGTAGGACTGACCGGGACCAGGTGTACAGGAAGCCTTGCCGAACTTTTTATTACTTAGCGCGCTCGATAATCGAGTCGAGACGCCAACGCTTGGTCTTGCTCAGTGGACGAGTCTCCATAATACTCACGAGGTCGCCAACGTGAGCATCATTGTGTTCGTCATGAACCTTGACCGTGCGGGTAGAGCGAACGACCTTGCCGTACAGTGGGTGGGTCGAACGCAGCTCGAGCTCCACCGAGATCGTCTTGTCCATCTTGTCGGACACGACATATCCACGGCGAACCTTGCGGAAATTACGCTCTTCAGCCATTACTTCTCCTCAGCCTTCGACTCGGACTCTGCAGCTGCAGGAGCCTGGGCGATACCAAGCTCGCGCTCACGCAGAACCGTGTACATCCTAGCGATGTCGTGCTTGACTGCCTTCACGCGGGCAGTGTTCTCGAGCTGACCAGTAGCGGCCTGGAAGCGCAGGTTGAACAGCTCTTCCTTGGACTTCTTGAGGAAGTCTTCGATCTCCGCGTTAGTCTTCTCGTTGAGATTCTTGATGGTGTACTCTTCAGTTCCGACTGACATCAGATGTCACCGCCTTCACGAGCAATAACACGGCACTTCATTGGGAGCTTATCGATTGCGCGGCGCAGTGCCTCGCGAGCGATGTCCTCAGAAACGCCACCGATTTCGAACATGACGCGACCTGGGTGGATGTTGGAAATCCAGAACTCAGGAGCGCCCTTACCGGAACCCATTCGAGCGCCGAGAGGGTGCTTGGTCAGTGGGCGATCAGGGAAAATGTTGATCCACACGCGACCACCACGCTTGATGTAACGCGTCATAGCGATACGAGCTGCCTCGATCTGACGGTTCGTCACATAAGCTGGTGCCAGTGCCTGGATGCCATAATCACCGAATGCAAGCTGGTTGCCGCCCTTGGACATGCCGTGGCGGTCCGGACGGTGCTGCTTACGATATTTGGTCCTCTTTGGGATAAGCATCTTAGGCTCACTCCTTCGTTTCCGTTGCGGCAGGAGCAGCGGCAGCTTCGGCCTTTGGAGCCTCAGTTGCAGCGTTGTTCTGCTGACGCTGGCCACCACGGTTACCACGGCGTGGGCGGCGATCGCCACGACGGCCACGGTTACCCTGCTGAGCCTGCTGTTCTTCGAACTCACGCTCCGTCATATCGCCCTTGTAGATCCACACCTTCACGCCAATGCGGCCGTAGGTGGTACGAGCCTCAAAGAAGCCGTAATCAATAAGAGCACGCAGGGTCTGCAGTGGAACGCGACCCTCGCGGTAGAACTCGGAGCGGCTCATCTCAGCACCGCCAAGGCGGCCCGAGAGCTTGATGCGGATACCCTTAGCGCCTGCACGCATAGCATCCTGCTGAGCCTTACGCATTGCACGACGGAACGTCACGCGGTTGGTCAGCTGCTCAGCAATACCCTGAGCAACGAGCTGTGCGTCGAGAGCTGGGTTCTTCACTTCGTAGATGTTGAGCTGAACCTGCTTGCCCGTGAGCTTCTCGAGCTTTGCGCGAACGCGCTCTGCCTCAGCACCACGACGGCCGATGACGATACCTGGACGAGCGGTGTGGATGTCCACACGCACGCGGTCACGAGTGCGCTCGATAACGATGCGGGACACGCCTGCACGCTCGAGATCCTTGCTCATGGCCTTACGGATCTTGTCATCTTCAAGCACGAAATCGCGGTAACGCTCACCGAGCTTGTTTGAATCGGAGAACCACTTAGAACGATGGCCCTCAGTAATACCCAGGCGATAGCCGAAAGGATTAATCTTCTGGCCCATCTTTAGCGGTCTCCTTCCTTATTAGCGACGATGACCGTGATGTGAGCCGTACGCTTGTTGATGCGTCCAGCGCGACCCTGTGCACGAGCGCGGAAACGCTTGAGCGTCACGCCTTCATCCACATAGGTTTCCTTCACGAACAGGTCGTTCTCGCGGAACGACTCGCCAGCCTTGTCAGCCTTAACGCGAGCGTTTGCGATTGCGCTCTCCAGGACCTTGAGCACTGGCTCAGAGGCAGCCTGAGGGGCGAACTTCAGAATGGTGATAGCGTCAGTCACCTTCTTGCCGCGGATGAGGTCGACCATGCGGCGAGCCTTGCGCGGCGTCACGCGGACGTGACGAGCGATTGCTTTAGCTTCCATGTGTCCTTACTCTCCTTATTAGCGGCGCGACTTCTTGTCGTCCTTCACATGACCCTTGAAGGTCTTGGTCGGGGCGAACTCTCCGAGCTTGTGGCCAACCATGGCCTCAGTGACGAACACTGGGACATGCTTGCGACCATCATGCACAGCGAAGGTGTGACCGATGAAATCAGGCGTGATCATAGAACGGCGCGACCACGTCTTGATGACGTTGTGCGTGCCCTTCTCGTTCTGCTCGTCGACTTTCTTCTGCAAGTGGGCGTCGACGAATGGGCCCTTCTTGATGCTACGAGTCATCTAATCGACACTCCCTTACTTGCGGTTCTTGCCATTTGGACGACGACGAACAATCATCTTGTTCGAAGCCTTCTTTGGACGACGAGTACGCACTTCGCCCTTGCCCCATGGGCTGACTGGCGGCTTACCACCGCGAGTACGACCACCATGTGGGTGATCGACAGGGTTCATGGACTCACCACGCGTGATAGGGCGCTTGCCCATCCAACGTGCGCGACCTGCCTTACCGAGCTGGATGTTAGCGTGATCGGAGTTGCCGACCTCACCAACGGTTGCGCGGCAGCGAGCATCAACGTTGCGAATTTCGCCCGATGGCATACGCAGCTGAGCGAACATGCCGTCCTTAGCGACGAGCTGCACGGAAGCACCTGCGGAACGTGCGATCTTTGCGCCACCCAGTGGACGGAGCTCGATTGCGTGAACAATCGTACCGGTTGGGATGTTGCGCAGTGGCAGGTTGTTACCTGGCTTGATATCGGCCTTTGCGCCGGTCTCAATGGTGTCGCCCTGCTTGATGCCTTCTGGAGCGATGATGTAGCGCTTCTCACCATCTGCGTAGTGCAGCAGTGCGATGCGTGCGGAACGGTTTGGATCGTATTCGATCTGTGCCACAGTTGCTGGCACGCCGTCCTTATCCCAACGACGGAAGTCGATGAGACGGTACTGACGCTTGTGACCGCCACCGCGATGACGAGAAGTCATGCGGCCATAGCTGTTGCGGCCGCCAGTCTTGCTGAGCTTGCGTACCAGCGACTTCTCAGGCGTGGAGCGCGTGAGCTCGGAGAAGTCCGAGACGGACGCGTTGCGGCGGCCTGCAGTCGTCGGCTTATAAACGCGGATAGCCATAATCTAGTTCTTCCTTTGACTTTTGTCGGCTAACCTTCAGTTACCGAAGATATCGATCGACTGACCTTCTGCCACGGTCACGATTGCGCGCTTCTCGTTGTTGCGCTGGCCGTAACCAAAGCGCGTGCGCTGACGCTTGCCCTTGCGGTTAAGCGTGTTGACATTCGTCACCTTGACCTTGAAGATCTCCTCGATTGCCTGCTTGATCTGCACCTTGTTAGCATCTGGAGCCACAACGAACGTGTACTGACCGCGATCGGACAGTGCGTAGCTCTTCTCAGAAACCACAGGCTTGAGGATGATGTCGTGTGCTGGCTTGTGAATTGCGACCATGAAAATCAGGCCTCCTTAACTGCCGGCTCGGCCTTCGCCTCAAGGAATGCTGCATAGCCTTCCTTGGAGAAGACGACGTACTGTGCAGTCACGACGTCGTACGTGTTGAGCTGATCAGCGAAAATAGGGTGCACGGTCGGAATGTTGCGGACGGACAGCCATTCGTCAACGTTCTCGCGGGAGAGCACCACAGTAGTGAACTTGTTCTCGGTGATTGGGCTCAGAGCAGCGATAGCCTTCTTCGTGGATGGCTCGGTGATACCGAAGTCAACCACAGCCACGCGGCCGTTGTTAGCACGATCGGAAAGCACGTAGCGCAGTGCAGCAGCCTTCATCTTCTTAGGAGTGCGCTGGCTGTAATCACGTGGCTGTGGACCGAAGACGGTGCCACCGTGGTACCACTGTGGAGCACGGATCGAACCCTGGCGAGCACGACCGGTACCCTTCTGCTTCCATGGCTTGCGGCCACCGCCGGAGATCATGCCACGAGTCTTCGTTGCATGAGTGCCCTGACGACGAGCAGCGAGCTGTGCGTTAACAACCTGGTGGATCAGTGGCACGTGAGCCTGAACTTCTTCAGCGGAGAAGCCGAAGATATCAGCTGGTGCTTCAACGGTGCCAGCAGCCTTGCCCTGGTTATCAGTGACGTTCAGAGTAATGTTTGCCATCTAAATCAGGCTCCCTTCACTGCAGAACGGACGAGAACGATGCCGCCCTTAGGGCCTGGAATAGCGCCCTTAACAGCGATCACGCCATTCTCAACGTCCGAGGACATGATCGTCAGGTTCAGCACAGTGTTCGTAGCGTGACCCATGCGGCCAGCCATGCGCTTGCCCTTAAGAATACGGCTTGGAGTTGCGCATGCGCCGACAGAACCTGGACGACGCTCGTTCTTGTGCGAACCGTGCGTACGACGGTAGGACTTGAAGCCCCAACGCTTGATAGTGCCAGCGAAGCCCTTACCCTTGGTGGTACCGGTCACGTCGACCTGTGCACCTTCTGGGAACAGCTCAGCCGTCAGCTCCTGACCTGGCTCGAACTCTTCAACGTTCTCCGTACGGACTTCAGCGAGGTGACGACGTGGAGTCACGCCTGCCTTAGCGAAGTGGCCAGCCAGTGGCTTAGCGATCTTCGTAGGGTCCACCTGGCCATAACCGAGCTGAACTGCACGGTAGCCATCGGATTCATCGGTCTTAACTGCGGTCACGACGTTCGTAGAAACATCGATGAGCGTAACAGGGACAAAGAAACCGTTCTCATCCCAAACCTGCGACATGCCGAGCTTCTTGCCCAACAGTGCAGTGCGATTTG
This sequence comes from Bifidobacterium dolichotidis, assembly GCF_003951975.1. Lineage (GTDB taxonomy): Bacteria > Actinomycetota > Actinomycetes > Actinomycetales > Bifidobacteriaceae > Bifidobacterium > Bifidobacterium dolichotidis. The sequence continues at coordinate 336,210 of NZ_QXGM01000002.1, forward strand.
CCTTCTGCTGCATTACGGTCTCCCCCTCCCTCAGAGCTTGATCTCGATGTTGACGTCTGCGGGCAGATCAATATGCATGAGGGAATCCACAGCCTTTGGGGTTGGGTCCACAATGTCGATGAGGCGCTTATGAGTGCGCATCTCGAAATGCTCGCGAGAATCCTTGTACTTGTGAGGAGAACGAATGACAACAAAGACATTCTTCTCGGTCGGGAGCGGAACCGGGCCAACCACAGTTGCACCCGCGTTCGTCACCGTTTCGACGATCTTCTTCGCCGATTGGTCGATGACCTCATGGTCATAGGACTTAAGCCTGATGCGGATTTTCTGTCCCGCCATTGCCTTCCGCCCTTTCTAGCGATTTTATTTACTGTTTACCAACCTGCTCTAAGGGCACCGGCGAGGTCCGCGCTTGGGCATAACACACCCAGCGTTTTCCACATCAGTGCGCACCCATGCAAAAACCCACGCTTCGTGGGCTTACATGTTGCGCTCGCTTTTTTTAATTCCAAATATGCGAGCCTTAAATCAGGCAACTGTTTTATTTAACCATCAAGGGTAGTCTTGCTATCCCTTGGCGTGTCGAGTATTTTCGGCTTTTGAATTATGTTGATTTCTGTTGAAATTCCAGTATCTCAACGACTCTTCGAAGCCACTCCCTCACGTACTGATCTGAGCTCGTTGTTAGCGAACTCAGACAGTGAAAAGCCGGCCGCTTTCTTTGCGGCCGGCCAGGAATGGATGGTTACAACGCTTGAGGTCAAAAACCACTGGAGGAAGCGCGTCCCACCCAACCAGCATGAGTTGGTGAGGCAGCTCACGCTGGACGTCAATATAAGACTTAATAGTCAGCATATATTGTGCGTTAGCAGTGCATGCCAAAGCTATGCCTTGAGCAGCACTAAATATTAATGTAACGCATTCTTCTGGTTTTGCATAGCATTGAAAAAATTCTTCAATATATACGCACATTGCATGTTCAAACCATGAGACTCCAGCACTTCCCTCTTGCAGAGCCCCGTTCTGTAACTCGAATTGGTCCCTTATATATAACGCATTCAGTTCCCCTCTATATCTCCCCTATATATAAGGAATAACCCCGTCAGAATTAACAAGACAAAATTCGTCTGTAATTCGCTTATGTGCGGAAAAAGAAATTATAGATATCTGGCTTACGTGCGGGAGAAGTTGTAACTGGCTTATGTGCGAGAGAAGAGAATAAAGGTATCTGGCTTATGTGCGGGAGAAGAGAATAAAGGTATCTGGCTTATGTGCGGGAGAAGTTGCAACTGGCTTATGTGTGGGTGGAGTCATTACTTATATATGCAAAAACCGCTTGCTCGGGTTCTGGTGAATCCGTAGCAAGCGGTTTTGTTTGCGTTACTGAGCACTACATAGTAACGACGCTTATATTGAGGTCAGTCTCTATGGAGTGATCGAAACATCAGAGGCGCTGGGAAGCTTCCTCAGTTGCTTCGAGGCCTTCGCGCTCAACGCGCAGCTTGTGGCCTTCCTCCTGGGAGACGCCGTAGTATGCAGCGATTGCGATATCCTTCATATCTTCGATCTGAGGGATACGAGGGTTTGCAGGAGCGCACTGATCTTCGTATGCACGCATACCGATCTGATCGAGGATGCTCCAGTAGTAATCCTCATCAACGCCGCAATCCTGGAACGACTTGTTCATACCGAGCTTGTTGTCGCGATAATCCTCGACTGCACGAGCCAGGTTCTCGGTCGTCTCTTCTGCCGTCTTGCCCTGCTTAACGCCGAGCATCTTTGCGATCTCTGCGTAACGCTCAGCAGCAATGTACTTGCTGTACTTTGGCCAAGACGTTGGCTCCATAGGAACTTCGCCGTTGTAACGAATGATGTATGGCAGCAGAATCGAGTTCGTACGGCCGTGAGCAACGTGGCACAGAGCACCAATCGTGTGTGCCATTGCGTGGCACATACCGAGGAATGCCGAGCCGAATGCCATGCCAGCCATCGTAGCTGCATTGTGCATGTGCTCCTGAGCCTTCGTCTTCGTCTCGCCTGGCTCGCTGTTGACCGATTCAGCCAAGTTGTTCCAAATCAGATCTGCAGCGTGCAGAGCCATTGCATCGGTGAAGTCGTTTGCATACACCGACACATAAGCCTCGAACGAGTGCGTCAGAGCATCGAAGCCTGCATCCGAAGCCAGACGACGTGGCTGCGTACGTGCCAGCACTGGATCGACGATTGCCACCGATGGCGTCAATGCGTAATCCGTGATTGGGTACTTGTAGCCCGTCTTGTGGTCGGTAATAACTGCGAATGGCGTGACTTCCGAACCCGTACCCGAGGACGTTGGGATGCAGACCAGCTTAGCCTTGGTACCCAGTGGTGGAATACGGAATGCACGCTTACGAATATCGAAGAACTTCTCACGCACATCGGAGAACGAGATTTCTGGGTGCTCGTAGAGCAGCCACATGATCTTGGCTGCATCCATTGGAGAACCACCACCGACAGCAATAATCGTGTCTGGCTGGAACTCGTCGCGCATCATAGCAGCGCCGCGCTCAACGGTCTCGACGCTTGGCTCTGGCTCAACGTAATCGACAATACGGAACGTCACGCGGTTCGAACGAGCACGCAGCTGATCGATAACCTTGTCGACAACACCGAGCTGCTCCATAACCTTGTCGCAGACGATGACGGCACGCTGGATGTCGTACATATCGCGCAGGTACTTGATTGCGTTTGGCTCGAAGTAGGTCTTCGATGGGATCTTGAACCACTGCATGTTGTTGTTCCTCCGAGCAATGCGCTTGATGTTGAGCAGGTTCACAGCCTGGACGTTACCCGAAACGGAGTTACCACCGTACGAGCCGCAGCCCAGCGTCAGCGATGGAGCAATAGCGTTGTAGATATCACCAATACCGCCCAGCGAGCTTGGAGAGTTCCAAATAATACGGCAAGCGTGCATGCGCAGACCGTACTCACGAACGAGGTCTTCGTTGTTCGTGTGAATTGCTGCCGTGTGGCCCTCACCGTGCTTGAGCATCTCTTCGCACATTTCGAAGCCCTGCTCCTTGTCGGTGAACTTGAGCACAGCCTGAACTGGGCACAGCTTCTCCATGGTCAAAGGCTCGTTCTCGCCGACCTCTGCACACTCTGCAGCCAGAATCGTGACATCATCTGGAACTTCGAAGCCTGCAGCGTTTGCAATGTACTGTGGCGACTTACCTGGAACCACAGAGTTGAGCTTTGGCGTATTGCCCGAGTATGCAGTGCAGCCGAACATGTACTGCTCGAGCTTGGCCTTCTCTTCCTTGTTAACGAAGTAGGCCTTACGACGCTTGAGCTCGTTCACGAGCGAATCGTAAATGTCCTTGTGAGCAATGATGGCCTGCTCAGTTGCGCAGATCATGCCGTAATCGAAGTGCTTCGACAGAATCAGATCGTTAGCAGCGCGCACCACGTCAACATCAGCATCGACGTATGCAGGTGCGTTACCTGCGCCGACACCGAGAGCTGGCTTACCTGAGGAGTAAGCAGCCTTCACCATGCCTGGACCACCGGTTGCCAGAATCGTTGCAATACCATCGTGCTGCATCAGAGCGCCCGTAGCTTCAATCGAAGGGTGCTCAATCCACTGGATGCAGTTCTCCGGAGCGCCCGCTTCGATTGCAGCGTCGCGCACAATGCGTGCTGCTTCCGAGGAGCTCTTCTGAGCAAATGGGTGGAAACCAAAGATAATTGGGCAGCGCGTCTTCAGTGCGAGCAGCGACTTGAAAATAGCCGTAGACGTTGGGTTCGTCACAGGGGTCACACCTGCAACCACACCGACTGGCTCAGCAACTTCATCAATGCCGTTGACATCGTCTTCGCGAATAATGCCAACAGTCTTCTGACCTGCCATGTAGTGCGTAACGTGCTCGCATGCAAAGATGTTCTTCGTTGCCTTGTCTTCCACAAGACCACGGCCCGTCTCATCAACGGCCATCTTTGCCAAAACCAAATGCTTGTTCAGTGCGGCGACCGATGCCTTTGCAACGATGCGATCCACTGTTTCCTGGTCGAGGCGCTCAAATTCCTTCAGTGCCTCAAGGCCTTTGGCAACGAGAGCATCGACTTCTGCCTTAGCAGCTGCAGCCTTATCTTCGACTGGCTGTGCGGCCTTGGCATTGAGCTTCTCGTCCTGCTTTGCCTCTGCCATTCAATCCTCCTCGATGACAGCACGGGGTGCTGGATATTCTCTTTACCGCTAGTGCGATTGAACCGCGCGTGATATTCCACTGCGTACGGCTCCGTACCGCTTCAGCGATCCGGGTGCACTCTAAAGATGTGACCTGCATCACTAATTTAGTCAATATTCCAAGAGTTGGGAAGAAGCTACACAATCTCGCAACATTGTTTATTTATGAGCTCTTTTTGTGCACATTTGTTTTATTATTGATGGATTTTCGCAGCAAAATCGCTCAAATTAAGCGTTTTGTGCCATTTTGTTCCGCTGGAACAACATCAACGCTTCACAATTATTCCATCTTCTCTAAAGTTACTTAACAAAAGTCCATTTATAGAGACCACTTTCATAAAGTACGTTTATTAAAGTTACTGTTGCACTGCATAAATCGATATACAATGCAAGAAAAACCATCACGAGAAAAAGCTGGACGGATCAACGATGACGCAACACAGCACTCATGCCATTTTCAATGCGTTAATGGATGGTACTCCCCGAACAAGAAGGCAGTTGGCTCAGGAACTTGGCTTAAGTGCGCCAACTATTGCGGCCGGACTGCAGCACATTGAACAGGCTGGACTGCTCAGCAAAGTTGGTCACGACGCGTCGTCGGGCGGCAGAAGGCCTGATAAATTCACGATTAACACGGTCCAACACATTATTGTTGGCGTCTCGCTGCGTCATACCACGCTTACGTGCGTGGCTATTGATTTGTCGGGCCGTATTGTGGCGACGCAGCGCACGCCTCTGCCCTATGTCAACGAGCAGCTGACGTATCATCGCGCAGGAACGCTCGTCAATGATTTCATTCGCTCACTCAAGGATTCGAACGCTGCTGAAACAGAGCAGCCGGACTCTCCTACGGTGTTGAATGTGGCTATTTGTGTTTCTGGAGCGGCCACAATCGACAGTGATGGCATTACGTTTACACACGATGAGGAGCGCGGCAGCAAGCAAGTGCCAATTGCGTTACTTGAGGATGCAATGAGGCGCCCTGTTGCACTTGTTGGTTGCGGTGAAGCGCGTGCTATGGCCAGACTCGTAGAAGACGGTCCGCATGATGCGTGGTATGTCACACTCGGCAGGCACGTGGGCGGCACGTTGGTACTCGGCGGTCGTATTCACAGGCCGCGCGGTTCCGTGAATAACGAGGCTGTTGGTCATATGACACTCGTTCCTGATGGCAAACTGTGCGAATGCGGTCGTCAGGGCTGTGCGAATGCCTACTGTGGCCTTGCCATGCTGCCTGAAGAGGGCGAATCGTTGCCTGGTTTCTTTAGTGTGCTCGAACAGGGTGAAATGCACCATCGTCAGCGTATGAATGAGTGGATGGATCATTTCTCCACGGTGCTAGCCAACTTGCGCGCTTGTGTGGACGGCGACATCGTCATTGTGGGTGAAGCCGCGCAGTATTTGGACGAGCAGGACGTGAAGCAGCTGTATGAACGCGTCTGTGCACGTTGTGCTTCGAGCAAGTTCTCGCTTACGCTGGCGCCGGAACAAGAAGGTGATGACGTACGCGGTGCTGCCCTACTCGTTTTGGCTGATATTCTGCGAAATCCAGCAGACTTGCTCGAGATTAAATCAGAGCAAGCTACAAACTAGCAATATTTTTACGAATATTTCTATACGCGCGCAATGCTCAACCGCTAAACTTCAAGGTATGCATACGCAGAAACTTCACCGCTATGCCACCCGACCTGGCATATTTTTTACGGACGACGGCGGAGCCGATATCGTTGTGCGTTCAGAAACGGCCGAAGCGATGTGGCTCAGCGTTGTAGAACCGCAGGATCAACCGAGCCAGTTTTATACCAATGCAATTAAAATCCCCGACGATGCTGACGTGCCGTTCGTAAAAACAATGCGCCGTCATCCGATTGTGACGCGCTGTGTTGATGGACATTCCAAGCGCGAGACGCTGTTCCGCATGGAGGGCCCGAATTACGGCCTGTGGTATGTGCATCTTCCAAAAGCTTGGAATGGAATGCACTATGGCTTCCGTGCCGACGGTGTGTGGGATCCGAAACGTGGATTGATGTTCAATCCGTACAAATTCCTGCTCGATCCGTACGCCAAAGGTATTGATGGCGTCACTCAGCTTGATCCAGCTGCATTTTCTTACGCTTGCACCATTGAGAACGGTCATGTTATCGGCGACAGCCGCGGTGAGATGAGCAAGCTTGATTCTTTGGGTAAAGTTCCGTATTCGGTCGCTATTGATGACCGCTATGACGCTGATTATGAGCAGGATCCGGCTCATCCGCATGTGCACTGGCGTAGGACCGTCATTTACGAGCTTCATGTTAAGGGCTTTACGGCTAACGCTCCGTGGCTTCCTCCTGAGTTGCGTGGAACTTATGCTGGGTTGGCTCATCCGAAGACGCTCAGTTATTTGCAGGAACTTGGCGTTACGTCCATTGAATTAATGCCGATTCATGCCAAGCAGCCTGAGCTGTTTTTGCAAGAACGCAATAAACCAAACTATTGGGGCTATTCCACGCTTGGCTATTTTGCTCCTGAGCCTTCGTATGCAACAAAAAAGGCGCAGCAAGAAGGCGCTATGGCCGTTCGCCGCGAAGTTATTGACATGGTTAAAGCGCTACATCAGGCTGGCTTTGAGGTCATTATGGATGTGGTGTTTAACCACTCGTGCGAGGGTGGCAATGCCGATATGACCGTGTGCTGGCGTGGCCTCGATAATCTTTCGTATTACCGTCAGGGTGAGCCTGGCCAGTTAATTGATACAACGGGCTGCGGCAATACGTTTGACTTTACCGATACACGCAATGTGGTGTATGCCGTGGATTCGTTGAAGTATTGGGCGAAGCGCATTGGTATTGATGGCTTCCGTTTTGATTTGGCTGTGGCAACAGCACGTTTGAACGGTGAATTTACGCCATTTCATCCATTCTTGTATGCCTTGCGTTCTGATAAATTGCTTGGCAATTTAAAGCTCATTATGGAGCCTTGGGATATTGGTCCTAATGGTTGGCGTACGGGCCAGTTCTTAACGCCTTTCAGTGAGTGGAATGATCGTTTCCGTGATACGGCTCGTTCGTTCTGGATTACCGATGTGGCGGCACAAGAGCCGCCAAAGTACAAGCATTTGCAGCCAAAGCCAGATGCTGATGCCGATGATCTCAATTTGAACTTGGGCAGTGGCCATATTGATGCTGATCTGCAAGCTGGGTTACGACGCGTTCTAGGACGCGCTAATCCAGAGCAGGCAGCGCGCGAAGAGTATGATCCGACGGCAACTGATGCACATTTGCGTCATTTGGCCATTATGGGTAATACCGATGGTCCAAAGCCGGTCAGTGAAGCATGGTCGTATTCAGAAGACCGTGCATCGCGTCCTCATCTGGTGCAGGCAGCGCAATCGGCTCGTGTTGCGCGTCTTCAGCAGATTATTGAGCAGCGCGATCATGATGCTGATCAGACTGCTGCTGCAGATCAGGATACGAATGCGGATCAGCAGGCTTCGATAGAGCAGGCTTCGACACAACAGAAGGCTGATGCTCAGCAGCAAGCTGGTAGTCAACAGAGTTCTCATGGCCAGCAGAACACTGATAATGATGCGGATGCCAAGACTCAGCAGCCAGAAGTGATTTTCCATTTGGGTGATCGTCATTCTGATTCGATCTCGATGATTACCCATGAAGCCACTCACCCACTGTCGGCTCATATCAATACGTCGAATTCGAATTTCAAAGATCGACGTATTCGCAAGTCGGAGTATGCACCTGTTTCTGCGAAGGATGCTGCACGTGTTGCGGCGTATGGCCATGGCGTGCCAAATGGTCCTTTGCATGGCCAGGTGAGCCCTAAGGCTTCGGTGTCCTTGCAAGAGATGGCCACGCGTTTGTGCGGTTCAGCTGATCTGTTTGCAACGAACCCTGGTCGTGGTGCTACAAGTTCGATTAACTTCGTCACGGCTCATGATGGCTTCACTTTGGCTGATTTGGTCTCGTATAAGAACAAGCACAATGAGGCCAATGGTGAGCACAATACTGATGGTTCGAATTCGAACCATTCAGCGAATTTCGGTGTTGAAGGCCCATCTGATGATCCGCAGATTCAGGCGGCTCGTGAGCGTGCCATTATGAACGTACTTGGTATGCTCATGCTTTCTTTGGGTACGCCAATGATGCTTGCTGGCGATGAGTTTGGTAATTCACAGCAGGGTAATAACAATGCGTATTGCCTTGATGATGAAACAACGTGGTTGGACTGGAGCTGGCTACAGAAGCCTCAGGACTCCCCTGAACAGCGTCGTATGCGTAGCGTCTCTGATCTGATTGCTATTCGTAAGATGCTTGATATTTACCATCATGAAGACTTCTTTACGCGCTTGAGCCAGCTTGGCTTCGATAAGCACTCGAAGAGTCGTGTGATGTGGTTCTTGCCTGATGGTTCATCACCGCAGCGTGATGATTGGCAGGATAAGTCATTGCATGCATTCACTATGCGTTTGACTTCTGGCGATGAGCGCAGCGTAGCCATTGTGGTCAATAGTGGTCCAAATGATTTGGAGTTCCACTTGCCTGCTGATTGCACTTGGCATTTGTTGTGGTCCAGTGCACAAATTCATGGTGATGGCCCGCGTCAGGATTCGTTTATTACAACGCACTGGAGCATTCCTGCAAACAGTATTAGTTTGCTAGGTTCTAGCGCTGATCCGAGGTCTATGCCTACGCCAATTAGTAACTGAGCGTAAATCCACGCTTCATAACAAAAGCCCGTATTGCTCATGTACGTATATTCAACGAATATCGTTTGAGTAATACGGGCTTTATAAAACGGGAAACCCCGCTCTGGAGAACCAGAACGGGGTTTTCGATTTGCTGCAAAAAGCAGAAATCAACGCTTCGAGAACTGTGGTGCACGACGAGCCTTGTGCAGACCAGCCTTCTTGCGCTCCACGACGCGAGCGTCGCGAGTCAGGAAGCCAGCCTTCTTCAGGGCTGCACGGTTAGCATCACGATCGATTGCATTGAGTGCACGAGCCACACCGAGGCGGATTGCGCCTGCCTGGCCCGTGGTGCCGCCACCGTCGACGAGCACGATTGCATCGAACTTGCCCTCAAGCTTCAGCAGAACGATTGGTGCGTTGACCTCACGCTGCAGCAGCTTGGATGGGAAGTACTCCTCGAGCGTGCGACCATTGATGGTCCACTTGCCCGAACCTGGGACCAGACGCACGCGAGCGACTGCTTCCTTGCGACGGCCGGTGCCGTAGCCTGCAGCAATCGTCGAGGTGCCGGTGCCGGCGCCTGCGTTAGTCTCGGTAGTGAAAGCGACAGCCTCTTCGGTTTCCTGAACCGAGGCGTTGTTGGTGTTTTCAGCCATTGTTCTTACGCTCCTTCGGTTCACTTAGCCTGCTGGGAGATCTGCTCGATCTCGAAGACCTGTGGGTTCTGACCTGCGTGTGGGTGCTCAGCGCCCTTGTAAATACGGAGGCGATCCATCAGGACCTTGGACAGCTTGTTCTTTGGCAGCATGCCCTTCACAGCAGACAGGATGATGCGCTCTGGCTTACCAGCAGCCATCAGCTGTGCGTAGCTGTCGCGGCGCAGACCACCAGGACGGCCGGAGTGGGCGTACAGGTTCTTGCCCATCTTGTTGCCGGTCAGAGCGATCTTGTCGGCGTTGATGATGATCACGAAGTTGCCTGCATCAGCGTGAGGCGCGAATGTTGGCTTGTTCTTACCACGCAGCAGGTTTGCAACCTGGGAAGCGAGACGGCCGAGCACCACGTCAGTAGCGTCGATGACATACCAGTCGTGAGTCAGATCAGCTGGCTTCGGTGTGAAAGTTTTCACGATGGTCCTTTTCTTTATATTGTGTTCCGGATTCTCGCTCTCACGGCGCGGCTGAAGCGGCCGCCTCCGCTTGGGCTTAAATCTCATTACCGTGGGCTCCCTGAAAGTCCTTATGGCGAGTGGGAAAGCGCTTTGAAGGACCCCGTAGGGAAACACAACAATCTATTAGTGTATCAATTGCCTTGACTTTTTCGGCATTTATCCACACTTATGCACAAAGGCTCACAACACACGGCGTGTCGTGAGCCTTTAGAACGGTTTTCGCTACTTTTTAGAAGCGTTTAGAGCTGCTGATTCATGATCTTAGCGAGCTTGACCATGCCTTCAGTCTTGAACAGACCTTCCAGCGGTACCACATGGCCTTCAGCATCGGCCAGAGGAATACGCCAGTTTGGATATTCGTTATTCGTGCCTGGCTGGTTCTGCGTGCGACGCTCACCCGTACCATCAACAATGGCAGCTGCCTTGAGCTTGCAAGGAGATCCTTGCAGAGCACGATACAGTGCCATCACAATACGGTCGACTCGATCCGTTGCCTCAAGGTCTTCTGGCTTCAGATAGCCGTTGTCGCACAGCATCTGCACCATAGCCTGCTGCTCAGCTTCTGCGGACTCGCGGAATGCATCTGCACCCTCAGCCAGCAGACCAAGCTCTTCGCGCACCTTAACGTGCTCATACTCCAAGTAACCAGCTGCTGGTGGCATATCGTGCACATCAACCGAAGCGAGTGCATACTCACGCCAGTACTGAGGAGCCGTGAAGACGCCGTCCATCTGTTCGAACCATTCCACAGCGCAGCCCAGAATGCCGCGATCAGTCAGAGCCTGCGCCACGTATGGAGGTACAACACCCAAGTCCTCGCCCACAACAATGCCGTTAGCGCGAGAAGCCTCAATAGCCAGAATGCTCAGCATGGCATTGTGGTTGTAGTACACATAGGTGCCATCGGTTGCCGGCTTGTGCTCTGGAATCCACCACAGACGGAACAGACCCAGAATGTGGTCAATACGCACAGCGCCTGCCTGCAGGAACATCACGTGCACCATGTCGCGGTATACCTTGTAGCCCGTTTCATCAAGCGTCAGTGGATTCAGTGGTGGCTGGCTCCAGTTCTGGCCCTGCTGGTTGAACATGTCAGGTGGAGCACCCACGGTAGCACCCTTAGCAAAGCGCTCTGGGTTCCACCACACATCAGCGCCCTGAGGATGCACGCCAACAGCCATATCGGCCATCAGACCAATCTTCATACCAGCCTGACGTGCTGCCTGCTGTGCAGCCTGCAGCTGCTCGATAGCAATCCATTCGAGCCAACGGTAGAACTCCAGTGTCTCTGGGAAGCGATCACGCACGTATGCGATTTCTGGAGAATCCTTCGTGTACTTGCGCTCCCAGTTACCTGGATCATCTTCTGGTGCGCCCCACTTGTCATAGCACAGGCACCACGTTGCATAAGCTTCCAGTTCCTGACCGCAATCCTGCTTAAATGCATCGAATGCAGCCTGACGCTCAGCAGTACGCTGCGTATCCTTGTAGATCATCCACAAGGCTTCCATCTTGGCGCGCCACATCGTGTCACGATCAATATGCTCTGCATTGTTGTTCAGTGCAGCAACCGAATCGTGCAGCTCAGCAAGACGAGCCTTCTGCTCATCGGTGAGTGCGTAGTACTCAGGAATTGCAGTTGGGCTGATGTACGTGAAGTTGACAAAGCGACGCGATACTGGCAGGTATGGCGATGGCGTCAACGGTGGTACTGGCTCAGCGGCGTGCAGTGGGTTCACGAGCACGAAGTCAGCGTCCGAGTCACGCTTAGCGTCAATGAGCAGCTCACGCAGATCATCGAAATCACCAACGCCCCACGACTGCTGCGAACGAATCGAATAAATCTGGGCCATCCAACCCCACAGCGAGTTATTCCTCATCGATGGGATCAGTGGAATATGCTTTGGTGCACTAATCAGCGTTGCCGACTGCGTACGCTGATCGGTTGTAATAGTCAACGTGTGATATCCAACAGGCAGATCCGCTGGCAATGTCAAGTTCACATGGCCCACAAATTTACCGCTGACATCGTGAACGCCGGCAGCTGCATCAGCACTGATAGGCAGCTCACCTTCGTACGTTCCGCCATTTTCGAGCGTAATGGTGGCTGTTGGCACTTCCATCATGCCAACGTGCAAATGAACTTGTTCTTGCTCGCCTACTGTGTGCAGCACTGTTGGCGCTACGAGGCGACCCCTTCGTGCATTCTGCAGTCGAGTAATAGCGATATCAATTTTGCTCTCACTCGTGGCGTCAATGCCAAGGGCTTCGAGTACGGAAATAAGGACTTCATCACTAATTTCGTGGAAGTCATGAGACATACCTGTATAGCTCGTTGCAACACCGACTAAAGAAGCTAATCGGATGAGCGGTCGAGCAAGGCGCTCAGGGGATTCAGTCTGTTGCTCTGTCATGCCCCTTAGTCTACGCAGAAACTCCTTGGTACGTGGGAAATTTCAACAAAAGACGCACAGTTTTATGTTTGACCGACATACAAACATCCTGATACACCCGTCCCTAAGGCTAGAGATACCCCCAAAGCATCACTTTTTCACCCATTTTTTGTTATGTGACAGATTGAGTTTTGATGCCTATCTCAGTATGTGGAACAGGGTACTGGACTCCCTGATTCGATTATTGTTCGTCAGCATTCAATCGCGAGCGTGCAGCTTTTGCCACGGCTGGAATTGTGTCTTCTGCAAGACGTTTCAGCGTTGCTTCTGAGGTGGAAGGGTTCAGCGCAACAGCACGACGCACCATCGTCGACAACACTTGCGGTGCGCCCGACTCGAGTTCTACGCCGAGTTGTCCGAGGAAATCGAGCGTATCGGCATCAAGAGCCTCGTTTTGTGCACCCTCAAGTCGCATTTTCCACGACGTTTTTGGATTACGCAGTGCTGTTGAACTCACTTCGAGTTCAGAATCTTTCGTTAGGCGGCCTACCAGCCAGTTTTTGCAGTCTGTATTTGCTGCGACTGCCTTACGTACGCTCGCATCTTGATCTTGGGATAATTTCACAAGAACGTTTGGGAACGGCATCGTCTCCGCGAGATGAATACGATCCTCTACAGGTGTGTGCACATTGCCGGCCACAGCTTCGAGCAATGCGGTTGCACGAGAGAACGCTGCTTGATCGCCACGGTCTGGCAGCTCACGCACTGCGAACTCATGTAATTCTTCAGGATCTTCGGAATGACGCAAACGTTCATAGGTTGCCGTTAATGGCTCGAAATCTTCTTCGGCCTCAGCTTCAGTGTTCTGCTGTGCTTCCATACCTACTCCCCTATTTACGTCGTTGAGTGCGTTGCTATTTTATACGCACGCTTTACCTAGAAAAATGCTCCGTGATTGCAAGGCTACAAAGCCCAACAGTCACGGAGCACCATTGCATTCCAACTCATATGCAGTATTTCGCTACTGAGCGGATGGTTTGGTATTGATGAATGTATCGAGGCGATGCAGGAATGCAGCCATATCTTGACGGTAAGTGCTCGTCATCGGTTCGTATCGATACGTGCCATCGTTGTTCTTGTATCCTTCGGCAATAGTCGTACCGCCAAGCCAACGAATATCGTCAGCATGCGGTGTGGCATCAGTGACATCAGTGAAGCTCTTTGGTTCAACGTCATCACTCTTGCCTGCAAGAGATGCAAAGCGACGGATAAATGCTGCCATATCTTGGCGATATACCACAATCATTGGGCCGAACGTACCTGGACCGTTCTCTTGCTTATATCCCTGTGCAATGCTGGCATGAGCAAGCCACAGAATATCCTCTGCATGTGGTGTATCCCTATGCACATCACTGAAACGGTTCCAGTCTTCTTCTGTAGGTTCCCATGTGGCAGCATCACTGATGTGGTTCTTCACTGCAACTCGGCGTAGGAATGCAGCCATATCTTGACGATTCACACTACCCATTGGTTCAAATCGTTTCGTACCATCGGTGTTGAGATAACCTTCCGTAATGTGTCGTCTTGCAATCCAATCAATATCTGCTTTATGTGGTGTTGATTCATTGACGTCGGTGAATTGAGGAGCTGGACCTTCAATGAATTCCACTCGAGCATTCCATGTCATGCCAGCGCCCATATCGTACTGATATCGTACGGTTCCTGGAATCGAATCTGGTGTAAGCACTGCGTCAGTAAGCGTTCCGCCGGATACTGCTGTTATTTTGTGTGGATCCATCGCGGGAGCGGTTTGTGCAAAATCAAGCTGCTCATTCGTGGTGTAATACGCGTAATCAGGATCATCAATAGATCCTGTTTCAAACTGTTGTGGACGTGCTGCAACATCAAGACCAAGTAGTGCACTATTCGTCACATTTAATAGTTGCAAACCACGAGTTCCATCATTACCAATATGTGCTTGTGGCACATGCAAATAAGTGAGCTTGTTCTGCGCCACATCAAGCACATCAAGAGCAGGATTTTGGCTCACATCAAGTGCCGATAGCGCATTGCCATTCACACGCAGCTCTTTGAGCCCAGCAATGTTCGTGACATCAACTGATGCAAGCTTATTATGGCCAAGATTCAGCGTCCACAGTTCTGAATTGTGTGTGAGATCAACTGCAGTCGTGCCAGTGCGTTCAGCAGAAAATTCAACTAATTGAGGTACTCCAGAAATATCGAAATTTGGCAATGGATTACCAGAAATATCGAGCCAATACAGCTCTGTATTGTTCGTGATATCGAATGATGACAAATTGTTATTCGCAACATTGACATCAAACACTGCTGGATCATGCGAAATATCGATAGTAGTGAGCGCAGGATTATTCGTGACCGCTAATTTCCTCAGTTCTTCACCAGCCGGCAACTTCAGTGACGTAAAACTGCTCTGCCCATCGGTACCGCCATCCAGTGTGAGGCTATACAGCAGTGGATTACTCGTCAGATCTAGTGACTTCATACATTTTGTAGAGAGCACCAGTGAGAACAAATTCTGGTTATGTGACAGATTAAGAGCAGGGAAATCAACATGTGCTGCTCTGAAATCACGCAACTTGGCATTGTGTGTCAGATCAAGCTTGGTAATAGCGTCACCGTCTATGTCTAAACGATACAGCTCATCATTGTGCGAAACATCAATGGAACGTATCGGATTATAAGCAATTGACAGATAATGAAGATTCGTTAGCTGAGCAACATCTATTGCAGTGAATTGATTATTGCCAACCACCAAATCAGTTAATGCTGCATGTTCTGGAAAAGCTATGGATGTTAGTGCATTATTCGATGCATTGAGAGTACGCAACCGTGCATTGTGCGAAATATCGAGCGACACAAAATGATTCTGGACAACATGCAAATCCTCTAGATTCGTGCAATGCGACGTATCGAGATGTGACAAATCATTGTTATCGACAGTGAGTCGTTGCAACTGCCCACTTTGCGTCAGATCAATGTCATAAAGCGGATTGGCTGTTACCGTAACGCTCCGTAATCCCGGATTCCCAGACAAATCTAATGTTTCTAACGCCGTATTCGTAATGTTAATCGTGCTTAAATTTGGCGCATATTCAATACCTTTCAATGAAATAAATTTTGGCTTTGTACCATCGGTGTTGTCATATTGCAGCTCTCCAACTGCTCCACGTTCTTGCTCGGATAAAACGCCACTACCGTCGGTATCCCAATGATCTTTAACAAAATTTCGAAAAGCTTCATCAGGGAACGTTGTTTCATCAATAGGAATATCGCCTTTTGGCGATGATGCCACAGCAGTTCCCGCAATCGTTCCTAATGCTGTTGGAACAAGCAACGTTGCTAATGCGGCCAGAACTGCAATAATGCTGGTTTTTCCTCTGCCCTTCATTGGTATGCCTTCTCTCAAATCATCGGGAGAATGTTAAACACTGGATCAGTTCACAAGTAACTGTCCGTATCTATAAAAATACCCCCGAAAGTGGGTGTATTAAAAAGGCATCTCATTGCATGCAAGCTGAGCGCTCGCAAGAACTAGCAAGGAACAACGTACAAGCGCAGTTACTATGCAGTGACATTGCGCATTACTGTGCCAGCTGGTTCAAGTGACACAGTGGCATTAAATGATTCACGTACCTGGTCTTCGAATACTTGTGCACGATCAGATGGCACTACAGCCGTTAATGACACACGATCAGTGAATTCAGCATCCCGCTGTTCACCATCCATTTGCTGCAAAAGGCGCTGCATCTGACCAAGTTGCGTGTATTCAATTGTGGTGTGGTAAGCCGAGCATGGCACAATTTGCGCCTGCTGAGCAGCCTTAACCGCAATCGAGGCACCAGTCGAATAGGCGCGAGTTAAACCACCTGATCCAAGCAGAATCCCACCAAAGTATCGTGTGACAGTAACCGCCACATTCGTCAGCTCATTCATACGAAGCACTTCAAGAATTGGCTTACCTGCGGTGCCAGATGGTTCACCGTCATCGCTCATGCGCTCGCTAGCATTGCCGTTCTCATCAGTGCAGACAACGGCCCATGCCACGTGACGAGCTTTTGGATGCTGGTCACGAATGCTCTGAACGAATGCGAGCGCATCTTCGAATGACTCAACGTGGCATGCGTCGCCAATGAATTCAGACTTTTTCTCAACGAAACTGTCGTGTGCTGGCTCTTCCGGTGGGTTTAAGAGCGTGCGCATACATCCTCCTATGCAAGATTCGACAGTTAGTGTACCGAGAGGTCAACTGCTATGGGGTCTCAGTGCTCAGTGCATGGCATAAGCACTAAACGCCCATACGTTGATTGGTCTGGATTGATTATAGATGGCTCAGGCCATAACGTTCATTGGCTTGCCTTGATAGAACGACACAATGTCTTCTACGACCTGCTTCGTCAGCTCACGGTATGCACCATCGGAACGCCATGCCACATGTGGTGTAAGCACCAGTCCTGGCACATTGAACAGTGGTGAATCTGCTGGCAGTGGCTCTTGATCATAGACATCAAGTGCTGCTGGAATATCGCCCTTAAGCAGTCGTGCCTTTAGTGCGCCTGGTTCAATAACCTGTGCTCGTGCAGTGTTAATAAACAACGTACCTGGGCGCATTGCATCAATGACCTGCTTCGGAATAATGCCTCGTGTGGAATCCAGCAGTGGCATATGAATAGATACCACATCGGCTTGGGCTACCAGCTGTTCCATATCCTCAACTGGCGTGATATTCAGTGCTGCATAGTCTTGCTTGGATGTTGGCGACTTCCATGCGTAAACGTGCATACCAATGCCATTAGCCATGCGAGCTACCAGCTTGCCGATACCACCAAGACCAATAATGGCGAGGTTCTTGCCATAGAGCTCCATACCATCGAGGCCGGCCCAATTGTTGTTACGCATTTGCTGATCGAGTTCACCGACTCGACGAGCCAGTTCGAACATCATAGCGATTGCATATTCGGCAACAGCATGGTCACCGTAATGCACGGTATTGCACACGCGTACGCCGAGTTCATGGGCGCGATCAATATCGATATAGCTGGCGACTCCAGTACCGCCGAATGCAATGCCTTTCACATGGGTAGCTAACTGTTCGAGCATGGTATTCGAAATATGCTGACTAATGTCCATAATCGCGTCAGCATCGGCTGCGCGCTGCATGAATTCGTCTGGGTCGAGTGTGTAATCCTCGTACATGCGCAGACGTGCCACGTCTTGAAGCATAGGGAACCACTGCTTGAACGGTGCAATCATGCCAGGCACAACATAAGGCATCACAACGAGCGGTAAATCAGTGCGTTCCGGTTGTGTTTCAAATATTGCTGGCGTCGTTGCTGTGGCTGGGGTTACTCGGGTTGAAAATTCTTGATTCGATTCATGCTGCATACCCCTACTCTAATAACGACTATGGGGCGACTAGGTATGGCTTTCGCCAATGGAATCTATGAGTTTGCTGAACTTCATGAAGCTTGTATTGCAATGCGAAGTGTATGCAGAAATGCAAATAAAAATGCTGCGAAAAATAGACGAAAAAGCGGAAGTAAATAAAAAGGAGCGACCTCCGGGGGAAGAGAGGTCGCTCCAAGTGTCAAGAGAGATAGTGAATTGAGATCAACTCAGGCTGCGGTATGCATGTTCTTGTGCATGTCAATAACTTTCTGATCCTTAGCGTCAGCCTTAGCCTTCTCTACTGGATCAGGGTTCTTTGCATGCTCGCCAGCGGTGACGCCATCAATCGTGCCATCTTCAGCAAGGTTGACACCCTGCTGCAGCAGTGCATGGCGGACATCCGTCTCCCATGCTGGCTTCTTGTGGGCGAAGATGAACAGAGGAATGACGAACAGCACAATGCTGACGATCGTAACCACAATGTTGTTTGCAACCGAGCTCGTGGCATAAACCAAACCGTTGACGAGCACAATAACTGCCAGCAGCACAATGGCGATGAAGTAGCACAGACCGTTGCCCGTCTTACCAATGCGGAATGGACGTGCGAGCGTTGGCTGAGTCTTACGAAGGCGCATAATGCCAATTGCCATCAGCACATACACAATGCAGTACAGCACACTCGTTGCGTTGACGAGCATCAGGAAGGCTGTGTTCACTGCTGGAATCAGAAGGTAGACCAGAGCGAATACCGAGATGATCACAGCCTGGACGATGAGCACGCGGGTCGACAGACCGAACTTGTTCGTCTTCCAGAACTTCCAACCGGATGGGTATTCACCACGACGTGCCGATGCGGTAATCGTCTGCGATGGGCCGGAAACCCAACCAGAAAGCTGCACAACGACACCCAAGAACACGAGAATTGCGAATGCGTTAACGAACCAGTGAGGAAGGCCGAGCACGTCAACGTAAATGGCAACAGCCTGGGTGATGTTGTTGAGCTGCATTTGGCCCTTTGGCACAACAGCTGCAACAAGGAATGCATTTGCGACGTTGAATACGAACATCAGCAACAGCGAGATGAACACACCAATTGGGTACTGCTTGTCTGGCTTCTGCAGACGCTCAACGTACACGGAGCTCATCTCAATACCAGTGAAGATGAAGATAATCGTCGAGAACATCGTCAGCGACGACCAATCCACTCCATCAGGCACAAGCTTGGCACCGCTGAACGTGCCCAGGGTGCTGCCAGCGGAGAAGCCGCCGGTCTTAATAACGGCTGCCAAACCCAAAATGAACATAGCAACAATTGGAATGTACAGACCAAGCCAAATGCCGATCTTGCCGCCAATCTTTGCCATATCAAAGCGCATGTTGAGCAGTGTTACGGCCCAGTACACCACAAGGATGCACACGAGCGTGAACACGTTGTTCATGCCAAGCGCCACATTGCCAATTGCATAGCCAACCAGTGGTGCAAGCACCGAAGCAACCATGACCATGCCTGGGAACATCTGCACCCAGAGCAGCCACGATGTTACGAAGCCCCAACGAGGAGAAAGCGACTTCGTATCCCACAGCTCTGGACCGCCAGCGCCAGGGAAGGTTGTTGTGAATTCGCCTGCAATCAGCGAAATTGGGAATCCGAACAGCAGCGTGGCAACGAGCATGTAGAAGAACATCGTCCAGCCCGTGGATGCCACATCTGGAATGTTACGAATAGACACGCACAGTGCGCAGGTCATACCTACGAATGCCAGCGTGGAAACCTTAGCGATTCCCGGAGCTGCACCGCTTGTTGATTTGGGTTTGTCAGCCATCATCTCACCTTAAAAATATGTTGCGTCAGTCGTTACGTAGCAGCTTTGAAATCAGGCTGCAGTCGTTACGCTGCTGTCGGTCTTGCCGTACTGTGCAGCGTTTTCGGAGCGCATCATTTCGGTGAGCTTCGATTCAAATGCCTTACGTGTGGCTTCTGCGTAGTAATCGAACATCTTGTCGCTCGTCAGGTATGGCGTCATAATTGCTGCGCGCAGCAACGTGACCGAGCCGTTCTTCTTCCACTCGGACTCATCCATGCCCATCGACTTGACGAATGGCAGTGGGCTGTCGCCGTAACCTTCGTGATCGAACGTCGTGTGCGAGGTGATAACTGGCTCTTCGTAGACTTCGCCATCGAGGTACGAAGTCTTGTTGAACAGCTCCTCGTTCAGTGCGTTGGTCTTGGCCAGATCGTTGCAGCCCTTGACCTTGAACGTCCAATCAACCATGTTGAAATCAGGGTTGTCGAGCACGTAGGTCTCAATTTCGGTGCCGTCGATGTTGAACTTCAGCGACGACAGGAACTTGCGGAAGCGCTGTGCTGCTTCAATCGAAGCGCCAACCAGGCGACCATAACCGCTGATGTTCAGCGGAACAACGCGATGAGCTGCCCACACAGCTGCTGCGTTTGCGCCAGCCTTCGAACCACCGATAATGAAGGCACCCAGCATATCTGGCAGCTGCTCGCTCTTCTCGAACACGTATGGAGCGAAGTACGAGATGATGTTGCGCATAGCCTTCTTGCGGATTGCAATGCCGCCTGCGGAATAAGGCACATAGCCCATCTTGTGAGGATCCAGCGTGACCGAATCAGCTTCGCTGATGGCCATGTAGCCGTTGTAAACATCGCGGCTAATCGTTACTGGAGTGTGGAACACGTCGTGTTCCTTGAGCTTGGCGTCCAGCTCTTCGTATGGAATAACCGATTCATCGGTGTCGAGGAACATTGCACGGCCATAAGCACCATAAGCAGCGTCAACGTGCAGATAGAAGTAGACGCCCTGTTCCATGTACTTCTTGCGCAGCTCAATAATCTGATCGACGTGGTCAACTGCGCCTTCCTCAGTCGTACCGACCACAGCAACAACGCCGAGGATTGGCGTGTGCTCAGCAGCGAGCTTAGCGATTGTTTCATCGAGTGCATGAATATCCATGCGGTAGCTCTCATCAACTGGAATCTGCACCATGTTATCGAGGCCAACGCCGATGATATCGAGGGCCTTCTCCCAGCTGTAGTGCTTGGTCTGTGGGACGATCCACTTACCGAGCTTCTGAATGTTCTTACCGCTACGGGAGCTTGCTGCCTTCACTGCATCAAGCTGCTCATCGGTAAGCTTCGAGCAGATATCAAGGATTTCGTCCACGCTCATGTTGAGCAGTGCCCATTCATCCTTGCCTTCAACAACCTCTGGAACAACTTCCTTCAAAGCCAGTGGAATGGACTTGAAGCAACGTGCGTACCAAATGCCTTCCAGGTTAGCCATGGATCCATCGTGCGTGATGTGACCCCAGCCTTCTGGCATGCTCAGCAGGTTGCAGAAGTCTTGCGAAACTTCAGCTTCCATTTGCGAGGTTGCCATGGAGGATTCAAGAGCAACGTTGTTCGAATTCCACAGCATGGCATACATATAAGCAAGCATTGCTGGTGCAAGCGTCTCGGAGTTCATCTGGCCCCAATAACGTCCTGCGCTCATCCACGGAATCGAGCCGCGGCGCATACGAGTGTTGAGCTCATCAAGCACTTCATGAATATGCTCACGCGTTGCAATATAGCGAGGCGATTCCTTGTCTTCGTCGCTAATTGCTGGCATATCTTCTGGCTGATAGTTCTCGCGCCATCCCATATGGGACTCAACGAGCTTCATGAGCTGCTGCTCAAAGTCCTGCGCATTCTCGGCCTTATCGCCAATGAATAGCGCATGCAAATCTACATCTTGGACGTCTTTTGCCATGATGTCTCCCACCTTTGTATATCGGCGGCGGCTGGGAGGTCGTCACCATTCAGTTATCAGTGCACGGGGGGTGTTTACGTGGCGATCCTCACCGCCCTCGCACATTGCGATTACAGTAAAAACGCTACGCCGAAAATTGGCTCAAAAGACGCTGTTTCAAATGCTGGCGAACCTAAAAATATTCGTAGATTATTCACATGATTTTTTGAGGTTACGCACTATCCATACGCAGAACTGAGCTTGTTCTGACCATTAACAGTGTTAATTTATTCTCAATTTGCTGAAATATGATTTTATTCATTAATTTTTCATAAGCTTCTCAGAAAAATGCGTACACTGCGCCGAGCAAATGAACCCTATGCAGTGTAAGTACAAAGTGTTTGCATAACGATTCCATAGCAAATACAGAGTGCTCGCGAAACCATTGCATAGTAAAAAGCAGTATGACAGCAAAATAACCACAGAGTAATTGCAGAGTGAGCGCACATCAATCGCTGCACACGGGAATATCAAAACCAAAAACTCGGTATATAACAAAAATGGCTTCCGAGCTCAAAACTCGGAAGCCTTTCCAGCGGAGTCAGAGGGATTCGAACCCTCGAGCCGCATACACGGCTAACACCTTAGCAGGGTGCCCCTATCGGCCACTCAGGCATGACTCCGGCGTTGCTACAAGCAACAGCATGTAAGCATAGCACCATTTCGTGACCATGCCAACCGCGGAATGTTTTATTACGATATAAAAGACAGAAGAACGTCCAGAACAACAGACAGAACAACGTTCATTTGCATGATTATTTGCTAAGGAGGCGGCCATGAGTACAGCACCACGCATTGCCGCCGCAAAGCGTGACTGGGGCCATGACGAAACCGGTTGCACGATCCTACATATTGATATGGATGCATTCTTTGCAAGCCTTGAAATTGCAAGGAATCCCGAGCTACGTGGCAAGCCCGTCATCATTGGTACTGGTCCACGCGCTGTTGTGTCCGCAGCCAGCTATGAAGCACGTCGATATGGCGTCAATTCAGCTATGCCCGCAGCGACAGCACAGCGATTATGCCCGAACGGCGTGTTCCTGCCCGTAGATATCAAGTATTACCGTGCCGTCTCGCATCAGATTTTTCACAACATTCTGAGCCAGATCACGGATCGTATTGAACAAGTCTCGGTTGATGAATGCTATATGGACGTTTCCGGTGCTCTGCTGCAATGGGGCAGCCCAACAGCTATTGCGCGTCATGTGCGCGCTGAAGTTGCCAAACGTTTCGGTATTACGTGTTCAGTTGGCATAGCAGCAAACAAGCTCGTTGCCAAAATGGCTTCAACAAACGCTAAGCCAGACGGTATGCTGCTGATTCCTGCGGCTCGTTCTGCAGAATTTGTGCAGCTTATGCCGCTGCGAGGCATTCCAGGTATTGGACCATCGCTTGAGAAACGACTCAACGCTTGGGGTATTAATTCCGTTGCTGAGCTCGCCACCTATAGTCCAGCACAACTCGAGCAAGCCACTGGTTCAGCCGCCGCAGCTAAGCATCTTTGGCAGGCCTCACACGGCATTGATACGCGAGTTGTTACCACCGAACGCGAAGAGAAATCGATTGGCGCTGAACGCACATTCAACACTGATACAACCGATACTGCGACCGTACAC
This sequence comes from Bifidobacterium dolichotidis, assembly GCF_003951975.1. GTDB lineage: Bacteria > Actinomycetota > Actinomycetes > Actinomycetales > Bifidobacteriaceae > Bifidobacterium > Bifidobacterium dolichotidis. The sequence goes on from NZ_QXGM01000002.1 coordinate 359,541, forward strand.
GCTCTGTTACGCCGCTGCTGCGAGGAAGTGGCCGCTACGCTACGTCGTAAGCGCTTATTCACGCGCACGCTCACCGTTAAGCTGCGCTTTAGTGACTTAAGTTATATGACACGTTCGCGCACGATGCAGCGCCCGACCGACGCTTCTTCTGATTTGTATCCGCTTGCCACGCAGTTACTGACTGAAATGCTTGGTATGGAAACAACCAGCGACGCTGTGCCGCTCCCCCGCGCCATTCGTTTGGCCGGTATTTCTACAGGATCGCTCAGTGCTCGCGAGCGCACGGCTATTCAACCGACGCTTGATGATTTGTTTGATGAGCCTACTTCCGCTCAACAGTCTCATTCGACGCCGCGCTCACCATCAGCAGGTTCGCCGTCGTCCGATGCCAATACTGCCAAGCAGAAGGAACGCTTGCGCACGCTCGAATCAACGCTTGATGAGGTGCGCAAGAAGTTCGGTAATAACAGTGCTCAACTCGGATTATGAGTGCCTGATGGTGACGTCATTCACCATCTCCTGCACGTCACAGTGCTGCCACGCTTCGCGGTTGTGCTGTGCTGCATGGTGCTGACGCACTTAATGGCTTTGCCGCGCTTCACGGTTCTGCCGCGCTGCTCCTTTGAGTCGTTCGGCCGCTTGATCAATCTGTTCATCGCTCGCCGTGGCTGAGAATCGTAGATATCGTGCGTCGCCGTAGAACTCGCCTGGGCTTGGCAGAATGCCGAGTTTGGCCAGTTCAGCCATGTCGCTCCAGCAGTCTACCGTTTTTGCTGGAACCCACACGTACAGCGCTCCCTGCGGCATGCTGGCTTCATAGCCGTACTGCTGCAGCGCTTCCGTCAGTATTTCGAGTCGCCTACGGTAGCGCTCGTATTGCACGCGCACAGCCGTTACGTCCTCGAGCCCTGCAGCCATGGCCGCCTGCACCGGTCCCGGAATAATCTGTCCGATTTGTTTGCGGTACTGCGTCATGGTTTTAATGATTTCTGCATCACCAGCAATAACCGCTGTACGGTAGCCAGCCATATTCGACTGCTTACTGAGCGAATACAGTACAAGTACATTCTGTGCGCTGTTCTTGCAGATTGCGGGATTCAATGCGCATGGTGAGGCTACGGGAGCGTCTCCCATAGTCATTGCATGCTGATTCTCTACATTCCAGTCCATGAGTGCATAGCATTCGTCGGACAAAACAACGGCGCCAATAGAACGAGCTGCTTCAATAATGACGGTTAATTGTTCGGCACTTAACACTTCGCCAGTTGGATTATTTGGCGAATTTACCCAAATTGCTTTCACTCCAGGTACATGTCTCCACGTATCTACATCTGCTACGTGGTCAACTTTGAGTACTTGGGCACCAGCTAATTGTGTGCCAATTTCATACGTTGGATACGAGACTCGTGGCTGTACAACAACGTCGCCCTCCCCTAGGAAGAGCAAAGAAGCCATGAGTGCTACTGCTTCTTTTGATCCGACTGTTGGAACGATGTCGGCATCAATTGCTTGAAGATCAGGAACACCTCGGCACTGTTTGAACCATTGTGCGAGCGCAGTTCTGAGCGCTGCGGTTCCTACAGTGGCCGGGTATCCATGTGCATTCGTATCGGCTGATGCTTCTGCTAATGCATCTTGTACTGATTGCGGCACTGGATCTACAGGAGATCCAACAGATAAATCAATCATGCCGCCAGGCACTGCTTGTGCAGTGCCTTTGTACGTTGCGATACGAGACCAGTCGTATGGCGAATGGAAGCGATGAAATCCCATGCGGCTGTCGTTATATTAATCAGGCGTTCACATCTGCTGGCAGTGCAGCGACCTGTGCTGGATCGTGATCAAATGGGCCTGCAGCCTGAGCGCCGCCCTTATCACCGACTTCTGCAAAGAACTGCTCTGCAGCATCCTTGTACCATGCCCACTCATCTGGCAGATCATCTTCGTAGAAGATTGCTTCGACTGGGCAGACAGGCTCGCAAGCACCGCAGTCCACGCACTCGTTTGGATTGATGTACAGCGAGCGCACACCCTCGTAAATGCAATCCACTGGGCATTCATCTACACATGCTTTATCTTTCACATCAACGCAAGGCTGCGCGATCACATATGCCATGGGGTCCTCCTCTAAGTTCCCACGCTTTTCGGCGCGTTGTTGTCCATCCTAAAACGCTGCATGGATTGCATTCAACCTGTGCACACATACTGTGCACAGGTTGAATATGCTTGCTCACCTACAGTTCGCTAGGACGAACACAAGTAATAACAACTGTTCTTCAGCTCATATTTAATGCACTAATTGCGGTTGAACATCGGATTGTTCAACAGTTGCATGGTCAACTGACGGCTGTTCCGAGGGTTGATCAGTGAGACGCTGTTGAGCTGAGTGGGGCTGGGTGAGCTTGTCTTTAATATCAAGCTCAACATCTGGCAACAGCTCATGGTTGCCAAGCCTTGAATGACGATAGCCGTAAATTGCGTAAATCGCCAGACCACAAGCCAACCAAATAATGAATCGAATCCACGTCAGTACACTCAGATTGAGCATGAGCCAGATATTGGCCAGTGCTACAAGGATTGGAACTACTGGGTTTCCTGGAATCTTGAAGGCACGTGGCAGATCAGGACGCTTCCTACGCATCACTGGAATAGCCAGTGCTACAAGTGCGAATGCTGACAGCGTTCCAATATTGACCATGTCTGAGAGCACGTCAATATCGAAGCATGCGGCAACCAGAGCCACAACTACGCCAGCAATAATCTGCAGACGTGCTGGAGTGCCGTGCTTACCCGTCTTTGACAGACTGCGTGGCAGCAGGCCGTCACGGCTCATAGCAAAGACCACACGAGTCAGGCCGAGCAGCAGCACCATAATGACCGTTGCCAAGCCAAGCACAATGCCGAAGCTAATGATTTTTGCAGCCCAGTCAGCACCAACGAGTTCGAATGCAGTTGCTAGTGATGGGTTTTCTACTGCTGCAAGCTGCTTGTACGAAACCATGCCCGTAGTAACGATAGCGACGAGAATGTAGAGCACAATAACGAGGCCAATGCCGACCATAATACCGATTGGCACATTACGCTTTGGATTCTTCGTCTCTTCTGACGTGGTAGCCACAACATCGAAACCAATGAAGGCAAAGAACACGAGGGCCGCACCCGAGAGAATACCAGTAATACCATAGGCCGATGGTGCCATACCAGTTGCCCACTGCCAGAGCGGTTGCATCATGCCATTGGCCATAGAGCCTTCGGTCATTGGCTGCGATGGTGGAATAAATGGCGTGAAGTTTTCTGCCTTGACATAGAAGAAGCCAGCAATAACAACGAACAGCACAACGCCAATTTTGAGCAGTGTCATAGCACCATCAACACGTGCACCAATTTGTGTACCGACAACGAGCAGTGCGGTGAAGAATGCAACAATAATAATTGGTGCAATATCCATATGGAATGAGCCAATGGTGACATTCGTACTTATATCAAGGCCCATTAAGTGCAGGAAGTCATTCAGATATACGCCCCAGTATTTGGAAATCACTGAGCCTGCCATCAGCATTTCAAGGATTAAGTCCCAACCAATAATCCATGCCAGAATCTCGCCCAATGTGGCATAGGTGAATGTATACGCTGATCCTGCTACCGGCAGCATTGATGCGAATTCGGCATAGCACAACACTGCAGCACCGCATACAAGGCCGGCAATAATAAAGCTCAGAATTACGGCTGGTCCTGCATGAAATGCGGCAGCCTGGGCACCAACCGAGAAAATACCGGCGCCAACAGCCACAGCAACACCCATAACTGCAAGATCCCACCAGCCGAGCGTGCGCTTGAGCTTGTGTCCTTCTTCTTCGGTTTCAGCGAGAGTTTGTTCTACAGATTTAGTTCGAAATATTTGCATAGCGATTCTTCAAGATGATGACAGCATTCTAGAGTCAAATGCACGCGAACATTACCACTGACCCTTTTGGGGTACGCTCGGGTGAATCTGATTGTACGCGTTGTAATCCAGTTATAAGCCTAGAGAAGAAAAGGCCTCAAATATGCTCGAATGCTGAACATTACGGGCAATTTGAGACCTTAATCGTTTATGCAAAAATAAACAAAAATTAGTCGAGTGTGCAACCCACGAACACTGGCTCAGGAACGAGCGTGATACCGAACTGCTCACGCACGCCGTCGCGAACGGTACGGGCGAGCGTAATCAGATCGTCACTCGTAGCGGCACCACGGTTCGTCAACGCAAGCGTGTGACGGGTCGACAGTGATGCACGAGCGTCATCGGATACTGCGTAACCCTTGTGGAAACCAGCGTGATCGATAAGCCATGCAGCCGAGGTCTTGACACCTTCGCTACCGTCTGACAGTTCGCCGCGGAACTGAGGAGCATCAGCAGGCAAACGCTTCGACTCTTCAGGCGTCACAATTGGGTTCGTGAAGAAGCTACCACAGCTGTGGCGGTCCAACAGCAGGCTCTGGCCCACTGCCGTAGCTTCTGCATCAGCCATAACCTCATCGGCGCTCAGCAACTCTTGCATCTGGCGCTGCTGCATTTGCACAGCGAGCTCCACATTAGCTGGCTTCTTCGTAGCTTCCATAGCTGGATCGCGGTAACGCATAGCATCTTCGAGCATGCACTTCATACCGCGCACCTTGAGCACTGCCGAACGAATAGCAGCAATTGGCATACGAGAGCCCTGCTCCACGTTCAGTGCGCGCGCCAGCTGTGCATGACCAACCGTGCCATCCGTGCTGTGTTTGAGTGCGAACGTTACTGAAAGCACCACGTAACGAGGCGATGGATGGAATGGCGCTGCAGGCTGGCCAGGACCAGCAAACATCGAGCGCTTGAGCAATGAGTCACGGTAGCCGAATTGCAAATCATCGTGCTTGAGCTCGTAGCTCTGCTTCGTCTGTCGATCCCAGACTTCAACCGATGTCACGCTCGTGGCCACTTCCTGGCCGTATGCGCCAATGTTTTGCACCACGCTGGCACCAACCGTGCCGGGAATGCCAGAAAGGCCCTCAAGACCCTCAAGATTGAGTTCTACAGTTTGTGCCACAAAGTCATCGAAGTTGCAGCCTGCTTCAGCTTGCACGTGCACGGTACGATCATGTTCGTCACGCACAGGGGCTGCTTCATCAAGCACTGAAATCAGGCGGCGTGCATCGCGCACCACCATGCCATTAAATTCAGCACTGGAAGCGAGAATATTCGATCCGCCGCCCACAATGCACAGTGGGATGTGCTTCGAATCGGCTTCTTCAACGCATTCAATAACATCCACGCGAGTCATTGGCTCACGGAAATCAGCGATATACCCACCCACGCCCATTGTGGTGATCTGGGCAAATGAAATATTTGCAGTCATGGCTCTCCAGAATAAACAAAAAACCCGACCAAATGGCCGGGCTATTAAGTTTGGAATTAATTACTTGCTGTAGCAGTAATTGTATTTCCTCGAAGAATCAACGCGTCTCGCGGTGCAGCGTGTGCTTCTTGCAACGGGAGCAGAACTTCTTGAGCTCAAGACGATCCGGCGTGTTACGACGGTTCTTGGTCGTGATGTAGTTACGTTCCTTGCACTCGGTGCATGCCAGCGTGATGCCTGGACGAACGTCGGCGCTCTTGCTTGCCATCTAGTTCACCTCTTGTGTAATGGTTGTTCTCCAAGTGTTTTTCTTGGACTTTGTAGCGAGAAAGAGACTCGAACTCTTGACCTTACGATTATGAGTCGTACGCTCTAGCCAGCTGAGCTATCCCGCCAGAGAGCCTCGAGTGAGAATTGGACTCACGACCTCTTCCTTACCAAGGAAGTGCTCTACCACTGAGCTATCGAGGCGTGCCGGATAGTGGATTCGAACCACTGAAGCACTAGGCGACTGATTTACAGTCAGTTCCCTTTGACCGCTTGGGAAATCCGGCAGTGTGCACTCGGAGGGGTTAACCTCTCGTCAAGCAACTTGGCTATTATGCTACGAACCCATCGATAAAATCAAGTTCGGCGTGTCGTAAGCGCTTAAGTACTGGAAAATAGCCGTTTCTACGCAAAAAGCCGACCCGTAGGTCGGCTTAATAGCAAGCATTTGCTCAGTGCAGGATTGCGAGCACGTCGCGAGCAGCCACGATCAGGTAGTCCTCGCCCTCGTAGTGCACCTCAGTGCCACCGTACTTCGAGAACAGAATGCGGTCGCCTTCCTTCACGTCAACAGGAATGCGCTCACCCTTGTCATCACGACGGCCAGGGCCAACAGCCAGCACGATGCCCTGCTGTGGCTTTTCCTTAGCGTTGTCTGGGATGAACAGACCCGAAGACGTCTGCGTCTCAGCTTCAGCCTGCTTAACGATGATCTTATCTTCCAATGGTGTAAGTGGAATCGACACCTTGGCCTCCTACGTATTAGAAGTGAACAGTTGCCGCGCGAGGACGCCACTGGACAAGCGGCTGACGAACACTTCGCCCGCGTCGACCCGTGCGCTGGGCACTATCCTAGCGCGGAACTTAGCACTCTGCCAATTCGAGTGCTAACGCCAACAGAGAAACGGCCAGATTCGCGCGGTTATGACTGCTTTCGGGGTTTAGCAGTAGTGAACAGAGCAATAAAAAATGACACCCACCAAACTGGCAGGTGTCATCTTAAGTGTTGTTTTTCAGCCGAGACGGCGAGCGAGCACGCTATCGAGGTCGGAACCCAGCGAATCTGTGGACTCGTCTGGAGCCTCAACGTCGCGGTGCGTTTCCGAACTGTGGAAAGCACGGGAGTCGTTGACCTTTGCGTGACGGTCAGCAGCCGAACGTGGACGACGCACAGGAGCCAGCGGCTGAACCTGCGTTGTTGGGTCGCGCTCCAAATCAACCTGGATGGCGATGTGGTCCAGAGCCTGCAGCTCGTCATTTTCATCCGCAGCTGGCGTCTGAACCGGCTGAGCAGGCTGGGTTGGCTTAGCCGGCTGAGCTGGGGTTGACACCGACTCAGCATCAATAACCTGAACTGGAGCCTGCTGAACAGGAGCCTGCTCTTGCTGAGTCTTTGGCAGTGGCTTAGCCTGTGCCACCTGACGCGTCGACTTGATCTCGAGGCTCTCCACCACTGGCTCTGCAGCAGTTTCAGTGGATGGCTCAGAAGCGTCAAGCGAGAACGAAATCAGCTCTGGTTCTGGACGCTGCGCAGCGGCCTTCACCATATCGGTTGCAGGCATGTGGTTTGCAACGTAGTTAGCATGTGCAGCTTCAGCAACTGGATCAGCCTGAGCCGTGTGCTGCTCTTGTTCAGCACGCAATGCTTCTTGCTCATGTGCCTGAGCCTCTGCAGATGCCTCACGTGCAGCGACTTCGTGCGCCTGCTGCAGTCGCGAGTGATGCAGTGCGCTACGGATCTGACGCTGATCAAGCACGTCCGTTGGCTCTTCTTGAGCTTCAGATTGTGCACTACCCTCAGCTTCTTGCAGCTGACGCGCACGCTGCCGTGCAATACGAGCATCATGACGCTGCTGCAGTTGAGCGGCCGCCTGAATAACAGCCTCGTTACGCTCTTTCTGACGATGTTCCCACTCACGAGCCTGCTTCGAAGCGCGAGCACCAAGCCCCAACACTACAACGAGCAAACCAGCAGGAATTAACGTATACAGCCAGCTAAACGCAAAAACGACGGAAAGTAGGAAGACGAGCACGGTAAGAACCGACAGCGTAGCAACAATGTAACGGCGCCTACGAATGGCAGCCTTTCGTGCAGCTCGAACACGTGCAATATATTCGCGTTCTTGGGCTCTATCTCTACCCGGTGCTGCCTGTGTGTTTGGCATTATCGCCCCTTTCGACACAGGTGTGTGCTCATCAGAAAATGTAGTACCACTATGAGCATCAACAAGATGCAATGAAGACGAATATTTATCTTCACGATGCTTGATAACCTGCTTCATGCCCTTCTCAGTGCGGCGAGGAAGCCAAATCATCATGACGATACCAACAATCACGAGCACGATGATCGCGCTGAGTGATTGTGATTCGTAGTCCATAGCTCTTAAGAATAGAGGATAATCTGACAAGATGTGGAGCCCCTAGCCAAGAGCCTTTACAATTCTTGCCCATAGCACAACAAAGTGCTTGATTTACCCGTTTCTCACTATATATTCTGAGAGGTTTTTCAGCTATTCTTCAGTTAATTTATCGGGCTAACTTACATAAGGTGACTTGCCGAGTTGTCTTGCTGAGTTACCCTGCTGAGTCAGCTCAGGTAACTGCGCAACTGGCTAACTTGCTGCACCGCCCTACTCTGCTGATTCAAGCAAACGCTTCGTAAATCCTTGCGTCGTGTCCTCAGCAAGCAGTGCATAGGACTCGTGATCTTCCCAAACACCATTGATATACATATAGGCGCGGCGAATGCCCTCATAGCGCGCACCAACTTTTTCAACAACGCGGCGCGAACGATGATTCGTTGGCAAAATATCAATTTCTATACGGTGCAAATGCGGGCCGCCAGTCGAATACATGGCCCAATCACACACCATGGCAACAGCCAGTGGTGCAAATCCGCGGCCAATATAGGATTCGTCAACCCAGTAGCCAACAATGCCCGAGCGCAGCGCACCATAAGAAATCGAACCTAGCGAAATTTGGCCAACAATTCGTCCGTAATATGTAATTGCAAAAACAACAGCCGTGCCCTCTTGTTCGGCTCGACGCTGGCGTTCAATCCACTGGCCAAACGTCAAGTTCGCACCATGTTCTGGATCGCTCGACTCCCATGGGCTCAGCCATTCGTCATTATTCATGCGTACCTGCATCCACTCGCCCTCGTCATGGGCCTCAAGTGGGCGCAGCGAAAGTGCCGCAGCGCCCTCTGGCGCGTGCAGCTCAGCTGGTACATGCAGTGCGTACAGCTGTTCCGGCATAGTTCGGTGAAATAGTGTGTGCAAGAATCCCACGTCCCACATTCTGCCATAATTTCGCTGGTTTTCATTATTTTTCTTGAGAATTATTATTTTTCATATATGACTACAGATGACTCAAAGAATGTTCATAAGGCCAAAGTTGCTCTGAGGCACGCAGCATTAGAGCGCAGAAATAGCACTACACGTGAGCAGCAGCATGAAGCAGGACTGCAATTACGCGATGTTTTTGCGCAGTCGTCGCTGTTTACCAACCTCATGCAACGATCTGAACCTGCTTGTATTGCAGCGTTTGAATCGTTCGGCACAGAAATTGATACTGAGCCGTTGTTGACGTTATTGGCTCAGCATGATGTACGGGTACTGGTGCCAGAACTTGGCGAAAGTGGTCGCCAGCTTTCATGGCGTTGGCGCGGTCAACTCAATGCAGCGCTTGATCCTGAGATTTTAGAGCAAGCAGATCTGGTACTCGTACCAGGTTTACGGTTTGATCGTGATGGCTGGCGCTTGGGCCGTGGCATTGCTTGGTATGACCGTGCACTGAGCTATCGCCGTTCAACAACTGCTGCTATTGGCGTTTGCTGGCCTTGGGAATTTAATTCGACCAATGCTGATGTGCCACATGAGGCCCATGACGTACCTATGCAGGCCGTTATGACGCCCGATGGCTTCACGATGATTCAGCAATGAACTGGTAGTACCTAATAAGAACTGGCGTTACCGCATAAACAAGTTTTTCAAAACTGTAATCCAAACAGTCAAGTTGGTAAGAGCTGAATAAGCTCGGCTTCTGTCAAGCCGCTGCTTAGGATTGAACGTTAGATGTCTGCTGCCCAAAGAATGGCATCTGGGCGTATACCAAGCAGATATATGAAGCAATGCGCATTGTGTTCCAGGAGGATGGATGCCTACTTATCATTACCGCTGCAAGAACTGCGGCTATGACTTCACTCAGTATCAGTCTTTTGATGATGCACCTATTACGAAGTGCCCTAAGTGCGGCGAAGAGACCGTAAGGAAGGTGTTCTCTGCTGTTCCAATTACGTTCAAGGGCTCGGGCTTCTATCGCACCGATAGCGGCAAGCACTGAACAAACTGAACAACGGGGTTATACACACAGTTGTGCATAGGCTTGTGTACAAGCATTTCCAACGTTTTCCACATGTGGAGAACATCCCCGAACGTTATGCACAATGTGAAGCCCTCACCGAGCTGTTTTCCACATTCATTCCATCAGCTCGACGATATCTGTTCTGCAGGCTCATCATGGTTGTCATGATGAGCCTGTTTCATATTCCGCGTGCTATTCCTACGCCACAAACGCGGCGACGTTGGCGTTTACTTCAGCAATGCTGCGCATGCATGTGCATTGCACTTCTTGTGCTGTGTATAAGTTCATGGACGAGTTATACACAGCACACACAATCGCTGGTGTTGAGTACTCATGCAATTGCACGCGGATCCGTTATTCGTGCACAAGATATTATGGCTAGCACTATTGCTCAGCCACAGAATGCACAGGAACAAGCACTCTGGCGAACGGCACTCTCCCACCCTGAACAGGCTGTTGGCGCTATAGCCCAAATCGATATTGCAGCTAACGCGCCACTCTTTACTGCAATGGTGAACACTGCACCAGTTGCGACTGCCGGTCAAACAGTTATTGCGCTCGATCTCGCTAGTGCATCAACTGCCTTACCAGTTGGCACTACTGTTGCTCTCGCAACAGCACTACCGTGCGAAGCTCTGCAGCAACAACTTGATACACAACAACCTGTGAAACAGCATATGAAACAGTCGACGAACCAATCCATGCACCCATCGAGGCTGAAATCTGTTTTCCTATCTGTGTCTACACAACCTGTGTCTGAACAATCTATGTCTACACGGGCTGCGGCTACACGGGCTGTGTCTACACAAGTCGATCAATCATGTGTGCTTACCAAGCATGCTACTGTTATGGGCTCTTCTGAGGACAAGCAAACGCTGCTCGCTCTCGATGCTGATGAAGCGTTGCAGGTTCTTCGTGTACAAACACTGGCACCCATTGTGGCTATGCAGCATGCTCTGTAGCAATAATCGGCAGCGCACAATACAAAAAAGATGCCGAAAGTACATGTCAACGCGGAAATAGCAAAAAATAAGGCACCAAGCAGTATGCTCAGTGCCTTATCTCGTACCGTAGTATCAGTGTCCGCGTTCGCTGAAAACTGCCCAGTGTGGTGGCAGCTCGCCTAGAATTCGGCGATCATCATCAGCTTCACGTTGACGCTTCGTCATAATGTCCGATGGTTCAAGCTTGACGCCATCGGCATCAAACAGCTCAGTACCCTGACGAACTACACGACGGTGCTTACGTGAGGTGCGACGTGTTGGATCGTATGGACGAACCACATGGACGCCCATTTTTGATGCGCCATTCGTCGACTCAGTTTCAGCCGACTCGTCGTTCACCTGTTCAGCATTCATTGGCTTATCGCTCACTTTGCTGGCTCCTGATACAGATCACCAAGACGTGCCACAATGCGATCAACTTCCTTCTCAGGGTTGACGAATGCGCCTACGCTCCACACGGTCATAACCGACCAGCCAAGGCCTTCGAGGTCTTGCAGCAGAATACGGTTACGTTCACGTGTCGATTCGATGTTCATAAACTGAGCATCATCAGTCAGCAATGCCAATGCGAATGGCTGATCCTGTGCACCCACAACCATTGGAATGCGCATGCCGCCTTCGTAGCCATAGTTCAGAGCCACATTCAGGCCGCGTGCACGGACGCGCTCAGCCAGATCGTTGAACAGCACATTATCGCTGTGATCCTCAATTGCTGGACGAACCACTTCGTCATCCTTAAGCTGTTCAGCCCAACCCAGCAGCTTCTTCAGCATCAAAGCGCCTGGCTGATGAATACGTTCATCTTCCATGTCGCTGGTACCGAAGGCGCTGACGATGTCAATGTTGTGATCAGCCAGAGCCAAGGTGTCGAGCAGCATGCCCTTACCGCCTTCGCTTTCAATATCGCCGAACTGCTGCAGCAGTCGACCATGCGAAGTCTTGGCATAGCTCATGCTCAAAATAACGTCGGTTGCCGAAGCGCCAGCCACATCCATAATGTCGACGATGCGAACGTGGCGCAGGAAGCGACCCATGTTTTCATCGCGAGCAGCCAGCATCTTGAGCTCTGCACCCAGACGCGTACGGAACGTGGTGGTCAGCGTAACCACAGTCAGAATGTAGCCCGTTGGAATAATCGTGAACGTCTTAGCACGCTCAGTGATCAGGCGAATAATCTCATCGATTTCAACCTGACTCGACTCCACAAGGCCAGTTTCGATTACTGGGACGCCAGCACCATCCACGCGGTGGTAACGCACCGTACCCTGTACGCTCTTGCGCACAGCATCGCGGTTCACTGAGCCGTAGCCTTCAGCCTCAAGGAACTCGTTGACACGTGGATCACGACGCGTTGGTCGCGATGGCACACGAACGCTTGGCATCGCATTAACCAGCAGGTTAATAGCCTCAGACGTAATCGTCTGACGGTGTGCAAGCACAACAGCCTGACGTGCACGAGCCAGAATGCCAAGCAGCAGTACTGATGGCAGGTGGGCTGCAGCGTCGAGAATAACAACATCTGCAATTGGAGCTGGATTCGTTACTGCGGCCAGCGTTGCAGGCGTTGCCATAATAACTGGCTTTGCAGCTGCAAGAATCTGTGCATGATCGTGGTGAATACGACCAATTGGCACATTCGTAGCGCTAGCCAAAGCCGTGTGCAGCATATTGGCTTCCTGCGTACGAGCAAACAGCAGATCGCGCAGACGACGCATCGATTCCTGCATCACCATTGGGCCAACAGAACGCACATGCTCCGTATCAACCTGAACAAAGCGCTCAGAAGCAGTCTGCAGCACCGAACCATCCTGGTTCGAAATAATGGCCGACGAGTGCACAATGTCATCGAATACGGTCATCCACCAAGCCAAGCGCAGCTCATCGCCAACAGCATTGACTTCAACGTGCCTATTACGCAGATCGTTCACCAGATCAGACAGACCAGCCTGGTGCAGCTCACGCTCGAGCATGCTGCGCTCTGGCAGCGTATCAAGAGCGATCTTGTCGTCATACAGTGCCTTCAGGCGCTCTTCAACCACATTGAAATCAGTCGAGCCTAAATCACCACCCTGTGGCGTGGTCGACAGCATCATGTCAAGAGCCGTAATGTTCTGGTCGAGTTCTGCCTGCGTTGCCATAATCTCATCCAAGTGAGAAGGCAATACTGGCCAACCACCGTGAGGCACAAACATGCGCCACTGAGCAGCCTGACGATCCACAACAAGCAAAGCTTCATGCAAGTTTTCAACCTGTGCACCAGGGCGCAGCAGGCTCTTTGCTTCCTTAATGTGACGACGACGCTCCCAGTAACCCATTGCCGCACCGTCGGCCTTACGCTCGGCTTTCGGCTTCGTAGCTTCGATCATCGCATCAATGTCGCGTTCAAAAATCTCAGCTTGGAAAACATCGAGAACGCGACGCAAGTTCTTGAGCACCGTAACCTGACGAGCCCACTCCATAGCCGTGTTCGGCACAGGGAAACCGCACTTACGCACGACGGCGGCCACCTGCTCGCGAGTTGCAGGCAGTAACTTGAGCAGCAAATCAGAAACGCGCTGGTAAGCACCGATTGCCTCAGCCTCGTTGAACACAGAAGCCGAATACCAAGGAGTGTCCTGAGCGATGAGTGTGTACTCACCCAACTCACCAGCACGGGCAAGCTTCTGAGCCCAACCCGGCAGATCCTTGCCGATGTTCAACGCAACTTGCTTCGTCAGACGGACGTGCGTTGCAGGATGCGTTGGCAACTCAGCAATATTGGCGAGGTTCTGGATCGTCTGGTAAGCGGAAACGCCCCACGTCTCATTCTTGCCGTGGAGGTCGCCCAGATAACGGGTCAGACGAGCGCGAACACCAACGAGTTCATCAGCGAGCTGCTCAAAGCGAGAAGCAGCAACGCCCTGCTGCAGACCCACAGCCTGAATGAGCTGGTGATCGATCGATTCGTTCGTCTTCGAATCGGCCACGTCAAGCACAGCACCATCGAGCTCGTTAGCGCGCATAGCATGTTTGAAACGACGCTTCTGCTCAGTTACACCTGGCACATACAGCACAGTCTTGCCAGCCATAATGCAGCGCGAAGCAATAGCAGCTGCCTGATCAGCCGTATCGGCAACCAGCGTGCCATCAACGAACAGCGAATGACCAGCTGCAACCATATTGGCCGCATAACGCACCGTGTTATCCACGTCGCCGACTTCGAACTCAGCGTGTGGATCTCCATCGAATGGGCTGTGTGCTGGCATCTTCTGGTGCTGCAGCTCAGCCTTAGCCTCGCTGTCACCTGCAAGCACATCAAGCATCGTGTTGCCCGTAGGACCCTTAGCCAGTTCGTCAATAATGAGCTGGCTTTCTACAAGCACCTGCGTTGCTGGATCGAGGAAGCAGCCAACAATAATCTGGCGTTCAATCGAGAAATCAGCAAATACCTTACGTGCGGCATTCGTAATTGCAGCGAATACCGAAGCCGTCTCAGGCGTACCGCTTTCGTAATTCTTGCCGTCGAACAGTGCACTTTCATCCAAGTTGACGCCGTGCTCACGCATCAGTGACACGAACGAAGCGTTCAGGCGCACGCGACCCGTAAACGAAATCGTCGTGTGATTCTCAACTGGCTGACCGTCCTGCACAATCTCCACTGGATACAGCAGCACAGGCATTTGGTTACCCTTCCAGGAACCAACGCCCACAATCAGCGAAAGCTCAGCAATACCACTTGTGTTCTTCTTAGCAGTCTGCTCCTCGAGCACGCGCTCCACACGACGTGCAGCAGCGCGCAGCATGCCGCCATCGCGGAATAACGAGTGCAGAGGTGCACTACCCTTGGCAAACAGCTGAGAAATACCCGATGGATGAGCATGGGTTAAATCCAGTTTTGCACCAAGTTGGCTGATATCTTCAAGTGGTGAAGGCGCAAGACCTGTTTTATATTCATTACGCCAAGATGTAAGGCGTTCGAGGGACTGAGTCCTGCTTGCGCGCTCGTCTGTCATCTATGCTCACTTCCCCATCGCATGGCGATAGTCTTCATAACCCTTGTTTGCAGCAAGTGCCGCATCCACATCGGCGTCGCCTTGTTCCGCGAGCCAAGCATACAAGTCGTCGTATAGATATGGATTCATAGCCAGGAATGGCAGCAATTCTGGATAGCATGCCATGTCGTGCTGTTCGCGGAAGTCTTCCGACAGTCGTGCGTCTTCCGACGTGAATCCGCCTGCTTCCACAACCGGCTCCTGCTGAGCGAACTCACCGTTAGCCACGCGTTCAAACACCGAGCCTGGCTCAAATGCTGGCGTGTAGGTCTGCTCAGGTTCTGCAGCTGCAGTCTGTTCAACTGGCTGAGCGGTTGGCTGGAAACGTGCATAATCCTGCGTTGCTGCAAAATCAGCTGCGCTTGGCTGTTCAGTAGCCTCCGTCGACGTCTCCATGTTCTGGGACTGCACGTCGATTGGCTGCATCATCTGCGTTGCCTCAGGACCGAAGGACTGCATCGGTTCCGTGTTGAACAGCGAAGCTGGCTCAGTTGCAGGTGCTGGTCCAGTCACAGGTGCTTGCTCGACTGGCTGCACTGGCTCAGCTGGCTGCACAGGTTCTGCAGTCTGCTCTGGCTGATCTGCCGACGCATTGAATCCCGAAGCCAACTGCGACACAGGCACAATTGGATCAAGCACTGGAGCTGGCTGGTTATCGTCTGCTGCAGACTGCTTAATTTCCGGCTCTTCAATCTTGCCTGCTGCAATATCTTGTGCATCAGCAAACAGATTGCGTGGCGTTGCAGGTACCTGTGGCGTCTCTGGCTCTGCCAGTGGAATTGGATTCGCTGGAGCCTCAAAAGGCACAAACGACTGCTGTTCTGCTTCGTGCAGTTGCGTAGCGCGTGCACGCACAGTGTTGGCATTAAAGATATCAGTTGGTTCACCAGCACGCAGATTCAGAATGTCATCAACCGACATATCTGCATTGTTATTGCTGCTCTGGTCGTCAAATGCATATTCAAACAGGTTGGAGACTGGAAGATCTTCATTCGTATCGTCTTCAACATCAATACGCTCAAACTCAACTGGCACATCACCGAACTGCATACGCACATCATCGGTGGCAAATGGATAGTTAGCGTATTCAGGCAGACGCATGAGCTCGCCATCAGAACGCACAATGTAGGTGCCGTTCGTGGACTTCAGATCACGGATGCTGCCTTGGCCCTCGTCAGAAACACTGAATACTGCATGTCGCTTAGACATAGAGCGCGCTGCATCATGAATTTCTACGCGAACAGTGCCATCATCAGCAAGTGGTCGAATGGGCTTCCTTCCAATTTCAACGGACTCCCCGGGCTGAACCTCGGCGACTTCCGCTCCGTCCACGCGAATAACCCACTTCATCGCAGTGGCCTTCCTTTCACACTCGCATCTTGTACGTGACCGCGTTTCGGATGCATGCATTGGGGCCTGCTCCTATGTGGCGCGAACACTGCTGCAGCATATTGGCAACACTTAGGGCCAAGTTTACCGTATGCACTAAGTGGCGTTGTATTCACAGCGAAAATGCGATTTTACCTACTATTTACCTACTTTTCTTCTGTCTCAGTTTTAAGCCCAGAATATGACTTCAATTTGCGCTGACAACGGTTCTCATGTCTACAGTGGTCAGGCGATACGTCTCACGACGATCGACTTGCAGCGCATCTTCTGTAGAGCGCAACCGCAAGATTACCAAGAAATCGGGCGAAGGAGCCTATTTATGAAAAAAATAACCAAGAAAAACACATCTACCGCTGCAGCGATGGCCGGCAGTAGCTGGACTCTCCTGCGGCATAGCCTCAACGGCGCAAGCACAAGTACAAGTAGGAGACGGATGGAGATACCGCATCTACATTACTAATGCATTCACTATTGGGCCTCTCAACTACACCAGAGTCATCGTTGATAATGATCAGGCTCATATACACGTTAATTCCATAGGTTTTACCGTACAATGCTACGCATGGACTCAAAACCACTATGACGAAGATCTGACTCAGCCTTGGCTTAAGCATCCTTGCATTGCTCATGCACCTGGACGAGGAACCTTCGTTAAGAGTGTAGGCACTCGAGTTCCGTATTTGGCAAACTAACCTCCGCTTATCTTTTTGATGTTTCATTCCTACTTGCCATGCTCACGATGAACCTTTTATTACGAGCATTCCATCAATTTACGAACTAGGACTGCAATACAGCCACTTCTCTTTTCTGTCATCGGTTTAGAACTGGCCATTCTGAAGGATTTTTGCTATGCGATCCAAGGTATTGAAGAAAATTGCATGCGTATGCATACCATTGTTGCTTGCAGTCAACTGCTCCGCCTGCGGTGATCAAACCACATCAAAAAGTAGCGATACATCAAGCAATTCCAGCACACATTTCGATATCAGCAGCTACCACTCTGCATCTGAATATATAAAAGGCGTACTTACAACATTCAAACAGCAAATATCTGATCCTCAGCGTGAAGTGCTAGAGCGCGCACTCGAACATGATGGTCAAGTATCTGATACGGATTACCACAACGCATGGCAACAATACAGTAAATGCCTTGTCGACAAAGGGTACAATCCTCCCCCATTACAACTCGACAGTGGAATATACAGAAGCGGTATTTTCCTAGATGCCAATCTACCGGAGGAACAGCGGACCAAGGTCAGTAAAGATGCAAAAGCTTGCGATCTCGAAACCAAATCATTCGTAAATGCCGCTTATCTCGTCAGCAAAGGAAATAGTCAGGTAACCGGTTATCCGAATGACATCGTAGATTGCCTTCATAAGCGAAATCTCGTTAGCGATAGCTACACAGCAAATCAGTTTAATGAAGAAGAATCGCAATTTAACAACACATCTGACCGTAGTTTTTCCGAACTTATACAACAGGGACAAACACCATTTAGCTTCGATATAGCAAGCCAGGATGCGCAATACTGCCTAGCCCTAAGTGGAGCAAAACATCTACTTAAAGAAGACAGTATCGAATGGCATCCATTCGGCTAATTCAAGGAGCTCCGTCACAACAACACGATCACATTCTTGACTAGTTACTCTCTACTCATGCATGAGCAAAGGAACTGACTATGCACAAGAACCTAAAAGCAATCCTCACCAGTATCGGCATAACTCTATGCATTACATGCACTAGTGCATGTGGCACGAGTCCATCGGCTATTACAGAGCCGAGTGTAGAAACAAACTCACCTAAATATGCTGATTCTCTGCTAGAAATGGCACAGCAGACGCTCGATCAAAACAAAGACACAATGAACGATACACAGCGCGAAATCATTGAACGCGCCATACAAAACGATGGCAAAATATCTGATGCTGACTACGAACGAGCATGGCAATCATACAACCAATGCATAGTCAACAAAGGCTACAATCCACAGCCACTCACACAAATCGAAGGCATTTATCTCGACGGAGTTTACATGCCTGCGAACAAAGCAGATGATGCACTTCAACAAAAATTTGAGAGTGACTTATGGTCTTGCACTACAGAAAACAATCGAGAAGTTCAACACTTATACAGCATAAGCAAGGGCAATCCAAACCTCATTGCAGGAGACGCTGCTGCCGTAGACTGTCTACACCGCAACAATCTCGTACCTAAAAACTACACGCTCAAAGAATTCACCCAAGAAAAAGAACAATATGACAATATTCATGCAGAAAGTGAAGATCCAGCTTCTTTAGCAACGGCACAAAAGGCCGCCAATAGTCTCAGCTTCGATCTCAATGACAACACTACGAAGCTCTGTCTCGTAGCAAATAATGCACAGTATTTCTTCGACAATATTCGGCCTCAATGGCAACCATTCAAATAACTACCTCTTAGCTGTAAGGCGTGCTTGATCCGTACCGATCGCACCCATATTGCAGATCCGTTATTAAGAACAACCAACATATTGATGAACCCGAAGTGCAGCACAACCGCGTTATCAGCTTGCAAGTCTTTGGCACATCTATAGGCAAAGGAGCCATTGTGCGTAGAAATCTTAGAACGATCCTCGCCAGCATCGGTATGGCCATATGCATATTAGGCGCTAGTGCATGTAGCGCGAATCCAGCAGCCAATTCAGAGGCAAGTTCACAAACGAATGTACGCAAACATGCCAATTCACTCCGAGAAATGGCACAGCAGATACTCAATCAAGACAATAACACGATGAACGATACACAGCGCGAAATCATCGAACGTGCCATACAAAACAATGGCAAAGTATCTGACGCTGACTACGAACGAGCCTGGCAAGCATACAACCAATGCCTAGTAGACAAAGGATATAATCCACAGCCACTCGTACAAGTAGAAGGCATCTATCTTAGCTCATTTGATAGGGACAGCATAGATAACGAAGAACTCCAACAAAAATTCGAGCAAGATGTAAATTCTTGTCTCTTCGGAAATGTGATGGAAGTTCAAGGCCTTTACACTGCAGGCAAAGACAATCCAAATCTCATTGCAGGGCAAGAAGCCGCCGTAGACTGCCTACATCGCAGAAACCTAGTACCTGAAAGCTACACACTCGCAGATTTCGAACGCGAGGACACCCAATATCACGATACTTTTGCGAATAGCAAAGACCCATTTGCTCTGGACACACGAAAAAAGGCATCAGAAAAGCTCAGTTTCAATCTCGATGACAGCGTCGCAAGACTATGCCTCGTAGCAAACGGCGCAGCCTACTTCTTCAACAAAGACCAGCCCCGATGGCATCCGTTTGACTAATCGAATGATGTCAGACACAACAGCACAGCTACATTCTTGCCCTACTACTTTTCCACTTATGCATGAGCGAAGGAACGAATTATGTGCAAAAACTTCAGAACAATCCTCACAGGTATCTGTATAACCATATGCATATCGAGTGTTAGCGCCTGTGGCACGAATTCAGCTACTACATCGAAGTCAAGTTCAGAAACAAAAGTACTGAGATATGCTGATTCCTTGCAAGAAATGGCACAACAAATACTCAATCAAGACAAAAACACAATGAATGATACGCAACGAGAAATCATCGAACGTGCCATACAAAATGATGGCAAAGTATCTACTGCCGACTACGAACGAGCTTGGCAAGCATACAACCAATGCATAGTAGACAAAGGCTATAACCCACAACCGCTCGTACAAATAGAAGGGATATATCTGGACGGATACTCTTTGGATACTTCATACACTGAAGAACTCCAGCAAAAATTCGAGAACGATGAAAGCTCTTGTCTCTGTGAGAATGTGCTAGAAGTACAAAGCCTATACAAAGCGAGCAAAGGCAATCCGAACCTTCTTACTGGAGACGATGCCATCGTGGACTGTCTTCGCCGCGAAAACCTCGTTCCCAAGAGCTATACGGTTAAAAACTTTTCACAAGATCAAACTCAATATACTGAGATTCGCGCCAAAAGTGGACAACCATTTGCACCAGAAACACTCAAGAAAGCAGCAGAAAGTTTGAGCTTCGATCTCGATAACAACGCAGCCAGACTGTGCTTAGCAACAAATGGTGCCAACGTACTCTTAAGAAGCAATGCGCCCCGATGGCATCCATTCAAATGAGCACTGACTCAGCGTTACTGAAAACATAAAGTAGCAAAATGAGTTTTGACTTCACGATGCGAAACTTGAGAAATTACTGATATACGGGAAAACCCCGCAGCTGATAACAGTTGCGGGGTTTCTCAAGACTTGGTGATTGCGGCTTAAGCCGCGGAAATCACTTGAGCTCGACGGTAGCGCCAGCCTCTTCGAGCTGGGACTTAGCCTTCTCAGCGTCTTCCTTCTTAGCCTTCTCGAGCACTGGCTTTGGAGCGCCGTCCACGAGAGCCTTTGCGTCAGCGAGGCCGAGGTTGGTGATAGCACGCACAGCCTTGATGACCTGGATCTTCTTGTCGCCGACAGCGGAGAGGATGACGTCGAACTCATCCTTCTCTTCCTCAGCAGCAGCAGCTGGAGCTGCAGCAGCAGCAACAGCGACAGGAGCAGCAGCCTCAACGTCGAACTTGTCCTCGAAAGCCTTGACGAACTCAGAGAGCTCGACGAGGGTCATCTCACCGAAAGCTTCGAGCAGCTCATCCTGGGTGAACTTAGCCATTATGGCGTCCTTTCAATCTTGATGCGTTGTTACTACGCATCTACAAACTGTTGTTTGATCTGTTTTCCGTATAAACGGAGAGGCACGCGGGTAAACCCGCGGTAGATCAGGCGGCCTTTTCCTGCTTCTCGCGCAGAGCGTCGACGGTGCGAACCATCTTCGTAGGCAGTGCGTTGAACAGGCGGGCAGCCTTGGCCATGCTGGCCTTGACATCGCCAGCGAACTGAGCGAGCAGTTCTGGGCGAGACTTGAGGTCTGCAAGCTGCTTGGTACCTTCTGCATCGTAGAGGGTTCCGTCTGCGAAACCACCCTTGATGATCAGTGCCTTATTGGTCTTGGCGAAGTCACGCATCGTCTTTGCAGCTTCAATGAAGTCACCCTTCACGAAGACGACAGCGGAAGGACCCTTGAGCATATCGTCAAGGCCCTCGATGCCAGCTTCCTTAGCTGCAATACGGAACAGCGTGTTCTTTGCCACGGTGTAGGAAGTATCGCGGCCTAGCTTTTCACGCAGATCGGAAATCTGCGGAACTGTAAGCCCGCGGTACTCGGTGAGGTAGATTGCATCAGCGTTACGGAACAGCTCCGTAAGCTCAGCAACCACCGCTTCCTTTTCGGGCCTCTTCATGGCGTTCCTTCCTAGATCGGCCGTTGACCCAGTGGAACGCTGACAAAACAAAAAAAGCTCTGCATCCGCAGAGCACACTCGAGCAGCTCACAACTAAGAGCTGAATGCGTATCCCTGCGTTGGCGCTACACCTTCGTGGAATCCTAGAACTCCAAACCAACGGTCTTTGGTGTACGTCGGGATACTTTAACGTAGATGCACGACGTTGCATAGATACGGCGTGTCGGCAACCGCCCGTCCAGATCGTCTCAAAATCTGGACTTACAATATGGTAAAGAGAATAATTCTCACTTATACTGCAACAGTCATTACACAGCTCAACTAAAAATTCTGGAAACAACCCAAATAGCTGAAAATTTGGCTTGCTTTCAGAAATGCGTCATACGCTCAATTCCGTTACATACTGAAGTATGAATGCAACTGAGATGCTGTATGTACAGCACAACTTGAAGGTACAAAGGACCCATCACTATGAAACCAATGCGCACTATTGCAGCTGCCATTGCAGGTATCGCTTTACTCGTAGGCGCTAGCGCTTGCGGATCTTCTAATAGCTCCTCGAACTCGACCAATGACAAAACTATTAATGTTGTTGCCGTCAGTAACCAGTGGGGCTCCATGGCACAGGAGCTCGGTGGCAAGCACGTGAAGGTCACCACGATTCTGAATAACACGAATACCGATGCTCACGATTTTGAGCCTTCGGCCAGCGATACAGCAAAGCTTGAATCAGCTCAGATTGCCATTGTGAACGGTGCAGGTTATGACGATTGGGCTGAAAAGGCTACAAAGAACAATAAGGGCATTGTGATTAATGCTGCTGAAGAAGGCGGCATTAAGACAGGTCAGAACCCTCACGTCTGGTTCTCTTCGCAAGTACGCATTAAGACCGCAGATGCATTAACCGCCGCTTATGAAAAGCTCCAGCCTCAGAATAAGGATGATTTTGAGAAGCTGCATGAGGAATGGCAGACCGAAGAGAATAAGCTCGACGACCAGATTACGCAGATTTCTCAGTCTGATGCCGATCACAGCTATGCTGCAACCGAATCCGTTGCTGATTACTTGGCCGAAGAACTGGCCCTGAAGGATAAGACGCCAAAGGGCTACAAGCAGGCCGCTGCTAATGAGAGCGAGCCAGCAGCTAGCGACTTCCACGAATTCGAACAGCTGCTGAAGAAGGGCGACGTCAGCATGCTCATTGTGAACTCGCAGGAACCAAGCGAGATGGGCGATCGCCTGAACAGCGCTGCCGACTCGGGCAATGTGCCAGTTGTTGACATCACTGAGCAGATGCCAAGCAAGTACACCGATCTGCACGAGTGGCTCGAATCCGTTGTGCAGCAAATCCAGGACGCTCAGACTAAGAAGAACTGAGCAGCCCCACGGCATGGCAACCCGTACGGCATAGCATTCCGTACAGAATGTGACGTTCAAGAATACGGCGCACGCCACATATAACAAACAACAACAAGGTCCCATGGAGGAAATACTCCATGGGACCTTGCGTATATAGGGCACTGTGCAACTGCAACCAGTCAAGTGACCAGCGCAGCACTCAGCTCAGTGGTCACCGTGCTCAGCTCAGCACTCACCGTGCCCAGCTCAGTGCTGACCGTGCGCTGCTTGCACAATACGCACGGTTACACACTGTTAGTTCAGAATTGCCATGCAAATGAAGTCAAGAATAAACAAAGCCGAAACGATCCAAATCAGAGGATGCACTTCGTTTGCCTTCTTCTTGCAGACCATAACGAGGCAGTACGAAATGAAGCCGAATGCAATACCGTAAGAAATCGAGTAAGCAAAGGCCATGAACGCTGCGGCGAAGAACGCTGGAATAGCTTCGGAAATATCGTTCCAAGCCACGTCCTTCAGCGAGGCAGCCATCATGCAGCCGACGACGACGAGCACACCGGCTGTTGCAGCGCCAGGAATTGCGGACACGAGCGGCGCGAGCAGCACCGACAGCGCGAAGCAAATTGCCGTCACCACAGAAGTCAGACCGGTACGGCCACCGGCAGCAATACCAGCAGATGACTCGGCGTAGGTCGTTGTGTTCGACGTACCGAAAATCGAGCCAACCGACGTAGCGATCGAATCAGCGAACAGTGCCTTGTCCATCTTCGTGTTGAAGCCCGTACCGTTTTCCACCGAATCCTCATCAGACTGCGTGAAAATACCAGTACGACGGCCTGTACCAACGAAGGTACCGAGGGTGTCGAACAAATCAGACATCGAGAATGCAAAAATCGTGACGAGCACGAGTGGCAGACGAGCAGGATTGCTAAACAGCGAGCCGAAACCTTGACCCGTGAACAGCGCGCCAAATGTTTCTGGCAGCTGCGAGAACATCTCCCCCAAGCCAACCGAGCTACTCATCGTCGTCAAACCCATTGGAATACCAATAACCGTAGTGGCCACAATTGCGATCAGCATGCCACCCTTGATCTTGAGCACGGTCAGCACAATAACGAGCACCAAACCGATTAAGAACAACCACAGCGTTGGATTATTCAGTGCAGCCAAACCAGGCGTTGCAGCCGTGGCCAAACCTTGACCAGCCGACTCAGCATCTTTCGTGGTGAATTGAATCAGACCAACGTTGAGCAAACCAACATAAGCCACAAACAAGCCAATACCGCCGCCAATTGCCTGCTGCAGCGGTTCAGGAATAGCGTTGATCAACATCTTTCGGATTTTCGTAACCGTCACCAGAATGTTGATGCAACCGCAGAGGAACACCATAGCCAGGGCTTCCTGCCAAGTGAAACCGAGGCCGAAGCACACCGTGTACGTAAAGAATGCGTTCAGACCCATACCTGGAGCCAGCGCGTATGGCACGTTGGCGAACAGGCCCATAACGAGTGTGCCAATAATCGTGGCAATAATCGTTGCGAGGAACACACCTCCCCAAGGCATGCCCGTCTGGGTCAAAATTTGAGGATTAACAACAATGATGTATGCCATTGCGAAGAACGTGGTAAGACCAGCTGTAATTTCGCGACTTACCGTTGTACCGCTCTGTTTGAGATGGAAGAATTTCTCCATGGTACTGAATTTCCTGTCTTGCTCTCTTGTAGATGCAGTCCGTTCCGACCACGGCCTTCAGCAAGCAGCGCCAACATTCTTGGCTTTTGGCCATCATCTGGCAATAGCGAGCTGACCTCATAGAACAACGCACATACAACACGCGTTCTATAAGTTGAGGGATTGTGGAGGGAATGAGGACAGCATCAAGCTATCAGAAATTACCCGAGATTCGCGCGAAAATACCACATCGTAGAGGATCCGCTGAGCAGAACAGCAGCGCAGTCCTTTAGGGGGCTTCGAGCCCCTTCAAGACGAAACATAAACGTAACAGAACAAATAAAAATCATCGAAGAAATTCACGCAATACAACAAATAAATGCAAAACAGCAAATAACCGCAGTTAAGCAAGTTCAAGCAATGCAACGAGCAATGTAGCCAGCAATACAGCAGGCAATAAAAACGAGGGCTCGCACTGCGCTGCCTCCAAACAGCACCCAGTGCAAACCCTCGCTTTTGCCTCGAAAATCTGGCTTTGAACAGCTAGCTTTGAGCAGCCAGCTCCAAACAGCCAGCGCCGATCAGCCGAAACGGCCAGAAACGTAACGCTCGGCTTCTTCGTTCTGTGGGTTGTTGAACATTGTCGTCGTATCGGCGAAGTACTCCAAGTGACCCGGCTGACCGACGGCCTTCAGGTTGAAGAATGCCGTGTAATCAGCAATACGAGCAGCCTGCTGCATATTGTGCGTCACAATAACAATCGTGTAATCGTTCTTGAGCTCGTTAATCAAATCCTCAACAGCAAGCGTCGAAATTGGATCAAGAGCCGAGCAAGGTTCGTCCATAAGCAGCACCTGAGGATGCACAGCCACAGCACGTGCGATGCACAGTCGCTGCTGCTGACCGCCCGAAAGGCCAATGCCTGGGTTATCAAGACGATCCTTGACTTCGTTCCACAGGTTGGCGCCGCGCAGTGCCCACTCAACGAGATCGTCGGCATCCGACTTCGAAATCTTGCGGTTGTTGAGTCGTGCACCAGCCAGCACATTCTCACGAATCGACATCGTTGGGAATGGGTTTGGACGCTGGAACACCATGCCGACGTCGCGTCGCACGGCTACTGGGTCAACATCGCTTGCGTACAAGTTCTGGCCCTCGAGCAGCACCTCACCTTCTACGCGTGCGCCCGGCGTGATCTCGTGCATGCGGTCGAGCGTGCGCAGCACAGTCGACTTTCCGCAGCCCGACGGTCCAATAAATGCCGTCACCTTGTTCGCTTGGATGTTGAGGTTGACGTCCTCAACTGCAAGGAACGAGCCATAGTAAATGTTCAGATGGTTCACGTCAATGCGTTGTCCCATGAGAGTTCCTTTGTCTGTTACTTGTGTTCGGAACTGTTACGTTGAGTTCCGAGTTACGTCTGTTTTGCTCTTTTTGATTACTGTGGTTGGGTCTTGAACGACTCAACCGTCGCATTACTTCGTCTTCACTGCAAACACCCTCGCAATAATGCGGCCAATCAAATTGAGCACAAGCACAATAAGAATAAGCATAAGGGCGGCGGCCCATGCGCGTTCCATAGGAATCGTAGTAACGCACGAAGCTGAAGAACCGACTGGACAGTTAGCGCGCAGCTTGCTGTATTCCTGATACACGAACACAGGAAGCGTGGTCATCTGCCCCGAGAACAAGTTGGCATTCGTAGAAACGATGTAGCCAGCTGTCATCAGCAATGGAGCCGTTTCACCAATAACTCGTGCAATTGCCAGAATCGAACCAGACACAATGCCTGGCAGAGCCGTGCGCAGCACAACCTTCGTAATAGTGCGCTGCTTCGTAACACCTAATGCCAGCGATGCCTCACGTAAGTCGTTTGGCACAATCATCAGCATTTCTTCGGTTGTTTTCACAACGGTTGGGATCATCAGCAGCGATAATGCCACCGAGCCTTCAAAGCCGTTGAGCGTACCAGGACCGGCAAGAATTGCAAACATCGAGAATGCGAACAGACCTGCGACAATAGAAGGAATACCGCTCATCACGTCAACGAGCAGGTGGATCATACGCGAAAGGCGGCCAGTCTGACGATATTCAGTTAAGAACACCGAGCACATAATGCCGACTGGAATCGAAATAACCATGGCGCCAGCCGTGATTTCAAGCGTGCCCACAATAGCGTGCAGAATGCCACCATAGCCGTTCGTGGCCGTGGCTTCACCACCAATAACATTCGTCATGTTATGGCTTAAGAAATCCCAGTTGAAACGATGGATACCGTTAACCAGCGTTGTCCACAACACCGAAATCAGTGGAATACATGCAATGACGAAGGCCATCACAATAAGCACGTGCATGGCAATATCTTTGCGCTTACGTGCGGCAGTATAGGAACGCGTTGGCTTGAATTTATCGAAATCAATAACTGGCGTTGCAGAGGATTGCTGACTGTTGTCATTACGAGAATCGCTCATTTGACGCTCGCTTTCTGCGTGATCTTACGTGCAGCGAAGTTGACGAGGAAGGTGATGACGAACAGCACCAAGCCCGTACCAATCAGCACCGAGACGCCCAATGAATTAGCTTCTGGATACTGCGCTGCAATGTTGGCAGCAATAGTCTGGTTCTGCGAAGCTTGCAGCAGCTTGAACGAGTAGCTCATACCTGGAGACAGGATCATGAGCACGGCCATCGTTTCACCAAGTGCACGACCCAAGCCCAGCATCGAAGCCGACACAATACCCGACTTGCCAAATGGCAGCACGGCCAACTTAATCATTTCCCACTTAGTTGCACCCAAACCAAGTGCGGCTTCTTGCAGCAGCTTTGGCGTTTGCAAGAAAATATCGCGAGAAATCGAGGTAATAATTGGCAAAATCATAATGGCCAGCACCACAGCAACCGTTGCCACCGTACGTGGTGGATTTGCTGCAGGACCAGCAAACAGTGGAATAAAGCCCAAGTGCTCAGCAATCCAATTCCAGAATGGATAAATTGCTGGAACCAGCACAATACCGCCCCACAGGCCATAAATAACCGATGGAATTGCGGCAAGCAGATCAACCACATAGCTCAGCACAGCAGCCAAGCGCTTTGGTGCATAGTGCGAAATAAACAGTGCAATACCAATGGCAATGAAGAACGCAATAATCAATGCCAAAGCCGAAACCAGCACGGTGCCGAACACCAGTGGGCCAACATATGCCCAGAAGTTCGTTGCTGCACCACCCGTAAAGCTGGAGATTGTGGCATCGACTTCTTTACGGTTGCCACCAATCAGTGGCCATGCACGTACGAGCAAGAAAATAGCAACAGCAGCAAGTACCACAAGAATGAGCACGCCGCATACCGTGGCAATACCCTTGAATACCTTATCTGCGCGCTTACCATTAACTGGCTTCGTTAATGAGGTTGACGCGTCCGTTGTGGACGGTTGCGGTGCGACAGTCGTCGGTGCGCTCACCTGTCCTCCTTTTGATCCTGAGCATCAGCGCCCATAGCGTTGATGGAGGTTCGAATGTGAGACACAATGTTCTGCGGCAGTGGAGCTGAACCCGCAGCACGTTGCGCCATACGCTGACCAGCTTCGCCTGTGACGTAAGTCAGCCATGCCTTAGCAAACTTCGTAGTCCCCTCGTCCTTGTAGACAGGGCACACAATGTCGTACGAGACGAGCACCACAGGGTACGCATCATCAGCACTCGTTGTGTGGTTCACATCAATAACTACGCGGTTTGCACCTTCAAGATTCTTGGCAATTTGCGAATCTGCAATTGCCTTCGTAGCTGCCTCTGGCGAAGGTGTGACGTACTGGTCACCAACCTTGACGTCAACAGTTCCCAGCGTGCCAATCGTGGACAGATCCGAATAACCGATAGTGCCATTAGCCTGACCAATTGTGTTCACCACACCAGTCGAGCCCTTAGCACCCTGACCAACGTTATTTGGCCAGTTCTCGCTCAGATCGTACTTCCAGTCATCAGGAGCAGCAGCCTTCAAATATTCGACGAAGTTCTGCGTAGTACCCGACTTATCAGAACGATGTACAACCGTAATTGGCAAATCAGGTAGCTTCACGTCAGGATTCTGCTGCTGCAATGCAGCATCATTCCAACGAGTAATCGAGCCATTGAAAATCTTTGCAATGGTCGGTGCATCCATATTCAAATGCGTACGACCATCTTTTGCTGGCTCCAGACCGCCAAGATTAAACGTCACAGCAATTGGGGAAATATACACAGGCACATCAAAAGCCGTACCCGAGCCGCATACGCTCTTCGACTCTTGCACTTCCTTAGCAGACAGTGCTTTATCTGATGCTGCCCATGCAGTTGCACCCGTTAAGAACGTAGTGACGCCTGCGCCAGAGCCTGTTGGGTTATAAGAAATTGAGGTGCCAGGATTCTTCGAAGTAAAACCAGATATCCAAGCCTCTACTGCGGCTTGCTGAGAAGAAGCACCTGCGCCAGCGTAATTACCCGTAATACCGCTAGCTTCTGCGCCAGTGTCGCCTCCAATAGGTGCATTGTCGCCGCATGCAGCCACCGTGCACAACATGGCTGCAGCACATACTGCACTCAGTACACGTGAAGCGGTTTTCAGACCGCCAAGTCTGATCGAATGTTTCAACGTTATTTGCCTTTGTTCCGTTGTTCGTGGGCGTTACCGCCTATTACAGCCTAGCTGCTCTGTTTTCTATCAGAGTCCTTTTATTTGAACATAACATGAACATCCAGCAAAAATGCGGCTAACGCAGTGTCCAAATTGGACAAAATGCCCCCAAATGGAGGCATTTATTGTCAATTTGCAAAGCGTGTTAAGCACAATCAGCGCATCGTTAAACTGCTACTCACTCATCAATTTTGTAGCCAACACCACGCACAGTCGTTAATAATTTTGGCTGTGCCGGATTGTCTTCAATCTTGCTGCGAATGCGTTTAATATGCACATCAAGTGTCTTCGTGTCGCCTACATAGTCAGATCCCCAAACGCGGTCAATTATTTGTTGGCGATTAACCACACGACCGCGATTGCGAATCAAAAACGTCAGTACTTCAAATTCTTTAAGTGGGAAGAATACTTCTTTGCCATGTACCATAACCACATGAGAAGCCACATGGACCTGAATATGAGCGCAAGATAATGGCGTCTCATCATCAGTAATAACGTCACTATTTTCTGGCTTCTCTTGGCGCCTGAGCACCGCATGAATTCGAGCCAATAATTCACGGAAGGAATATGGCTTCGTCACGTAATCATCAGCACCAGCTTCCAAACCAACAACTTTGTCGAGCTCAGCAGACTTGGCTGTCAACATAATGATTGGCACGCGGCTCTGCTCACGAATGCGCTGGCACAGTGAAATGCCATCCATGCCAGGCATCATTAAATCAAGCAATACCAAATCAATATCGTTGTTCAGGAACTGGATAAACCCTTCCTCTCCAGACCTTGTAGCAATGACTTCGTACTGTTCACGCGTTAACTGATACGTTAACGGTTCCAGATACGACTGCTCATCTTCAACGATTAGAATGCGCGTCATCATATTCCTTTCTGCAACATTGCATTCATTCGCGTCATCGAAAATGCTGATGTAAACTCCCCAATGGCACCAGCACCTTCGCCCCCTATTGGTGTAAGTTCCGTATCGTTTTCTACGGTCACTTCATCCCCAGAGGCTTCCTCAGAAATCAAAAGATGATTGTGAGGAGACGAACTTGCTAACGGGAGGCGAATCGTGAATGTTGTTCCCTCTCCCTGACGTGACCAGACGTCGATGGTGCCGCCGCACTCGGCGACGTGAGCTTGCACAATAGCCAAACCCAAACCAGAACCGCCCGTATCTCGCGAGCGCGCCTGATCAACTCGATAAAAACGTTCAAAAATACGCTGCTGCTCGCCTTCAGGAATGCCAATGCCCTGATCGATGACGCGAATAACAACTCGGTCACCTTTGATGTCGAGCGCAACGGAAATTTGCGTCATCGAATCGGAATAGCGAATAGCGTTTTCAATTAAGTTCTTGAGCACCATAACTAGCGATGTATGGCAGCCAAATACTGGATAGCGCATGCAAGTGGCGAAATGGCGACCTTGTGGCGCTTTTGGCGCTGTGGAAAGCAGCGATACTGCAGGAACGCGCTGGCCATCGGCGTAGAGTTCCACAGCAATATCGCGCGCGGTAGCCTGTACCGAGGTGGCCGTTATGGCTTCTCGAGCAATGTCGATCATGTCGACGAATTCAGTAGGGCGCTTTCTTGGATTTGCGGCCGAGCTCAACTCAACAATGTCGCCTACGAGCATGCGCAGACGCTCGGATTCTTGCATAATGCGGCCGGCAAAATGTTTCACTGCTTCGGCATCATCAGCGGCATCGGCAATGGTCTCGGCGAGTAATGAGATTGCACCTGCTGGTGTTTTTAACTCATGCGAGACATTGGAAATGAAGTCACGTTGCACACGTTCTGCTTCGCGCACTTTGTCAATGTCTTCGAGCAGCACAGCAAATCGGGAGCTACCTACAGAAACGATGCGAACGCTATATGTGGCGTTATCGATGGTAACTTCCCTATCACGCGTAGCGTCATCGTTACTGACTTGCTCAATGATTTCGCAAATGCATTCAGGAGCAATACACAAATCGTCGTGTTCTGACTGCCCGATGGTCGCTGCAGCTGTATTGCGGAACAGCACAACGCCATCTTCCAGGCAGATCATTAAACCAATGGGCAATTCATCGGCCATGCGGCGTTCCATAATGCCGATTTTTGCTCGTGGCACGCCTTCGTTAAACATGCCAAGTTGTTGTGAGCGCTCTGTTTCTTCGGCGAGCGCACGACGCCTTGCAGATTCATTAACAGCGCGCATAATGCATAAGTCAATAACAATACACGCGCTGCATATGGCAAGAATTACAATCCAATGAGCCCAGTTAGGCAACGGACCGACACGTTCTAAATCAAGCAGCGGGGTTCTTGCCAGCGGAATCATCGTTACATACCTTTGATAATCGCTATGGTCATACGAGCTGCCGTATCTGCATATTCAGATACGTCGAAGGTATGGAACTCTTCGTAATCGGTGTCTGCGTTGTCGCTCATAGCGCGAACGACCAGTGCTGGAACATCGTTACGTGCAGCCACGTGTGCAACTGCAGCGCCTTCCATTTCCACAGCGTCAGCGTGCGTTGTGCGAATAACTTCTTCGACCTTTTCTGGCGAATCGACGAAGTAGTTACCCGAAGCGATAACGCCAACCACATGGTGAATACCCATGTCGTCAAGCACGTTCGAGGCCAGGTCAATCAGATGCTGATCGGAGTGGAACTCATCGGTCTGTGGCTTCCACTGGCCAACAAGACGCATATCAGTGTCGAGATAGCGCAGCGTACCGCCGAGCACAATATCGTTAACGTGCAGTTCTGGGTTCAGGTTGCCTGCAATGCCCGAGAAAATAACTGCTTGTGGGTTCGTCAAATCAATAAGGCACTGCGTCGTTGCTGCTGCATTGACCAAGCCCATGCCACCGACGGTGACGGCAACGTCAATCGTCTCACCAGCATTGGTTTGCACGGTGCCACGTGTAATCGTTAGGCTTGCACGCTGCTCCACCGTTGGATTGGTCAGCGAAGCTGCAATGTGCTCTGCTTCTTCTTCAAGTGCGCTAATAATCGCTACCTGCATAGTCTTCCCCTTAATGTTGTTTCGCACCAAACAGTATGTCAGCGAAACAACTCCTGAGATTCGGTATGTTTTTCCATTATCGTTCTCAGCTTACGTATTATTCGTATCCGAGTGTTCATAAAAATGCAAGCCACTGTTCATGAGTCGTACATGCCATGCATTTTGTTCACAACATGAACCGCTCATTGAATCGGTGGCTTGCCTACGATATGCCTTGCAAAAGCTAAGGCTTACAACACACTTGGGCTATTTCCTCAGCTTGCGGCGGGCACGAACTGCTTGTGCCAGCTCATGCAGCAATGCATCAGTTTCTTCCCAACCAATGCATCGATCAGTTATGGACTGGCCATACACAAGATCATCTAATGGTGCTTCTGGCTGGTTACCTGCTACAAGGAAGCTTTCCATCATGAGGCCTGAAATACCCTGCTCGTTCTGAGCAAGACGCTGAGCCAGATTGCGTACCACGCGAGCCTGCTCAATTTCATCCTTGCCCGAGTTACCATGCGAGCAATCAATAATGAGACCATGTGCAGCAGCAGAATCTTCTGGCAGCATTTCACGAATCGTCGTTAATGCATTGCGCACACTGTCTTCGTCGTAGTTTGGTCCATGAATCGAACCACGCAATACCACATGGCAATCTGGATTACCCAAGGTTTCAACGGCGCAGGCACGGCCCTGATGGTCAACACCAAAGAACGTGTGACGCTGCTCAGCTGCATAGCAGCCATTTGAAGCAGCCTTCACTGAACCATCGGTGGCATTCTTAAAGCCAATAGGCATACTTAAACCACTAGCCAGCTGACGATGCACCTGGCTTTCGGTATTACGTGCGCCAATGGCGCCCCAGCTCACTGCATCAGCAATGTACTGAGGGCTTGTAGGCTCAAGGAATTCAGTTGCTGCTGGCACACCACGTTCAAGTACGCCAAGCAGCGTCTTCCTTGCCAGAATCAGGCCTTTACGAATATTGTGCGAACCATCAATATCTGGATCGTTAATCAGGCCTTTCCAACCGATTGTGGTGCGTGGCTTTTCAAAGTACACGCGCATCACAATCAACAAATCATTACGCAGTTCGTGGCTTACTGCAGCTAATCGTTCTGCGTATTCGAATGCTGCGCGTGGATCATGCACTGAACATGGTCCTACAATCACGAGCAATCGATCATCACGACCGTAAAGGCAATCGTTAATAGCATCGCGTGAGCTTGCAACGAGCTCACGCTGCTCTGGATTGAGGGCATACTTGCCGAGCACTTCGGCAGGTGATGGCAATGGATCGAGCTCCATTACGCGACGATTCACAATACGGTCAATGCCAACTTGATCTTCCCAGCGTGGCACATCAGCTGAATCAAGACTATGCAGACGGGTCATTTGACTCAGCTTAACAGCCTCATATTGTTATTGGGGGCAACAAGCAGCTTTTATGAGCTGAGCAAAACCTTCCATGCCAGCAGGCGTAAGGTGTGTGCCGTCATCGACCAAATATTCAATATGTGAAGCCGCTGTGGCATGCCAATCGATTATGCCCACATTCGGATGCTTCTTAGCGAACTCAAAGTACGAGGTCACATTCGGATCCACCCACTCCACTGGAGCACAAGGCGTAATCAGATACAGTGGTCGACCGTCAACCGCATCAAGCATCTCATTGAGCTCGTCTTCGGTCACCAAATCATTGGCACCCAATGCCACCACAACCAGTTGTGGGTTCGTTGCAGCGACTTGGTCGCGCACAATGCCAATGCCAGCCAAGAATGAACGCGAGACCTGCGCATCAATAACGGCTTGTGGGAAGGCCTGCTGCAAGGCAGGACGTGCACCTTCGGTAACCGAGTCACCAACAACAAGCACATGCGCATCGCACTGTTCCGGTGTGCAATGCCAGCGATCAGCATCCAAATTCTTCGGCACAACAGCCGCCTGTACCTGTGGCTTCGCTGGTTGTTCCTCAGGCTTTGGCGTCACAGTAGGAGTTGCCGTAGGCTGCGTTTGCGAAGATTGCTTCAACTCTGGTCGCAGCTGCTCAGCACGCGTTTGCGCAATCGATTCCCATGGAATAGGTGCAAAGGCCAGAACCAGAGCCATAACAGCGCCAATAATGCTGCCCGCAATAGCACCAGGACGCAGCTGGCCATCATGAATACTCTGGATTTCACGTGAAACCCATGGAACGAGTGGCGTACCACGCACAGCTTCAATGAACTGATAGAACAGCTCAGCGAAAATCAAAATAATCGCGAACTGCACAATCCATTCCCACCATTGCAACTTGGTAACGCGCGTAGCTGGGTTCATGAACTCAAGCAGCGGATAATGCACTAAATACAGCGAGAATGACCTTGAGCCGAGATACTGCAACGGCTTGCAACCCAAGGCACGGCTCAACCATGTTGGCTTCATAGCCGACCACAGCAAAATAGCCGTGGCAATTGCCGTGACTAAGAAGCCACCTTCATACAGGCCCAGCATGCGACCGTTGATCAGTACGAATGCGGCGCCAAGGATCACAAGCATGGCAAGACCAAGCCATGCAGGTGCATTGCCTTGACCCAATCGACGCAGTACTGGAGGCAATGCAGGTTCATGAGCACGCAGACCACCTTGCGCCTCATCAGCCAACAAAATAGCCAAAAATGCACCGACCAGAATCTCGCCTAAACGAGTATCGAGGCCGTAATACATACGCGAAATCTCAAGCCCTGCTTGAGCCATAACGCTCATTTCCACAGTGGAAACAACAATGAGCCCAGCAGTCCACGCTAAACGCCCTATACGCGTTTTGCACACGAGCATAATGCCGGCCAGCATAAGCGGCCAGATTATAGCGAACTGCATAATCAAGCTCGTATACCACAAATGCGTTAATGGCGACGGCAATCCAGCCGCCTCAAAGTATGAGGAATGCCGCGCAATATAAACCCAGTTACTGGCAAATACTGCGCTTGGCAATGCATCCTGTTGCACTTTATGTAACAGACTTGGTGATGCCAAATAGGTGGCTGGTGCAACAAGCGCCACAGTAGTGAGCACCGCAGGCCACAGTCGCTTGAGGCGCTTCAAGTAGAGTTTCGGGAAATTAAAATGATGACCCGAAAAACGACGCAGTAAACCGCGCGTGGTGAAGAAACCCGACAACACAAAGAACACAGTGACGCCCAGAAGACCGCCACTGAGCAGTGCAGGTCGCGTGTGATACGCGAGCACTCCGAGAATTGCGAGCGCACGCAGTCCATCGACTGCAACAATATGATGATTCTGTTTAGGCATTCTTTTCTCGACGAATAGCAACTGCTCGGGCCAAGCCGCGCAGTAATTCTTCAGTTCGATCCCATGGCACGCAGGCATCCGTGATCGACTGACCATAAGTTAGTTGGTTCAGAGGTGCTGGAGATTGGTGGCCTCCAACGAGGAAGCTTTCCATCATAATGCCAAGGATACCGCGCTCCCCCGCCGCGATACGCTCGGTAATGTTCTCTACAACGTGAGCCTCTTCTATCTCATTCTTACCGCAGTTACCATGTGCCGCGTCAATAATCAGGCCGTGATTGCTTGGTCCTTGAGCCTGAGAAAGCTTGAGCTCTTCTAGTGCGCGTGCTACGGATTCAGCATCGTAATTCGGGCCCTTGTCAGAACCACGCAACACGAGGTGGCAGTCTGGATTGCCCTTCGTTTCGGCAGCAATAACGCGGCCGTCAAGATTAATCGAGAGGAAATGGTGCTCGAATGCGGCTGCATAGCACGAGTCGGCAGCTGGCTTGATTGAACCGTCGGTTGCGTTCTTGAAGCCAATTGGCATACTCATGCCACTGGCCAGCTCACGATGCACCTGGCTTTCGGTGTTACGAGCGCCAATAGCACCCCAGCTGACGAGGTCGCACAGGTACTGCGGCGTAATTGGGTCAAGCCACTCGGTTGCTGTTGGCAGGCCCAGCGAGAGCACATCGGCCAGCACCTTACGTGCGAGCCACATACCCTTACGAATATCGAAGCGACCGTCGAGATCTGGGTCGTTAATCAGGCCCTTCCAGCCAATGGTGGTGCGTGGCTTCTGGAAATACACGCGCATCACAATAACGAGCTCGTTCTTGAGCTCTTCATTGAGTTTGGCCAGTCGTGTGGCGTACTCGTGGGCGGCCTTAGGATCGTGAATTGAGCATGGACCGACGATGGCCAGCATGCGGTCGTCGCGGCCATTGAGCACGTCGCGGATTTCATTGCGCGAGCGCAGCACAAGATCGCACGCTTTATCAGTTAATGGCAGTTCGCGAATAAAATATCGAGGCGCAGGAATCGGGTCAAGCTGACGAATATTCACATCGACGGTCTCTGGAAACACGGCGTTGGCATCAAGTGTTTCCCTTGAACTTTCAGGACCGCGCACTGCGTTCATTATCCTGCTCCTCACCTTGTGATGTTCTTACGATTACCCACGCACATTACTACGTACGATTGCACTCGACGGCCCTTTGCTCGAGTGTCTTCAACATTGACACATTTGGCCTTGGCAAATGAGCTGCAATCAAGGTATCCCCGAAGGACTCACTATAGACATAAGCGTGCACGAGGGGGTGTTCTATCTCAAGCACGTGCCATCTCTCAAGCAGATATAACAAAAGCGCCGCAGCCATAAAAGACTACGACGCTTATGTTGTGTAGTTACCGAGCTCAGCAGCTCAACAGTTCATCTCAGCAGCTCAGCCACTCAGCTCAGCAATTCAATAGCTACGACTCAGCAGCTACGACTCAGGCCAGAGCACCCATTGGATCCCATGCTGGCAGCATCGTTGCTGGCTCCTCAAGAGCCTTGCGATACTCTTCTGGCAGCATTGCCTTTGGCACAGCCACCTCGTACACGTACTGGCTGAACCATTCGTCGCTCATCGTGAAGTAACCCTTGTCAGCAATCTTCGTGCCCCAAGAGTTCTCAACGCGCCAACGACGAGTCGTCTTGCCATCTTCTGCCACGTCCACGCCGACGAATGCCATAGCGTGGTTCATAGCGGAATCAGCGAAACGCACGCGCTGTTCCTTGTCCATGTCGAAGTTCACGTCGTAGACGTCACCGTACTCGAACAGATCGGTTGCCCATGCACCCTGCTCGCGGTCCATCATTGGGTGGCAGTCAGCGCCGAACCAAACTGGAATGCCCTGCTCTTCGAGGATCTTGCGCACG
This sequence comes from Bifidobacterium dolichotidis, assembly GCF_003951975.1. Classification (GTDB taxonomy): domain Bacteria; phylum Actinomycetota; class Actinomycetes; order Actinomycetales; family Bifidobacteriaceae; genus Bifidobacterium; species Bifidobacterium dolichotidis. Next base: position 397,194 of record NZ_QXGM01000002.1, read on the forward strand.
CAATCCTTCATGAACTGCACTGGTACGTTCAGGTACTCGGTTGCGTCGCCACCGGCAACGTTGTTCAGGTGCTCGATGCCAATCTTGTGGCCCTTAGCGTGCTCCTGACGAGGATCGTCAACGAGGCAGACGTAATCTTCAAGGTTAGCGTCGCCCACGAAGCGCTTCCAGAACTCCTGTGGCGTCACGGTGCCGAGACGGTGGAACTCACCATCCTTGTCGGTCCACTCCCAGTCGAAGCTGACAGGTGGCTCACCGAGGTGAATCGTCAGCATGCGGTGGCCAGCTTCCTTAGCCTGAGCCACGATCTCGTCAATGTGCTCTGGATCCGCAACCATGTGTGCCACTGCCGTGTGCAGCATACGACGCAGCTGCGTGTTCATTTCACCCGTGTTCTTCGAGGACTCGGTCTCTGGGAACAGTGGCTTTGGAACAGCACCGTACTTCTTGTAGACGTTCATTGCCATCGTCCACTGGCCGCCGTCACCCATAACGTCGGACAGCATGTGCTGGAACAGTCGGGAATCCACTGGCTCACCGGAGCGCACGATTTCAGCCATATCCTGCAGGAAGTAGTTAATGCGCTCGAGCTTGTCGTAGTACATTGCGTAGTTCTGCGAGAACTCGAACTCCGTGATGTTCATGGACTTCTTAGCCACGAAACGTGCCACGTTCAGCGAGCTGAACAGCCAGCAACGACCCGAACGGTCCTGGTGAGTTGCCTCGCCATCATCAACCAGCGTGCTGAAGCTACGCTGCAGCAGGCGTGCACGATCGTAGTTATGTGCAACCTTGTTGATACCTGCATCGGTCACAGCGTTCATTGCCATGCGGCAGGACTTGTTCGAATCAAACGAGCTACGCATCTCGTTGAGCTGCGACTCGTCCAATGGCTTGATCTCGCTCATCTTTCCTCTTTCTTCATTTGGTGTAACGCACACGAGGCACCCGGCGGATCAAGCCGGATGCCTCGTATAAGTTTTGATCCAAGATTGTAGTTTAGTCTTGGCTCTACTCTTCGTTGTTGTTTTCGCTATATTCAGCTGCTTCAACAACTGAAGGAGCGTCGTCCTCTGCGTCTGCAGTTACGTCACCAGCCACATCAGCAGCGGAATCTGCAACGCCGGCATCGCCGGCATCAGCTGCGTCAGCTGAATCCTCAACAACTTCTTCAGTTGCTTCAACCACAACGTCATCAGCGTTATTCGACTCGGCAGCCGCCTGAGCATCTTCCATCAGGTTGCTTGCAGCAGGCTGTGCCACAGCGTTCACAACGGACATCGAATCGGTTGCCGACGTATCAGCTGGAGCCATGCCGAAGCTCGAGAATGCATTAGCAAACATCGAACGCAGCTCAGAAACACGAGCCGTAATCGAAGCCTCGCGGCTCTGCAGATCCGAAATACGTGCAGTCAAACCATCAAGCTCAGTCTTTGCGGCCTGACGACGATCCTCAATCTGAGCATCGGCATCTTCCTTGGCCTTCTGCAGAATCTGAGCCGACTCGGCATCAGCATCTTCACGGCACTTCGTGGCGTAAGCATCAGCCTCTTCGCGCACCGAACGAGCCTCGGCCAGCATCTGATCGGACTCCTTGCGAGCCTCAGCCTGACGCTCTTCCAAGCCCTTTAACAGCTCATTGACCTTCTTCGTAGCTTCATCCTGCTGAGCAGCAATATCAGCACGAATCTGCTCGACTTCAGCCTTCACCTGGCTCATCGTCTTCGTACGATCAACTTCGGCGTTATCGGTGATTTCCTGAGCATGTGCCTGAGCTGCATCGGTGATCTCGCCAGCCTTGCGATGTGCCTCAGTCATCATCTTCGAAACCTGTTCGCGCACATCAGCGAGCTTCTTGTTTGCATCAGCCAGAGCGGTTTCAATCTGATCGTTGGTTTCGCTCTTAATGCGCGTCATTTCTTCGTTAGCGTTCTTGCGCTGCTCAGAAATCGTCTGTGCTGCTTCAGCCTGCATTTCGGCCAGCTCACGCTCTTGTGCCGCGCGCTCCGAAGCCAGACGCTTCGTGTGCTCTTCGCGCGAGTTCGTCAGCTCAAGATCCAGCGTCTCACGCTGTTCCTTCACCGACTTAGCCGTCGACGTGCGCAGCTGCGAAGCATCCTGCTGTGCGCTCGTAATAATCGTCGTAGCTTCGTTCTGTGCATTCTTCAGCAGCGAGTCAGCCTTAGCCTGTGCATCAGAAACGAGCTTCTGTGCATCGAGCTTGGCGTTGTTAACAAGCGTTTGTGCCTGAGAGACAGCCTCAGTACGCGTCGAAGCAGCGTCCTTCTTTGCGCGCTCGAGCAGCTCAGCACTCGTCTGCTCTGCCGAAGCGAGCATCTGCTGTGCGTTAGCACCCAGCGATGCGAACGAATTATCGTGATTTGCAGCATTTGCTTTAGCTTCCTGGACCTTAGCCTGCAGCTGCAAAATAACGTCGTCGTTAGCCTTCACCTGCTCACGCAAACGTTCGATCGTGGCCTGCGCTCCAGCAAGCGCCTCGTCCACACGATCCTTGTCATATCCTCTGAGCACCACAGGGAAGCGATCCACCATGCTGCACTTCCTTTCCCATCGTCCGTGCCATGCCCGCACACAGCGTCTGCCACAAACTCTACTTCACTTCTTGCTCTGCAATGAACAATTTTTTCAGACTCATCGCAATGAGCTCACTCGTCGGCACTTTGTGCCGTTGGATTTTCTAACAAATATCGAGCCGACTCACGGATCACATGGTCAATTGCTGCAATTTGTCGTTCCAGCGGCAGGCCATGCTGTGGGTGCGGCGTCTCATTGACGAGTGGCAAACTGACGAATCCAGTCAGTACATCGCGCTGCTGGCGTGCAGCCCAATCCTGCAGTTGGTAGAACAGAGCGTTGCAGACGTACGTTCCAGCGTCCGACGTTAGCGATGCTGGAATCGTGTGATCCTGCGTGAACGCATGCAGAATCGATCGCAATGGCAAGCGCGTCCAGTATGCAGCCGGACCGTTCTCATTGATTGGACCAGTACCGCCCACAACATCGTCAGCATCAGGACGCGTAGAATCCGTACGATTTACGGCTCCTCGCTCGAGCAGAATGCCGCGCGCCGTACGCTTCAAGCCCGTTGCCACAACAATATCTGGCTGAACTCGCTCGAGTTCACTCTTGAGCAGCGTCCACGAGCCTGCGTAACTCACTGGCATCGTCACTGCGTGGACGTTCACTTCTACGCCGCGCAGTGCGTCATCCAAGTTCGTTTCGTCGGCATGAATGCCGCGTTCTGCAATAATTTGTGGCACGAGTTGTGAGGGGTTCACATCGACGTGCTCGTACGGTCCGAATCCCGAGACCACCACGGACAATTGCTGCATGTTCCGCGCCTTTCGTTCATCGACAGTTTGACCTGTTTTAATTTATTTCTCGTCTTGCGTCAATCGCAACTATTTTTGCTCAATATGCGCAGCTGGTTTCGAATTGACGAGGCTCTCTACAAATGCGCCATCACTACTGCTCATGAGCTCATCAATAGCACCCATCAGCACAGAACGCAGATTCTCTTTAGCATCCTTACGCGTCATAATCGCGGCGGTGAGCTCAGCAAATGGCATATCTTGTGGCGTGGTCACCTTCATATTGAGCTGCGAGCCAGCCACAATAGCCACTGGTTCGTCTGGCAAGTACTCAACCACTACACGAGTGTCATCAGTTGGACGGAATCCACGATCCTGCGAAGCAAACTCATAAGCCTTGCGGATCGTTTCATAGCGGAAGGCCTGTGGCGTCTGTGCACGGAACACATTACGGCGTTCTGGCACATTGCGAATAACCTTGTGGTCCCCCAACGACTCAGTCAGCAGCACCGTATCGGTTGATGCATCAGCAACAGTTGCTGCAGCAAACTCGTCCAAAGCATCAACGCAGTCTTGAATCTGACGCTGCGAAACAAATGGACGCACGCTATCGTGAATCAGAATCTTGGCATTGCCTGGCACACCAAACTTAGCGAGCATATCGAGAGCAGCCTGCGTACTATCAGCACGTTCAGCACCGCCATCAATAATGGCGCGCACCTTACTTAAATCAGCCTCTTGCACAATGCGCTCAATAGCGTCACGTACCCGGCTATTAACAACAACCACAATGTCGGTAACCGAAACATTGTGCTCGAATGCCTCAAGACTCCACTGCACAATCGGCTTGCCAGAGAGTTTGACCAGCTGCTTTGGGTTGCGTGGATCAAAGCGTACACCTGATCCAGCCGCAAGAACTACGGCTACAACGGGAACGGCCTGCTGCTGTTGAGTGGTCATGAATACCTATAAATCCTTAACTTACCTATAAATGCTTAACGAAGAGTCCTTCAGATATTCGGCTTAGTGACGCACAATGAGGGCAAGCATACGACCCTCGTGATCCTTGTGAGCCAGCTGAGCACGACGGTGCGAGAACCACAGTGGGTTTTCGAGCGTGCACAGTGAACGATGAATAGCACCAATGCGTTCATCAAGCTCTGGATCGCCTTCGTTATCTTGCTTGCACAGTTCGCGCAGCTCTTCATCATGCGACAGATACTGCGTAGCTGCGTTGGCACGTGGCTGCGAAGAAATAATACGATCACCACGAATACCAGCAGCATCCAGTTCCTGCAGTGCTGCTGCATTGAGATCAATGCCAGCGCCGCCAAAGCGCGTCAACGTGTAGGTGCCTGGGAACACATGGTCGAAAGCATCAGCAATTTCATCGCCGACTTCGTAGCAGTCGCCGCAAATAGCTGGGCCCAGCGTAGCCACAATATTGTTGCGGTCAGCGCCCTTTTCAATCATGGCCTTCACGGTTGCAGTAATAACATGCTGCTCAAGGCCCCTGCGACCGCAGTGAGCAATAGCAATAACGCCTGCATCTGGATCAGCCAAAGCTACTGGTAGGCAGTCAGCTGCAAACACACCAAGTGCAATATCAGTCTTCGTCGTCACCTGAGCATCGCCATCAATGATTTGCACATTGTTGCCAACGTGCTCCACATCGTCGACTATGCCATCAATAGAGCCTGAAGCATCGAAACCGAATGGACGGTTCTCAACGAACTGCTCATCAATATCGATTGGTTCATTGCCATGCACCTGATGCACAATCGAGAACTTTGCATGCAGCTCACGAGCCAGAGCCTCGCGGTTGGCTTCCACAGCTTCGGAAGCGTCACCGCCCCTGCCGCCCAAGTTGAAGTGGGCATAATCGCCTTGGCTTACGCCACCCAGACGCGTCGTGTAGACGACGGTAATACCAGGTGCCAGAGCGATTGGCAGCGTTACTGGCACTGGATTGCCCTCACTATCGGTGGCATCAACAGTCGTCGAGTCAAGAATGGCATCGTCATATTGCTTGACCACGTGGTCTGGTGCAGCCGTAGCTTTGGTCTGACCCTTTAATGCCTTAGCAATAGCATCGTTAATAGCATCGCTTATTGCGCGGCTTGCGTCTTGTGCCGCTTGATCCTGCTCGTTACTATGCTTCTCAGTCATATTTCCTACTGTAATTACTTTCCTTACAAATGCCTTGAAATTTCAGGCACTTAGGCCTTGAGCGTTGGCTTCTTCGTACGCGAACGAATAGCCACATTCACTGGCACTGGCGTTGGCAATGGCATCGAGAACACGTGTGCAGGATTGTTAATCGCCTCAACTGGCTCACCTGCTTCGTTCAAGAAGCCACCTTCTGGAGCCGTGTAGACAAGTGGTGCCTGGCCTGGCAGCAGGAATTCAATCTCCTGACCAGCTTCAATCTTGTTACGGCTCTTAAGCGTGACACGACCGTCTTCCCAGCCCAGCACTTCGCCAACCACGAGCCAGTCGCGGAAGTACGACGAACGATCGTTATTCTGCTTAACCTTCTGCTCTGGGTAGTAGAAGCCCGTGCTGTAATCGCGGTGAGCAACCTTGTATGGCTCTTCATGCAGCCAATCAGGCAGTACAACCTTTGGAGCTGGCTTCACTGCAGCATGCACAAAGTCAGACTCTGGCACATCAGACACATCAAGCTGACGACGAGCCGAACGGTTCGAGTTCAGATCAGGAGCCTTCATCTTGGCATTGGCCTGCTTCGTAGCCTGTGCCTGAGCCTTCTTAGCGCCCTGAGCTTCAGTGTCTTCGATTGGGTTCTGAGCCTGCTTAACCATCGTCAGATCCATTTCGCCGTCAATCGTTTCAGCTTCGTGGATCTGCTCTACTGACATTGGATTTGGCATACCGCCAAAGGCCTGATCAGCATGGGCCATAATCGAGTCGCGACCAGCGGATTGCGTAGCACTCGAGAAATCATCATCAATAATTTCTTGACCCGGACGAATCACGCGGTCGTGGAACGGACGCAACACATTGCCCTGCTCGTCTTCAAAACCGCGCTGCACCATATAAGCGTTAACGGCGGTCTTGTAGGCGTTCGTCATTGCAGCGACGTAATAAGCGGACTTGGAGCGGCCCTCAATCTTCAAACTCGTTGCACCCGAGTCGATGAGGTCGTCGATGTGCTCCAGCATGTTCATGTCTTGAGAATTGAACAGATACGTTCCATTCTTCGTCTCTTCGACTGGGAACGTCTGACCAGGACGCTTCTCTTCCACAAGGCTGTAACGCCAGCGGCAAGGCTGAGCGCATTCACCGTGGTTGCCGTCGCGGCCCGTGAAGTAGTTCGAAATCAGGCAGCGGCCCGAGAAAGCCATGCACATACTGCCGTGCACAAACGTTTCAATATCGAGCGAATCTGGAATGTTCGCACGAATATCGCGCACAGCCTGCAGATCCATCTCGCGTGCAAGTACAACGCGGCTGGCACCCAACTCAGCGAGCGCGTTGGCAGCACCGTAATTCGTAACGCCTGCCTGCGTAGAAATATGCAGCTCAAGCTGAGGCGCAATGCGCTTAGCCATCATCATAATGCCCATATCGGTGACGATTAGAGCGTCAATGCCAGTTTCGGCGAGCTCAGCGATGTAACGTTCGATCTGGCTGACCTCATTGTTACGAGGCAGAATGTTGAGCGTAACGTAAACGCGAGCGCCACGGGCATGAGCGTAGGCTGCACCCTCGCGGAAGTCATCAAGGCTTAAGTTTCGCGGAGCCGAACGCATGCCGAATGCTTTACCACCGCAGTACACGGCGTCTGCGCCATAATCAATGGCGGTTTTGAGCCCCTGTAAATTGCCGGCTGGTGCGAGGACCTCAGGACGGCGACGGGCACGGGTTGGCATGGTTGACGATGCCGAATTTGCTGATTCAGTATTGGGGCTAAAAGTCATACATTCCAGTGTATATGGCACGCTGTCATCGGCAGCATGCGAACATGTCGAGTCGGGGGTGCTACGCGGGGGGTACAACGCGCATTGGGGTACTCGAGCGCGAATCATGACGCACGCTACTGGCTGACTCATTGCTACAGTGGGCAGCAGCAATTTGTTCGAGCAAATTTGTTAGAGCAACAGGGAAAGGACACACCTATGGTGCTGCACAGGAACCTCGGTCCGTTTGATACAACGGCCATTGGTCTTGGCGAAATGCCACTGACGATTGAAAACAACCTTGGTACGGCTAAGGGTATTGAGACGATTCATGCCGCTCTTGATGCTGGTTGCCGTCAGATTGATACGGCTTGGGCTTACTACTGCTCGGGTGGCGAAGAGCAAACCGGCGAGAAGCTCGTGCGTGAGGCTTTGAAGACGTGGGATGGTCCACGTGACGAAGTGCTTGTGGCTACGAAGGTTGGTCACTTCCGTAACTTCACCGATGGCAAGCCAACGTGGGATGTGGATGGTCGTCCAGAAAACCTGATTCGTCGCGCTAAGGAAAGCGCTTTCGAGCTCGGTGTTGACACGATTGATCTGCTGTACTTCCACCGTCCAGATCCAAAGGTGCCATATGGTGAGTCGATCGAGGCTATTCGCGAGATCGTAGATATGGGTATTGCTCGCGAGGCTGGTGTTTCGAACGCTTCTATTGAGCAGATGGATATTGCTCAGGAGATTCTGTCGGATCGCCTTGTGGCTGTGCAGAACCAGTATTCGCCAATCTTCTTGGAGACGCAGGATACGCTTGAGCACGCTAAGCGTATTGGTATTTCGTTCGTGTGCTGGAGCCCACTGGGTGGTTTCCGTAAGCCTTATGACGAGTCGAAGTTCGATCCATTCAGGACTGTGGCTGCTAAGTATGGCGTGAGCTACCAGCAGGTTGTGCTGGCTTGGGAGCTGTCGAAGGGCGAGCATGTGTTCGTTATCCCTGGCGCTCACCGTCCAGCTACGATTCTGGATTCGCTCAAGGCTGGCGAGCTGGCACTGACGCCAGAAGATTTGGCTATGCTGCCTTGATTAGCTTGATTGGCTCATTGAGAACGGCACTGTGCTGAGCTTAGCTTGAGCGCAGATCTTTACCAGATCTCTAGCGGGTCTCTAGCAATAACAAAAGGTCCTAACCGGAGTGGAGTTCTTGTTCCGGTTAGGACCTTTGTGTTAGAAGCTTGTGCGTTATTGAACGCTATTCGGCAAAGGCGTCGAAATCACTTGCAGTTGCAGTTGCAAGCCTTGATCTCAGCAGCCTTCTCTTCTGCCTCTTCGTCCTCGAGGCAATCAACAGCCTGAGCGTTGATCAGCGTCAGCGAGAGGTAGCTCTGCTCCATAGCCTTGACGGAGTGCAGCTCGCCTGGTGCCATGTAGATCACGTCGCCGCCGTGCATGTACTCGGTCTTGCCGTTCACAGTGAACTCAACAGAACCGTTGATCAGCGTAACAATGACGACCGAGTCCTGAGCGTGCTCTGGGCGCTCCTCGCCTGCATCGAACACCACGAGCTTGTTCTGAACGAGTGGGTTCTCGATGATGTTGTGGATCTCAACAGCACCCTTCTCGATTGGGAACTGTTCCATAAGAGCGGTGTGTGCCGAAGTAATCCTCATGTCTTCCATAGCATGTCCTTCCAAAAAAGATTGGTCATGACGTTTGCTCGGTAGGTCATGGATATGAACACCATCGAACACTCGTCGTCGTGTGATGGCTTTGTTATACATATCCAAACATGAAAGTTTCCTGAGACTACGCCCAGCACATATCATCAGAGAATTATCAGTGATATTTCAGCATTGCGTGCCTCAGCGGCCTCCGAAGCTACCACCACCGCCTCCACCGCCGGAGCCGCCGAAACTACCACCAGAGAATCCGCCACCGCCAGAAGCACTGCGAATTGTGCTGCTGACTTCGGAGAAGCTAGACGAAAGCATAGATCCCAAATCGTTGAAGCCACCCATACCCATGGTGTCAGCCATAGACATGGTGGAACTGCTGTAGAAGTGCGGACGCATCGACCAGTACAGAATTGAAGATGGCGAATTGACATTGGCGTCAAGCCATGACTGATCGTTCAACTGTGGATATGCCTGACGCATTTGATGAAGCACCTTGTCAGCCACACCGAATGCGGTTGCATAGACGAGATATCGATCCCACAGCACCAAATCTGGAACGCCTCGATCAGAGAAGTCCGAGAATTCCGTCAAATAACGGTACAAACCCTGCACTTGGCCGGCTAGCTTCTGGCCGTCACCTTGCTGTGCAAATGACGGCACATGCGTAGTGCTGACTGCCGTTGTGGCAGGAGCGCCCGGCACACCAGCTGCTGCGCCCGAATTGTTCGCAGCCATCTGCATTGCATCCACAGCATTCACCTCTGGCTGGCCCGTAAATACGCGCGTTGGCATAATCATCGAGCCGATCAAGCCCAGCAGCAGAATTGGGAAGCTAATCAGAACAGCGAGCGCCACATTGCCAGCACCGCCAACTACAAACATGAACATCGAAACTATGCCCAGAATGCAGGCCAAAATCGAGCAGACAAAGCCACCACCACGTACATCAGTGACAGCATGCAGTGCATCCACTTCGTCTTGGCACGCCTTCTTAAATGCGTTGAGCTTCTTAAGCGACTGAGAGTCATGCTTACGCATCTGCTTCGTCATCGTCTTCATGTCGAATACAGGCGTATTGTTCAACAGCAAGCACACGTACTTCAACATATCGAGCAAAGCCTGTTCTGAAGCCGAAAGTTGGGCCACAGCAGCATCGTCAAAGCACATTGGCAGCAGTACAATCGTGCTCGTTTTGTTCTTGGCAAGCTTTGGATCTGCGGCGAATCGTTGCTCAGCAAACTGGGCAAGTCCCGCAGGATTCACCTTGCTCATGTCGTAACCTGCATACATCGATGCCGGTCCTGGATACACACCTACGAATCCACGCGAAATCAGAGACAGCATCGTCGATCCCATTTGCTCAGATTCCGCACCCAATTCGGTTCCAGTCGTCAGCACTTTGCACAGCACTGCAGCCGAAGCTGGCGTAATCGACAGTGGATCGCGGTAATACTCAATACCGCCCAAATATGAAGCATATTTCTGCAGTTTCATTGCGCGAACAACGCCGAAAATACCAAGCGCAAGACCGCCAACAGCTACAAGAATCCATGACACAACTTTGAGTTGCGCCTGCTTCTGCTGTTGCTGCTGCCAGTCGCTTTCTTCTTGCATTTCCAGCTTTTCGAGCACGGCGCGATAATCCTTATGCACGCGACGCTGTGCCTCATCGCCAGAAACGGTTGGCCAAAGTGCGACCACATCCAAATACGTGTCCACTGGCACGTTAATGGCATGAATGACCAGCATGCCATCGTCAAGCTGCGTGGTGGCATTCTTCGAGTAATGCACCCAGGTGCGGCAATCAGCACTCTTGCCATCGCGATAGTTACCAGTCAAGCTGTTCGAAGCAGTACACATGGATGGCATGCGCAGCTTAATGCTCAAGTCTCGAATTGGCGTCTGGTTCGAAGCGCCGAACGGCTCCCATTTGATCGACGTGATGTCGTTATAGCTAGTGCCCATGCCGCGCCACGTCATATCAATGCGGAATTTCAGGCTTTCTGCCGACTCAGTGATCGGAATATTCCATCCAATTTCCACCGTCTTACGTTCCGCTCGCTCAGCACCCGTCGTTGGCCTACTAATTGGCGTATATGGACGCTGATCACTGTCACCGCCAGAAACATCGGCAATATACCAAGTGCCCGCATGCTGCTGATCCCACAACGCATCTGATTCCATCGAGGCCACAACCGGTGCACTCTGTGTGTATTTGTGGTTCGTTGACAGATCAGTAACGCTGATATCAGTAATATCAAGCAGATTTTTTGAGTTCAGCTTGTACTGCTGATACATCTGCTTCCACGGCTTCACCTGATCGTCGGACTCACGTTTGTCCAGATGGATATCAATCGTTTGGCTAATGCGCAAGTCACCATTGTCTTGCACAGTTACGTCGTAATCGGCTGAAGTGTATCGCAGGTCCGCACCGTCGGCATCCGAGTGCACAACCCACGCAATACCCATCGCCACAACCGTGAGTACTACCGCAATCAGCAGTGCAATGCCTGCTCTCGCGCTCACATTAAATTTTTTCGGCATATTCCCACCCCTTTGTGTGCTCACGGCTGTTTAAATTTTTATTCCTGTGATACCGACTCAAAGGAGGGAACACCGCGCGCGATGTCCCCTCCTTTGCGCGTTGAATCCACGAGTGCGTACGGTACTAGAACTGCACCTGCGGAACAGCTCGATCGGCCTGATCGACCTGGAAGTACTGCTCGGACTCGAAGTGGCACAGGCCTGCCACAATGTTGTTTGGCACAATCGCAATAGCGTTGTTGTACTTGAGCACCACATCGTTGTAGAACTGGCGAGCATAGGCAATACGCTCTTCGAGCTGCGACAGCTGGTTCTGCAGATCCATGAAGTTCTGATTAGCCTTAAGCTCTGGATAAGCCTCAGCAACGGCGCGGAGGTTGACCAGTGCTTGCGACAGCGCATTTTCTGCTTGAGCACGCTGCTCAGGCGTCGTATGTGGATTATTTGCAGCATCCACGGCATTCGAACGTGCCTTAGTCACAGCTTCAAAAACGCCTGACTCATGAGCGGCGTAGCCCTTGACGGTTGACACGAGGTTTGGCACGAGATCAGCACGCTGCTTAAGCGTCACATCAATCTGAGCCCAGCCATTCTGCACACGATTACGCAGCTGCACCAGATTGTTATAAATGCTGATAATGGCCAGCAACAGAATGACGCCAATAACAATGGCGATAATTCCCCACAATGGCATGAGAGCATCCTTTCCTTAATGGCATATGTTCTCGCGGCGTGGATTCCGAATATTTGCATACGCACATCACTGTGAGTTGCCTACGGATCGGAAGACACTGAACTTCATTGTTTCAAAACACCCCCTAAGCGGTGCGATATCTTCCAAGAACCGGACATTACAGCGCCTATAGATACAACAAAACAGGCCTCGAAGGAACTTGTACAAAGTCCTTCGAGACCTGTTTGTTACGAACTGACAGCAGGTTGCTGTGCTGTTATGCGTCCTACTGAAAACTTATTCAGCAGTAGGCAGCAGCAAGTGCTGAGCGCGATCAGTCGTCGTATGGATCGAAATCGCGGCGCACACGGCGGCGAGGGCGCTCACGACGCTCTTCACGGCCTGCGCGGTACTCGTCGTAACCCTCGTCGTCAGCGACATAACGTGGGTTGCGATCGTCGCGACGGGACGAACGACGGCGTGGACGATCGTCACGATCATCGCGATCGCGGTGGGACGAACGACGGTCATCATCGCGGTGCGAACGACGGCGTGGACGATCATCGAAATCGCGATCATCACGCTCATCATCGCGGGAGTGACGGCGACGTGGGCGGTCATCGAAATCGTCATCATCGAAGTCACGGGAGTGGCGACGTGGACGATCATCGAAATCGCGATCATCACGGTCGCGGTCATCGTCGCGAGAGTGACGACGTGGTGCACGACGATCATCACGATCATCGTGACGTGGACGACGGTGCTCGTGGCGGTCGCCACGCTCGCCGCGCTCACCACGGTCACCGCGAGGAGCAGATTCCTGATCCTCGTAGCCTGGGATTGCGAGGCTGATCTTGCCGCGATCGTCAACGTTCTGCACGACGACTTCTACTTCGTCGCCTTCCTTGAGCACGTCTTCAACAGCATCGATGCGCTCACCGTTTGCGAGGTTGCGGATCTGCGAAATGTGCAGCAGACCGTCGGTGCCTGGCAGCAGGTTGACGAATGCACCGAAGCTCGTCGTCTTGACGACCTTACCCGTGTAGGTTTCGCCAGCTTCTGGAACGTGTGGGTTAGCGATCTCGTCGATGATCTTCTTAGCAGCTTCTGCAGCCGTGCCACCCTCAGAAGAGATGAACACCGTACCGTCATCTTCGATGGCGATCTCAGCACCCGTGTCTTCCTGGATCTGGTTGATCATCTTGCCCTTAGGGCCAATAACCTCACCAATACGCTCAACTGGGACCTTCGTCGTGATGATGCGTGGTGCGGTCTCGCTCATCTCAGCTGGGCCGTCGATGCACTCGTTGATGACCTCGAGGATCGTTGCGCGTGCTTCGTGAGCCTGCTTCAGAGCAGCTGCGAGCACGTCTGCAGGAATGCCGTCGAGCTTCGTATCGAGCTGCAGAGCCGTGATGAACTCGGACGTACCAGCGACCTTGAAGTCCATATCGCCGAATGCATCCTCAGCGCCGAGAATATCGGTCAGCGTCTTGAAGATGTGCTTGCCGTCAACATCACCGGAGACGAGGCCCATCGCAATACCTGCAACAGGAGCCTTCAGTGGAACGCCAGCCTCGAGCAGCGACAGCGTCGAAGCGCAGACGGAGCCCATCGAGGTGGAGCCGTTCGAACCGATTGCCTCAGAGACCTGGCGAATAGCGTATGGGAACTCTTCGCGGCTTGGCAGCACTGGAACCAGTGCCTTCTCTGCCAGTGCACCGTGGCCGATCTCACGACGCTTTGGCGAACCAACGCGGCCCGTCTCACCCGTCGAATATGGAGGCATCTCGTAGTTGTGCATGTAACGCTTCGAGGTTGGACCCGACAGAGCGTCAATCTGCTGCTCCATCTTGAGCATGCTCAGCGTGGTCACGCCGAGGATCTGGGTCTCACCGCGCTGGAACAGAGCCGAGCCGTGAACGCGTGGCACAATGCCAACCTCAGCAGACAGCGTACGAATATCGCGAAGACCACGGCCGTCGATGCGGTAGTCCTCAGTCAGGATGCGGCGGCGCACAATCTGACGCTGCAGCTCCTTGAATGCGTTGCCGAGTTCCTTCTCCTTCTCAGCCTCATCCATGTCGGTGAACTCGAGGGACAGAGCCTCGCGCACCTTCTCCTTGATCTCATGGATGCGCTCCTGGCGAGGCAGCTTCTCTGCAATGGAGAGAGCCTCGTTGAGGTCCTCGTGAGCAATCTCGTCAATACGGTTATAGAGGTCGTCGGTGTACTCAGGGAAGAGCTGGAACTCGCGCGTTTCCTTAGCAGCAATGCGCTTGAGCTCGTTCTGAGCCTCGCAAATAACCTTAATGAATGGCTTTGCAGCCTCAAGGCCAGCAGCCACAACTTCCTCATCAGGCTTGGTCTGGCCATCTTCGTAGATGAGCTTCCAAGCGTTCTTACCAGCGCCAGCCTCAATCATTGCGATTGCGACGTCACCGTTGTCGATCACGCGGCCTGCGACCACGATCTCGAACACAGCGCGCTCACGCTCGCTCCAGCGAGGGAATGCGACCCACTGGCCATCAATCAGAGCCAGGCGCACGCCCGACACAGGACCACCGAATGGCAGACCCGAGATCAGCGTCGAAGCCGAAGCAGCGTTCAGAGCCACAACGTCATATGCATCTTCTGGGTGCACAGCCAGAACGGTCTCCACAACCTGCACTTCGTTACGCAGCGTATGTGGGAACAGAGGACGCAATGGACGATCAATAATACGGCAAGCCAGAATAGCTTCCGAGCTTGGGCGACCTTCACGGCGGAAGAACGAGCCAGGGATCTTACCGGCTGCATACATCTTCTCTTCCACATCCACAGTCAGTGGGAAGAAGTCGTAGTTCTCCTTTGGGCTGGATCCTGCAGTCGTCGTAGACAGGATCATGGTTTCGTTATCGAGGTAAGCGGCAACAGCGCCGTCTGCCTGCTGTGCGAGACGTCCGGTCTCAAAGCGCAGCGTGCGCACACCGAACGATCCATTATCAATTACGGCTTCAACAGCCTTGATTTCGGGACCCTCCATAGGGTTCCTCCTTAGGGTTTCTATTATTCCTACTTCATTCATCCATCTGACATGACTCGCATCGTAATCTGTGATTACTTGAGCTTTCGCCGGTTTCCTTCCGTCAGCGCCATGTCTCTTTAGTCGGCCACGCCAGTACTTACTGGTTTCGTAGCCTTGCGTAATCAGTTACTGTTTGCTCCCTGAGTAACTGCACGCGTTTTGAATTATGTCCGCTTAAGCACTCTGCTCAGGCGTTCATCATTCCTCCGCTGCCCTCTCACCTCACGCCCGAAAAGGGTGCAAGCGTTACGCTCGACACCGTTTCCAGCGCCGAAGAGCATCGTCATGATCATCACGGCTCGTCAGCCTGACAATCCGTATTGTTCACCGCGCACGATTGTAGTACGTCGACCGCCCAGAATTCTGAATATTTGCTTAATTATTCTGACGATCCGGGCATTTCATCCCCACTTCTGTTACCCTCGCCTCACGTACTCTCCGCTAGCACAACATCACATCGCTGCCAGCATTCCCAAAGCCCCCAAAAACTTTTCCAAATAATCACCGCTAGCATGAATGCCCTTCTCGCGCAGAGACCACTCCCAATAATCGATGTTTCCAGTGCATCATTATCAGGAACCTGAGCAAACCGCACACGAAGAACCTCTTCCCGTGCCAAAACGTCAGATACCTGTGCAAACCGCACACGAAGGATCAAATCTCACGATTTTTCAACTTTCAAATGCAGCGCTATCGGAAACCTGAGCAAACTGCACACGAAGCCATGCTTTAAGTGCCACTTCGTCGGGTATGCGACGAAACAGCACACGAAGCGTCAAAAACCGGCAATTTTAGCGCTTCAAATGCAACTACGTCGGAAACCCGAGAAAACTGCACACGAAGGACCCCTTCCCGTGCCAAATCATCAGATACCCGAGCAAACCGCACACGAAGGATCAAAACTCACGATTCTCTGACCTTCAAATGCAATGCCGTCGGAAACCTGAGCAAACTGCACACGAAGCCATGCTTTAAGTGCCGCTTCGTCGGGTATGCGACTAAACAGCACACGAAGCGTCAAAAACCTACAATTCTGGCGCTTCAAATGCAACTACGTCGGGAACCCGAGAAAACTGCACACGAAGGACCCCTTCCCGTGCCAAAACGTCAGATACCCGAGCAAACGGCACACGAAGAGTCTCTTCTCGTGTCACATCGTCGGATATGCGACCAGACTGCACGCAAAACTGGGGTTAAAAAGCAAAAAGGCCCGAATCCGATGGATTCGAGCCAGAAAGCCTTAACGCTTGAGCGTGAATTATCGACGCAGGCCGAGGCGTGCGATCAGAGAACGGTAACGCTCAATGTCTTCGCGCTTGAGGTAATCAAGCAGACGACGACGATCGCCAACCATGAGCAGCAGACCACGACGGGAGTGGTGATCGTGCTTGTGCATCTTCAGGTGCTCGGTCAGGTCAGAGATACGCTTCGAGAGCAGAGCAATCTGGACCTCTGGCGAACCCGTGTCACCCTCATGGGTAGCGTAGTCAGCGATGATCTGCTTCTTTTCTTCAGTCGTGAGTGCCACGGCTTCCTCCTCTAAATAGCTGCGCGGTGCCTAAGACCTTATGTCATAAGCGCTCTGGTTCCGCGGGCGTTATACGCCAAATGGAAATATTACCGAAACCCCGCAGACAACACACGAGGTTCGAAGTCAAATATTGTGTTGATGCTGTTCAACAAATGGAACGCATCAAACCGTAGTGATCAGACCGCCGAACTCAACAATGAGCAATGCCAGCACTTCAATGACGATGAAGAACAGGAACGACACCCATCCACGCGTCAGCACATTGAATGGCGAAGTTTTGCGGATGCATACGAGAAGGCCAACCCAAATCACGGCGAATACGGCTAGTCCCAGCGCAGCAGAAATAATACCAAGATTGGCAGCATTGGCGACGCGAGCGGACGAACCATAGATCACGTACGTGGAATTCCAGAAGTTGAACTTGAGTAACGACATGCCAGCAATGAACTGCTCAATAACGAGGCAGACGGTAAACAAGCTGAACCAAGGGATTTTATGAGAATCCAAAATCATCATGCCGATGCCGATGAAGCCGAGCACGGTGACTTCCCAACTGACCATGGCAATACCGCGAGGTTCGATGCGCTGGAAGAACTCGAGAATGGCGTAAGTCTTTGTGACGGCGATCGAGCGGCCGTACCAGTACGGGGCCACGACGGCAGCAAGCGTGATCAGCACGTAAATAACCCAGCGGCCTGGCTTAGCGCGGCGCCTTTCGATATCGGCGAGCGAAATATCGGTTTCGCTAATCGTCGCATCAGGATGCTTGGATACGATGTTTTTCTGTTCATCGGCAACCATGATGCAAACGTCCTTTCACAGCCAAGTCAACCCTTCGTGACTTATTTTTGGCCAATTTATACGACAAATCGAGGCCTAGTATACAGGCACGTCTCCGCAGTGCGAGCAAGTAGTGAATCTGTAGGCGTCTGCGCCTAGATTGGGCACAATGAACGAAACGCAGAATCGATCGAATGCAGTGGCCTCGCGTTCGGCAGGCGCAATCATTATTGAAATGCTGTTGCTGGTGGTATGCACGGGACTGTTCGTCTGGCTGTGGATGCTCGTGTCTGAGGATCGTGTGAAGCCATTCGATGACGCTGTGTATGGATGGATTGCACAGCATCTGATTGACCCATCGGTAACGCCTTTTATGAAGAGCTGCACTTACATGGGATCCGCCGTACCGCTGATTGCTATTTCGCTGCTCATGCTAATTCTGTGCCGTAATCGTCGCATTGGTATTGCAGTCACGCTGAATTTGGCGCTGATTTATGGTTTGAACGAACTGCTGAAGTCGATTATGCGTAGGCCTCGCCCATCGGAACATCGTTTGATTCAAGAATGGGGCTTCAGCTTCCCTTCGGGCCATGCCATGGTTAATACCGCATTTTATGGATTCCTCATTGTGCTGCTGTTCTGGTTCTGCCGTAACGGTTTCTTGCGTTGGCTGGGCACGATTGTGCTCGCTGCGCTGATTGTGATCATTATTGTGAGCCGCGTGTATCTGGGTGTGCATTATCCAAGTGATGTCAGCGCTGGATTCCTGTTCTCGCTCGCCTATTTGATTGTGTATGCGGCATGCACGAAGCCATGGATTATGAAAGGCCGTAAGCCGAAGGTGGCAAAGAGGTAACAACTTCGGCTTGAACCAATCGTTGTTGGGCTAAACAATGATTCGGTGTATTTGAAGACTGAAGACCCTTGATATGCAGCACTGCCAGATACGTGGCGGCAATGCATATGAAGGGTCTTTGCTTTGCAATTTTGTGCGATCTGCTATGCAATTCTGTGCAATCTCGCCGGATATGCGGTAGGAAATCACGCGAGCATAGCCTTTGCGTGCAAACCGACCAGATTGGTGGTGAGACGGCACATGAAGGTAGCAAAATACTGGAAATTCAAGCTTTATGTGCACCTCTGCCGGATACGTGGTGGGTTTGCACATGAAGGTACCGTTCGCATGCAAACCGACCATGTTCATGGCACAGATGCACGCAAAGCAGATAAATCCGCCAGATTTGGGGCCTTATGTGCAGTTCCACCGCATACGTGGTGAATTTGCATGCGAAGGTATCGTTCCCGTGCAGTTCTGCCAGATATACGGCTAAGTTGCACGGCTACTGATTCTTTGCAAATTGAGTAGACCGTTATGAGCATGATCTGCTCGAATAAAAATGTTACCTATGTGTTACCTTACGGCGCTAAATACAAGAAAAACCGTTGGAATTCCAGCGGTTTTAGTGGAGCGGATGACGGGAATCGAACCCGCGTAATCAGTTTGGAAGACTGAGGCTCTACCATTGAGCTACATCCGCGTTTGCTTTAAAAGCAACGTGTGTCATTATACACAAGCACCCTACGTATGCAAGTCGAATTGTCGGTATGCGTCGAACTTGTACGTTAAAAATCGCTGAATTTGCTGGTTTTACAACAGAAACTGCATCTCTAAAACCGCAGAAAATCAACGAAATTTTGCTGCTTATTCAGTTTCCGCTCTCGCATTCGCACGCTCGTAATAAGCTTGAAAATCATGACAAGCGACTCTGCGAACACTTCCTCCAAGACGACGGGAACCGAACCCGCGTCCCCAACAGCAGTATCAGAAAAGGCAGCAACCCCCGCTGAACCGGCAACCCCCGAAACCTCAGCCACTCCAGCAACTTCTGCTTCTTCTGCGACTTCTGCTGATACTACTGCAACCAAGCACACCTCCCACGGCTCCAACAAGCTCGCGACGTTCTTTGTCTGGGCTGTAGCTGTGCTGGCATGCCTGTGGATCTCCTGGTGCACGGCAATTGGCCCATGCATGCGCTCCGATCGCGGACTCGCTACATTCGAATCTGGAAACGTTGTTCTGCTCGTACTGACGTTCATCGTGACGTTTGCCATTGTTTGGCTGCTGGTACGCGCAGGCTCCAATCGCTTGCATCTACATTTGTGTCCGCGAGCGCGTCAAGCCACTCGCCCACTCGTTCGCAAGGCCCAGAGCACGCGCCTTGCTAAGCGTATAAGCCGCCATCAGCCACGCATCCGCTTGTTCTTCTACCGCATTGGCCGCGGTATTACGCGTGGTACGAACCGCTTCTGGAAGCTTCTGCTCGTGTTGTTTATTGGCTGGCTGTGGGTACCAACAACGCTGCTTGCCGCGTTTGGTGCCGACGTGCGTTCGCAGGCACGTGAGTTCAGTTGGTATTGGAATCAGCACATTGGTCTCGATCAGCCATATATTGGCTTCTTCTCGTTCGTACCAATGGATATCTATCCGACCGCACATTATCTGTGGCCAAGTTCCCCAACGTATTTGACTGATCAGCACAACATTGTGTTGACCGTGTTCTACGGCGGCGCTGCTGCGATTTCGCGCTATTGGACGGGTTCGAACGATCTCGCTTTTGTTATTCTCGCCGACCTGCAGTTCTTGTTCGCCGTATTCGTCGTCGCCGCAACCTGCCATCGCTTCTTCAACTTGCCTTGGGCTGACATGCGTTGCACCGTCGACCCGTCAAAGGGCAGCGACCTGCAAACTTGCGACTTCCGTCACCCTGAACGCGGCTTCCTGCGCCGCATCCGCCCAGCCAGCGGTCTCACGCGCTTCCTGATTCTGCTGTTCTTCTTGATCTGCCCGCTGAGTGTGTTCTCCACTATTTCGTTGACGAAGTCGCCATTGTTTGCGTTCGCATTCGTCTGGTGGTTCGGCACGTTGTATGAGCTCGCCTGCACCCGCGGCCGCGTCCGTCCGCGCACCACTGTTGCGTTTGTGCTGTCGGTTATTGTTATGTTGATTTCTGCCAAATACGCATGGTATATCTTGCTCGCGCAGCTGGTACTGTGCATACTGGCCGATAAGCGTCGTTGGAAGTTCTTTGTACTTGCACTGTTGCTGCCAACGCTGGTTATTCATGGTGGCATTTCTGCACTTGCTGCTCGTGGCGCCATTATTAGTGGCGACCCAATTGAAAGCCGTGGCGTACAGCTGCAGATGATTGCTCGTGTGGCCAAGGTTGCGCCTGAATCTATTCCTCAGTCGGCTCGTGAGAAGCTTGAGCCAGTGTTTAATTTGGATCAGATGGCCGAGGCATACCGTCGTCAGGATGCTGATCCTGTAAAGTCTTCAGGTATTCAGTCAAAGAAGACGAGCTATCGTTGGCGCACTGTGCAGCCTGATGATTTGAAGCAATTCAACTCGGCTTGGCTTGAAATTGTTGAAGCTAATCCACGCGTTGCTATGGATGCTTTGTTTGCTGAATGTTATGGCTATTTCGATGTATTTGATGAGCCATATGTGCCAATGAGCTACTACGTCGATAACGACAATGTACGTAAGCAAACATCGTGGATTGGATCCTATAACGCACAATGGCGTACCAATATTGTGAAGTTCACTGAGGGTTGGGGTCGTATTCCAGTCCTTGGCTGGCTGACGCATGGCAACTTCTATGTGATTTTGACGCTGCTGTTTGGTGCAGCTGAACTGGTACTGCGTCGTTGGCGTACGCTGTCGTGGCATATTCCATTGTTGCTGCTGATGGGCGTGATGATTACAGCTCCAGCCAATAACTTCGAACGCCATATGTTGCCAGTTGCCTTCGTCTTCGGATTCTTGGTACTGACCTTCATCCGAGATTCGCGTCATGCCAACACAAGGCAATTGCCGAAAGAAGCCTAGCCCGTTGCCCGTTTGTGCTCACTGTCGCTATGTGAGCAGACGGGCAGCTTGCAATTGGTGACGAGTAGACTCAATCGCGTGGTGGATTGGTCCAATAACGATGTGCTTGATCTTCTGTCAGGCCATAGTGACGATGCGAATATTGAGCGCATTGCTTTTGAATGCTTAGTACATGGCTTAACCGACAGCCGTGTGCAGTCACTCATGAATATTCTGCAGTGGCCAAGCTCTTACCGCTGCTTTGCTTTGGGCGGTACTCCAAAAGAGCATGCACAGAGCACCGAGCAAGCACTACACCAGGTTATTCATGACTTTGGTGGTACTCATGCACTTGTTGGTGCAACCGATTCATTCGTTATTCTGCTGGCATGCGAAGAAAGCGCTGTACGACCAGAAATGGTGTGCACGTCAGTACTCGATTCGTTTAGTTCCACGCATGCCTTGTATTTGAGTTCTGAACGAGAAAATCTTGAGGGCGCTGCCTTAGCCATTCATGAGACGATGTATTCGTTGCAAGCAGCTCCTGCATTGCAAACCCTGCCTCGCCCTTTACGCGGCGATGATGTGCTTCCTGAACGAGCACTACTCGGTGACGAGGTTGCTCGTGAAGAGCTCTATGTCAATGTGTATTGCGTTCTACAAGGCGATGGTAGCGATGCGGCCAACTTTGAAACCGTCAGCACATTTCTGCATCATGGCGGTTCTCTCGAGGCCACTGCTAAAGAGCTCAATGTGCACCCAAATACGGTGCGATACCGTCTCAAGCGCACTGCAGAGACCAGCGGTTGGGATGCTACAGATCCGCGTGACGCCTACGTGCTCACCACTGCCCTAGCTATCGGTCGCATGCGCAACCGCAGCTAATGAATTCTTTGAGTCCAGTACAACTCAGACTCAGCACATTCGATACCATTTACCGCTTCTTACGGGATTGCCATATGGCTGGCAGATGGTACGTACTGCAATCATGCCTGCCATAACCACCATGAGTAGGGCAATTACGAATGCACATGGGCGGAATAATGAAATAACCGGAGCCAGAGCAATACGCCAGCAATTCGTCACGTATATATTGCACGCCGACGCGTGAGCTCGTGCCGATGCAGCGTCCTCCATGTCTAAAGTATTGGCTTTTGCGGAGCTATTGCACAGTGCCTTGGCTGCTAATACATAGCAGACAAATCCGCAGATGCTTAAGAGAATAAAAGGCAACGTTGCATGGAAACACCAGAAGAGAATGCCAGTTGCAGTAATGAGGAAAGCCATGCATTCGATAACATGAGCGAATATATTTTTCTCGAACATTGTGGGCACCCCTAATCTGGCAATCTGCTACAACAAAACTTTCTACTCAATCTCTCAAAAATTCATCCGTAGTAGTGATGATTCTTGGAAATATCCGTGTATGCAATCGTTTTGCATCACGAGAGCCAATATATGTTCCCAGATGGTTGCTTATGCGTCTGATATCCGCATGATGAGCAGCATATGAAAAATCCCCATGCCCGCATAAGCAGAGCATGGGGATTTTCAAATCCTTACTGGTGCCAGAGAGGCGGTGAACCGCGAAGGTTCAGCGGCCACTACTGGTTAGCAGAGATCAGGCGAAAACCGAAGCGGTATCCAGTGGGATGCCAGGGTTCATCGTGGAGGACAGCGTTGCCTTCGTCATGTAACGGCCCTTCACGGTAGCTGGCTTCTGACGCTTCACTTCGTCAGCAATAGCGCGGAAGTTCTCTTCCAGAGCTGCTGGCTCGAACGAGAGCTTACCAATGAGGAAGCTCAGGTTGCCGTTCTTGTCAACGCGGAAGTCAACCTTACCGCCCTTGATGTCCTTGACGGCCTTGGTCACGTCCATGGTGACCGTACCCGTCTTAGGGTTTGGCATCAGACCACGAGGACCAAGGACGCGGCCCAGACGGCCGACCTTGCCCATCATGTCTGGCGTTGCCACAACAGCGTCGAAGTCGAGGAAGCCATTAGCAACCTTTTCCACGAGCTCGTCATCGCCGACGATATCTGCGCCAGCCTCGGTTGCCTCGGTAGCCTTAGGGCCACGAGCGAACACGAGGACCTTAGCCGTCTTACCGGTGCCGTTTGGCAGGTTGACGGAACCACGGATCAGCTGATCAGCCTTGCGTGGATCCACGTTCAGGCGCAGCACAGCTTCGACGGTCTGGTCGAAGTTGTAGCTTGGCATGCTCTTCAGCAGTGCAATAGCTTCGGAGACGCTGTACTGGTTGTTACGGTCGATACGCTCGGCCGCTTCACGATACTTCTTGGAGTGCTTAGCCATGTCTGTCTATCCCCTCTTTCAGTCGTTCACCGTGATGCCCATCGAGCGTGCAGTACCCTCGATGATCTTCATAGCGGCGTCGATATCGCGAGCGGAAAGATCAGCCATCTTCGTCTCTGCGATCTCCTTGACCTGAGCCTTGGTAACCGAACCGACCTTGTGCGTCAGTGGGTTCTCAGTGCCCTTCTTGATGCCAGCTGCCTTCTTGAGCAGATCAGCTGCTGGTGGGGTCTTGAGGATGAACGTGAAGGAACGATCTTCGTAGACGGTGATCTCAACAGGGATAACCTGACCCATCTTGTCCTGCGTCTTGGCATTGTATGCCTTGCAGAAGTCCATGATGTTCACACCGTGGGAGCCCAGTGCAGGGCCCAGTGGTGGAGCTGGGTTAGCCTTGCCAGCCTCGATCTGGAGCTTGATCAGCGCCGAGACTTTCTTCTTTGGAGCCATTGTATGGTTCTTCTTTCACTAGAGCGGTATAACGGCACATACGCATACTGGCGTATACACCTTCCGCAACTTGTTGTTTCGTTGTGCCAGACACGCCGAATCTTCGACTGGGCACAACTCATCAATTATGCAGCATCTCCAAGACTTTTTGAAGCCGATTTTGCGACACGATCTGAGGTGTGTTGTGCAATTACTTGCACACTGCTTCAAGAACAACCACCGTAATAATTCCTGCAATAACGCATGCCGCCATAAAACCAAGCAAAATCCAATGCATTGTTACTCCTTGCCACTCTTGTACTACTGAGAATCAGGGTTGAGATCCGAAGTATCTATCCCCTCTTCAGATTATGGCAAAGAAGCTTAGGCTCATCGCTCAGTAACCACATTTCATACGCACTTTTCATGCGTGATTTAGCATGAATTCACTTTGCACTCCACACTTTGGACAACTGTGCTCTGCAGAGCACGATTCGCACCAAGATCAGCACTATGATTCACGCCAGACCGCAACAAGCAAACTCCCCGCATGATTTCGGTTCATGCGGGGAGCCAGGAAGAATCAACTAGAAAAAGTACGGCTTGCAATGTCTCCTTGGTAGAGATTGCTGTATGAGGTCAGCATCTCTCTGGATTCAATACCTATAACAGCTTCAAGTATTGAATCAGTGGAACATACGATTCCACGTCTTGATGAGGCACAAGCGGAAAAGATTCCAGAGCATATTTTTATCCTTCTCTCCTTGATCGCTGAACTTCACTGCATGCATTGGCACAAGAACAATCACAACCATCTTGTGCTATGCCTCGCAATACCTACAGCAGGGAACTGCCGCACGGTAGCTACTGCTCGATCCGTCAGCGATACTACTAGTGATTATGTTGTGTTGCCGCTGTGAAATACACAATCAGCATCAACGTGTTGGCTAGTGCGAAGTGCGCTGCCAAGTCAATACTCTACGGACATCACCAAGAGCTCGGAAAAACTTCTCAAATTGTGAGCGTTGTGTGAAGAACATTTACTCGTTAAACAAAGAAAACCTCCTAGACCAACAAGATCTAGGAGGTTCTCCGTACGTTTATTTGAGCCGAGGCTCATTGCTTCCGTAGAAGCAATTACATAAGCTTCTCGACCTGCTCGAAACCGAGCTCGACAGGCGTATCGCGGCCGAAGATCGAGACCAGCACGTTGAGCTTCTGCGTCGTAGGCTCCACATCGGAAACCACTGCGCTCATCGTTGCGAATGGGCCGTCCGTCACGGTGACCTGATCGCCTGGCTTGAACGAAACTTCGATCGTGCGCTTCTTAGCAGCTGCTGGCTTGTCGCCGGCATCCTTGAGTGCCTGCGAAGCAATCATTGGAGCCAGCATGTTCACGACTTCCTTGCGGCTCAGTGGAGCTGGTTCACGCGTTGGACCAACGAAGCCCGTCACACCCTCAGTCTCGCGCACAATACGGCGTGCGTTCTCATCTGGGTACATACGAATCAGCACGTAACCTGGCACACGGACGCGGGTAACAACCTTCTTGCCCTTTTCGGTGTGCTTCTCGACTTCTTCCATTGGCACTTCCACCTGGAAGATCGTGTCTTCAAGACCGAAGCTTGCCACGCGGGACTCAATGTTGCTCTTGACGCGCTTTTCGTAGCCCGAGTACGTGTGCAGCACGTACCACTTGCCTTCCAGCGTGCGCAGGGAATCGGAGAATTCCTTCACAGCCTTTGCGCCGGCGTCAAGTTCTTCTTCGTCTTCCTTATTGACTTCTGCTTCAGCAACGCCATCAGCTTCGTCTTCGCTGGATGCATCCGCTTCAATCTGATCGATCGCGGCTTCGGCCTCATCAGCCATCAACTCAGCATCTTCCACAGCAGCTGCAGCCTCTACTGCATCTTCAGCAGCCTGTTGGGTTTCTTCGAGATTTGCTTCGTCAGTCATGCACGGTCACTTTCAGATACTCGGATATTTGATAAAAAGAATTAGCCGAAGATCAAGAATGCCAGATTACCGAGACCAAAGTCCATTGCAGTCACGAGCACCATAAGCAGTACAACAAAGATGAATACTGCAAGCACCCACATGAACAGCTGCTTACGCGTAGGAGTAACAACCTTACGCATTTCGTCGATAATCTGCTTGATGAACATGCCGATACGCTGAATAACGTTCGGCTTCACCACGATGTCACCATTGGATTGTTTGGTGGACTTAGCCATGGATACCTCCCAATTGTGGCTCTCGAGGCACTTCTCGAGGTCTGAGCAGGGGCAGCGGGACTCGAACCCACAACCTACGGTTTTGGAGACCGTTGCGCTACCAATTGCGCCACACCCCTTCGGCAAGAGCTCTGAGAACTTTTCGCTCTCAAAACCGCCAAGTTGAAATAGTAGCCGTTAGCCACGACGATGTCCAATCGTTTTCACGAAACCTGTGTTTTCGGCGTGGCGCATCGTCGAGGAAAAGCTTCTATTTTCGGCGATATTTAGCCAATTTTGCGTTATCGAAAAAAATTGTTTCGATTTTTATCCAGCATTTTGCTTAGTGAGAGCCGGTTAGGCGCTTTTGCGCACAATTTTGGTGCAAAATTCGCTAAAAATTGCTGTTTTACTTTGCCCAAGCTTGGAAGCGACGCATGCCCTCTTCCAGAGCCTCATCGGCAAGTGCATACGAGAAGCGCAAGTAGCCTGGAGCACCAAATGCTTCGCCTGGAACTGCTGCAACATGGCCTTCTTCAAGCAATGCTGCTGCAAGTTCAGCTGTTGTCGTAAAAATGCTGCCATTTGGGCCGATCGGACGGTTCAGCAGGCCCGTCACATCTGGGAATGCATAAAAAGCACCCGTTGGCGTTGGGCAATGAACGCCTTCAACCTCGTTGAGCATGCGCACAATCGTCTGGCGACGGCGATCAAATGCTTCGCGCATCGAATGCACTGTGGTCAGTGGGCCAGAAACGGCTGCAAGAGCGGCCCTCTGAGCAATATTGTTGACATTTGACGTCATATGGCTCTGCAGCTTGGTGGCTGCTGCGGCAATGTTTTGCGGAGCAACCATCCAACCTACGCGCCAACCAGGCATTGCATAGGTTTTTGCTACGCCATTAAGCACAATGAGCTGATCACGTACTTCTGGCACAGCAGCGCCAATAAACGTCGTGTGAGCATCGTCGTAATTCAGGTGCTCGTAAATCTCATCGCTAATCACCCAAATGCCGTGCTCAATAGCCCAATGAGCCAGTTCAGTAATCGTCTGTTCGCTCCAAACAGCGCCTGTTGGGTTATTTGGCGACGTCACAATAATGGCCTTGGTGCGCTCAGAACGAGCAGCTTCCAGCGCTTCAATACTCGGCTCGAAATCGCGCTCAGCGCCTGCAAATACAGGGACTGGAACGCCACCAGCG
Source organism: Bifidobacterium dolichotidis (assembly GCF_003951975.1). Classification (GTDB taxonomy): domain Bacteria; phylum Actinomycetota; class Actinomycetes; order Actinomycetales; family Bifidobacteriaceae; genus Bifidobacterium; species Bifidobacterium dolichotidis. Next base: position 424,743 of record NZ_QXGM01000002.1, read on the forward strand.
AGCTTTACAGCCTCTGGATAACTCGTCCAATATGGCGTTGGAATAATTACCTCATCGCCGTCGTTGAGCAGGATCTGGAATGTCTCGTAAACGGCCTGCTTACCGCCATTAGTGACTACAACCTGAGAAGCATCAACAGCGTAGCCAGAATCACGCAGAGTCTTATCTGCAATGGCCTGACGCAGTTCAGGAAGGCCAGCAGTTGGCGTGTAACGGTAATTGCGGTCATCGCGCACAGCTGTTGCTGCTACATCAACGATTTCTGGAGGCGTTGGGAAGTCAGGTTCACCTGCACCAAAGCCAATAACATCAATGCCTGAGGCCTTCATAGCCTTAGCTTTAGCGTCCACAGCAAGCGTGGCGCTTGGAGAAACGTTCAAAATACGCGAAGATAGTTCATTGAGCTGTGCCATGCCCCTATCGTAACGGCGAAAGCTAACAACAAATCAAGAAATTGTCCACATTTGGACAGTATCGAGGGCAATATCACATCTTTTTCTGGTGAATAAGCACCTCATGCGCTATACACATGTGTACAACTCAGTAAAATCCCTCTCCACATGTTCATATTGAACCTATGATCTATCCACATGTGCACAACATTTCAAACACTTTTCCACACCCAACAGCATTTCTTGATTTAAAATAAATTTAAAAAATTTTAATTATTAATAAATAAATTTCTAAATAAATCTAAAAAACGAAAAAACACGTTTCTAAAAGACTGAAATTCCAAGCAAAATACACTTCAGCACTACTTGAATTCATTGCAATCGGCATTTCCAAAGTCAACAGCAGCATGATCGGCATAACCGAACATTGTTGTAAAAATCTGAGGGGCTCTGACAAAAGTCTACGAAATTGCAGCTCGACAACCCACAATGTTATGTAATAACGAATCTACACAGCATGTAGTGTCATCAGTTCTGTACCAAAAGTCGTATGTCAGCGTTCTGTACTGGAAGTTCCATGCCAGTATTCTGTATTGAAGGTTTCTGAGCAGCGTTCTGCACTGAACGTTGAAAACTCAGTGGACAAATCCCAGCTTTTTGAAGTTATGCACTGTGGAAAACCCTAAAAGCACTAATCCACACGTCTACGCACAACGTGTGGATTAGAAAACAGTAAGAGCTAGTCGAACTAGAAGTACTAATTCAGACCAGCACCAGATTGTCTCGGTGAACCAGTGGATGTGCGTACTCTTCGCCGAAGAATCGACGCAACTGCGCACTGGTACGACCAAGCATGCGTGGCACTTCTTCAGAATCGTATGAAGCCAGTCCTCGAGCCAAACGATTACCCGCTTCATCAACAATCCACACTGGATCGCCTGCTGAGTAATCGCCCTGCGTCTCAAGCACACCAGCTGCAAGCAGCGAAGCACGGCCACCGCGAACAGCATTCGCAGCACCAGCATCAACAACGAGCGTTCCTCGAGGATTTGCAGCGAACTTCAGCCACAGACGACGAGCCGAACCACGCTTGCGAATAGGAGCAAACACAGTGCCCACAGGATCACCCATTAATGCAGGTCCTGCATTCTTTGCTGCACTCAATACGCATGGAATGCCAGAAACAGCGGCCATACGTGCCGCTTCAAGCTTCGTAACCATGCCGCCCGTGCCGACTTTGGAACCAGATCCACGCACTTGCACCTGATCCAAAATTTCATTGACATCAGGCACAAACGAAATACGCTTCGAACCAGGTTCCGATGGTGGAGCTGTATACAGTGCATCCACATCAGTCAAAAGAACAAGTGCGTCAGCACAAACCATGTTGGCGACAAGAGCCGAGAGACGGTCGTTATCGCCGAAGCGGATCTCACTCGAGGCGAGAGCGTCGTTTTCGTTGACGATTGGGACGACGCCAAGGTCGAGCAACGCTGCCATCGTACGGCGAGCGGAACGGTACTGCTGCGGACGAATCGTATCTTCTGCAGTTAGCAGCAGCTGGCCCACACGCAGGCCGTAACGGGCGAACAACGTTTCATAGTGCGCCATCAGCAGGCCTTGGCCAACGGAAGCCGTGGCCTGCTGCAACGCGACGTCAGTTGGACGCGATTCGAAACCAAGCGGACCAAAACCAGCGGCAATTGCACCAGACGATACGAGTACTACTCGCCCACCCTGCAAACGCACGCTTGCCACGGCACCAACCAGCGCTTCCAGCTTCTTGGTGTCGAGGTGACCACTCGGCTGCGTTAAAGAACTTGAGCCGACTTTCACGACGACTGTTTCAGCCGCTGCAATAGCACGGCGCACTTCTTCTTGCGTCTTCACTACGTCCTCTCTCAGTTTTCGAGCTCGTCCACAGCTTCTTCTGCGGCTTCTTCGGCGATCTCTTCGATATCTTCGCCACGGCCCAGAATGGCCTGCGTATCGTGACGATCATCATCCTTCGAAGGATCAGCCCAGTGGCCTGCTGCACGCTCCTGCATCATGGCCTCACGCACTGCAGCGCGAGCATCCATCATCTCGTGGTACTGGCGACGACGCTCAGCGTTCGTACGACGACGCGTACGGCCAGTGTCCTCTTCGAGACGCAGATCCTTACCACGCGAGCCCAGCTGCGAGCCATCAAGCATCTCAGCACCTGCAGCAATGGTTGGATCCCAGTCGAAGGCAACTTCACGAGCGCCACGGCCGATGTGCACTTCATCACCTGGGCGAGCACCCTGCCTACGCAGCTCATCTTCAACGCCCAAACGAGCAAGGCGATCAGCCAAGTAGCCCACAGCCTCATCGTTATCGAAGTTCGTCTGAATAACCCAGCGCTCAGGCTTCTCACCACGCACAGCGAACCAGTAGTTGCCGTTGCCGTCCTGCTTACGCTCAATCGTGAACTCGGCAGCCTGGCCGCGCAGACGTGCGCCACGAGGAGACTCAAGCGGCTTAATCAGCACGCGCTCCTCCTCTTCTTCAACCTGGCGGCTAGCCAGATCAGCACGCATTTCCTTAACGAGCTTGGCCAGTGCGAAGTTGAGCTCCTTCAGACCCTCGTGCGATGCCGTCGAAATAATGTAAACCGGCATATCGAGCTTCTCGAACTCAGGCTTAACGAACTCTGCGAGTTCCTTAGCCTCAGGCACATCAGCCTTGTTCAGCACAATAATGCGTGGACGCTCAGGAATTGGAATAGCGCCCAGTGGCAGCTCGAGTTCGTCGGCGTATTCACCGAGCTCCTTCTCGAGTGCGTAGTAATCGCTCAGTGGGTCACGGTCTGGCTCAAGCGTTGCGCAATCAATAACGTGCGCAATGATTTCCGTACGCTCAATATGACGCAGGAACTGCAGGCCCAAGCCCTTGCCCTCAGAAGCACCTGGAATCAGACCAGGCACATCAGCGATCGTATAACGCGTGTCACCAGCCTGCACAACGCCCAAGTTTGGAACCAGCGTTGTGAATGGGTAATCAGCAATCTTTGGCTTAGCGGCGCTCATTGCTGCAATCAAGCTCGACTTACCAGCCGATGGGAAGCCCACAAGAGCCACATCTGCAATCGACTTGAGCTCAAGAATAACGTCGCGCTCCTCACCTGGCTCGCCCAACAGAGCGAAGCCTGGAGCCCTACGCGTTTTATTAGCAAGAGCTGCGTTACCAAGACCGCCGGCACCACCTGCAGCGGCAACGAACTGCTCACCTACATGCTTGAGATCAGCAAGCAGCTTGCCCGGATGCTTTGGCTCGCCCTCGCGACCCTTGGCTTCAAAAATAACGGTGCCCACTGGCACTGGAAGAATTAAATCTTTACCTTGCGAACCATCTTTTGTATCGCCAAGACCCATCGTGCCGTCGTCTGCGGAACGATGTGGCAGGAATCGATAATCCAATAACGAGTTCGCGTTCGAGTCGGCTACGAAGATGACCGATCCGCCGCGGCCGCCGTTACCACCATTAGGACCTGCTAATGGCTTGTACTTCTCACGGCGCACACCAGCCGAACCATTGCCACCGTCGCCACCCTTGACGTGTACGGTTACGCGATCTACAAAGTCACTCATACGCTCTACCTTAGCCGCGAGCCTGCATTAAGGCCACGACCATGACGAAATGTTCAGTTAGAGAGCTTGCGACTCTCAAGAACAATGGCCATGCCCATCACGAGAGCAGCGACGGCCATTAGGCAAATCGTAGTGACTTCTACGCCCGTACTTGCCAGCATTTCTTCGCGTGCGCGCTCGGCTTGTTCAGCCCGCTCAGCTTGGGCTAGTGCAGCCTGTTGCGCTTGTGCACTACGTGCTGAAGCAGTACGTACGCCCAGCTTGGTGCCCGACTGTGGGTTCGTTGATTGACCATGTTTTGTTTTTGCTAAAGCGCCTTTAACAACTACAGCAACATTATGCTCTGGCGAGCTTTCACTATATGAAGGCAGGCTCAGCAATTGTGCAACATTCAGTGTTCGCCCCGTATTGCCGTTTGCCGCAGCGTCTGCGGCAGGAACTGCACCAGAACCAGCAAGCAGCCAAATACCATTTGCTAAGCCGTTACGTGCAGCTTTACCGGCTGCATTGGTAACCATAGGGCTCATCGATGCAGAACCGAGCTGCTTATTTAATGCAGCCGCCTCTTCAGGCTCAGTCACGATTGGTGCCAATTGGGATGCCAGTGCAGTCCAATCCTCTTCCATGCCCTCATAGGAGCCCGTCAGTAAGCCTTGTACATCAACGTCAGCAAATGGACCAGTCTTGAATGCTGGTAATACGCTTACGTGCGTCTGGAATGGTTCTTGACCGTTCCAAGCAGCAATACGAACGGCTACAAGATGTGCATCAGATACTGCATGACCGTCATAATCAAATGTCACGCTCATCGAGTTTGGAGTGGATACTGCAGTCGTTGCAGCAACGTGAGAAGGTTCAGTCTCTTGTGCTTGTGCCTGTGCTGGCGTGAAGCCGATCCAAGCTGCTGCCATCAAAGCGAATGCACCAAGGGCTGCAGCGATGCGAGCCGTAATTGATGCTGTTGGTGGCAACTGACGCCGATTCACTGGAGACTTCTTTCATAGTTCACGAATAGAAGGAATACGTACTACCCCTTATATGTCTCACTATATGGTTCGAGGCGGCGTCTTTTATTGCGTTTTTCCCTCAGTATATAGATTTTCACATATCGCTTTTCGTTGATAGAAAGCCGTTGACTGTAAAGTTGAATGCCTATTTTCCAAGAGCAGAAATAAAGAAAAATCTCAAGAAAAACAAATGAGCCGTGAACCCCAAACGGAGCTCACGGCTCATTACTCAAACTTGAGTATGTTGTTGAACTAGCCTCAGGCTTCTACAGCTTCAGCGGCCTCAACGACGTCCACGACCTTGCGGTCACGGCGGACAGCGTACTTGACCTTGCCGTCCGTCAGAGCGAACAGCGTGTGGTCCTTGCCCATACCAACGTTCATGCCTGGGTGGAAGTTAGTACCACGCTGACGAACGATGATGTTACCGGCGAGCACTGCTTCACCGCCGAACTTCTTCACACCAAGGTACTGTGGCTTTGAATCGCGACCGTTGCGCGAGCTGGAAGCGCCCTTCTTATGTGCCATGTCTGTATCCTTTCGGAACTATCCCGACTGTTAAGCTCAGGCGATAGCCGTGATCTTGACGGCCGTGAGCTTCTGGCGATGACCCTTACGACGAGCAACGCCGGTCTTGTTCTTAAACTTCATGATGCGGATCTTTGGACCCTTAGCCTCATCATCGACAACTTCAGCCTTCACCGAGATCTTGGCAAGATCAGCCGAAGCAAGCGTCACCTTAGATCCGTCCACAACGAGAGCCACTGGGAATTCCACAGTGTCGCCCTTCTTAGCATCGAGACGGTTGACGAGAATAACGTCACCGACCTCGACCTTTTCCTGATGGCCGCCGGCCTTCACAATCGCGTACATACTCAATCCTTCAATTGACTTGGAAAGCTTACTGTCCAGCACGTTTGAGCCTCGCGGCCAGACACCAGCAATCAAATTTACACAAACCCACGTACAAACGCAACACGCCAAATCTGGTTCGTGCCCTTGCAATCAGTATGCGTTCGTTCTGCGCTTTCGCAGTAAACAAACGTCACCGTAGGGGGTCTCTCTCATAGCCTGCATAAACGAGGCCAGTACTTCTCTGATTATACAAAGAAATACTGGCCTATTTAGCGTAATGCTGAAGCGCTAAAACGTTCAGGCGTTACGACGACGCAGTGCGAACACCATGCCGGCTACTGCTGCGGCAACGAGCAGCGAACCGAAGACGTAGAACAGCGTCGTGCCCATACCACCGGTGCTTGGCAGCAGGCCACCCTTAACGTTGAGGATCGTGCCAGAAATCGTACCGGCGTTAGCATTTGCCGTCCAACCCTGCTGCGAAACCGTCAGAGCAGAAATCGTTGGAGCACCAGTCGAAGCATCGGTGCCGTGCGTGGCAGTGATCGTGAACGTAATTGGATCTGCAGTGTTGAAGCCTGCAGGCGTATGCGTTTCCTTGAGCACGTAGGTGCCAGTATCAAGGTCGTTGAACGAGAAGTCACCATTCGTAGCAACGGTTACTGGGCCAGAAACCTTCGTAGTGCCGTTGCTGGCGTACATCGTGAACTGAGGCATATCGCCGGTTGGCGTATCAACCGTCTTGCCGCTAGCATCCTGGAACAGCTTCTTAAGCTGTGCTGCATAGGTGAACACAGTTGCCGTGGCTTCAGGCGTCGTCTCGGTCTGGCTTGCGTCGTTGACGTTAGGGTTCGACGAGAACGTAATATTTGCCTTGTTGATATTGCCTGGGTTACCAACCGTTGCGTTGGAGTTCAGCGTGGTGTTGTAGGTCACCACAATCTGGGAATCAGCAGTCAGACCTGCAATCGTCTTCAGGTTTGCGCAGGACATCGTGAATGGTGCGCCAGAAACCTGATTATCAGCAGGGCTTACCGTGAAGTCCTTCGTAATATCAGTGGACTGACCATTGGTGATAGCTTCCACCTGTTCCGAACCAGGAACCAGCGTCAAGCCGGCAGGAAGCGTATCAGTGAACGTGTAGAGGTACGTGCTGAAGTTGTCATACGTCGAAGGCAGCGTACCGGTCAGCTGGAATGGAACCGTCTCGCCGAGACCATAGTCAGCGTCGTTAGCCCAAGTAGCGTTATCGGTGTTTGCAGTGTTCTGCTTGACCTTCTTCGAAATCGAAACCGTACCGTTCTTCAGCGTGACGTTCAGAGGAGCCGCACCCAGCGTATCGACCATGAAACGAGAAATGGTCTTACCCGTATCAGCGCCCTGAACGGTCTGGTTCAACAGGTAGTAACCAACCTGAGCCGAAATTGGCTTCGTTGCATCAGTTGCAGCGATTGTTGGCGTTGGAGCTGGCTTATACGACATAAATGCCGTAGCAAACTGCGACACGTTTGACGAATTCAGCTTGGTCGTCAAGAACGAAATAATCTGTGCATCAGTGCTTGGAGCTGCTGCATCACCGTTAATGGCGTTAATTGCGGAAATAATGGCGTCCTTGTAGGTGGCATTAACCAAGTAGACGAATGCGTCACCCGACTGAGACTCAACGTTGAGCAGACGGTAGCCAGCAACCATATCGCCAGCCTGTGCGTTCGTAACCGTGATGGTACTCGTGGTTGTTGCTGCAACACCTTGCGTACCTTGAATTGTTGGCGTAGAAGATGCAGTTGTTGTGGACGAAGCGTCATCTGCATAAGCACTACTGGCGCCTACGATACCTGCGAGGGCGAATGCGATACCTGAAACGGCCGCAACCGTGCCCTTCAGAACGCGGTTCATAATACTCCTTATTTCAAATATGAAAACGGAGCATAACCTGCAGGTTCCGCTCCTGAATTCAAGCGGTCCACGCTCATATTTCGTATAGATAAAGGCGAGGGGAAACGTGCCAGATCTCACCCTGCATAGCCAGCTACTTTGCAGTGGTTTCCTATACAGTTCTATATGTATTTATTTGTTTAACTCGGAATAAAATAAATAGCATCATCACATTTTGCTGAGCGACAAGTACCCCCGAAGCATCTTCACAAACCACTAGACAAATCAACGATTTTCCACACATAGATGTTGACTGTCAGCTAATATCTCAGCTCGTTATCGGAAATTTTATGCTCGTAATAAAATAGTAAATCAAATAACAAAACAAAAAGGCGTCCTTCGCACTAAGGACGCCTTTTTAAAAACCCTGGCATAAGCCAGCTCATTGATAGTGATGCTTATGCCAGTTGAATTATTCAGGATAGGCTTTACTGCTTCGACTTAGCCACTCGGCGACTTTCGATAATCAGCAGTACAGCCAAGACACATGCAGCCACAGCTACGAGTGCAATGATTGCCACATTGGCACCAGTCTGGGCTGGTCGCTCCGAGCTATGGCTTGGAGCTGGGGTTGGAGTTGGAGTCGGGGTTGGCTTTGGAGGCGTTCCCGGCTTCGAATTCGTCAGTGTGAAGTACTTGGTATTCGGGCCGTCGCCTTCTTCAACAACGCTCACCTTGTAGCCGTCTGGCACATTAGCCTCGGTAACCGTGAAGTCCTGATAATCAGGCAGCTTTGACCACGTGTACTCCCAGTCGTTGTCTTCGTTGAGTTCAACTTCATCAATCAACTGGAGCATATTCCTGTTGTCATCACGCAGATTCAGGAACAGCTGCACCGTAATCGACCTTGGACGCGTTTGCGCGTTGTCGTTCTTCCAAACCTTCTTCACGTGAATAGGATCGTCGCCCTTCCATGCTTCTGGCTTGGCCTTAATCTCAATGTTGTGCTCTTTCTCCTTAGCAGGGAGCTCGTTTGGCAGCGAGACCAGCTGTGCGGAGTAAACCATCATAGGATTAGCGAAGATTGGCGAAACAACGAAGTACACACCATCACCAATGCCCTCAAAACGAGCCTGGCCATGCTTATCGGTAACAGCGTATAGTGCGTTACGGCGCTCAATTTCTGTCTTCTGGCTATCTGGATAGAACTCCGTATTCGCCTTCATCGTCTGGAACAACGTTGAATTCAGATTTGCCCAGTACTTAGAGACGCAGGCATACGTTGCGTCCATACTTGACAAGCAGCCTTCTTCCTTATCCTCCTCCGTAAAGGTTGGATTCAGCTGCCCCGTAATGTTGATGTCTTTTTCCTTCTCATACCACTGATACATTGGCGTCAGCGTCAAGTGCTCCTGCATTGGAGTCGACTTGCCATCCCAATCGGCAACCTGGTATAGGTAGAACTCAGCACCTGGTACTGGAGCATCCGGCGTACTCGGATCTCCATCAACATCGTATTCGTACGTCACCGTAATGGAATTCGTACCAACACTGACCGAATTGCCGTATTCCTCAGGCGGGATGGACATAGTAGCCGGCAAATGATCGTAATCAATATCTGCTTGTGCAGAACCAGCAACAAGCCCACTGCATGCGAACACGGCAGACATCATGGCTGCGAGCACCAACCGAGCTCGTCTCGCAACGTTGGCCTTCGTCATAGTGTCTTTCCTCCCATTGGTCTTGGCTAGGCCAAGGATGTTTTCTCTCTCACTCAAAAAGTCACGCTGATGCGTTTTCAGATTCGTGATTATGAACTCTGATACGTGCAGGTTGGCATCCCTGTCACCTTGTGCACGCATCAGCAACGACAGTTATGCTTCCAGCGTACTCAATTTGTACACAATTGTCACGCTTTTTATCAGACTTTGTCGATTTCAGATGCAAAAGTTCTGAAAGAAAGTTCGCCCCACTAACTTTCTTTCAGATTACTTTTGCCACTTCTTAATAGTTATTTCAGTACTGCAGCACTCCCCCAGCGCTACAGCTTCCTTCTTATCTTTTTTATTTCTGCAGTTCCTCAGTAGCCTTCGCTGCCAAAGCCGCTGCTGCACGCTTCTTCGCTCGCCTGCGAATCAGCCAGAACGTAATAAGCGCAAGCACTAAGAACACCAGAGCAGCCAAGGCGATAGCTTGGTTCATCAGATCACGCGTATCTTCATAATGCGTAGGATCATTGGTAGGAGCAGGAATAGCATGACCACGTACAAGCAAACGATGCGAGTTCACACCATATGGCGTACACGTAATTAACGTCATATAATCTTTACCCTGCTCAATAGCAAGGTCCTGCAATTCACCTGGTAGCACGACTTTAATTTGGTCTACTTGATACCAAAGCTGCTTATCAAGCACAGTCACCGAGAATTGGTCACCTTTTTGCATAGTGTCTAATCCGGTAAACAGCTTGGCACTTGGTAATCCAGTATGTCCAGAAATGGCCACATGCGTGCTTGGACCACCGACTGGCAGCGAGGTTCCCTCAATATGACCAGTAGCAATCTGCAACACCGTTTCTGCTGTGCCATGGTAAATAGGCATCTGCTGCTTCAGCTTTGGAATACTGACATAGCCCATAATGCCCGTGCCCGTTACATCAAGTGTCTTCTTATATCGGGCATCCATTTCTTCTGAGGGATGGAAACGATCTGGAACAGTTAACAAGTCCTCGTTATATTGCTTTGCTTCAGCAAGCATCTTCTCTTTATCAACTTTTGGTATTTCTTTAACTACCTGCGAGTAGCTACCCACAGCTCTCGAAGACACTAGTCGATTCCACCAATCAGCAACAGATGGATAGCACAGCACACCAATACCAATAAGCAGAACAAGTGAGCAGATGGTGATCATAATATTGACACCTAGGTTGCTCTGCTTTTTCTTTTCGGTTGTATTCTCTTGCACGGAACGAGCAGTCTGATCCGTTTCTTTGATTTCAGGGTCAGATTTCGTCACCACGCTAGCCTCTCTTCTGTCTATTTAATAATGATTCTACGCGGTGTTCTAAAAAAGGCGGGTGCCTATGGAAGACACCCGCCTTAAGTGTTACTGATGATTAACAATCATCGTTGTTAATCTCAGGCGTTGCGACGCTTCTTGAGAGCGACTGCCATACCGAGGCCTGCGAACAGGACGATAGCAGCACCCGTCACGTACAGAGCAACCGTACCAGCACCACCCGTGGATGGGAGCACGTTACCACCCCTGTTGTAGATCGGAGTGGCGATAGCACCAGTAGACAGAGTGCCGGTCAAATGCTTCTTACCGTCCGCACTTGGGTTGACCTTCACAATATCGCTCTCATCAGAAGAAACAACTGCACCAAGGGTCAGCAGGACAGGTTCCTGATCGGCGTCGCGGTTTCCATGAGTTGCTTCAATCGTAAAGAACACTGGGTGCATAGGTGCCGTGAAGCCTGCAGGAGTGTAGTACTCTACGAGCTTGTAATCTCCGGCATCAAGGCCTTCCCAGCCAAAGATGTAATTACCCGTCTTAGGATCCTTAGTTACATCCTTCTTGCCAACGGAATGCCAAACGATCTGGCCTTCGTTACGCTCTCCGTTATCACGGAAAAGCTCAAACTTTGGAAGATCAGTCTCATTAGGATCGATCGAGAAGGTCTTCAAACCATCAACACTAAATGTGAACACCTTTACGTAATCCTCTGGCGTATCGCCCCTCATAAGAGTATTTGGATTATTCGTGTAGTTCAACGATGCAGTGTTCTTATTACCCGTTTCACCAAGGTTTGCATTATTCTGCAAGATTGCCTTGTACTCAACGACGATCATATCGGTAGCCTGAATGTCTACTGTCTCGATTGACTGAACGTCACGAACCTGGTAAGAAGTTTCTTTTTCAGCCGTTGCTGGATCGTCACCGTTAATGGTCTTCTCAACACCGACTTCAACCGTGAAACCATTCTTTGTCGAAGAGACATCACCAGGCGTCACATGGGTATCATCAAACTTGTAATCGCTGCTTGCAAGGTCACCCTTAAGGGTTCCGTCGCTTGCATACACAGAGACCTTCAGGTCCTTTCCACCTACTGCGTTATAGAGAGTGAATGCTGGAGCATTGTCTTTTCCATTGCCGAAAGTATCTTCAAACTTGTACTCGAAGTACGCGAAATCGTTAGGAATGTTCTGCTCTGGCTTACCATTCTTGAACGTCTTTGGAAGAGTACCAGTCAGTCGGAATGGGACAAGATCGCCGTAGCTGTAATCAGCAGTATCCTGCCAATTGTTCGTAACACCGAGTTCGTTATCCTTAACCTTCTTTTCCAAGGTGACAGTACCATTCTTGAACTGAACGGTCACACCCTTAGTGCCGACCGTATTCACCATGTACTTGGAATAAGTTTCATTTGACCCCTGATCACCAAGCCACTTGTGTTCAATCAGGTAATAGCCCGTAGGAACAGTCTTAGTGTCAGCATCCGATTTGTTCAGAGTAGTCTCTGGGAAACCAGGATCGTCAACAGGATCCGTTGCCTTGAATGCCTTAGCAAAACGATCGATGTTCGTGGAGTTCAGATTTGCATCTTGTACAAGCCACTTAATAATGTCTGGATTTTCAATCTTATCCAAAGGAATCAGTTTGCCATCATCATCTTTAGCAAAGTTTTCATCGAGGGAACGGATTGCTTCAACCACATTCTTCTTATATGTGGAATTCACATCATAGATGAATGTGCCATTTGTTGCATCTTCAGTTACTACGTCCAGCAGACGATAACCAGCAACCTTGTCACCGCTGGTGACAGTTTCCTTATCAAAGGTGATTACACCTTGTCCCAGAGGGTCTGCGAATGCAGAAGTTGCACCCACAAAACCGGTGGCGAGCATTACCGCGGAGACACCGAAGGCGACGAGAGCCTTATTTACTTTCTTCATGATTCTCCTTTAATGGTTCATCAATAAGCTCCACGAAAGTGAAGCTTGAGCCCTGCGTAGGCAGTAAACAGGAGATGAAATCAGAACGTGCGTCTTTCTGTTGCCGCACTTTCTTCATCATCAGATCGCTTCTCGTCGTCTAAGCGATGAAGATTTAGATTTCGTGAGAGATTGACTTCTGTGGTAGGAGCCAACCGATAAGAACCATCCCAGGTCTGAACCCGTTCTGGACCCCCCCGTTATCTCTCTGCCGCTAGCTGAATTACCGAGCTGTTAGTAATTCCGCAGGTCATGACTATGAGTATATGCTATGAGACAAATCGATGCAACATGAATTTTAAGTATCCACGCAATTTCATCACAACTTATATGCTACTGCTGATTACGTTTCATGTCCATCACATTCTTATTGGTACATCAACGTTTTATCTATACATTTCAATTTTATATGTCTATTAGACATAGAGCCAGCGTTATAAGCACACACCACACAACGACACACAAGCAGCTAATTAATAAGACACACGAGCCTGAAGATAACTAATAGTTCAAATAAATAACTTAACCCCGACTCCAGAAGGAATCGGGGTTAAGTTTTAGTCATCCATCTTGGGTTAGACAACCACTCTCCTAGTGTTTAGAGCATCCTACGACGCCTATTCACTTCGAGAGCCACTGCCATACCAGCTCCAACGAGTATCAGGCCGATGATCATTGCAGAAATTGCATTGAATCCAGCACCTGTACTTGGCAGGATTGCCATCTTCATGTTCCTTACCAAACCGATCTGCTCTATATAGTGATCCTTGTTTGGACCCATTTCGAACGTTGCGATCGGATCAGTGGAGGCAACATAGCCTTCTGGTGCCTTAGTCTCGACCAGTGTGTACTTACCCCAAGGCAAATTCTTGAGCTTAAATTCACCAGCCGTTTTGTCAACATCAACAGCCCAAGAAGGGGCGTCTGGCTCAGGAGTGCAGCCTTCGCCTGTGCAATCCTTAATCAGGTAAGAGTTCGACTTTCCCTCGCTATCAACATACGTGATAGTGAATTCAGCGCCACTCAACTTCTGAGAAGCATCAACATCATCCACCTTTGTCCAGCTAGCTTCACCAGTCTTCTTGGCGTTATCAATAGGGCCAATCACGATTGGAGCAGTGGCGTCAGACTTAACTTGGAACTCAATAGGCGTTGAGTCAATCTCATAGCCATTAGGTGCCGAACGTTCAACAAGCTTGTAGAAACCAATCAGCGCACCAAGAATCTTGAATTCACCTGGATTCTTGTCAACATCTACAGCCCAATCAGGAGCACCCTCAGAAGGTACGCAATATCCTGCTTGATCCTCTGTGCAATCGTAAATCACATAGGATGTTGGATAATCTTCGCTATGTGACGGTTGTTTTACGTTGTAATACAGCGTCCAAACGGAACCACCAAGTAATTTATCAGGATCCGTACTTCCGTCTGACTTTTTCTCCCTCTTAGCCCATTCAATCTGAGTAGGACTATCTGAGATCCAAGCAACATTATCTGCATCTACGATGCTCGATGGATTCCAGATCACATTTCCATCACTCGTCACAGTAAAGAAGTACTCTTTCGAGTTCAAAAGATATCCTTCAGGCGCCTGTGACTCCTTGATGCTGTACTCACCCACAGGAACATCAATTAGCTCAAACCTACCTGCACGAGGATCGATGTCCTCCCACTGAGAGCCAGAACCAGCACGAGCAGCTGACTTACCACTATAAGCATTTGCTTTCGGGCTAGAGGCCTTTGACTTTGCTACTTCTGGGGATACGTCGTGATCCATGGTTGCGACACAAGACGGAATACCAGAAGGAGTATTGTTGTGAGACTCCACCCTCATATCAGTGACATTGTTGTTAGCAAAGAATTCAGAATTATTCGTTGCTTTATACAGAATGGCATTACTGTACTGATTTTTTGTGAAGTAGAAGAATACTGGCTTGTTGCCAGTCCAAACTGTGTAAGACCACCAATTGTCGCAAAGATGAGTCATTGGCTGTGGGGTATCCCAGTTCTTTTTATCAGCCCCAATATTGAAAGTTACGTAAGGCGTACCAGAATAACTCACAATATCCATATTGAAGTAAACGGTAAGGTAGTTGTAATTGTATACGTGAATCCTCAGGGTATCCGTTTTATCACCGACCCTCGCAGTAACGACGGCCTCACCAACTCCTACCGCCTTAACATAGCCGTAAGCATCCACTGTAACGACTTTGTTGTTTGACGTACTCCACTCAACTGCAAGGCCTTCAGGATCTGTAACAGCCTGATATGCCTTCGCATCATCGACATTCATGTCAATTGATTCAGGAGCATCAGAGCCATCTGTGTTCTTAATAGTTACAGAATTCACCTGGATCGACGGAACCTTAATCCTCACCGAAGCAGATTTATTTGGCTCAGAAACTGTAGTTGCCGTCAAAGTAACTTCATCATGTCCGGCAATGGCAACACCAACAACAGAGACGACCCCATTGGTAATGCGAACAAGGTGCGAATCACTCGTCGTCCAAGTTACACGCTGATTAGCTCCCTCAGGAGAAACAGTAGTGGTCAACGTTACATGCTCACCCACATTTAATGGGATTAGTCCGCCAGTTACGCGTTCATCACCGTTATAGATATCTACTGATTCTGGTGCCGTTACGTTATCTTTAACCGTCCAAGAATCACCAGATTGCGTATCTTTTAAAATCCATTCAGAGCCAGCCAATGGAGTACGCTGGTCATCGCCTTCTGCATACTTTGCCCATTCAACTGTTGCGCCTGGCTTTTTATTAATAATGCCGGCATCTCCGGATAGTAACTTCTTACTATCATCTGTTATCAAATTGCCCTGTGCATCGTAGACAGCAACTATCTTTTTGTAGGTCGCTTTGGCATCATCCCCCGTATTTATCTGGTAGATATTCGTCGACGCCGTATAGCCTTCTGGAGCACCAGACTCAACGATGAAATACGTTGCATTCGCAGAGATATTCAGCAGACGAATCTGACCCTTAACTTGATCATCATCAACAAAAGGCTCGTTATCCGTAAC
The DNA here is from genome assembly GCF_003951975.1 of Bifidobacterium dolichotidis. Lineage (GTDB taxonomy): Bacteria > Actinomycetota > Actinomycetes > Actinomycetales > Bifidobacteriaceae > Bifidobacterium > Bifidobacterium dolichotidis. Next base: position 440,514 of record NZ_QXGM01000002.1, read on the forward strand.
CTGCTTCAACATTTTCTTACCATCACGCGCCTTGGCAGCTTCCAAATTGCCATAGACCTCGAATGAAGCCATCTTCTGATCATCGGCAGGCTGAATAAGCTGACCCTTAGCGTCTACCTTATCCCAAGCAATTGCTGGGCAGTCTTCGTGAAGGTAGCCGCTCCATGGCATGTTGTGACGTTCCTGATCCATATCAGTAATGGATGCGGATTGGCCTTCACCAATACCTGGACCAAAACCGTCCTTGGTTGACTCGGTCGGATTTCGCATATAGAAATCGCCGTTCACCCACACACGTCCGTTAGTCGTTACATGTGACTCGAACGTGCCCTTAGGCACCATAATGGAACCCAACATAGCAGCTGCAGGATCATCAGATATAGTCCAACCAGTTTCGGTAATCTGGCCTTTAACTTCGCTCGCCCAACGCTTGGAATTCTGACCACTGCTCACTTGGCCACCGTAGATGGTCAAATCTTTGGTATCCGAGAAGTTCCACATAATGCTCTGTGAAGCTTTTCCGTACATGTAATGCATCTGCTCTTTGTATTCAGCGAGATGCAGATAGTAACCAGTACTGATTTCGTACGGAATGTCACCAGTTTTCACTTCACCAGCCGCATTTTTGTATGTTCCCTTATAGGTGCCAGTCCAATCCGACTTTTTTTCTGGGAGCATGTTTGGACCAGCCCAATAGAAGCGCCAACCATTATGGAAAGACACAAGATTGCTACCCGAAACATTAATGTCCACGGACGCATACGTCGGAATATTCTCAAACGCAAACGTAATACCGTTATATCCATCACTATTCAGGGCGCTAGCCTTGAGATCGAAGATCTGCATGCTACTTTTACCATCACCAGTGAATCGGATAAGCTTTTCCCTGCCGCTACCGTTAAAGTCAATCTGCATACCGATATACGGCGACGTATTAGGGTCATTATTGAACTTCTCGCGGATGTAATTGGACTGATCAGGGGCTACCTCATCAGTTTTCACCGTACCGTTTGCTTTAAAATCTGTAAGTTTTTCAGACAGCTCAGTGACGGTTTCGCCATAACCAGAAAGGTCCTGAACCTTACCATTAATATTTACCTTTGTTAATGGCTGGCTTGCACCCCAATTCACCGTTCCAGAATCATTTCCAACAATGTACACGGAATTGGTTTGTGGATTGACATCTAACGCACCTGAAGTCTTACCTGCAATATTTGCGTTATAAATAGGTCCTACGCCATCAATACGTCCAAGCCACATACGACCAGTATTACCGAAAGCAAGTGCCTCAACATCCTGGCCTTCGCCCTTTCCGTAGAGCTTCAGGTTAGGCGATACCGAAGTATCTGTTATCAACGGTGCATTACCACCAACAGCAAGTGCATCACTACCAGAATCTGGACGATATTGCGAGCCGAAGCCAACCACACCAAAGCGGAAACCTCTACTACCCCAAGACTGCTTTTGCGCCTTGCTGAGCAACTTGCTATTTACCAGTGTCAAACCTTCAGCTTCCACAGCATAAGAATGCTCTGGATCTTTATTTTGAGAATAGGTCTGATCAGCTCGATCCGGGTAACCAATGACCATGTTGCCACCAACCCAAGTAGCAACACCTTTATCGGTAGACGAATCCGTGACATCATCACCAAGGCCGATATTTTTTGGTTCACAGATAGAACCATCAGAAAGATTTTCATCTGCGACTGCTGTGTTATATGCAATCGGACCAACAAACAGAGCGGTCACCATGGAAAGGGCTGACAAAACAGCCACTGGGAAGAATGGTTTGCGCTTCTGCGAACGCGAAGTGTCGTTAGCCACTTGTCCCCCTGTTGAATTTATTAAGTGATTTGCATTGTGCTGGTCGGCACTCTGCTGCTGATTTTGATCGCTGCGTTGTGGGCTAGCCCCGCCACCGCGTCGCAGCCAGTCGATCCTTCTCGACATTGCGTTACCTTTCTGGGTAGTGCAGTGTTCTCTCTCCTAGTTGCTTCCTATTCACAAAAACTGGTTCTCAAGCGTCAGTGCAGAGCATCTGAAATCGTTAGTCCCATCATTAACGAGCACTTTGAGGCAGTTTTCCTCTCCGTGAACAGTATATGGCTTTCATTCTAACTAATAGCCACATGTGTAATGAATATTCTTACAAAATATGCACAGTTCACACTGAATATCCACAACATTTATGCTCTTGCAATAACTGGAATCCTAACGTTTTAGCCGTCTGACTGAGACTAACTTTAACGAATGAACTATGCATAAGTAAGAGCTTCACACTATTTATACATGTGATATACGTCATGCCCAATATTTGAGATTACGAATATGGTTATGATTTCGAAATAAAAGGTGTAACACCTAAAGGAAGGCAGAAAGATGGGGACTCTGCAACATGCAAAAGATAACAATCAGAGGACACGTGCAGAAGATAAATAACGGGAAAATTACAATACCAACAAAAAATGGCTACTGCCGATTGAGGCAGTAGCCATTATCTTAGAAAATCACTCAGCGTCTTCTGACTGCTCGATAATTTGCTCAGCATGCTCAGCATCATCTAATGCATCTGCCGTAGCAGTGGCATCATTGCTGGCAGCAACTGCGGCAGCTGCAATCTGTGCAAGCTTGGCCTTTACTGCAGCGCTCGAACCCTTTGGTGCATGTACTTCAGTGCCGTGGCCATGCTTATTCGTCTTCACGAATGGATCGCCACCCTTAATTGCATAAGGATCCTCGAAGTCAGCAGACACCGTAGGCTCATCGTGCACAATGAAGCCACGACCCTTACACGTTGGGCATTCTTCAGAGAAGGCCTCAACCAGACCCTGGCCAATACGCTTACGCGTCATCTGCACGAGGCCCAAGCTCGTCACTTCTGCAACCTGATGTTTCGTACGATCACGTGCCAAGCACTCCAGCAGACGGCGCAGCACCAGATCGCGGTTAGCTGGCATAACCATATCGACGAAGTCGATCATTACCATGCCGCCAATATCACGCAAGCGCAGCTGACGTGCAATCTCTTCTGCAGCTTCAAGGTTGCAGGCCGTCACGGTCTCTTCCAGCGAGCGACCCTTGCCAATGAAACGACCAGTGTTCACATCGATCGTCGTCATTGCCTCGGTACGATCAATGACGATCGAACCACCGCTTGGCAGATAGACCTGACGCTCCATACCCTTACGCAGCTGCGAATCGATCTGCCACTTATCGAACACATCCTTGCCCTGATGCTCTTCAGGATCCCAGCGTTCAAGCTTTTCCTTGAGATCTGGAGCCATCGTGTCCAAGTACTCGGCAATGCGATCGTAAACAGCGTCGCCTTCAACAATCAGATGTGAGAAGTCATCGTTGAAGATATCGCGCACCACACGAATAGCCACATCTGGCTCACCCTGCAGCAGCTTTGGACGCTTGCCGTGGCGGAACTCCTCGAGCTTGTTCGAGATATCTTCCCACTGACGCAGCAGGTTCTGCAGGTCCTTAGTAATAGCATCTTCCGATGCACCCTCGGCTGCCGTACGGATAATAACGCCCATATCCTTTGGAGCAACCTTGGAAACGATCGACTTCAGCCTCGAGCGCTCACGCTCGCTGAGTTTACGGCTCACACCTGTCATGCCGCCAGAAGGAACCAGCACCAAGAAGCGACCTGCAAGCGTGACCTGGCTTGTCAGACGAGCACCCTTGTGACCAATTGGATCCTTCGTCACCTGCACGAGCACTGGATCACCCGAACGGAATGCGTGCTCAATACGACGAGGCTGACCTTCAAGACGCGTGGTATCCCAGTTAACCTCACCGGCATACAGCACACCGTTACGTGCCTGACCAATGTCAACGAATGCGGCTTCCATGCTTGGCAGCACATTCTGCACGCGACCCAAGTAAATATTGCCAACCGTGGCAACTTCCTGAATATCGGAGACATAGTGCTCCACAAGCACGTTGTCTTCAATAACGGAGATCTGCGTATGGCGGCCGCGCTGACGAACCACCATCAGGCGGTCAACGTTCTCACGACGTGCGAGGAAGTCCTGCTCGAGCAGCTGGTTCTGACGATTACGCTCGCGACGGTTATCGCGGCGACGCTGCTTCTTCGCCTCAAGACGCGTGGAGCCAGCAACATCAGTAATTTCGTCAATGTACTGCTGCTTACGCGAACGACGCGTAGTCGTTTCTTCTTCACTCGACTTAGAGCTCGAACGACGACGGCGACGGCGACGCGTCAGCGTTGTGGTCTCCTCGTCATCATCCTTCGATTCGCTGCGCGAGCTGCGGCTCGAAGACTCCTCTTTATTCGACTCGTTGTTCTGCTCAGTTTCGTTCTCTTCAGAAGAGCGACGACGGCGACGACGGCGCGTGGTCACTGGTTGTTCTTCTGATTCCTCTTCAGCCGCACTATTGGTATTGTTCTGCGACTGATCTTCATCATTCTGGGACGAACGACGGCGACGACGGCGACGCGTGGTGCGCGTAGGCTCTTGCGACTCATCGTCGATTGGCGAATACGTAATATCGTCGAGCTCGAGATCTTCTTCAATCTGCTCGACTTCTGCAGCTGCACGTCGCTCCTGAGCGTTCAGGCGACGACGGCGAGTGGAATGCTCATGCGAAGTTTGGCGGGAATCAGAATCTTCTTCTGAATGAGACGAGCGCTCCGAGCGAGATGGACTTGGAAGCTGCGTTGGCAGCACTGGCTCCTGGAACAGCAGCGACGTCATTGCACGGGCAGTGCCGCGGGAAGAAGAAGTTGGCACCTCGAAATCATCGAGCAGCGCATCGTGCTGATCTTCAGGATTACGGGCCGAACGGCGACGCGAACGAGCGGCTGGCTCACGGAACGTCTGCTCACGCTCATGCAGAGCGGAGCGGCGACGGTTACGACGACGAGGCTGAAGCTCCTCATCAGAATCATTAGAAGAGTCTCGAGATGTGGACTCATGTGAAGTTTCGATTAACGAATCGTCAGAAAGTGGGCGGCGTACGCGACGGCCACGAGTTCGCCTGACTGGAGTGGTCGACTCAGACTGAGCGGAATCAACTGAGGAAATTTCCGACTTAGCGGAAGAAGTCTTTTCTTGTGGAGGTTCAAGCAGAGCATGCTCTTCTACAGTCAACTGCACTTGCGCACCAGCGGCACCAGCGCCGCGCACCACACGACGGCCACCGCGACGGCGACGTGCAGGAGTTGTTGAAGCAGCAGCGTTTTCATCAGAAGTAGAGTCGGCCGCAGCTTTCGCGGATTTAGATTGTGAGGTCGAAGGGGTCGGGGAATTCTGGGAAGTCACGAGTGCAAAGCTCCTTGCAGCACGCTGCAATCATGCCGCACTGTCCTAGCTCCAATGTGCCCCACGCTCTCACCGGAGGGCACCTATTGGAGGCAATCCAAAAAGTCAACATCATGCGAAAGCGGACACCATCGCTCGGGGGAGCCTCGCAACTATTCCTGAGTGCTCCGCCTCGAGGGGATCAACGCCTCCGAATGGCCAGCGGTTTGCAGTACCGCTGACCACTATATTGCATGTGCACGGAGACATTAGTCAAGGTGTCAGCGTAAGCCTTCACGCATGCTGCTGATATCGTTTTTGGGCCAGCTTCATAGCACTCACTGCAATTACCATCAGAGCTAGTCCGAGGGCAATAATTTCCCAAGGGATGCGACCACCCGTGTTCGGCAGAAGCACGAAATCATCTGGTGGAACATCCTGGCCTTCAGCATTAGCGATATAGAGTCGCATGCCATCATCGGTGACTTGTGCTGGCAACAGATCTGCATCTTCTGCGCTCACACCATTGACACCAGTGACCCTTATCTTCGTCACCGAAGCATCGAACACACCAGGATTAACTGGATCTGCTTCATTGTACAGCTGGAAATCAATGGACGAGGCAATGTGGCGATATCCTTCTGGAGCGTTAATCTCCTCAAGACGATAGTCAATCGGCTGAGGAATACCACCCTCATTACCGCTATAAGGTTCCAGCAATATGTTCTGCCAGACCATGCCAATATCATCGGACCTGAACACATAGGCCTGGGACCTATTTGGCTGCCAATCATATTCACAGGTTTCACTACCGTCATCGCTTGTTGCGCACATATTCGAGTAGTAGAGACGCTGCTTCTGAGTTTCGCCTGATTCAGTAGTCACATTGACTTCACGCGAGACGCGGAACGTTGCACCAGAGAGAGTCGTATCGTATCCGATCAGTTGCTTATTACCATCCTCATCGAGAACGAAATTATCATTCTCATCGGTGACATAACGATCCGTACCCTCAAGCACCTTGAAGATTGCAGGACCATTCGTTGGCGAATTGTAGTAATCCACGAACGTAGAGTTCGAGAACAAGCCCACAAGATCGCGGCCTCGCAGATCAGCGTAATTCGTGTGCTTAGCTGATGCCCAATCACCAAAGCCAAAGTCCTGAATAATCTCTAACTTGCTCCAGCCATCATCAGCGTACAGGCGCTTCATACCTTCACCAATACCGGTTCCAGTACCTTCATTTTCATCTAGACGATTGAATTCAGCGCCTTGCGGGTTCTGATCTGCATTCGCTGCGTAGTCGAAGAACGAGTCAGGAGATGACGGCTCGAACTGCAAGTACGAAGTCATAGCTAGATGCTTCTCAGTTGTAGTTTGTCTTGCAATACCTGGACGATGTGCAGCGTCACTTTCCGAACCATATGGTGCGGTCTTGAAATCGCTCGACGAAATGAAGTTCTGGAAAGCTGCAAATGACTGCGAGCCATCGGTACGCAGCAGTATTGCAATCCAACGTAATGTCTCATCGACATCGTCCTCAAATGCGAACATATTCAGCGTCTTAGCCAAGTAGCCTGCGCCATTGCCGACAAGCACACCATTACGGTCACCGCCAGCATTGGCATAAATAGCTGTATCCGTAACAACTACTTTCGACTCAGCAATATTAATGCCATAGCGAACACCAGTCGTCTTATTAACTGGAGCAGTGATCTGACGCACTACATATTTACCAGTCTTCAACTTCGAGAAGTAAATAGCACCGTCTTCGTACGTCGGATTCTGCGGATCAGCAGCTTCGGCGGTTGCCTTTACACAACGCTTACCTTCAGCATTTTTAGCCACTGGAACCGTGTAAGTCATGCCATCAATTTCGACCTTAATATCGCCATTTGGCTGTGTTTGCTCATCCGTTGTATCAGTAAGAATGCGGTATACACCCTCTCCTGTGCCAGGACGCCTCTCACCAGTAGCAGGATTCACAAGCCAAGCAACATCGGTCAAAATACCGCCTCGCTTTGGATCTGGCTTCAAATAGACCGCTACTTTATCCTCTTCAGTCCCCCCTTCAGGTATGGCCCAATAGAACATCGTGCCATTCTTAGCCTCATCTACGCTATACATAGCGAACCAGGAACCCACATAAGGCGTGCTATCGTCTTGGCCGTCAGTACGCTGTGGAGCCTCGTCATAAACGTGATTCTGCACAATCAAGCGGTTCTCAGCATTAGGCACCTTAATGGTTGAACCCCACTTGGTATCAAAGCCCATGAACTCATCTGTATCAAGTTCATCCACTGAATTTCGATGTGAATGCACACGCCATGTATTACTTGGAGTCGCTCCCCTTAGAGAATCCGCGGAAGTCCAGAAATAGCTGACATAGAACTCGACGGAATCAAGGGCCTCAAGCTGCACCTGCGTAGCTTTACCACTGTCGATAGCTGCTTTACACTTCGCCATTTCGTAGGTCTGAGCAAACTCGCTGCACGTACGTACTACATCGATGATCTTCTTTGAATCGCCGCCAAAGTACTGCTCTTCAACATACGAGTAGTACTGCGTAGTAAAGCCAGGTAGCATTGCAAGATTTGCCTGCATACCATTAGCGCGCGCAATAAAAAGTGGATCACCATATGCTCCCTCATCAGCACTGAATACACCTGCCTGATGCTTAGAAGCATTGATCGCGCCCTGGAGCGTACTCTCCTCCGTCTTATAACCAGTATCTGGATTGCCATACATTGGCGTCCAAATACCGCTGGAATGCAGATTATTCCAAGCAGCACCATTGCGCTTCTGCACAGTAGCGAACAGCGTTCCGTTCGTTTGGTAAGTACCATTGCTATCCAGCGTGTAGTAATTCTGCCTTCTATGTCCGCCGTTTTCGTCAATCAAATACAGCGTATTCGTTGCAGTCACCAAGGTATTTGGTGCAGACCACACACCTGTTCCATACGGATCCCTTGACTGCAGCAAATCACCAGTAAAATATAGTGCAGCTGCATCAGATACCGTACGGTAACCTTCCGGAACATAAATCTCACGCAAAATGAACTCATTACCGAGTATGCCCTTAAGATCCTCAACTGAGTAATCGCCAAGATTAGTGCCGAACCGGAATTCACCAGATGAATTGATCACGCCCCTATACGTAGGCTTAAAGAGCAATGTTGATTTGGATGCGTCTGTATACACATTGCCAGTAGTTACATCAACATAGGCATTGCTAGGCCACTGAACATAGTTGCCAGTACCTTCTTCCAGATACTCAATTGGACCAAGCTTATCCTTAGCAACCTGCTGCTGACGTCCGTTATAAGTCGCGAAGACAGCACCAGCCAAAGCATCACCGTACTGATCTACCTTGTAAATCGAGGTCACAGGCGTATCAATAAGGTTGTACTTGATATGCATATTGGATTCGCCACTACCACGTTCCATGTAGTAGAAATTCAACACATGTTGCGTATCATTCGGGAATGTATTCGTTTTCCAAGATCTAGCCCCTTGAGCATTATTTGCAGCAATAAAAGCATCCTTAATCGTCGTATTATGATTCGGAATGTTACCGATTCTGTTATTGATTAGCACTTCTCCTGTCACGAAGTCAATGCTGACCGTAGCTGCACCATGAATACCGCCAAGATCGGCAACAAGCACATCATCGATGAACACCCAAACGTCATCGTCGCCAGAGAACTCAAATGTTGTATGCTTTGAACGATTCGCATCAGTAAATCCACCATTACGCTGTGAGAAGTTAGCAGTAAGGCTCATACCAAAGAAGTGATTCAAATCACCTGCTTGGCAACCATTTGTCTCAGTACGCTTACTTTCAACAAGATTAGGATCATTAAATGGGAAGAACTGACCATTAGACGAGCACGTTGCCGACTCGTTATAGACCCTAAAAGTCTTAGTGCTTTCATCAAGCCATGCAGCATTTTTTGTGCTGTCATATTCTAAATAGCCATCAGATGTTGCTGACAATAGATTCTGAACATTCGCAAACGTCATACGACCATCAAAATCTGGCATCTCTGGATCGAACAAATAAGCTAAAGATTCTTGTTCTACGCCATCCCTAGGGAACATGGTGCCGTCATTTGCCGATAGCTTTGGGAAACCATAGTCCATGGTCTTCTGAACGATGTTTTGCCTAACATCCTTACTATTGGTGTACTGATTTGCTGTTCCCCAATTATTGTTACTGGTATTTCTTGCAAACTTCAGCTTATGTCCAGCATTAATTGCCTGATTGCTATTAGTAGGGCCACCGTGGTCCCAACCAGGAGTTGGTGCCAAACGACCATCATGCTTTTGACCACTAGCATCGGTATACGTGGCTACCTCCCAGTAATCAAACATGTTGATCGTGGTATTTGTAGGCGATAACGTATCTGGCTTAATTGTATAGCCCTCTCCTGCAGCAGGAGAAACCCTTGGAGCAGCCGCAGCTACAGGAGCATCCTTCTTTGCAGCAGCATCCTTCTTCGCATACGCAGTAGGAGCATCCTTCTTCGTATCCGACTCTTCTGTTGCTTGAGCCTCGTCAGTTGCATCAGCTTCATCGGTAGCCTCTGTTTCTTCGGTTACCTCTTCTTGTAATGCATCTGCGTCAATAATGAGATCTGCATATGGATTTGGGGCTGGCTCCAGTTCCTCCGCGTAGGCAGGAGCAACAGTTGTACAAATCACTAGCGCAACAAAAGCAGCCGTTGCACGCATAAACCATGCAACGCCGCGATGCTGCTTATTACTAGCATTGTTCCCCCGATTAGCACCCGCATTCGGTCTGAACTTCTTCTCCATCACCCATGCCCCTTTCGGCGATTCAATGGCTCTTCTCCCCATTGATTGGCGAACCATATGTCCATCGTTGAATTGAAGTTGCAATAGAGATAAATCGTTAGATGTTCTATTGGCATTTGTGCAACCGTGCTTCTTCATTGAGGCCTGCACAAAAAGCTCATTGCATTATCGCTCTGAGCGAATGTTCAACACAGCAAAACTACAACATTTTGTCCACAACACGCAATGTTTTTTTGAAATTTGATATGTTAAACGATCGATTTAAGGTCCAATAAACGGCGCCATATAGTGCGTAATGCTTACTGCCACCTAGATGACAATGGTTGCAGACTTTACGCTACAGCCATCCCGTAATTAGACATTAAGAATAGTTTTAATTAAGAAAGATGGACAAACGAAATACTGGGAACAATAATGAGAGCGAATTTCGGCAAGAAATTAGACAGATAAGCAGAACGCAGTACCTCAACAATCTAGTCGAGATACTGCGTTCAGTAGCCTACTATCCTACAGTCAGTTTTCTGATCAACCTTTTTCTTTCCTGTCTTTATTTCTAGACTGCTGCGAACGCCTCTCCACAATCTTGGCACCACTCAGAGCAAGCAGTATGAGCGCCGCTCCTAGTGCAGTTAATGGCCAGGCGGTTTCACCGCCAGTATCTGGCAGTACCACATAGTCATCTTGTGGAATATCAAATCCAACTGCGTTGCCAACATACAGCCTCATACCATCTGGGGAAGTACGAGCTGCAACAAGTCCATCCTTAATATCCTCTTCACTTTCACCATGTACGCCAGTGATTCGGATCATTGTTACCGATGCATCTGTAACACCAGTATCTGGGCTCGTTACGTTGTACAGCTGGAAGTCAATTGAATCCGCGATATGACGGTAGCCGATTGGCGCCTTAACTTCTTCAAGACGGTAATCCACATTCGTTGCTTCCTCATATGGCTGCAGCATGATGTTCTGCCAGACCATGCCGCTCGCGTCAGAGGTGAATGTGTAAGCATTCGCTTTATCTGGCTGCCAGTAGAACTCATATGTTGGAGCGCCCATACGCGAGTAGTAACGACGTTCCTTCTCGCCCGTCGGATTACCTGCTTCATCAAGCACATCGAATTCACGTGAAACACGGAACGTAGCACCGGTAAGCAAGGTCTTATACCCCAGCAATGCGTGATCATTATCGTCGTAGTTCTCAGTTCCTGCTTTCACCTTGAAAATTGCAGGACCGTTCGGTGGCGAATTGTAGTAATCCACGAACGTTGAGTTCGAGAACAAACCAGTCAGATCGCGACCGTTCATATTGGCATAATTCGTATGCGGCTTCGTTGTGGCGTAGCCGAAGTCATAATCCTGCACAATATCAACCTTGCTCCAGCCATCGTCGGCATAGAGGCGAATAGTGCCTTCACCTATGCCCATACCCATTGTCGACTGACGTGATATATCACCAGATTTCTCGTTCTGATCCTCGTTTGCCACATAGTCAAAGAATGAGGCCTTCGAGGATGGCGAGTAGACCAGATAGGTCGCCATTGCCTTTGAACGTTCATCCGTAGTCTTCGTAGCAATACCCTTACGGCGTGCAGGGTCACTCTCTGTGCCATATGGAGCATTATCGAAGTCTTCCGATGATACGAATTGTTCGAAGTCAGCAAACGCCTGTGCTGTATTCGTGCGCAGCAGGAGTGCAATCCAACGCAATGTCTCATCAACATCGTCATCAGAAGCAAACATGTTCAGCGACTTCACCAAGTAACCTGCACCGTTACCCACAAGCACACCATTGCGATCACCACCAGCATTGGCATAAATAGCCGAATCAGCAACCACAATCTTCGTTTCAGCAATGTTAATGCCGTACCGTGTGCCCGAAGCATCCAACGGTGCTGTGATCTGGCGCATTGCATATTCACCAGTCAGCAACTTCGAGAAGTAAATAGCACCATCCTCATTCGTTGGATTCTGAGGATCATCATGAGCCGCCGTTGCCTTTACACAACGCTTGCCTTCAGCATTACGAGCCACAGGGATGCTATAGGTTTCGCCACTAATCGTGACCGTAATATCACCACCATGTGCACCAGGTGAATTCTGGTCTTCAGGCATAGTTTGATTAATACGGTATATGCCCTTCTCAGTGCCTTCCTTCTGCTGACCCGTAACTGGATCCACAATCCATGCAGCATCAGTCAACAGACCATCTCGCTTAGGATCAGGATTCAGATAAATAGGAACCTGATTCCCGCTGCTATCGGTAGCCCAATAGAACATGACATGCTTACCAGTGCTATCGCCCTGCTTCGCTTCACCAACGCTATACATAGCGAACCACGAACCAATATATGGCTGATTAGCCTCTTGGCCGTCAGTATGCATAGGCGCCTTGTCGTACACATGGTTCTGCACAATCAAGCGATTCTCTGCATTAGGAACCTTGATTGTTGAGCCCCACTTCACGTTGAAGCCCATAAACTCATCTGGACCAAGGTCAGGCATCGAATTTCGGTGAGAATGCACACGTCTCGTATTCGCAGACGTTGCATCAGCCAACGATCCATCAGTCCAGTAGTACGCCACGTAATACTCAACACTATCGAGCGCATTGAGCTGATCCTGCGTAGCCAAGCCCTTGGTTATGGCTGTGCTACAAGACTTCATGTTGTAATCCTTTGCGAAACTGCTGCACTCATCAATAACTGCAGCAACCCTGCTTGAATCACCATCGAAATAAGTCTGCTCAACATAGGTGTAGTACTGCGTGGTAAAGCCAGGCAAGTTCTGCAGGTTTGCCTGCATACCGTTCACTCGAGGAGTGAAGACAGGAGCGCCATACTTCACACCGCCTTCAATACCATCTTGATGCTTTGCCGTAGAAATAACGCCATCCATCGTTGACGGCATTGCCGTGTATCCAGCATCAGCGTTGCCATACACTGGCGTCCAGTTGCCATCAACATGCAAGTTGCTCCATTGAGCACCGTTGCGCTTCTGCACAACGGCAAACAACGTACCTCTCGACTTATATTCGCCGTCGTTGCGAAGCGTGTAGTACTCTTCCAACGAATGTGAACCATCAGCGTTGACCAGATACAAGCTGTTGGTAGCCGTCACCAGCGAATTTGGCGCCGACCACACACCAGTACCATACGGATCCTTCGACTGCAGCAATTCACCTGCAAAATACAGCACGGCTTCATCAGCCACTGTGCGGTAACCATCTGGCACTTCCAGTTCACGCAATACGAACTCATCGCCCAGAATTCTCTTCAGATCGTCAATGGAGTACGCTCCATATTCATTGGCAAAGAGAATCTCACCGAACTGGTCAGTTTTCGCTACATACGTTGGCCTAAACAGTATCGGCGCATCAGGCGTATCACTTGCATAAACGATGCCAGTTTCTACATCAACATGTGCATTGTGTGGCCAAGTAATATAGTCATCCGTCGTACCTTCTTTGAGATACTCAACTGGACCCAGCTTGCCCGTTGACAGCTCCTGCTGACGACCGCGATACGTTGCGAAGGCAACATCTGCCAAAGGATCGCCATACTGATCGACCTTATAGATAGCGGTCTTCGGAATATCAACGAGGTTATAACGAATATTCATATTCGATTCGTTATGACCGCGTTCCATGTAATAGAACTTCAGCAAGTGACGTGTGTCATTAGGGAACGTATTAGAGTTCGCGTCCCAGTCTTTGAGCATATCTTGGCGATGTGCCTCGGTGAATGCATCACGCAATGTATGCGACTTCGTACCGTTAATAGAAACGTCACCAGTAACGAAGTCGATAACAACCGACGCTTCGCTATGAATGCCACCTAGATCAGCAACAAGTACATCATCAATAAAGATCCACACATCATCGTCACCAGAGAATTCAAACGTCGTGTGCTTATCGTGATGCGCATCGGTATACCCATCATTGGCTTGCACAAAGTTAGCCAAAATATTCATGCCAAAGAAATGATTAAGATCACCAGCTTGGCAGCCCGAGTTTTCTTGCTGTTTTGCAACAACATTTTCTGGCGTGGTGAATGGGAAGAACTGACCGTCATCACCGTTGCGGTTACACTTCACCGCTTGGTTATAAACCTTGAATGAACGCGTAGCTTTATCATATTCCGCGAAACTATCACGGCTGTTATACGTCATATAGCCATCGTTCGAAGAGAATAAGTTCTTCACATTGGCATATACCTGTCGACCTGTATTAGGCATCCAATTCGGGTCGAATAAGTAACGCAATGACTCTGTGGTATTGGAACCAGTAGGGAACAGGCTGACATCGCCAGATAAGCGTGGATAGCCATAATCCAGCGTCTTCGCCACAAGTCCTGGCCGAACTTGTTTACCACCAGTGTATTGATTGGCCAGTCCCCATCCGCCACCGCCGCTACGGATAAACCTCAGCGCATGACCTCGGTTAATGGCTTCGAGTTTATTTCTGCCGCCTTGTCCGCCACCAGGGTCTGGCTCGCCACTACCTTTGTCATCATCCCAGTAATCAAACAGATTGATGGTGGCACTTGTTGGAGAAAGCGTATCAGTCTTTAGCGTATACACCGGATCCGTATCGTCGGCGCGAGGCGCTTTGGATGCTTGTGCCTTGCTTTTTGCGGGAGCCTTAGTAGTACCTAATTTTGTTGCAGCATCTTCCTTGGCTTTTGCCTCAGCATCAGCATCAGCTTGTTCCTGATTCGAATCATCATTGGTTGCAGGATTCTCGTCAGTTGTCTCACCATCTGCTGGATCAGTGACATCAGCATCGTCCGTACCAGTGCCAGGCTCAGGTTCCGTGCCAGTGCCTGGTTCAGCGTCTGTACCAGTGTCAGTTGTGCCAGTGCCAGTTCCCGGACCAGTATGGTTGGAGCCACCAGCATCAGTAGGCGAATTCACCTCGCCAAGCGTATTCGTTGCACCATCGATTGGTGAACCTGGCATCGTATTGCCAGTATCTTCAGTAACGGTTCTTGCATCCGCTAAGTCGATCAAGCTCTTGAACGCATTCATGTAATCGGCTCGAGCAGAAGATTCGATAGCCCATGCAGGACCAGCAGCAACACCGATGCACACAGCAACCAGCGATGCACACGCTCGTGCACACCACTTCTTTACTCGCGTCTTCACATCGCGACCAGTAAGCACCGTCTGAGTACCCGCGACTCGCTTCGACGTCTTCTTCATCACCGATACCCCTCTCTCCCCCGGGAACGGTAGTTCTCTGCGCTATCCTCCAAATTGGTATGGCTGCCCCAACAGCAAAACCAAGGATTGTCTTCTCAACTCGTTACACGTCATTGCTCTGAGCAATATCTTTTTAACCAATTAAAATTTACTCAATTCCCCCTAAACATGCAATATCGCATCCACTATAAGAACTCTAAATCGCTTATATTGCAATACTTGAAGCGCTTCATATGCACGGCTACACCTACGCATGGTAAGAATGCCAACAGCTGCGAGCCCTTGGGCCGCAGCTGTTGAGAAATTAGGCAGAAATAAATAATTTACTTAAGAAAGCCAGTCGATCAGCAAGTCTGCCATAAGTAAGAGGTCAGACTCAGGAAGCTGCTCGTCGTGCTTGTGAGCGAGCAGCGGGCTACCTGCACCCAAATTGACAGCAGGAATGCCGAGCTGCGAGAAGCGTGCGACGTCAGTCCAACCCAACTTTGGCTTAGAATCGGCACCCAAACGCTCCTTAACAAGAGCAACGAGCGAGGCCGAAATCTCATTCTTTAAACCAGGACGAGCGGCCGGCGACTCATCTCGCATCTCAATACCAAAACCTTCAAAAACACCACCCAACGCGAGCTGCTCGCCGTTACCCAGATGCGGATACGCATGCTCAGCCGCGAGCGCCGAGGTCTCTTCACCAAACATCAGCGCCTTGGCTTCAGCCAGCGTCTTATCAGGAGCGAAACGATAGTTGACGTGAATGCGGCATTCGTCAGGAATAATGTTCGTACCCGCACCACCAGAAATCAGCGTGGCATTGAGGCCTTCCTGGTAGACGAGACCGTCCACTTCAATCGCGCGGTTCTCGTGAGCGTTGAGGCGGTTCAGCACCTGAGCAGCGTCATGAATTGCATTACGACCCATCCACGAACGAGCCGAGTGCGCGGCAATACCGTGTGTAATAACGTCAAAGCGCATCGTGCCATTACAGCCGCCCTCAATACCGCAGTCTGTAGGCTCACCAATAATCGCGAAATCACCCTGAATCCAGTCCGGATGAGCCTCCACAACCTTGCGCAAACCGTTCTGCTCAGCCGAAACTTCTTCGTGATCGTAGAACACGTAGGTAATATCAACTCGAGGATTCGTCAGCGCAGCGGCCATATAAAGGAATACAGCGTCCGATCCCTTCATATCAGTGGCGCCTCTACCCCACATCACGCGCTCAAATTCATGGCCTTTGGCTACATCCTCGCGAATTGCTGGATCGCCCGGCTCGAGCCAACGCGGCGGGAAGTTCTGAATAACGGGCACGGTATCGAGATGACCCGCAATAATAACGCGCTTTGGCAATCCTAAATTCGTAGAGGCAACGAGCGTATCGCCATGACGGCGCACCGTGAGATGTGGCTGCTGCTCAAGAAAATCTTCAACTAAGTCGGTGAGCGGACCCTCGTTGTCGCTAACCGAATAGACGCTCATAATTTGTTCCATGATCGAGTTCAGCGCTTGCTGACGTGGCATAGTGACGTCAACAGTGAGAGGCGCGTACGAAGATTGTGCGAATTCGTGCCGTTCTGTGTTCATGGACATGCCTTCTACTTCTGCAGTTACAGCGGCTGCGGTCTGCTGTGTTCAGCTCACCTTTGCCTGCTGTACATGCGGATCCTTCAAGTTACGCATAGAGTATCAGGAACGCGCTGGGCTGTGTAGCATTTCCGTCACCCATTGACACAGCAAATTCCGAAAATGACATAGTTTCAGTGTTCAAAAGTGATTTCCAGTACCGTAAAGCCAGCACCGCAAAATCCAGCAGCAAGATCCGGCACTGCGCGTCCAAGAAGGCGAGAAGGAGAGGCTCATGTCTGGCTTTATACATGCCATGCAAGGCTTTGCCATAATTGGCCTCATTATTGGCGTTGGATACATGTGCGCTCGATTCCATATCGGTGGTGCGCAGGCTCAATATGTGTGTAATCGCATGGCGTTCTATGTTGCGAATCCGTGCTTACTGTTTTCTGCGATGTCTCGTCAGCAGCTTGGCGATGTGTTCGATTTGTCGATTGTTGTAGCGCTTGGTTCCGCCGTTACCGCCAGCGCGCTGTTTATTGTTGTGGGTCACTTTGCGCTGCGACTCAAGCCGCTTGATACCGCCGTTGGCGCGTTCGGCTCGTTCTATTGCAACGCAAATAACATCGGCCTGCCCGTCGCTACCTACATTCTTGGCAACGCCAGTTTGGTTGCGCCACTGTTACTTATTCAGCAGGGCTTGTTTATGCCGATCGTTTTGGCAACGCTCGACGGCCTCACCTCCAGCCGTTCGTCACTCAAGCGCGCGTTAACCAGTCCGCTGCGTCAGCCAATGGTTATCGGCACTTCACTCGGCATTATTTGTTCTCTGATTTCTGCCTCAGTTGGAAGCAATATTGTGCCTGAAGTGTTTAGCCAAACTACATCGTTAATTGGCGGCGCTGCCGTTCCGCTTGTGCTGATGTCATTTGGTATGTCCATACACGGATCGAAACCAATGCAGCAAGCCTCGCATAAAGCGGTGTATGCCGTAGTTGCAATCAAGAATGTAATTATGCCAGTTGTGGCATTCCTACTCGCCTACTTTGTACTCGGATTCCGCGGTCCAGTGCTCTATGGATGCGTAGTGCTCGCAGCTTTACCAAGTGCGCAGAACGTGTTTAACGTGTCATATCAGTACAAAGCCTCAGTGCCACTGGCACGAGATAGCGTACTCATCAGCACCATACTGAGCCCAATCAGCATTGCGATTATTGCGCTACTGCTGAGCTAGTATGAGTGCCAGCGAGCATATTCAACGAAACCAAACACACTGGCTGCTACTGCCGCTCAGCTAGTTTGAGTGCTACGCCAACCTGAGTCCTACGCCAGTGTGAAAACCGACGGTTTTCACGTGAAACGAGACGGGAATCAGCTCAGTTTCCACGTAATACGATGCAAGTCGCATGGACCATAAGCTGCAATGGCTTCGCGATGCGCCTTGGATCCATAGCCCTTGTTTGAAGCCCACTGGTATGGCGCATATTCTGGGCGCTCGGCAAGCTGCATCATCAGATGATCTCGAATCACCTTGGCAATAACGGCAGCCGATGCAACAGTTGCACAATGCTGATCGCCCTTCACCTTCGTCACCACATGTGGTGGGATTGGCACATCAGGAGCCTCAAAGGTAGAGACTGCCTTCGTGATGTAGTCATATGGACCATCAAGAATGGCGCCAATACGCAGAGGCAAACCATCTGCGGAAGCATCAGCCGCTGCAGCAGTTTCTTCTCCCGCACGTAAAGCAGATACAGTTGCACTACTTGCAGCAGTTGCCAAATCGAGCTTGCCATGTGCTGCAATCTGCGTTTCATCAGGCACCTGAGAACCACGTGCACCAAGCTGTAGCTCTACATGAGTTAGTGCGCGCAAAGCCGCGATACCCAACGCATGCGAAATACCCCACTCATCGATTTCATGATTCGAAGCCTGACCAACAGCCCATGCAGCTACCCAGTTCTCTAGGTCTTCGAGCATGTTTTCACGACGACGAGCCGTCAGCATTTTGGAATCAGCCACATGTGCTGGCACTTGCAGCTTTGGTAGATCGCGTGCCCAGATTGCAACACATCCGACCATAACCGGACCGGCAAGCGAGCCGCGACCGACTTCGTCGAAACCAACAATTGCATCAAAGCCTTGTGCTGCAAGCTCTTGCTCCAGCTCAAGCGTAGGAACCACAGAGGGCATAAATTACTTCAGCTTTACTCATCGAAAAAATGCTATGTAGTACAAACAATATGTACTACATAGCACAACGTCTTATAGGCCTAGATTCGCTTACTTCGTAGACGAACCCGGATTTGGCACATTGGCGAACACATCGTGATGCGAGGTCAATGTGCTGATCTGATTAAGTGGCCAGTAACGCATAAACGCTACGCCCTTCACATCCGATATTGGCACAAAGCCGTGATCACCATCGTCTTGGTGATAGCGCGAATCCAAGGAATTATTGCGGTTATCGCCGAGTACAAACAGATGATCTGGCGTCACCGTCACCTTGAACGGGAACATACTTGGCTCGGTGCCCGGCTTAATATATGACGACTCGTTAATAGCAACGCCATTAATCTTGATTGGCGCACCGCCGCCATCGCATTCCACAACATCGCCAGGCAAACCAATAACGCGCTTAATCAGGTTGTCGGAATCCATGCCAGACTGCTCATTCCTAAGCCATCCTGCAGGATCCTTGAATACGATAATGTCACCACGCTGCACTGGCGTTAGCGCTGGCGTGAGCTTAGAAATAATGACGCGATTGCCCGGCATAATCGTGTTTTCCATCGAGCCTGATGGAATAACGTACATGCCGACCACAAAGATGCGCAGCAGCACCATCACGAGGATCGGAATACCGCACCAGAGTAATAAGTCTTTCCAGCCGAAATCTTTATCGTCTTTTTTCGTAGGCGTAGCCTCAGCAGCAGCTTGTGCAACATCCCCCGTTACAGCCGCCATTGGCTGCATCGTTGCATCAAGTCTTGGCTGTTCATTAGCAGATTGAGGCTGGTTCTGCGAATCCATACTTCCTCCTCGGGCTACACTTTGGGCGTCGAAAAAATACGTCGTCGCAACATATCAGCGACGCGTGAGCTGACAATGAGCATAACCCTATCAAATATTGAACACGTTGGTTTCTAACGTATCAAACTCACAGAGGAAATAACAGAAATACAAATAAATAAAATCAAAAAATAAAAAGAAAACCCGGGCCGAAACCCGGGTTAGAAAACTCACTTAGCGGAGTTGTCGCGGCGCTCAACGATGCGAGCAGCCTTACCGCGCAGGTTGCGCAGGTAGTACAGCTTAGCGCGGCGCACACGGCCCTTACGCACAAGCTTGATCGAATCGATCGATGGGGAGTGCAGCGGGAAGCGGCGCTCAACACCGGTACCAAAGCTGATCTTGCGGACCACGAAGGTCTCACGCACGCCGGTGCCCTGACGAGCGATCACAACGCCCGTGAAGGTCTGGATACGCGAGTTGTTGCCTTCCTGAATCTTCACGTTCACGTCGACAGTGTCGCCTGGACGGAAAGCAGGGATTTCTTCGGCGGCCTTGAGATGCTTGGCGTCGAATGCTTCGATTGCGTTCACCATTGTTTTATCCTCGTTCGTCGCCGCATGCCGACGCAGTGGTAGTGGGCAGAAACTCGAGGCGTACGAGCGAACTCGAGCCGAATTTCCGCACCAGAGAAAAGCTCAACAGTTTGCTGATGAGCTAGGTGCCAATCTGCCGAAAGTCAAGTCCGGCTAGACCTTAAGAGTGCTCATCCATGCGGCGATAAGCTACTCGGCACAGCGGCTTCATATTATACGGGCGAGAGCAGACGATGCAAGACGATGCAATGCGTGACTGCTCCGCACTTAGTACGACCACTCACGCCCTGATCTATCTTGCCTTGACGAGTTTCGCAACAACGAGTCGAATCGCGTTTTCAGCTCGCTCCGGCGAATAAATCTCTTCAACGGCCTCCTCAATTGGGCAAATCCCATCTTCTGCGAATGCGGTAATCATTGGGACGAGTTCGTCGTAGTCGGCGTTAATGCCGTACTGCTCAAGAATATGAAGCGCTGGTTTGCTCATAACTGGCGAATACACAGCTGACGCACCCAGCAGCACGTACAGCAACGCGCCACCCTTGCCGACCACGCGATCGGCTGCCGTGTATCCTACGAGACTTTGATGAGCATCAATTAATTTGAGAAGCGGCTTGAGACTGTAGTCATCGTCGGTGATGACTTTCTCTCCACTCACTGCCGCGAAGCTTAGGGCATCATTTTCTAGTAATGTCTGTCTTGCTCTGCGTAAATCCATTGGCAAACTCTCTTTGTTAACTTCCTTGTATCTTTCTCATGAAATTCCAGGTACACCATTTGTACTTGTTGTGTTCTTTTCTGTTCCTTTTGTTCTTTCTGTTCTTGCGCTTGGCTTGTGGCCTCGCGCTTCCTCGCAATTCCTCTTGCTGGCAGTAGATACGGTTTCGCTACTGTGCTGCCTTGTTTTTTGCTTTTTTGAATTGCTGTATAACCGTCAGATGTGCGGTCTGCACTCCTTGAACGTCGCCTTCCATAGCCGACGCACGGCTCATTAAAATATTCGCAAGCAAAGCTGGGAATCGCCTTAATATACGGGGTTTATCTCAAATAATGAGTTCACGAGGCTGCTGCAGGATGCTTGCAGGAAGTTTAAGAAGGTGTCCAAGAAATCTACGAAAGACATTCTCGTGGGATGCTCGAGCGACGTTCGTAAAGTGCTCGCGAAGTGTTCGAGAAGTGCTTGATAGTGCACGTAATACGCTCTCACCACATCACCACCGCATACACAAAAGCGGCACCGCTACTCACCGAAGTGAATTGCGATACCGCTTAAGTAAAGAGAATCGATTACATCGAAGAATATTGTTGAGGGATCAAATCCTTGTCAACGATCAAGCGCAGTGCTTGCATTCGTTGTGATGTGCGCAGTTGCACGTTGCGCCTGCTTCGTGGCACTTGCAAGGGCCATCAGAGTGATCGCAGCCGCAGTCACCGCCGCATGCGCAGCCTGGCTTCGTATTGGCGCAATCGCAACCGCAGTTGCAATCCTTCGTGCAGGTGCATGGCTCGCCATCTGCGCAACCGCAACCGCACTTGCAGCTCTTGCAATCCGCGCAGTTGCACTGGCACTTGCTCATGCAATCGCATTCAGTCTTGGCAGCGTTGCCACAGTCGCAACCACAGGTGCAGTCCTTGGTGCAGGTGCAGGTCTTGCCTTCTGCGCAGCCACAGCCGCACGTGCAAGCCTTGCCTTCGGAGCAGCCGCAGGTGCAATTCTTGCAGCCACATTCCTTCTTAGTCTTGCCGCAGCCACAAACGCACTTTGCAGCTTCGCCACAGGTGCAGCCGCAACCGCAGTCCGAAGTGCAGGTGCATGGCTTGCCTTCAGCACAGCCACAACCACAAGCACAAGCCTTGCCGTCTGCGCAACCGCATGGGCAATTCGTATGCATCTGGGCATCATTTGTAGTAGTCAAGATAAAGCTCCTTTATTGTTACTTCTCTCAATCGAAAAGACTAACTGCATCAATGCCCCCTACACTAGCTTGGGCCACTTTCTGAACTGTGAAAATCTCATATAATGATCGCCCATTCTCATTTAGACGGCGCCCAGATTTCTTATATTTTTCAACATATCGGCGCTATTCCAAGGTTGAGCCATTCTCATTAAGGATTGAGGCATGCGTCAGTATTTTCAAAAAATCGACAATTATTCACAAATCATGTGATATAGCAATTGATTACAATTCCCAACACCGTATCTCTCTTATGTGCGGGAACCTATTTCGCTTACGTGCGGGCGAAGGAAAAATCTCTGCTGGCAACGCATCTCTCTTATGTGCGGACATCTATCGCACTTATGTGCGGGAGAAGAAAAATAGCCCATCAATGCAATTCGCTTACGTGTGGGAAGACTAGAACTAGCGCCATCAATGCAATTAGCTTATGTGCGGGAAGCAATTACTCCATTGCTGCAATTGGTTTATGTGAGGTGAGGATGTGGGGCAATTGTCTTATGTGTGGGAGGCGGAAATAAAAAAGAGGGGATGCAGTGCGCATCCCCTCTCGCAAGTTATGAGCGCTCAGCTTGAGCGCTGACTAGCGAATGATCTGAACGAATCAGAACTCGCGAACCTTGCGGTAGTAGTTGATCAGATCGATCGTCGAAGGATCCTGAGCGAGCAGAGCCTCGTCGGACTTGGACAGAGCTGGCGTGATCTCCTTAGCCAGCTGCTTGCCGAGCTCAACGCCCCACTGATCGTAGGAATCCAAGCCCCAAACGGTGCCCTCAACGAACGTGATCTGCTCGTACAGAGCGATGAGCTCGCCGAGTGCGAATGGATCGAGGCGGACGCCGAAGATCGACGTCGTTGGACGGTTGCCCTCGAAGACGCGTGCAGGCACGATCTCCTCTGGGGTGCCCTCAGCGCGGACCTCGTCAGCGGTCTTGCCGAATGCCAGAGCCTTGGTCTGAGCGAGGAAGTTGCCCAGGAAGAGCTCCTGAACGTCCTGATCGCCATCCTTGAGTGGGTTCGTGGTGTTAGCGAAAGCGATGAAATCAGCAGGGATCAGCTGGGTGCCCTGGTGAATCAGCTGGTAGAAAGCGTGCTGGCCGTTGGTGCCTGGCTCGCCCCAGAAGATCTCACCGGTCTGCGTCGTGACAGGCGTGCCATCCCAGCGCACGGACTTACCGTTGGACTCCATCGTGAGCTGCTGCAGGTATGCAGGGAAGCGATCGAGGTACTGGTTGTAAGGCAGCACAGCGTGGGAAGCAACGTTGAAGAAGTTGCGGTACCACACGTTCAGCATGCCGAGCAGCACGACGACGTTCTTCTCGAATGGCGTCTCAGCGAAGTACTTATCGATCTCGCGGAAGCCAGCGAGGAACTCCTCGAAGCGAGCTGGGCCGAACACGATAGCAAGCGTCGTGCCGACTGCAGAATCGACGGAGTAACGGCCGCCGACCCAGTTCCAGAAGCCGAAAGCATTGTTTGGATCGATGCCGAACTCAGCAACCTTCTCGAGGTTCGTCGAAACAGCGATGAAGTGCTTCGAAACAGCCTCAGCTGCCTTCTCCTCGGAGTCATCGATTGCGTTGCGCATCTTGAGCTCGCCGAGCAGCCATTCGCGTGCTTCACGAGCGTTGGTCAGCGTCTCGAGCGTCGTGAACGTCTTGGACACGACAACGAACAGCGTCGTCTCAGGATCGAGATCGCGAGTCTTCTCAGCGATGTCGTTAGGGTCGATGTTCGACACGAAGCGAGCGGTGATGCCAGCGTCTGCGTATGGGCGCAGAGCCTTGTAAGCCATGGCAGGACCCAGATCGGAACCACCGATACCGATGTTGACGACCGTCTTGATTTCCTTGCCGGTAACGCCCTTCCACTCACCGGAGCGGACCTTGTTAGCGAAAGCATAGATGCGCTCGAGCGTTGCGCGAACGTCAGCAACAGCGTCCTGGCCATCAACGATGACAGCGCCCTTGTCGGAGTCTGGACGACGCAGAGCCGTGTGCAGCACAGCGCGATCCTCGGTGTTGTTGATGTGCACGCCGGAGAACATAGCCTTGGTGCGCTCAGCCAGCTTGACATCGTCAGCGAGCTCAGCGAACATTGCCAGCGTCTCTGGCTTGATCAGGTTCTTGGACAGATCGAAGTGCAGCGTGCCTGCATCGAACGTCAGGTTCTTCACACGATCCGCATCTTCAGCGAACCACTTCTTGAGGTCAATGCCCTCTGCCTGCAGCTCGTCATAGTGCTTCTGCAGCTTGGCCCAGGCTGGGGTCTGCGTGGCATCGACTGGTGGATTGATAGCCATGAATCGGTCCTTTCATCATCTTCGAACCAAATCGGTTGCCGCGGCGGACTTGGGATCTAACTTGAATCCGTACAAATCGCGGCATTTGTTTGCATTCATTATGACAAGATACTCATGAAAGCAGACACGAATTCACATAAAACGCGCGAAAAATGAGCGAATGTTCACAAATATGGACAACAGTGTGAGATGCGGAGTGACTTAGAAACAAGGCACGGGGTGATCTATAGGTAAACCGCGAGTTACCCCGGCGGCACGGCACGGGGTAACCCCATAAGAGATTGCGAAACCTTAAAGGCGAGGACTTAAAGGTAAGGGCTTAAAGGTGGGGAAATTTCTAAAAGGTAGTGGAATACCTTAAAGGTGGTGAAATACCTTAAAGGTGGTGAAATACCTTAAAGGACCTCGTCGTGACCGATCTCAGATAGGTACTTAACCATTGCCTTTACTTCTTGCGACCTTGCTCGTGGCGCAACAAGCAGCGCATCAGGAGTATCCACAACGACCATATCGTTCACACCGAGCAAAGCAATAAGGCGGTTGGCGTCAGGTACTACAACATCACCAGCTGAATCGCGCATGGCAACAAGATCGGTATCGCCCAGAATCTTGACGTTGCGCTCATTCACGCTTGGTAGCAGTGCTGCGACCGAGTTGAAATCGCCAATATCATCCCAACCGAAATCGCCAGGAATCATTGCAACGCCACCAGAGAGCGACAGTGGTTCAGCGACTGAGTAATCAAATGCGATTTTCTCGATGCCGTACCAATTTGCGCTCATAGCCTCATCACGGAACTGATGGAAGTCACGAGCATCAACAGCTTCGCGTGGATTCTTACCTTCAAGGCGGGCATCATGCATTGCCTCTTCAAGCGCTTCATCGTCGCGCACAATACCTTCAGCAATACGATCAATTGCTTCAGCCAAAGCAGGACGAGACTCATGCAGGTGCTTCAGCAGTACGTCTGCGCGCATAACAAACATGCCTGCGTTCCAGCGGTACTCCCCTGTTGACAGATATGCCTGAGCCGTTGCTGAATCCGGCTTTTCTACAAAGCGCTCTACAAGATGAGCGTCTGGAGCATCTGGAATCTCAGCTGCAAGGCTAGGACCCTCATGAATATAGCCAAAAGCCGTTGAAGGACGGCTTGCTGCGATGCCGATTGTGGTGACATAACCAGCACGTGCCGTTTCGACTGCCTGACGAACTGCTTCAATAAAGTCCGCTTTACCGCGGATAACGT
The DNA here is from genome assembly GCF_003951975.1 of Bifidobacterium dolichotidis. Lineage (GTDB taxonomy): Bacteria > Actinomycetota > Actinomycetes > Actinomycetales > Bifidobacteriaceae > Bifidobacterium > Bifidobacterium dolichotidis. The sequence continues at coordinate 466,478 of NZ_QXGM01000002.1, forward strand.
GGTCTGCCGCAAACGAGCCGACAATAATCTGGTCGCCATGGCGCTTAGCCAGCACGGCCGTAGCTAATGCAATTGCTGCCGTTGAGTCGCGCGGGCTTGGCTCCGCAAAGATCCTCGAATCATCAATTTCTGGCAGCTGCTTACGCACAGCGGCTACATGGTGCGCTCCTGTAGAGATGCAGACATGATCTACGCCAGCCAATGCAGCGAGACGATCAAACGTCGATTGAATGAGTGTTCTACCCTGCCCCAGTAGGTCATACAGGAACTTTGGCTTGTCTTGCCTGCTCAGCGGCCACAACCTTGTGCCCACACCTCCAGCAGGGATGATGGCGTAAAAATCGTCGAATCCGCTTGTAACACTCATGGTCTTCATCGTAGCCGAATCCCTGTTGCTCTGCGCACGGAATTACTTGCGACACGCCGTATCGGTCCATCGATTGGACATTTCGAATGACTTACTATAGACTTTCTGTCTTGTTGCGGTAAGCAATGTGCCATTTTAGCTCAGTCGGTAGAGCGTCTCACTCGTAATGAGAAGGTCGACAGTTCGATTCTGTCAAATGGCTCCGGCAAAACCCCTGAGTTTGCGCTCAGGGGTTTTATTTTTGCCTCTACGGGATTACAGTGGCGTAGTCGCTATAAATGAGATACCGTAGCTATGCGCGCGTGTGGCGGAATTGGTAGACGCGCAGGATTTAGGTTCCTGTGACTTCGGTCGTGTGGGTTCGATTCCCATCTCGCGCACTCTTCTAATCGTGGAAATTACAACGTTTTGAGCACCTTGTTTGGTGCTCCTTTTTGTTTTTTGGGCATGATTTGGGCACGATTTAGCAGTATTTAACGTCTTCTCATGCCTTCTGAGACTTACTGGCAGAACGGTTTTGCGCCTGGTCATATTTTGGTCATATTTTTCTGAAGAGCTCTAGCGCTCGGGAAGCGCGCTGCAATCAAAAATCACACCATAAGCAGCCGTAATAGAAACTATGTGCGATAAAACAGCCCTTAGCGAGAACCATTCATACGAAAACATGGGGTCTCCAAGATTTTCCACACTGCTATCGAGTTCCAAATGCGTATCAGTGAAATTAGGGTCGTTAGGAATGGCTAAGTTCCGCCGACTTATTTAACCCCGACCACACGCTTTTCGAAAATTTCGCCGTAGCAGTGTGACGAGGTTCTGAGACCCACTCAAACTCGCACAAGGCCTGATACTTTTTGTTGCCTTCAGCCTTAAATACCGCACAGTCCGGCATCACACACCTCAATTTCAGGCTTGAAGAAACTATTTTTGAGGACAATTCTCAATCCGAGCCGTAATTTCAGTCTATTGAGGGACTGTTTGAGGCATAAAACACACCCAACTCCTTCATAAATTGTGAAAGAGTGTGTTCCGTAAGTAATAAATGACTGTATTCCAGCAATTCTGAGATTCACTGCACACTCTTTCACATTTGCTCAATGAGTTGGGTGTGCGTGAAAACACTCAACTCAACAGCGAATTGTGAAAGAGTGTGTTTTAGCCGCCATCACTGGCGAAATATCACGCAGCTCGCACACCCTTTCACAAATCATCGTCAAGTTGGGTGTGTGATCTGTGCCGGATTCAGCATCCGAAGCAAAATACAAGCCTGTAGAGCATGCCAATCAAGCTCGATAGAGCGTGTAAAAAACGCAAAAAGCCGAAAACCTCACTGAACTATCAGTACAGTAAAGGCTCTCGGCCAAAGTCTAACGATTAGAAGGTTATTGCGTAACTAGAAACCCGATGCTTACCAGTAAAGAAACCGATGCATTACTAGTAGAAAGCCTTACGCCCAGCTACGCACCCTTATAAACGAGTGTTATGCGCCTCAGCGACCCAGGATCTTGTGAGCGATGCGCTCGAGGCGGTAAACGCCCTTGCGCAGCACGATCGAGAATTCACCCATGAGCTCTTCAACGTAGCCGTTGAAGCCCTGCTTGAACTCGAGCACGCCTGCGCCTTCTGCATGCGAATCGTTGAAGTAGCCCGAGATGCCATAGAAGTTGTAGCGCTTAATGCCATGCTCCACACACCACGACATTGCCCAGTGCTGCAGAGCCGTTGGAGCATAGAACTTGGCGTACTTGTCGTTGCTGCCGCTCATCAGGTACACCATCTCGCGTGGCTGCACGAGGAACAGCGACGCTGCCACTGGCACAATCTCGCCGTCTTCCTCAATGTGCTGCTTAGCCTTAGCAATGCGCTTGACTGCTGCCTCTGCGTTCTGCTTTGCCGTGCGCAGCTTGTTGAGCTTCTTGTCGCCCAGCTCGTGTCCGGCTTCCTGCTCAGCTTCAATCTGGGCAATCTGCTTGTTTGCCGTGTCCAGTTTCGTCTGCCAAGCCTTGATGTATTCCTGCATATGGATCTCAGCGATCATGAACATTGCATCATCACCGAACATATCGAAGATCTGCTGCGCATAGGTCAGCGTACGGTTCGTGAAGCCTTGGCGCTCAGAACTCAGATCGCAGATGTCGTGGAAGATGTTGAGCTCATCACGCTTGAGCTGACGAACCTTCACACAGCTGTTCTTAGCAATCTTGACGTTACGACGCGTGTTCTTTGCATACGAGGCAAGCAGTGCCTGAGCATCAGCAAATGGAGCAACGTCCTTAACAAAGCGCCAACGTGGTACAGGCGTGTAGCCGATCGTAAAGCCTTCGTGAGCGAAGCCTTCTGCCTTGATGTTGGCAACAGCAGCATCGTCTGGCTTAGCCAGAGACATGAGATCTGCAGGAATTGCAGGGACTTCTTCGGTCACCTCTTCGCCGAGATCGGTACGCACGCAGTATGTCTGCTCAGGCGTGAAGTCCAGATGCACAGCACCCTGCTTCTTGGCATAAGCAATGAGTTCGTCGAGGAAGAACTTCGTCAGCTCTGCATCATCGAAGTCGCACAGTGGGCCATCGGTTACCGAAGCAAACTTCGTCAGCGAAGAGCCGTACACAGCGAGCAGTGCTGCCGCCACAATCTGATCGTTTTCCTTGACTGCGGTGAACGCAATACGAGCACCATTAGCTTCACGAACTCGAGCCATGGCAGAGGTCTGCTGGAAATTGGCATATGGCGCATGTTGTGCAAACTCATTGAACTCATTTGCAGAAATCAACTCAAATTTGAAATTACGCATGTACAACACCAAATCTTCTACCGTTAAAAAACTTCAACTCGTGATTAAACCTCCAAATAGCCTACTCGGAGGTCACCAACAAGGAACCGCCAACAGGTAATCATCGGCAAGATATCGCCAATATGCAATCGTTGAGCAGAAATCATCATCAAAACAACAACAAGCCGCATAGCTCAACAAAAGAACTATGCGGCTTGCAACAAATGTTTTCTGGCTAGCAAAACCTCGATTAGCCAGCAAACGCAGTACTTGACCAGCGAAAGCCTCAATCAGCCAATAAAAGCCTTAATCACCCAGCAATTAGTAGCACCAGTAAAACAGCCTTGCTCAGCCAGCGATCAGTGGCACCAGCGACTTAGCCAGAGCTCGCAGAGCCTTGCCACGATGCGAAATCTCATTCTTCTGCTCAGCAGTCATCTGTGCAGAGGTCAAAGGTTCCATATCGTTCAGGTTCTCAGCGACTTCCTTTGGCTGATCGTCTGGCACGAAGATTGGGTCATAGCCGAAGCCGTTGTCGCCACGAGGCTCACGAATAAGCGAGCCCTTCATTTCGCCATGTGCAGTCATTTCATCATCGATGGCATAAACACCATCAATCTTCTGCTTGTCTGGAACAGCGAGCGCTGCAGCGCACACAAAGCGTGCTTGGCGGTTACGGTCTGGAATATCAGACAGCTGAGCAAGCAGCAGCTTGTAGTTAGCTACATCGTCACCATGCTTACCGCACCAGCGTGCAGAGAGCACGCCTGGGGCCATGCCCATAACGTCCACAACAAGACCGGAATCGTCGGCAATTGCTGGGCAACCAGTTTCCTTAGCAACGGTACGAGCCTTGATGAGAGCGTTCTGCTCAAACGTCACACCATCTTCGACTGGGTCTGCCAAGCCAAGGCTTCCTGCGGAGACGAGTTCAAAGTCAGCGCTACTGCCGACCTTCTTCAGCTCGTCAGTCAAAATGCGGTTAATCTCTTGCAGCTTGCCCTCATTATGTGTGGCAACAATAATGCGCATCTTGCGTCCTTTCGCAGCGCGATTCGTCTGCTGACTTTGTAACTGCCTTACGTGCGGGAGTAAGACAGCACAATGTTTTCTGTAACTGCCTTACGTGCGGGAGGTAGGCCGTGTCAGCAGACGAAGTTGTGCGTTCGTTGATTTTGCAGCGATTTACTCAGCGACCTGCTTCGGCGTCGGCTTCGAGCACGTCGGCCTGTGCAGCCTGCAGCTCGCGGTTGCCCTTTTCTGCCAGATCGAGCAGCGTATTGAGCTCGTTGCGCGAGAATGGACGGTGCTCTGCAGTGCCCTGGATCTCAATGAAGTCGCCCGAACCGGTCATAGCAACGTTCATATCGGTCATTGCCTTGCAATCCTCAACGTATGGAAGATCAAGCATTGGCGTGCCATCAATAACACCAACCGACACAGCGGAAACCGAGTCCTTAATGACCTTGGCTGCCGACTTAATGAACTTGTTCTCTTCAGCCCAACGCAGTGCTTCCACCATGGCTACGTATGCGCCCGTAATAGAAGCAGTACGCGTACCACCATCAGCCTGCAGCACATCGCAGTCGATCTGAATCTGGTTCTCACCCAGAGCCTTCATATCAACCACACCGCGCAGGCAGCGACCGATCAGACGGCTGATCTCGTGCGTACGGCCACCGATCTTGCCGCGAACCGATTCACGATCCGTGCGCTCAGCCGTTGCACGTGGCAGCATAGCGTATTCAGCGGTAACCCAGCCAAGACCAGAATCCTTGCGCCAACGTGGCACACCCTGCGTGAACGTTGCCGTGCACATCACGCGCGTATTACCGCACTCAATCAGCACGGAACCTTCTGGAATATCAGTGAAGCTATTCGTAATACGAACAGGACGCAGCTCGTCCGTTGCCCTACCATCTGCACGAGTAATTTCGCTATTGAACTGGTTGCTCATCTTGATCGCCATCGCTTTCCACAGTTCAGTTTGTAGTTCAGTTCTTCATTGCACTTACATACGTTTTTGTGCATTTCTATACGTTTTTGATAGTAACGCCGTGGGTCAACGCATTACGCTTGTGTTTACGCTTAGGCATAAGCCCAAATTAAGCAAAACTCGCCCAAACAGCGAGGGTTGGGCTAGTGTGGTTGCAACGGATACTTGCGGCAGCGAGAGAAATAAAGAAGAGTAAGGAGACGCGAATGGTGGACTACTCACCGGCCATGATGACGGACATGTACGAGTACACCATGCTCGACGCGACCCTGCAGGACGGCACAGCGCAACGCAAGTGTGTGTTCGAGGTGTTCACGCGCCACCTGCCAGAGGGCAGGCGTTACGGCGTGGTTGCGGGTACGGGCCGACTGCTCGAGGCGCTGCGCGATTTTCACCCAACCGACGAGGATCTCAAGTTCCTTGCCGACCGCAAGATCGTGAGTCCGCAGACGATTAAATGGCTCGAAAATTACTCGTTCTCGGGAACGATGCGCGGTTACCGCGAGGGTGACGTGTTCTTCCCGAACTCCCCTATTTTGCAGGTCGAAGGCACGTTTGCAGAGTGCACGCTGCTGGAGACGCTGATTCTTTCGATTTTCAACTATGATTCGGCCGTTGCGTCGGCAGCCTCGCGCATGGCTAGCGCCGCGAAGGGTCGTCCATGCATGGATATGGGTGGTCGTCGTACGAACGAATGGTCTGCCGTTGCTGCCAGCCGAGCTGCAATGATCGGCGGCTTCAAGGGCACGGCAAATCTGCTGGCTGCTCAGCTGTATGATCTGCCGGCAATCGGCACGGCAGCCCACTGCTTCACACTCGTGCACGATTCTGAGCGCGATGCCTTCGAGTCGCAGATCCAGGCACTTGGTCGCAATACGACGCTGCTTGTGGACACCTACTCAATCGAGGACGCTGTGAAGACGGCTGTGGAAGTCGCTGGTCCTGAGCTTGGCGGCGTGCGCATTGATTCGGGCGATCTGGCACAGCTGGCACAGCGCGTACGTTCGCAGCTCGATGCACTTGGCGCAGGCAACACAAAGATTACGGTGACGAACGACTTGGATGAGTATGCGATCGCTTCGCTGCAGACGGCCCCGGTGGACTCGTATGGCGTTGGCACGCAGCTCGTGACGGGCTCTGGCGCTCCAACGTGCGCTATGGTCTACAAGCTGACCGAGCGCGAGGGCGTCAGCGGTGCGATGGAGCCAGTGGCTAAGAAGTCGAAGGACAAGGCCACGGTGCCAGGTCGTAAGCTTGCCTACCGCTCGTTTGAGGGCGATCTGGCTGATTGCGAGCACGTGGTTGCTGGTCCTGAAGAGGCACTCAACTCGTTCGGTGCACCAGAAAATTGGCGCAATCTGCTGACGACGTTTGTGAATCATGGCGAGATTAACGACCAGTTCACAGGTCATCAGGCCATTATGGATGCCCAGCAGTTCCACGCTAAGACGCTTTCTGAGCTGCCAATTACGGCACAGAGCTTGATGCGTGGCGATCCGGTTATTCCAACCGAGACGACGGTTTTGAAGTAGGCTCCGAAATAACTTCTGAAGTAACTTCAGACGTCAGTTTTGAAGTAATTTGTGAATTTATTTCTGAGATATTGTCGGAGAAGTCCTAAATCTTCACATCCGTCCAAATTATGGACGGAGTAAGGCGGAATTCCACATCGTGGTTCCGCCTTTTTCTATACCCCCGTCGGGGTATCATTATGACTACGATTTCATTTCTAGGGCAGCCACTTCGGGGTGCCCCCGAGTCATGAAGATTACACAAGCATGAAGCCGAAACTCGGAACTCTATGATCTTGCTTCTTCATAGCTATATGAATTCAATTCAACAATTGCTATGGTGGACTCGTCTAAAACAGCCACTATGCATCTTTTGCGGGCCTTTGGCTCGCTTCTGAGGAGAGAACACAATGACTGCATCACCAGACTCGAACCATCTGTTCGAAACTCTTGCCACGGGCTTTAATGATGAATCTCTTGAGGATTTCGAAAACCTTCGCGCAGAAGTCGAAGAAATTGTCAATTCCGCTCACATTGGCGAGGATCCTGTTACTCGCTCACATGCGGCAGACAATCTTTCGCAGTCTGAATCTGAGGGTTACAGCAGTGAAACTCTCGTTCGCACAGCCGCTTGCCCAAAGCATGGTAGTGGCTACGTTGCGCTCGACAGCCACCGTCTTGAAACGATGACCGATTGGGCTAAGGCCGCAATCGTAACGACCGAGCCAACGACGACTGAACTTATTTCTCTTACGCTTATCGATCGTCCAGAAGAGCTCGACCTGTACGCTTGCGAAATCCCTACGCTTGATCAGGACCAGTTCTACGAGGTTATTCAGCTGCGCAAGATCAGCGCCGGCCCAGTCTCGATTGAGACGTCGTATCTGCCGGCCACGCCTCAGCTGCAGGCCATTATTCAGGAGAACGAAGGCCTGATTAATAACTCCGTTATGGACACGATTAAGGCCGCTCATATGGAGCCAACGACTGGCACTGTTGACGTTTCCGTCACAGCCCTCGACACCACGCACGCCGCTTTACTGCAGCATCTTGAGGGAACGCCGGTCCTCTTCTCTACGGGCATTAATTTCGACCTTCTCGGAAACTTCGTAGAATTCATTCAGGCCTACTGGATTCCTGATTTCTGTTCATTCCGCATTACGGTGAACGGTGGATACAGCGCCTGAACCATTCTCTTTGAACTAGAAGGTCGGTGCCATGTTTGATACGTCTGACATGTTTGATCCAAGTCGATACGAATCAATGGAATATGTACGCTGCGGTAACAGCGGCTTGCAACTCCCAAGAATTAGCTTGGGACTATGGCACAACTTCGGCGACAATGCGCGCTATGACACTATGGAAGCTATAGCGCGCACTGCGTTTAACAATGGCATTACTCATTTTGATTTAGCCAATAATTATGGTCCTGCATATGGCTCAGCCGAGAAGAATTTCGGTCGCCTCATGCAGGACCTCTTTAGTGCTCATCGTGATGAGCTCGTTATTTCCACTAAGGCTGGCTTCGATATGTGGCCTGGTCCTTATGGCGTGGGCGGCTCTCGTAAGTATCTGATTGCAAGTCTTGACCAGTCGCTCAAGCGCATGGGTCTGGATTATGTGGATATTTTCTATCACCACTGCATGGATGCGAATACGCCTCTTGAAGAGACGATGGGTGCATTAGAACAGATTGTGCGCAGCGGTAAGGCACTGTACGTAGGCCTTTCAAATTATGACGGCGAAACGTTGGAAGCAGCTACCACGCTGCTCAACGAGATGCATGTGCCGTTTATTATTGCGCAGAATCGCTATAACATCTTCGATCGCACGATTGAGCACAATGGTCTTAAGCAGGCCGTGAAGAAGCTCAATAAGGGCTTAATCACGTTCTCACCACTGGATCAGGGTCTGCTGACGGATCGCTATCTCAACGGCATTCCAGCTGATAGCCGTATTGGTCATGATCCACGATTCTTGAAGGCTACTGACTTAAACGATGCGATTATGACGAAGGTCAGTGCACTGAACGAAATGGCTCAGACGCGTGGCCAGTCGCTGTCGCAAATGGCTTTGGCTTGGTTGCTGCACGATGATGCCGTAACGTCGGTGCTCGTGGGAGCTTCACGTCCTGAGCAGGTTCTTGACGATGTAGAAGCCGTCAATAATACGCACTTCACCGATGAGGAACTGCAGAAGATCGACGAAATCTGCGGTTTATGAGGCACAGAACTGCAGAAGATCGACGAAATCTGCGGTTTGTGAGGCACAGCGCCGCACGAAGCTGATTTCCACTGAGATTCCTAAAGATTTGCACTAAATAAATCTGCAAATCATGCAAGATTCTCTGTACAAATGAAAATGGGTGCTGCTAAAGTTTAGGACGCATACACGTAGAGGAGGGACGACAAATGACTTTCGCATTTGATGACGTTGATCCAGTATCACCGCTTTCTGATCCCGATTCATCGACAGGTACGGCCGTACTCGAGCGTCCTCAAGAAGAGACGCAGCGCACGGACGAGGGTGATTCGGATCGCTTTGCACATTATGTGTCTCGCGATCGTATTGCCCAGTCGCGTCTGACGGGACGACCTGTAGTCGCACTGTGCGGCAAGGTGTGGGTACCGAAGCATGATCCTTCGAAGTACCCAATTTGCCCTGACTGCAAGCGCATTTTCGGTGAAATGATGGGCGGCAAGGGCGGCCAAGACTGAGACATAAAAAAACTCCGCGTCAAGTACATTGCTTCTGCAACTACTGAGACGCGGAGTTTTTTATTGTGCTGCTACAGGTTCTGTGCTTTTGCCTCGTAAAGCTCAGTACAATCACTCTGCCGAAGCATCGCGCTTCTTACCAAAAATCAGATGAGCAATTGTTGGTGGCACCAATGCCGCGGCAATCGTAATAAAACCCGCGAAGGCATTCCATCCAAGACCATTGGCATCTGCTGATGGGACGCCTGCCTGGCTCATCGCATTAAGAATTCTTACGAATCCAAGAATTACGAGCACCACACTGGTCGCATTCACGGTTTGCTGCAAAGCATTTGAATTGCGAACCATATCGCTTGAAGGCATGCTCATATGACGCGATGCCATCACAATAAGCACCATCACCACGAGCGCTGAAATAACAACAGACGCAACGGTCCAACGGTGTGAAAGCCAAAAGCCCATTCCTACAAGTGCGGCTGCCGTAGTCGCACTGAAGAGCGCAATAGTAAGTTTGTTCATCGTCACTTCTCCCCCGAGTTCACGATCTACTGCTGTTTCACTTCTGTAGATTCGTGATTCATGCATAGAGTCGTTCAATTATTCACGAGTCGTCGCTGGCTTCGTGAAATCACATTGCACCAATGCAACGTGATCACCCAGAATATGGGCAATTTTCATACGATATTCACAAATTCTTACAATGTGGAATGCTTTATATAAGAACGTCTCATTACATGTATAGGGGTAACCCCTCATTATTTATTTTTCAACGAAAATTGCAGTCCAAAATATAAGAATTCATTCAGATTGGCTCAAGCAAATCGCGTGCAGTGCTATCTGATTTACTGAGACAAATCATGTGCAGTACTGCCTGATTTACTCTGGCAAATCGCATGCAGTGCTACCTGACTTACCAAGGCAAATCACGTGCAGTACTGCCTGACGTATCAAAACAAATCGTGTGCAGTACTGCCCTAATGCATAACCGTGTTATTTAATAGATCGCATAGTGCTGCTCGTTATATTACAGCGTTATTCACTGCATGACAGCACTACCCGATAAATAGCAGCATTGCGCGTTATATAGCAGCACTGCACACGATTTGATGAGTTCGTTCTTTAAGCTTTTGCTGGCTTTTGGCATATAGGTTTTGCAGCCTTATCGAAATACGACATTCGCACAATTGCTATCGGAATGAACGCAAGTGCTGCCAGTGCAAAGCCAAGAATTGCTTGTACACCTAGACCCGACGACGTCATAGATGGCACACCTGCATCACGCATTGAGGCGATGACATCTTCTACTCCCATGAGCATCATGAAGCATGCTGCAATCATGAGCAAACGATGGAATAGCGACGTGTGGAACACATCAAGTTGTGCTGGCATTGGCATTCGTTTGAACGCTGTCACAATAACGACTGCTGCTGCAATAAGCGATACAACCACAGATGGAATGGTCCATACGAACGCGAGCAGTACACCAACAGCCAGAATCGTTGCAACAATAACCACGCTCATTGCTGCAATAATGCCTCTATACGTTTTCATATTTTTCCCCCTATTCATCATGACCACAACGGGTTCATGTGTCTCTCAGATTCCTGAGCTTTGTTGAAATTACGCGCAATTGTCCAACAATCAATGTTGCTATTTCGACATGTTTTTAAGGATTCGTATTCATGTTTACGATCCATGGCAAATGCCAGAAATAATTGCGTATTGTTTACTGTATAAGCACTACTTTTATGGATTACACAATATTTTGCATGCTGAGCACATTTTGAATTTGCGTCTCAAGTTATGTCTCCCCGCCAAGATTGTTTAGCTCTACACCAAATTCGTACATAATTTGGCCTGTTTCCAGCAGCCGAATTCGGTTCTTGGCACTAGGCTGTAAGCATGACCATTGCAGTATGTCCTGGATCGTACGATCCAATCACTAACGGACACCTCGACGTGATCATGCGTTGCTCCCAGTTGTTCAGCGAAGTCCACGTCGTGGTGGCCGCGAACGCAGCTAAGCAACCAATGTTCACAGCAGAAGAACGTGTTGATTTCATTAAGCATGTGCTTGAAGATGCTGGTTGCACGAATTGCAAAGTAACTTCAACCAGCGGCCTCATTTGCGACTATTGCCGCGAGGTTGGCGCACCCGTTATCGTTAAGGGTTTGCGTCAAAATGGCGATTATGAAGCAGAGCTTGGCATGGCACTGGTGAACCGCAAGCTTGCTGGTGTTGAAACACTGTTCTTACCTGCCGATCCAATTCTTGAACACGTTTCCAGCTCTGTTGTTAAGGACGTTGCACGTCACAACGGTGATATTAGCGAAATGGTTCCGGCCTACATTCGTAAGCCATTGATGGAGAAGCTCGGAACTGATCAAGAGGCTTGAGCAGAAATAAAAAAGACTGCAAAACCAGTAGAATGAAGTGCGGCGACGAGTGGACCAGCTTGAAGGAGAACAGATGAACGAGTCAGATGACGCAACTCAGGAGAGCACGGTCGTCCCTCAGCAGCGAGTAAGCATGGAAGATCTGCCAGATCTGCAGGAGCACGGCAACGACGAGATCATGCAGAGCAGGCAGGAATTCACGACTGTTTACGACGTCATTGACCAGATCGAAACGCAGCTGCAGGACGCTAAGGGCGCGATGTTCCAGCCTTCTATGGTGAAGGTCGATCGCAACGACATTCTTGATCAACTTGAACAGCTTAAGACGATGCTGCCAGTACAGCTCGAGCGCGCTTCGGCACTCATGCGTGAGTCCGAGCACCGCTTGGAGGCCGCACAAACGCAGGCCAACGTTATTGTGACGAGCGCTCAGAGCCGCGCAGCTGATATGGTGCGCGAGGCTGGCGAGCAGGCACAGTATCTGGCAGGCCAGGAGAACGTGACCGAAATTGCACGTCAGAAGGCTCGTCAGATTATTGAGCAGGCTCAGCAGAAGGCCGATCACCTGACGCAGGGCGCTGATCGTTACAGCCTGCGCGTTATGGAAGAACTGCAGCAGCAGCTCAACAAGGCAAGTCACGACGTGACGAATGGCATTCGCGTGCTTGAGGAACGTCAGCGTCAGGCTCAGGATGATTTGAATGCTGAGAATGGCGAGGCTGTTGAAGACGACGAAGATCGCGATGAGTGATATCCGCTAAATTTCGGCGGCTTGATGCCTGACGCATGTGTACACGTGCATACACGTACATACGCGTAGATACAGCAAAAGCTCCATACCAAACGACTGAAAAACGCTTGGATATGGAGCTTTTTGATAGACGCTTAGCCGTGCATATTCATTGCTGGGGTGACGACAGAAACAGGAGCACACTTGGTCAGGAGTACGCCGTTCAGAACAGCCATGCCGGCGTAGGCAATAGTCAGCAAACCAAATGCCACCAGTGCTGGTGAACCGAGGCCGTTAGACGTCGAGGATGGTAGGCCGACCTCTTGCACGGTTTCGACGAGAACGTATACGCCGAAGAACAGCACCAAGCAAATTGCGAAGAATGACAGCTTCGAGCCAAGCGATAGATTGTCGATTGCGCGAGGCGCTTGCGTATCTTGATCAGAGCCGGATTGCTGGGCAAAGAATTTTCGCACCGTAGCGTTGGATTGCATATAAAAGGCTGCAATAACAATGCCCGCCGCCAACACCATAGTTGGCATGGTCCAAATATTTGCTAGGAGTACGCCGAGGCTAGCACACAGCACAGTAGCCATTACGCTCAATGTAATGAACAGCACCGTCCTCTTTTTATCCATAACTTATCCCTCAACAATCCACTTTTTTCTTCTCTCATTTTTCGCAAGATATTGTTGCGCAGATTCGCTCTCTCATACGATCCGCTGATATACCTTGCGAATAGCTGCCTCTAGTAAGGGTTCAGCACCTATTGCTTGCGCAATAATTTAATGAAGATCTTATGAAAATGAGACTGAATAGTGGGAAAATGCTCATTATTTGTATGCATTGATGAGCTAATCACGTGAGATTCCACACAATGATGAGGTCATCTTATAATTTTTGCTAACTCATCGTCATTGCGGTTGTCAATGCGAAAAGCTCAGGAATAAGAACGCTGACAACGATGAAGCCCGTGACGAGTGAGGCTGACCGTACTATACTGCTACGCGTTACAAAGCTGAGCGAAGAATACAGTAGCGATAGCACACAGCCGGAAAGGAATGTGCATGGCACGCGTGGAATATACGGAATGGACTGTTCCTGTGGCGCAAGTTGGGTCGCGCCCAGGTCAAACGATGGATTTGAATAAGGAATTCCCTGCTCCAAGTGGCATTGGCGACAGCTATGTGGGTATTAAGGAAAATGCTCCTGTGCAGGTCGACGGTCACTTTGACTCTATTGTGGATGGCCTTATTTTTATGGGCTCGATGACAGCTCCTATGCATGCTGTTTGCGCCCGCTGCGATGTGGATATTGATCAGGATTTGAAGCGCGACGTTGTAGCGTTCTTCCCTTATGAGTCTTCACGTGCAGAGGCTATGAACGGCCGCTCTTCCCGTGGCAAGAACGGTAAGGAGCAGGAAGTCGAGATTATTGCTGGCGAAGAGGAATCTGAGGATCTGTATCCGCTGATTGATAACGGCTCTTTCGCTGATTTGGAAGCATTGATCCGCGATACGTTCGTGGATGCTCTGCCTCTGCAGCCAACGTGCCGTCCTGATTGCAAGGGCCTGTGCCCACAGTGCGGTCTGGATCTGAACGAGAACCCAGATCACCACCACGATCAGGTCGATATGCGTTTTGCTGGTTTGGCAGCACTGAAGCAGCAGTTGGAAAACGAGCAAGACGAAGACTGAGCGCTGAGAGGCTTAGCAGCGCAGAAGCTCGGGAACTCTGAGACACTGAAACTCGAGAACTCTGGGACTCAGGAACTCAGAAGTCGAGGCTTTACCATCAGTAATTCCTTGGCAATTGGTTCGCGATTGCCAAGACACACTGAATGAGTGCTGGTATTTGTACCGGGGCTCAGGTAGACTTCTTCACGCTTAAGCTCATATTGTTCGATCGAAATAGAGGAATGCAAAATGGCACTGCCTAAGTACAAGACCTCGCGCGCAAACACGCACTCGCGTCGCGCAAACTGGAAGGCTCAGGCTGCTCAGACCATCGTCTGCGCAAACTGCGGCGCTCCAACGCTCGCTCACATCGCATGCCCAAGCTGCGGCATGTACCGTGGTCGCGTGTACCGCGAAGCAATCCGCGAAACGCTCTCCAAGTGAGCTATTTGACGCGTTGATGCCAATTGGCACGCACTAAGAAACCCTGCCATCGACGGGTGGCAGGGTTTTTGCGTATATACAGCGCTTTTAGGGCACTGTACAACTACGAAAAACGCCTTATATAAAGGCTCGAAGACGTATTAGAACTGAAAAACCAACAACAAGCATGAACTGCGCGTTATAGCGGCCTGAGTAAGGTTGCAAGTATTACGCGCTTTGAAGGAGATCGTATGGCGAAGCATGTCGATGTCAAATACATCACGAACCAAATTGCTGAGCACAATGCGGCGCAGCCGCTGCTCGACGCTCTTGGCACCACGATTTCGCCAGAGCTGCTTGTTGAAGCTTTAACCCATCGTTCGTTCTCGCACGAGAACCCTGGCACGCTCAACTATGAGCGCCTTGAGTTCCTTGGCGATGCAGTGCTTGAGCTCGTTTCAACGGAGACCATGTTCTTCGATCACCCAGATCTGAGTGAAGGTGAACTCGCTAAGATGCGTGCAAAAGCAGTTTCTGAGGAAGAGCTGTCTCGCGTGGCACGTGAAAAGCTGCACGTGAGCCCATACATTCTGCTGGGAAACGGCGAAGCCGCTCAGGGCGGTGCTGATAAGGACTCGATTCTGTGCGACATTGTTGAATCGCTGATTGGTGCCACGTTCGTTGAGCACGGCATTGATGGTGCTCGTGAAGTCGTGCACAGGCTGATCGACGATGTGCTGGCTGAGATGATGACCGAAGGTCCTGCTCTGGATTGGAAGACGTCGCTGGTGGTCAAGGCTCGTGAGCTCGGTTATGAAGAGCCACACTTCCGCATGGCAGTTGGCGGTCCTGAATATGCACCTGAGTACGCTGCTGAGGCACTGATTGGTGACGACGGCCACGTTTGGGGCAAGGGCAAGGGCTCGAGCAAGCGCAAGGCTCAGCTGGCTGCTGCAGAGCAGGCTTGGCATGCACTTGATGACCTCGAGAAGAAGAATGCCAAGGCTGATTCGAAGAACTGAATCCGTTCGAGCAATGAGTTTGAATCATTGAATTCATTAGGAAACAACCAACTCAACCTACTGAATTCATATACCTAATACAGACTGCTGAGCAACCGCATCACGCGATAATCAGCAGTCTTTTTTATTGCCAGCCGTGTGCTAATCATGCAATCATGCACTTCACAACAATATGCTTCGTAACGGTGCACTTCACATGCAAATCTGTCGGATACCCGACAAAACTGCACGTAAAAAGACTGTTCGCGTGCAAATTCGTCAGATAAGCGACAAAACAGCACATAAAGACTGATAAAACTTCAATTTTGAGGCTTCGTGTGCAGATCCGTCGGTTATGCGATAAAACAGCACGTAAAGAGCCCCTTCATGTGCAAATTCGTCGGATATCCGATAAAACCGCACACGAAGAACCAAAAATCTTCAAAAACATAGCTTCATGTGCAGATCTGTCGGACAAGCGACAAAACGGCACGTAAAAAGCCCCTTCATGTGCAAATTCGTCGGATACCCGACAAAACGGCACTCTCCTACCTACACAACCAGCATCCGAACATGTTGAATACCCCCGATCATTCTTCGCGTAATATGACGCAAATGATTGGCAGCGTTGCTTTTCAGCGCGCCAATTCATGATTTGCAGCGATTTCGTCAATGCAAAGGCACGCGTCAACATGCGAGCTTCCAATGACGACATCGTGCGAATCAAACAGATCGAAGAGATCAAAAAGATCGAACAGATCAAGAAGACGAGAGACGAGAGGGGATGCACGGTGTCACCTACACCTCTACAGGCATTCAGCAGCATTGCTCGGCCAGCATCCGAGCAGCGCAAGCAGGCCAAAAGCCATAGCGATAGCAATGCAGAGCAAATGACAGGCGCTCAAGCACTCGTTCGTGCACTTGAGGACCTTGGAGTTCAGGATGTTTTCGGCATTCCTGGCGGCGCAATTTTGCCCGTCTATGACGCAATTAATGACGACACGAAGTTCCGCTTTGTACTCATGCGTCACGAACAGGCAGCAGGTCACGCAGCCGAAGGCTATGCCCTATCTACGGGCAAAGTCGGCGTATGCATTGTGACTTCTGGCCCAGGCGCCACGAACGTTATTACTGCCATTGCTGACGCCAATATGGACTCCGTCCCAATCGTCGTAATTACTGGCCAGGTCGGCGTTGATTCCATTGGTACCGATGCCTTCCAAGAGGCCGATATTGTGGGCGCCACCTACCCCGTTGTTAAGCATTCGTATCTCGTCACCGATGCGCAGGATATTCCACGCGTGCTGACCGAGGCCTTCCATGTGGCCTCCTCCGGTCGCCCAGGCCCAGTTGTTGTTGATATGACGAAGACGGCGCAGGTTGGCCAGATGCAATACTCGTGGCCTCAGCGCATGATTCTGCCGGGCTACAATCCAACGACTAAGCCACATGGCCGCGTCGTTAAAGAAGCTGCGCGTATGCTGCAGCGCTCGTATCGCCCAGTGCTGTATGTGGGCGGCGGCGCAATGCGCTCTGATGCCAGCGAAGAAATAAAAGCTTTAGCCGACCTGACTGGCGCTCCTATTGTGACGACGCTGCCAGCTCGCGGCATTATTCCTGACTCTGACCCGAAAATGCTTGGCATGCTTGGCATGCACGGCACGATCGCAGCCACGGGCGCCGTACAGCGTTCTGATCTGCTCGTTGCTATTGGTACGCGCTTTGACGATCGCGTCACAGGCAAGTTAGCAGCGTTTGCACCAGGCGCAAGGGTTATTCACATTGATATCGATCCTGCAGAAATCGGAAAAAATAGAGCCGTTGATCTGCCGATCGTGGGCGACGTGAAGGAAGTACTGCACGCGCTGCTGCCGGAAATTGAGCAGCTGCACGAGGAACATGGCACGCCAAACTTGAGCACATGGTGGAGTCTGATTGACGACTGGCGTAAGACCTACCCAATTGCGTACGACGAGCCTGATGACGGCACGCTCGCGCCGCAGTGGGTTGTGGAGCAGCTCAGTGAGCTCGTTGATCCGAACGCGATTTGGGTTTCGGGTGTCGGCCAGCATCAGATGTGGGCCACACAGCTGCTGAAGTTCGAGCATCCGCATAGTTGGCTGTCTTCTGGCGGCCTCGGCACGATGGGTTACGGTCTGCCAGCTGCTATTGGTGCGTCCATCGGTTCACAGCGCTTCTTCGACGGCAAGCGTCCAGTTTGGCTCATTGATGGAGACGGTTCGTTCCAAATGACGAGCGAGGAGCTGGCTGTGGCATTCCTCGATCACGCACCAGTCAAGATCGCACTGCTCAATAATTCGGTGTATGGCATGGTGCGTCAGTGGCAGACGCTGTTCTTCAACAAGCATTACTCGGCCACGATTCTGCATGAAGAAGAGCAAACGCATCTCGTGGGTGTGCCTGATTTCGTTAAGCTCGCCGAAGCATACGGTTGCGAGGCTATTCGCGTTACGACGAAGGAAGAGGCGCAGGCTGCAATTAAGTATGCGAATGAGGTCGACGATCACCCTGTGCTGATTGACTTCCGCGTCTGGAAGGATGCGATGGTCTTCCCTATGGTGCCGGCTGGTGAGTCGAATAATAACGTCATTTACAAGCCGGGTGTGTGCCCGCTGCAGCGCGTGAGCGGCGGTAAGCATGCCGTCACTGATACTGCTTCTGGGGCCGCCATCGACACCGCAAACACCGCTGACACCGGCACTGCTGGCACCGGCACTGTTGAAGAGACGAACGAGTGAGAAGGAGGACTGACATGACATACCAATCAGCTTCCAACAGAGACACTTCGCTGCACACGCTTTCGGTGCTCGTCGAGAACCGTCCGGGCGTGCTCGCACGTATTTCTGGCCTATTCGCTCGCCGTGCGTTCAACATCAACTCGCTTTCAGTGTCGCCTACGGAGCGCCCTGATATTTCGCGTATTACGGTTACGGCCGCTGTTGACGAGGTGCCGCTCGATCAGATTGTGAAGCAGCTCAATAAGTTGCTGCACGTGCTCAAAATCGTTGATCTCGATCCGAACACCACGGTAGAGCGCGAGCTTGTGTTGATTAAGGTTGCGGCCAATCAGACGAATCGTTCTGATGTGCTCGAGATTGTGCGTTTGTTCCGCGTTCGCGTTGTTGACGTCAATCCAGATTCGTTGACGATCGAGGCCACGGGTGCGAGCGGCAAAATCGACGCGCTGCTGAGCTTGCTTGAGCATTACGGCATTATTGAGCTCGTCCGCTCGGGTTCCGTCGCCGTTACGCGCGGTCCGAAGGCGCTCAGTGAGAAGGTTATGGGTTCTGAAATTACTGGACGCTGAGTTCGTCTCGTAATTGCTCTGCCGAACTCTGTTTGAGATTTCTTATTTCTGTCTCACCTCATGAGCAGATCAGCCCAGTGCTTCACGCACTGGGCTTTTTGCTACGCGGCCACTATCACAGCTGTTACGACATTGCGGCATTGGTATTGCTACTTTGGCATTGCCAATTGCCGCGCGACAGTTGGCTCACCACCTCTACCCCACTGTGCGCCCTTCTGATTACAGTGGTTATTTATGCCAACATATGATCTCGGACTCGAGCATGTTTCGCTCGCATTTGCTACAAAAACCGTGTTCACCGACGTTACCCAAGGTGTTTTTGAGGGTGACCGTATTGGCATTGTGGGCCGCAATGGCGATGGTAAGTCCACGCTGTTGCGCATGTTTAAGGGCACGCAAGAGCCAGACTCAGGTAAGGTCACAATTCGTGGTGGCCTGACGTTTGGCATGCTCGAACAGCGTGATCCACTCGATGACAACGCCACATTGCGCGAAGCTGCACTCGGCGGCATGGAAGACTACGAGTGGGCTAGCCAGCAGCGCAGCCGTGAAATTGTTGAGGCACTGCTCGGCGGTATGGATCTGGAAGCCAAGGTTGGCACACTGTCTGGTGGTCAGCGTCGTCGTGCTGATTTGGCACGCCTGCTGCTTAAAGACTGGGATATTCTGGCACTTGATGAGCCTACAAACCACTTGGATGTGGTTACGATTCATTGGCTCGCTGAACATTTGAAGAACCGTTGGCCAAAGGGCCAGGGTGCTTTGCTGCTCGTCACACACGATCGTTGGTTCCTTGACGAAGTGTGCGAGTCGATGTGGGAAGTGCACGATGGCGTTATAGAGCCATTTGAGGGCGGTTATAGCGCTTATATGATGCAGCGCGTGGAGCGTGATCGTCAGGCCGATGTACGCGAAACCAAGCGTCGCAACCTCGCACGTAAGGAACTTGCATGGTTGTCTCGCGGCGCTCGTGCACGTTCTACGAAGCAGAAGTTTCACGTGAAAGCAGCACGTGAGCTTATTGCTGATGTGCCGCCAATGCGTAATACGCTTGAGCTCAAGCAGATGGCAACGTCTCGTTTGGGTAAGCAGGTTGTTGATCTCATTGATGTAACGCAGATTTTCGATCGCGCTAATGCCGCTGAAGCTGCTGCCGATCCTGATGCTGCTGAGGTCTTCCACGAGGGCGAAACAAGCGCAACGCAGGATATTGTGCCACCAATGATCGAGGAGCCACAGGTCTATGGCTCGGTCACCATTAACGTTGATTCGCCTGATGATCCTCGCCTGCACAATGGCAAGTCGCCAGCGGCGGCCATTGATGCACAGCACGGAAATCAAGAAGAAACAAACCCAGAAGAAGTGACAGCTGCGCACGAAGTGACAATTTCGGGACGCAAGCTGCTTGATGACGTAACGTGGCTGATCGGCCCAGGCGATCGATTCGGCATTGTGGGCGCAAACGGCGCAGGTAAGTCGACGCTGCTCAAGATTTTGGACGGTACGCTGACGCCTACGCAGGGCCATGTCAACGTTGGCAAGACCGTGAAGTTCGCTGTACTGTCGCAGCGTTTGGACGAACTTGAGAAGCTCGGCAACTACAAAATTAAGGAAGTGCTGAGCCGTTACAAGCCAAGCTACATTGTGGACGGCAAGGAAGTGACGCCAGGCCAGCTCATGGAGCGCTTGGGCTTCGAGGCCGCACAGCTGATGACGCCAATTCGCGATCTTTCGGGCGGTCAGAAGCGCCGTATGCAGCTGCTGCTGATCCTGCTTGACGAGCCAAACGTGCTCATTATGGATGAGCCAGGTAACGATCTCGACACCGATATGCTCGCTGTTATGGAGGATCTGCTCGATACATGGCCGGGCACGCTGATTGTCGTTTCGCACGACCGTTATCTGCTCGAACGCGTTACCGATCAGCAGTTCGCACTCGTCGGCGGCAAGATTCGTCATTTGCCTGGCGGTGTGCAGGATTATCTCGACATGGTTGAGGGCTTCAAGAACGGTTCTGACAAGTCGAGTAACGCTGGTTCTGGTGCGTCTGCTGGTGCTGCTGCAGGTTCTGATTCTGCTGATTCCTCGACTAGCGCTGATGCCGCTGCAGCAAAGAAGCCAAAGCTTTCTGGCAAGGAATTCAACGATGCTCGCCGTCGCGTGGCTTCGATTGAGCGCCGTTTGCAGAAGCTGGAGAAGCAAAAGGATGAGCTTGAGCAGCGTATGGCTGCCGCTGATCCAAGCGATTACACGGCATTGAATGAGATGAACCACGATTTGCAGAAGCTCAATAATGAGTCCAATGCATTAGAAGAAGAGTGGCTCATGCTCGGCGAAAAGATGGAAGGCTGAGCTAGCGCGAAAGTGCCTTCGAATACGTGGCGCAACGAGCTGCAAAGCCTGAGAATACGGACTCAGCGAGCGGAGCGATCATGCTGTTTGCCTCGGCATATGCTTCGCGCAGCTGAGACTTCGAGCCACGTGCTGCCTTCAGCTGCTTGACCATCATTGGCTCTTCAAGCCACTCCTCAAGCAGCTGAGGCGTGACCTCAAGGTGGAACTGCATACCAAGCGCCGAACCGAAACGGAATGCTTCAACCTTCGTACGCTCAGAACGTGCGAGTAACTGTGCATCTTGTGGCAGCGAAACCGTATCGCTGTGCCAGTTGAGCACAGCCAAGTTCTTTGACCACATCGAGAAATAGTCGTGCTTATCCACGCGTTTGATGGAACCGATACCGATTTGTGGATCTCCAGAATGCAGCTTGGCACCTAAAGCCGTTGCAATAATTTGGTGGCCTAAACACACGCCAAGCACTGGCTTGCCAACACTAATAGCTGCACGAACGAGTTTTGCTTCGGCCTTCAAACCTGGGAACTTATCGAAGTCCGTTGCGCCCATTGGACCGCCCATAACCACAAGTCCAGCAACCTCGTCAAAATCTGGCAGGTCTGGCTTCTTTTGTGTGGCGATACTCAATGTTTGTACGGGCAGTTCGCATTCCTCTAAGTACGAAAGAATGCGACCTGGTTTCTCCCATGTTGCATGCTGCAGCACAAGAACTTCGGGTTTACTCATGCGCACCATATTAGCGAGTGATACTCGTAATGCCCATGATCAGTGAAATCTGCAGGTTTTGGAATAACCCCGAAAGCAACCGAATTGTAATACGCCACAACAGTAGTGAATATTATTTGCGCATTTGCGAGGCACTGCGTGTATGAAGATGAAGTCCTCGTTCGCGGACATGGATAAAGAGTTGCTATTGTCACGCAAGCTTTATACGCTGGGCGCATGAATCAACCGCAATTAGCCAATGCTGCCGCCGGATTAACGCTATACGATACCGCTTCTCATACGGTGTCTGCATTCCACTCTATTCAACCGGGAAAAGTCGGCATCTATGTCTGCGGTGCCACTGTGCAGAGCTCGCCTCATATTGGTCATATTCGCGCTGCTGTGGCATTCGATATTGTTCGTCGTTGGTTTGAACGTCTGGGTTATGACGTGACGTTCGTGCGCAACGTGACCGATATTGACGACAAAATTCTTGATAAGTCCGCAGCCGCTGGTCAGCGCTGGTGGGAGCGCGCTTATATTTATGAGCGCGAATTCACGAAGGCCTATGACGAGCTCGGCGTACTGCCACCAACCTATGAGCCACGTGCAACTGGCCACATGATGGATATGGTCTCGCTGATTCAGCGCATTATTGACCGTGGTCATGCTTATGTGGTGCGCGATGAGCAGGGCAATCCAACGGGCAATGTGTACTTTGATGTGGCTTCGTGGCCTCACTATGGTGAGCTGACGCATCAGAAGCAGACTGCTCAGGGCACTGAGACGGTTACCGATATTGATGCTGTTGACGTTGAAGTTGACGAAGCCGCTCGTATTGCTGATGCTATGGGTCCTTCGGTGGATGCTGCTGGTGATGATAAGTACAACCCAGTTGATCCTGCTGATATGTCGCCTGATAAGCACGATGTGCGTGACTTTGCTCTGTGGAAGGCTCCTAAGGATACGGATCCTGAGGATGCTCGTTGGAGCACGCCATTCGGTGAAGGTCGCCCAGGCTGGCACATTGAGTGCTCGGCTATGAGCCACCGCTACTTGGAAGGCATGTTCGATATTCACGGTGGCGGTCTTGATCTGCGCTTCCCTCACCATGAGAACGAGATGGCTCAGACGCGTGCTGCTGGTTATGATTCGGCAGCTCGTTGGATGCACTCGGCTTGGGTTACTGCCAAGGGCGAGAAGATGAGCAAGTCGCTCGGCAATGGTCTTTCAGTGCCAGCTGTGTTGGCAGAGAACCCAGCTTGGGTTGTTCGTTATGCTCTGGGTTCGGTGCAGTACCGTTCCATGCTCGAATGGTCTGATCAGACGCTGGCTGAGGCTAATGCAGCGTATGAGCGCGTCATGAACTTCATTTCGCGTGCTGAAGATGTGCTTGGCGAGCAGGTGGATCGTGCTGAGATTGTGGCTCAGCGTGCTGATGATCTGCCAGTTGACTTCGTAAACGCTATGAACGACGACATTAACGTGTCTGGCGCTTTGGCTGCTGTGTTCACTGCAATTCGTAATGGCAATGCATTGATGGATGCTAAGGCCGATTCGGATCAGATTCGTGCAGCACTGGTTTCGGTCCGTGCCATGCTCGATACGCTGGGTCTGGATCCTGAGGCTGATCCATGGAAGACCGAGGAATCGGGTCAGGCTACGGAAGTACTGGGCAAGCTGATTGAAGCTCAGCTGGAGGCTCGTACTGAGGCTCGTAAGAATAAGGACTTTGCTACAGCCGATGCTATTCGCGACAGCCTGACGGCTGCAGGCATCACGATTGAGGACACTCCTCAGGGCCCAACGTGGTCGATCTGATGTAGGTCGTACATCAACTCGTTGATCAACTCCGTTGGTCACCTATGTTGATGAAATAAATGGAGGCATTGCCTTGAGCTGTAAGGCTTCGGGCAATGCCTCCATTTATTTTTTCTGGGGGGATTATTCAATTCTCTTGTTCAGAGTCTGGTTTTTGTGGTTCATCATTGGATTCAGTAAGCCGTATTGAACATGCTTCATCGGTTGATAATGCACCAGTAAGTGATGCATAAAGTCGGCGAACGAGTCGCTGCCCTTCTTCTGTATGTGCTCGATTGGCGCCAGTGCGAAGCAGATGAACAGCAACTTCTGAAACGATGCGACCTGGCGTAGAGCCCAGTACTAAAATTCGATCGGCCATTTGTACGGCTTCTTCGATGTTGTGCGTCACTATCAACACCGAACTCAAGCCTTCACGCTGCTGCTGCCACAACTCGATAACGAGTGTGCGCAGCTGCTGTGCTGTTTGCACATCCAGTGCTGAAAATGGCTCATCCATCAACAAGGCTTGTGGCCGTACTGCGAGCGCTCGAGCCAGACCCACGCGTTGGCACATTCCTCCCGAAAGCTGTTTCGGGAAGGATTGTTCACATCCATGGAGTCCAACAGCATCAATAACGCTTTGTGCTCGCGCTTTGCGTTCTGAACGCGTGAGGTTGGCGCGTTCTAGTCCGATCTGCACATTGTCAATGACGGTAAGCCATGGCAGTAATGCGAATGATTGGAAGACCATAGCTGCATCTGGAGCAGGTCCGGTTAAGGGCTGCCCGTGCGTAAAAACTTGGCCATCAGTTGGCGTAATCAGGCCTGCCAGCATGCGCAGTAACGTCGATTTGCCAGCACCAGAGTGACCGAGTAACGCCACAATTTCTCGTTTGCGGAGCGCTACTGAAATGTTTGAACACACGACGTGCTTCTGTCCTCGATCATTTGTGTACTGCTTCGACAGGCAACGCCCTTCAATAAGCGCATCACGTTGTAGTTCAGGTGATTCACTCATTGCTGGTGCTGCTAGAGCTACTCGCTCAAGGTTTGGTGGTGCAAAATTCATGGTTCACTCCCCTGCTCATTCGTTGAAGTGTGGGTGAATAGATATGTCGCTTACGTGTGTATTGCAATGCAACTTGCTTACGTGCGGGGCAACTTGCTTACGTGCGGGGCAACTTGCTTACGTGCGAGGCAACTTGTGTGGATGGATTTATCGCAAGGTGTAACGGCTTGAAGCCAAACGTTCGAGTGGTCGCCACAGCATTTGGTTGACGGCGAGCACGAACATCGTCATGACGAGTACGCCGAGCAGCACGCTGAAGCGGTCACCTTGATCAGTGGCTTGCGTAATAAATGCGCCTAAGCCTCGTGCGGTCATTGTGGTGTTGCCGTAGGTAACCGCTTCAGAAACAACGGACGCGTTCCATGCACCGCCTGCTGCTGTGAATGCGCCAGTAACCCATGGACCAAAAATGGCCGGCAGAATGAGCTTGCGCCATGTTTGGAATCGTGAGCAGTGCAGGGCCGTCATCATTTCACGTAAATCATCGGGAATCTGGCTGGCGCCTGCTATGACGTTGAACAAGATGTACCACTGTGTGCCTAATGCCATGAGGAACAGGCTTCCCCATCCCATATTGATGTGCCATGCCAAGAACCACATGAGCACGAATGGGAACAAGAAGTTTGCTGGGAAACTCGCCATCAATTGCACAATTGGCTGAGCAATGCGGCTGAGCTTTGGCGACATACCAATGTGCACGCCAACTGGAATCCAGATAATCGAGCACAACACTGTTAGCAGCATGACACGTGCGAAGGTCAGGGATCCTAATTCGACTACGCGTACGGATTCTTCGAAGGCCTGATGCTCTACAACAGCCATACCGAACCAAGCCATGACACCAGCAATTGTCGTGCCCGCAAACGTAGCGAACAGCACATCTGCAATGCGCTTACGTGCGGCGGCGGAAATGTGTGGCAATACGAGGCAGGCCTTGCAGTTCCTTACGAGCTGCTGCAGCATACGATGCAGTGTTGCACGTGAAACGCACCAATGCTGGCGCAGTTTCATCACACAAGGCAGGTCCGTCATGCGAAGCAACAGCTGCTTGAGCTCCGTAAGATGCGACTGATGAATCACATTGAGAATGCAACTGCTACGCACAGGAGCTGATGCTGTTGCCGTCATACGGAAACGCTCTGCCCAGGCGGTCAACGGCTTCCATAACACCAAATCGAGGCCAATAACAATAACGGCCATGGCGCCGATTGCAGCGAGCACACCGACCATATTGCGCTGTGCAATACACACGCCAACGAAGCTGCCGATGCCTGGCAACGTATAGGAGTCATTGCCAACGGAGATGAGTTCGGAAGCCGTGAGGAAGAACCATCCACCACCAACGCTCATCATGCAGTTCCACAGCAATGGCACCATGGCATGCGGAATATCAATGCGCACAAAGCGCTGCCAAGCGCTCAAATGGAACATGCGTGCTGCATCGTTAAGCTCCGCCGGCTCACTAATCAGTGAACGATGGAACGAAAATGTCATATTCCATACTTGACTCGTAAAAATAGCGAACACCGCTGCACATTCAACGCCGAGCTGCGAGTTTGGAAACAGTGCCATCCACACGGTTAACGTAGCCGAGAGGAATCCAAGAATTGGCACCGACTGCAGCACGTCAAGAATGAGCAGAATTGGACGGCCGAGTCGCTTACAACGAGCGGCCATCGTGCCCACAATCAGCGTGAATATCAGCGAGTACACGAGCGCTACCAACATGCGCGTTATAGAACGCATCGCATAGTACGGCAGCATGCCGAGTCGTACATCAAGATTTGGATTCAGCGTTGCCAGTGGTTGTGCTGCATCATGCAGCATCCACACCAGCATGGCCGCGCTGGAGCCGATTAGTGCAACTACTGCAATATCAGCAGCAATGCGCATAACTTGCTTATGTGCGGGAAGAAGATGTACACCTCGAGTTACGCGGATTTGGCATGCGTCTACTCTGGTCATAGTGAACCCCAATTCGGGTCAGGGCAGCATAACGCCGCCCGAACGGCATATTTCATCCGTCCGTGCGTGGGTCCACTTCAAGGCTCCAGATCAGTTCAAAAGTCACCGTTGAGGCGTCGCCCAGGCACGAACGCCAACTACTACTCGGGTCGTCCTCGAGTGAGGTAGGTACCGTCAGCTCCATGGGTCACCTCCTTTTGTGCGTTAAACGTTTGGCTTATTTTTATTGATTTTTGTGGTTATTCCTTGCAGTTTCGCGCGCTTCATGCCGGTATGGTCACTATGACGCACTGCATAAATCATCAATAATTTCTTGAACCGTCGTAACCATAGGCGAAAACAATACCCCCGTCAAAGCCGAAATATGAACGGCATGTTCGTTCGAAAATGGCGGAAATTGAAGGACTTGAGGCGTCGCTTGAAACGAAATTCCACACAGAGTTCATCGAAAATTCAACTGAGCCAAGAATTCCAGCGCCACCTATTTTGAAAATTCAGTTGCAAACTTCGCCTTAAGTATGCTCATTTTCGTTAAGTTCGGCTAAACTTGAGCGCATTATGGCAGCTTTTAGTTCTTTAACAGATAGGCTCTCGAATGCATTCAAGCATTTGAAGAGCAAGGGTAAACTTTCCGAAGCCGATATTGACGGTACGATTCGCGAGATTCGCCGTGCATTGCTCGACGCTGATGTGTCGCTCGAGGTCGTGCGTTCGTTCACTGCTCGCGTGCGTGAACGTGCCCTTGGTGCTGAGGTGTCTGAAGCACTAAACCCAGCACAGCAGGTTGTAAAGATCGTTAACGATGAGCTGACCGATATTCTCGGCCAGGGCGTTGAACGTCCTCTGAACTTTGCTAAGCAGCCACCAACGATTATTATGCTCGCTGGTCTGCAGGGTGCTGGTAAGACGACGCTTGCTGGCAAGCTCGGCTACTGGCTCAAGGAATCGGGCCACACGCCACTGCTCGTGGCAGCTGATTTGCAGCGTCCAAACGCTGTGACGCAGCTCGAAGTCGTCGGTGAGCGCGCAGGTGTTCCTGTGTACGCTCCTGAGCGCGGTGTGCAGTCGGATGGCGGCGAAGCTGTTGCAGCTCCAGGTGCTACGACGGGTGATCCAGTCAAGGTTGCTCGCGACTCGGTCGAGTACGCACGTCAGAAGCTGTATGACACGGTTATTATCGATACGGCTGGTCGTTTGGGCGTTGACGAAGAGCTCATGAAGCAGGCTCGCGATATTCGCGATGCTGTGCATCCACAGGAAGTGCTGTTCGTTATTGACGCCATGATCGGTCAGGATGCTGTGCGTACGGCACAGGCCTTCAATGAGGGCGTTGACTTCACTGGCGTTGTGCTTTCGAAGCTCGATGGCGATGCTCGCGGCGGTGCTGCCCTGTCGGTTGCATCGGTGACTGGTAAGCCAATTCTGTTTGCTTCGAACGGTGAGGGTCTGAAGGACTTCGAGGTCTTCCACCCTGATCGTATGGCATCGCGCATCCTCGATATGGGCGATATTCTGACGCTTATTGAGCAGGCTCAGCGTCAGTTCGACGAGGAAGAAAGCCGTAAGGCTGCTGAAAAGCTCGCTGAGGGCTCATTCGGTCTCGATGACTTCTTGGAGCAGCTGCAGCAGGTGCGCAAGCTTGGCTCGATGAAGTCGCTGCTCGGCATGATTCCTGGTATGGCTCAGCACCGCAAGGAACTTGAGCAGTTCGATGAGCGCGAGATTGATCGTACGGAAGCAATTATTCGTTCGATGACGCCTCAAGAGCGCCGCGACCCAAGCATTATTGACGGTTCGCGTCGTGCTCGTATTGCTTACGGTTCTGGTGTAACCGTGAGCGCCGTGAATGCTCTGCTGCAGCGCTTCGATCAGGCAGCCAAGATGATGAAGCGCATGGGTAACAAGATGGGCATGGGCGGCCTCGGCTTCATGGGCGGTGGCTCTACTTCGCCTCGTAAGAACAAGAAGGGCAAGAAGGGTAAGAAGGGCGGTTCACGCTCGGGCAACCCAATGAAGCGCGAAGCAGAAGAAAAAGCATTGCGCGCTAAGCTCTCGGGCGCTCCAAGCCAGTCGGGTTCTGCATTCATGAAGAAGCCTTCGAATGGTCTGTCTGAAGAGCTGCAGAACATGATCGACCAGAACGGTGGCATGCCAAACCTTGGCGGCGGCCTGGGCGGTCTGCTGGGCTGATTTCTTCGGCTACACTGTTAACGATGCCCGTTGCGGATAGGTAGTGAATCCGCAACGGGCACTTTGTTACTCTGGCACAGTTACGCTTCTTGTTTCACTGCTTGCACAGTTACGCTTCTTGTTTCACTGCACGTTTTGCTCGGTGAACCCAAGGAGTAGCCTCGAAACCATGATCGCCGTGCTCTGGATTTTATTAGTAATCTGCCTGATTTGGCTTATGCTCACCGAACTGCCTGCAGGTTGGGATGGTCATTTACCACTGCCCTATGTGATTGCACTTTCCCCATTTCTGTGGATTCCTGCAGTTATTTTCACCGTTTGGGGCATTGTTATTCAAAACTGGGGCTTCACACTGTGTGCAGCTGCATTCCTGATTGCTTCAACAGCACGTGGTGCCGCCTATATTATGAACGATCTCAAGGCGCCAAACACAGCACAGGCTGTTGCAGATCATATTGCTAAGAACAAGGCTCGTAAGGCTTTGCAGCAAGCCGCACTTGACGCAGATTTGACTGCTACTCATAACGATTCTGCAGCTGCCACTGCCCCATCGGATGCTGCCGCAGCTGACGCTACTGCCGTTACCGCCGCTACACCAACTGAACTTGGTGATACATGCCGTTTTATGACGCTGAACTGCCGCTTTGGTCGTGCACAAGCAAGCCACATTGTGCAAGCTGTGCGTACGCGCTCTATTGATGTACTGGCTTGCCAAGAGATGTCCGATTCGTTTGTTGCTGAGCTCGAAGCTCAGGGTATTAACGAACTCTTGCCATTCCACGAATTTGGTCACGAACACAACAACGATAACGGTGGTTTCAACGGCATTTGGTCGCGTGTGAAGCCAACGATGACTATGCATTCGTCTTGTGCTATTCCAGCTGCTGAAGTGCCTGCTATGGTGCTGCCAGTTGATGAGCAGACCACGGTAACGGTGGCGAGCGCTCATACGAAGTCACCAATGCGCGGTTGCGTGCAATGGTCGCAAGGCTGCATTGGTCTTGGTGAACTCGTAAAGGGTCTGCCAATACAAGATGAGTCAGCACAAGATGAGGCTGCTCTGGAACAGGCAGAATCTATTGCCAGCGCGATTGAAGAAGTGGCAGAAACCGATGCTGATGCCAAGCTAGCTGCTGTTGCTGAGCATATTGAAGAATCCGTAAGCACAGCACTGCCTCAGAACGTTGTTGTGGTGATGGGTGATCTGAACTCGAGTATTGTGCACCCAAGCTTCCGCAAGCTGCTGTCGTTCGGCTTCCATGATGCAGCACTGAGCGAGGCCAAGGGCAAGCATCCAACGTATCCTCGTTGGCTGCGCTGGCCTCGCATTGTGCTCGACCACATTCTGTTTACGGGCCATACCCAAGCAACCGATGTGGATTCCTTTACGATTGCTGGCACCGATCACTTGGCATTAACTGCTACGCTGCATTTCCACAGCAAGCAGGCCAAGTAACCAGTCAAGCAAACCAAGCAATGCGCTTAACAGTGCATTCAGTACCGCACTGATTAAACGCATCACCTATGCGCCCAATTGTGCACTTACCGCTAGTGTGCGATTGGGCGCAACGTTACTGCAAACGTGAACTGCGAAGCATCCAAACGGTACTGCTCAGCAAGCTGTGGACCGCAACTATTGGATCCAATGCCTGACTGCATGTAATCAATGCTGATTACATTGGCTTCCTTGCAACGCTCAAGTTCATAATCATGAGCCGCAGCCGTCATCGCTTCAGCCGTGTATGGCAGCGCCTGGAAATCAAACGTGCGGTGAGGTGCATGCACATGCTGTGCTGCATTGTTAGCAGTAGAAACATTGGTGCCAGCAACGTTGGCAGCAGCACCATCGCCACCGAGTACGAGCAGTGCACAGCCATCACCGGCGACCATAGCCCACGAGCAATCGTGGTGGTTGCCGTTTTCTTGCGGCTTGATTTCATGCTCGACCAGCGTCTCCGGCGTACCTTCAAACAGGCCATGCCAGCACGAATGATGCTTATCGATATAGCTCTCGTTTGGACCAAGACCGCAGTACGTCACGTTTGGCATCGTGCGTGGCACAAACAGTCGCAGACCAAATCGTGGCAAGAATGGGAAGCCCTCAGTACGATCCACATCCATGCGCAGCGCCACTGCTCCATCGGCATGAATCGTCCAAATCGTATCGATTGTGGCAATACGCTGCACAGCAGGAGCCACAAGACCCATGCGCACGCGCACTTCCACAGCGGTTACCGACACGTCTGGCGTCGTCTCTTCTGCCGGCTCATCATTAGCGATATTGATCTGGCCAATACCACTCGAGCCCACAGCCTGCAGCTGCACATCATAGGCACGCACATAAGCGTGATCGTATTGGGCTAGCTGCCACTGCTCGCGAATGTAGCGATCGTTATCGGTTGGTGCACGCCAAATCTGCAGCTGCATTGGCTGCGTCAGCAACGAGCGCTGAGCAAAGCTCATCTGATCGAACATACCCGTGCGCTTGTTGAGCAGGTAACGCCACTGCGAACCCGTAATTACGTAGTGCGAGCTCGTTTCTGCCACGCTAATCGTGTCACCCTGCTCGTCACCAGCCGCAATTTCTGCATGCTGCTGCTCCACCCACTGGTTTGGCATCGCCTCGTCAACGAGCATCTCATCGAAGCCGAGTTCAAACAGCTCGTCCAGAATCACGTCGTCTGGGTCGCCATAGGTTACGCCCAGATCACCGCGCGTCAGCGCCTGATTCGTCAGGTATCGCACGACTACGCTGACTCGTCCGCTCATCTGCTCGAGTTCGTCAGGGCTTGGGAAGTTTTCGAGTTTAATTTCTGCAGTACCATGCGGAGCAATGCGAAGTTGCTCAGCCGCCTGCTCACTGAACAGGTGGTAGCTTCGCATAACGCCATCTTCGTAGAGTTCCCACATCAGCGTGCATGCGTCGCCAAGCTCGGTGAAGTCGAGCATATTGCGCAGCGTAATCGTGCCCTGCTGCCAGTTTGCAGCCGTTACACGTGCTGGACGGAATACGTTCTTGAACTCATCAAGACCAGAATGTGGTGTGCGATCTGGCGAGACCATGCCATCAACGCAGAAGTTGCCATCATTGAGTTGATCGCCAGAGTCACCGCCATAGGCATAAATGCGCTTACCCGTAGCTGTGGTGCCGCGATCAATGGCGTGATCGCACCATTCCCAGATGTAGCCGCCAATTACACCGTCATACTGCTCAATGCGCTTGAAGTAGTCTTCAAGATCGCCTGGGCCATTACCCATGGCATGGCAGTATTCGCACAACAAATATGGCCTGAGCTTGCCATCGGTTGTCCAACCGTTCTCGCCATTCGCACCGTCAATATCACCAGCAGCATTTGCTTGTGGTCCTTCTGGTGCAAAGTAAGCGTCGATTTCTTCAACCGATGGGTACATACGGCTGTGCACATCAAGATTCGAATAATTGTGGGCATCATGGCCGCCTGGCTCTACATAGCGGGCGCTTTCATAATGCGTCAGCCTGCTTGGATCGAACTGCTTCGTCCACTGCAACGCTGCTTCCATGCAGCAGCCATAGGCACCTTCGTTACCCATCGACCAGAAAATAATGCAGTTATGGTTCTTATCGCGTTCTACACTGCGACGCACACGATCCACCGTAGATGCAATGAATTCTGGATTATTCGCAATTGGACCGTTCCACGCATGTTCCATCAGCTTCATATCTTTGACAGGATCTCCTGTCAGAGGCTGTGCAAGCGCTGCAGCACCATGTGATTCGTAATCAGCTTCGGCAACTACATAGAAGCCCATGCGTTCATAAAGATCGTAGAACTGTGGCGCATTTGGATAATGGCTCGTGCGAATGCCGTTGACGTTGTGCTGCTTCATGAGTTCCAAATCGGTCATCATCTGCTGAGCACTAATCGTGTACCCCGTTTTTGGATCAGAATCATGACGATTCATGCCATGAATCTTGATTGGCTTGCCGTTGATTAGTACACGTTCATGTACGCCATCTGGCACATCAATACTGATGTCGCGCAAGCCTAATGGCTGCGTCATAGATTCGCCTGCACAGGTCTGTTCAAGCGTGTAACAGTAAGGATTTTCAGCATTCCACAGGTGTGCATGAGGCACATCCAATGCAACAGTTGCACGTGAAACAAATGAACCGCTTAAGCCTGTAGGATCGTCAGCTTGTTCAGCAGGATCAGCTGCAACACCAGCAATTGGCTGGCTCACAGCGCGTGCTACCTCAGTACCTGAGGCGTCACGTAATACAACGGTGACTGGGCATACGTTGCCATCGCGGAAATCATAATCAATACGAACGCGAGCCGAATCTGCAGTAGAAGAAGTAGAAGCAGCTGAACTGTCGACAGACGAGTCGGAGTCCGAGCCAGCATCTGCACCGCACGTAACGGAAGTATGTACAAAGTAGTCGCGAATGCCAGAAACTGGGCGGTTCAGCAGATAGACGTCGCGGAAGATGCCAGACATGCGGAACTTGTCTTGATCTTCAAGATACGTGCCATCGCACCACTTGAGCACGAGCACAGCCAACGTATTATCGCCAGGCTGCAGCGCGTCAGAAACGTTGAACTCACTCGTACTATGCGAAACCTGCGAGTAGCCCACGAAGTCGCCATTGAGCCACACAAAGAAGCACGAGTCCACGCCTTCAAAATTCAGATACGTCAGCGGAGCCGCTGGATCAGGCTCGAACTCAAAATGACGAATATAAACGGCACAAGGATTGTCTTGCGGCACAAATGGCGGATCGAACGGAATTGGATAACGAATGTTCGTATATTGATTGTGATCGAAGCCGTGCTCCTGCCAAACACTTGACACAGGAATCGTGGTGTAGGCGTCCTTATCGGAAGGCGAAAAACCGACATCATAAAACGCTGGATCGAACGATGCTTGAGCGGTACGAACCTGCTCATCGAGATCGAGCAGGCTGGAATAATAGCGGAAATCCCACTCGCCAGACAGCAGCTGGAAGCGGTCAGAAAGCTCACGCTTCTCCACCGACGTGTCCATTACATGAGACGCCGGAATATAGTACGAACGATTTGGCTCGCAGCCCACATGTAGGGCTTGCAGGTTCTCAAAGAAACGCGGGACAAACATAGACTTAGCCTCCTTGCTCAGCCAAACGCTCGAGCACTATGCATTGTAGAGGACCGTGTTGTATAATCAGGCAGTTATTTGCGCACATGGGACCCTCTCTAACCTGTGGGGCGCAAGGAACGCGTGGGTACGCCAATCTTTGCCCCACAATGAGCGGCGCACACACAACTCTAAGTACCAAGGAGAGCCATTTTGGCAACCAAGATTCGCCTGAAGCGCATGGGTAAGAAGTTCTACGCAATCTACCGCGTAGTCATCATGGATTCGCGTAAGAAGCGCGACGGTAAGGCCATCGAAGAGATCGGTCTGTACAACCCAAACACCCAGCCTTCTACGATCGAAATTAACTCTGAGCGCGCTCAGTACTGGCTCGGCGTTGGCGCACAGCCAACCGAGCAGGTCGAGCACCTGCTCAAGATCACGGGTGATTGGCAGAAGTTCAAGGGCATCAAGGGTGCTGAAGGTCATCTGAAGACCGTCGCCCCTAAGCCAGA
This sequence comes from Bifidobacterium dolichotidis, assembly GCF_003951975.1. Taxonomy (GTDB): domain Bacteria; phylum Actinomycetota; class Actinomycetes; order Actinomycetales; family Bifidobacteriaceae; genus Bifidobacterium; species Bifidobacterium dolichotidis. The sequence goes on from NZ_QXGM01000002.1 coordinate 501,085, forward strand.
AGCTGAGGTCCTCGTGGCTGAGGCTGAGAACGAAGCTCAGAAGCTCAAGGCTGCAAAGTCGGAAGCAGAAGCTAAGGCTAAGGCTGAAGCTGAAGCTGCCGTTGAAGCAGCAGACGAAAAGGTCGAGGCTGCAGAAGCCGCAGAAGCCGTTCAGGAGTGATGCATCATGCTTGCACAAGCCGTGGAACATCTGATTAAGAACATCGTTGATTTTCCTGACGACGTTTCGGTCAAGTCCCATGAAAACGCACGTGGCGAGCTCATTCGCGTCCGCGTTAACCCTGAGGACATTGGCCGCGTAATCGGCCGCTCAGGACGTACAGCTAATGCTGTGCGCACCGTGGTGCAAGCCATGTCGGACCACAAGGTTCGCGTGGACATCATGGACGTGCGTCACTGATTGGCGCATCGGCACAACTTCGGCAGGTAACGCTTGAGGTAGTGATTTGAGCCTGCGCAAGTTCATTGCGTAAACGAACTACTTCGCGTTATACGGACCTATGAATGGGTGATCGCTATGCAGCAAATGCAAGCAGCTAACCCTAGCAGCGACCCTCAGCAGCTTGACCTGCTGAGGGTCGCTCGCGTTGGGCGAGCACAAGGACTCAAAGGTGAAGTAACTGTTCAGAGCTTCACCGACGAACCAGAGTATCGTTACGAGCCTGGTTCCGAGCTGTACACGAAAGACGGCTCACAAGTTTTCGTTGTTGAAGCATCGCGTAGCTTCAAACAGCGTTGGATTCTTAAGTTTGAAGGCATTGATGATCGCAATGCCGCAGAAGCCTTGAATGGCACTGTGCTCTATGGTGAGGCAGACGATCTTGACGCCATGATCGAAGAAGACGTCTGGTATGCCAAGGATCTCGTCGGCCTTGAAGTGCGCCTTGACGAGCAGTGCGAAATGGCTTTTGAAGCAGCAAAGGCTGCTGAAACTGCAGAGACTGCTGAAACCACGGGCGAGGCTGCTGCAGAAACCACTGTAGAAACTGCAGACAGCGTTGATAACTCTCGCATTGTTGGCAAGGTTGTTGACGTGCTCGATGGCCCACAGTGGCTGCTCAAGGTGCGTTTAACGCGTCCTGTTCGTGATGACGATGGCGTGGTTATTCAGAACTCCGCACTGGTTCCATTCGTTGAGCAGATTGTGCCTGTTATTGATCTTGACGAGCAGTATCTGACGATTGATCCACCAGGTGGTTTAATTCCTCAACTGGGTCAGATGGACATTAGCGAAGAAAGCAACTAATCGCTGCTGCTTCGCGGGTCTCTGACCGCTTCATTCGGATTCTCTGCTCGATTCGAATTCCTATTCACTTCACATCCCCACACACTGCATGCGGAAGGCATAACACAAATGGCAACCATGGATATCGACATCGTTTCCGTGTTTCCTGATTACTTCGAGGTCCTGAACCTCTCGCTGCTTGGCAAAGCTCAGCACAAGGGCCTTGTACAGGTTGAAGCGCACGATCTGCGTAACTGGACGCATGATGTGCATCACTCGGTTGATGACACTCCTGTTGGCGGTGGCGCTGGCATGGTGATGAAGCCTGAAGTGTGGGCTGAGTGCCTCGATGATCTGCTGCACTTGGCTCCTGTTGAGGATGCCAGCACGCTGGAGAAGCCAGAGACTCCAAACGAGGAGACTGTGCTGATCTTCCCTAATCCTTCTGCCCCACTGTTTACGCAGGCTGACGCTACAGAGCTCGCGGGTAAGAAGCACCTCGTGTTCGGCTGCGGCCGCTATGAGGGCTATGACGCTCGTATTCCTGAGTACTACCGTCTGCAGGGCGTTGACGTGCGTGAGTACTCGATTGGTGATTACGTGCTCAATGGTGGCGAAGTGGCTGTTTCAGCCATGATTGAGGCCATTACGCGCCTTATGCCGGGCTTCATGGGCAACCATGAGTCGATTGTTGAAGAGTCGTACACGGGCGAGAATGCACTGCTCGAGCACTACCAGTACACGAAGCCAGCCACGTGGCGTGGTCTTGCTGTGCCAGAAGTGCTGCTTTCGGGTGACCATGGCAAGGTTGATCGTTTCCGCCGTGATGAAGCACTGGCTAAGACGACGCGTATTCGCCCTGATCTCATTGAGGCATTGGATTGCCATGCGCTCGACAAGAAGGATCGTAAGGAGCTTATGGAGCTCGGCTGGAATGTCAGCGGCGATCATCCTCGTCGTCACACGAAATGATTTCAGATCATTCGAAGTGATTTCCGATCATTCGAAGTGATTTCCGATCATTCGAAGTGATTTCTGATCATTCGAAATAGTTCCGATCATTCTGGCAGCATGTAGAACACTGCAGTTTCGCCGTAATTACGGCGATCGCAGATCGTCCAACCTTGTGGTGCCTTCGGCTCGGCAGAGCGCGTAGAACGTTCAAGCATAATCACTGATTGCTGTGCGTCTGGATCATCATGCTGGCGTACAAGACCGCCTTCAACAAGACCATTGAGCAACTCATTACAGTCCTCAGTCGTCACTGCATATGGTGGATCGATCAGCACCACGTCAAACAGTGGTTCAACAACGGCATCTGACTTACGTGCCATTTTCTCTACGTAGCGCTCGGCCTGCGAACGCACCACACGTACGCTCATATCAGATTCCCAAGCGCGCTGACGCTTTAACGTTGTTGCCGTCTGCGCCACCAGCTTGGCTGCAGGAGCCGAGGATTCCACGAAAACGCACGACTGTGCACCACGGCTCAACGCCTCAAATCCCAACGCTCCTGTACCAGCGTACAGATCCAGAACACGAGCATCCGGCAGCGTTCCCCACGCGTCTAGACGTGAGAAAATAGCCTCTTTAGTTCTATCGGTTGTAGGCCTTGTGCCCGATCGTGGCGTTGTTAACGGCACACCTTTGAATCGTCCTGCAATAATGCGCATAGTTTCACCTTAACCTTGAGCATTCCAAACCAAGCTCGTCCGAGCATTTCCGTGCCACGCGTTCTACGCACGGTTGGCCCTAGCTCTGGAGGAACGCCTCGTTTCCACGCGTAAAATCAAGTACTGCTCCAGCCAATTCTGGCCACTTACTCAACGTAACATCGCCACTCAGCAGCTCCTCACCCTGCTCGCGGGCCTGAGCGATAAGCGGCGCATCCTTGACGACGCGCAGCAACTTGAGCGAGCTCTTGCCGCCCGACTGAGCGTCGCCGAGCACGTCACCTGCACCACGCAACTCAAGATCCTGCTCAGCAATTTCAGCGCCATCGAGCGTGCCTTCAATAACCTGCAAACGTTGCTCAGCAATAGTGCCAGGTTCAGCTCGCGAGATCAGGAATGCCCACGAGTTGGTACCACCTCGGCCCACGCGACCGCGCAACTGATGCAGCTGAGACAAGCCATATCGGTCGGCATCGAAAATGACAATGCAGCTTGCTTCAGGCACGTCAACGCCAACTTCCACAACGGTTGTGGCCACCAATACAGGCGTACGACCCGATGCGAAATCGGCCATAACAGCCTTCTTCGTCTCATCATCGTCGCGGCCAGTAAGCTGTGCAAAAGCCACACCCTTGAACTGTGGCAGACGCTGCAAACGTTCGATCATTTCTTCAACAGAATGCAGCGGCGGCTTAGGAGCATGCTGCTCACCGTCGTTGTCAAGCTCTTCGTCCGGCATGTCCAACGGCTCATCCGGTTGCGTTTCGTCGGCATCAATGCGTGGGCAAATAATATAGGCGCGCTCCCCCGCATCAATACGCTGGCGAATCAAAGCAAACATGCTAGCCATGCGCGAGCCGTTTTGCTCCTCAACAATAAACGTGCGAATTGGCTTGCGACCACCTGGCAGCTCAGTCAGCTCACTAATATCGAGGTCACCAAACCACGTCATTGCAGCCGTTCGTGGAATTGGCGTTGCCGTCATAACGAGCAGATGCGGGTCACGCTCACCCTTGGTCCGCAACGTTTCACGCTGTTCCACACCGAAGCGATGCTGCTCATCCACCACAGCCAACGCCAAATTCGGCGCTTGGAACGTCTTAGAAAATGCGGCGTGCGTAGCAATAACAATGCACGGATCGCCACTTGCGGCCGCGGCCAGCACTCGACGGCGTTCAGCAAGGCGCATGCCGCCCGTCAGCAGGTACACGGGCACTGCCTCAGTACCCAAGTTCATCTGCTCAATCGTCGTATGCTCGGACTTCTTGTGCGCCTTGCTCGTCGCTGCAGTTGCTTGCGCTGCAGCTTCTGGTTCTGCAGTCTCTTGTTCTGCAGTCTCCAGCGTGAGTTCTTGGCTAAGTTCGTCCGAATTGTCTTCTGATTTTTGAGATGGCTCCATAGCGTGCACCATCTTCGCAATTGAAGCAGCGTGCTGTTCGGCTAACACCTGTGTTGGGGCTACAAGAACAGCCTGATGGCCTGAACCAACAGCTTGCAGCATTGCGGCCACAGCAACCACAGTTTTACCTGAGCCAACCTCACCCTGCAGCAGGCGCTGCATTGGATGATCCTGCTCCATATCAGCACTGATATCGTCCACAACTTGACGCTGGCCATGCGTGAGCTCAAACGGCAGCGAAGCAATAAACGACTGTTCAAGATCAGTATTCTTGCAAGCCCATGCCGTGCTTTGCTGAGCAGTTGCACGACTCATTAGCAAAGCCGTTTGGCAGATAAAGGCTTCTTCAAAGCGCATCGTGCGCACGGCTGCTTTGAACTGATCCACTGATTCTGGATCATGAATCAAGCTCAATGCTTGTGCACGATGCATCAAGTCATCAGCTTGCAGCACCGGTTCAGGCACAATATCTGGAATCGCTTGGCGCAGTGCTTGGCGAGCTTCATCGGATGAATCGTAAATAGAAGTCATCACTGGCTGCTCGACGCCCGTTTGCTGCTGTGGATCCGCAGCAACCATAGGTAGTCCTGCGAGCATGCGTAGGAAGCCCACAATCGTTTCATGAATATGCTCAGTCGAAATACGCGATGATGCATGGTAGACAGGGCGCGGGCGGCATACACGAGCCAAAGCCTGTGCTTCAGAATCGCAGTCGTAGCGCAATCGCGAATGCGTTTCCGTTGCTTCTGCAGCAGCTGGTGCAATGGTCAGAATTTCTGGATGTGTGAACTGCAGTCGATCATTAAATGTGCTTGGATCACCAGCAAATACAATGTGCTGGCCTGGAGCCAAGCGGGATGCCATCCAATCCACATAGGATTTGCGATGCGAGAAGAATACGAGCGAGCATTGCGATGGTCGAACCTTGCGCTGTGCTGCAAACGCACTATCTTCAACAATGACTTCTACGCGAGAACCACGGCGTGCAGCCATGGGCATGACTCGACAATAGCGCACCTGTACCGAGCATGCCATGTGTTCGCCAATACGGGCTTCACTTAGGGCTCGTACTGGTACTGGATTCGTAACGCGGAACGGATAGTAGGTTAAAGCATCAGCCACACTGATTAAGCCCAGTGATTTGAGCGCGCTGACGCGGCGCTTATTAGTAAGCAACGAAGCAATTGGTGTATTCAGTGTGACGGCAGTCATAGGCACCATCCTAGGCGATGCGATAACGCAGATACAGAAAAACCCCGCAAGCAATCTTGCGGGGTTTTATATTATTCAAGCAATCAGGCCTTCACGCGGTCGATCTTGCCAGCCTTGAGGCACTTCACGCAAACGCGGATGCGCACGTTCTCACCATCAATCGTGGTGCGAACTGGCTGCAGGTTCGGACGGAAGAGGCGCTTATTGCGGATATGAGAGTGGGTCACAGAAAAACCGGTCTTCGGTCCCTTGCCACACACTGCGCAACGAGCAGACATTATGGTCTCCCTACATTTTCTATTGACTTGCAAGTCTGTGCGCGTCCATAATCAGGTTCAATCCGTGATCATAGGCGAACACACAACTACACAAGCATATAAAAGCCCTAAGATATTCACAACAATGAGCGTGTTTGCAACGGTTTTACCCCACTTCGTTCAACGATAAAACTGCCGTTTCAGGCATTTCTTTACAAAATTTAATACCCCCGAACTGCTTTTTTACAGTACAATTGCGATCATATTCGCGCTAGAACACCATTGACGGTTACATAAAGCGCTTAAGAAGAAGAGAATTTTACAGGTTGAAACACGTGTTGTAACGGGACCAACATCGTTGAGAAGGGCGGTTAACTATGCAATCCCGCGACTTTACTAATACGGCGCAGGGCGCACCATCCGCTCCCAAAGTGTATTGCCTCGGTCAAATTTGGATCGAAGAAATGATGCATATCAAGGATTTCCCAGAGCACGGCGGATTCGTTGCAGCAGATCAGTCGATTACTGCAGTAAGTGGCAGCTACCCTATTGCCGTTGCGGCACAAAGCATGGGAATTCCAGCAACGATTGTTTCTCCTATTGGCACGGGCCCATGTGCACAAGCTATTGAGCATCGGCTCAATGAATCGAAGATCACGCGTCTTGGTCCGGTTCATGATCATCGTGACTCAGGCTTCCGCATGATTGTTAATGACGATGAGCAAAAGACATATTTCGCTAAATTTGGTGTCGAAAACGAAGCTCCTGTTGATTTATATGACGTCATCACGCCACAGCTCGGCGATATTGTGCACATTCTTGGTCCAGCATTGTTCCGCGATACAGGACTTAGCACTCTACGCTTCCTCAAGCGCCCTGAATGCCAAGTCAATGCTCGCCACTTCATGCTCGTGGTGACGCCAACCAGTCGTGTTGACTTGCTGAGTGATGACATGTTGCAAGCATTAGAAGAAGCACAACCACTCTGGTCGATGAACCGTCAAGAAGGCCTAGCCTTGGCTGAGCATCTGGACCTACATCTTGATAACTCCAAGTCCATGCTGGTTTCGGGCGGTTTTGATGAACTGATGGAAGAACTGTGCACCAAGCTCAGCGAAAGACTGCGCACTTCTGTTGTACTGCGCGCCGGTAGCCGCGGTGTATGGATTTCAAGCAATGGCAGCCTTGCTACGCATGTACCAGGCTTCGAGACCAAGGCCACGCATACGCGTTCTGCAGGCCCTTGCCATACAGGTGCTTTGTGCGCCATGCTGGCGCAAGGTAAGTCACTGCTTGAATCAGCGCAAATCGCTAATGCCGCAGCCTCACTTGCTATTTACAACAACCAATATGGCGTGCCAACCTCACCAACACTTGAGCAGGTACAAGCATTCATAGCGGAACAAGCTACACAAGCGTCAAGCAAGTAATTGATGCCAGATCTACAATCAGCACCATACGAGTAGCCAATATCAAATAAGTAGCAAGCACTCACTAGCAGTTTTCGGTGCTGAGTCAGTAGAACTTATTCGCTTCGTGTGCAAACCTATCGGAAACCTGACAGGAATGCATACGAAGCTTCTTTTATGTGCAATTTCGTCGGATAGACGACAATTTTGCACGCGAAGAGGCAAAATTCACGATTAAACGATGTTCAAGTGCAGTTTCGTCGGATAGACGAAAATATTGCACGCGAAGAGGCCCCTCGTGTGCAAAAACCTCAGGTAACCGACCAGAATGCACATAAAGCAGCCAAAACCATTAATTTGAGGCGTTCACGTGCAGATTTATCGGATACACGATTTTATTGCACACGAGGAGCCTCTCCATGTGCAGAATGCTCAGGTAACTGATCAATTTGCACTCAAAGAGGCAAAATTCACGATTAAACGATGTTCAAGTGCAGTTTCGTCGGGTACATGACACTTTCGCACACGAAAGACCCCTTTGCGTGCAAAATCCTCAGGTAGCCGACGACATTGCACGCAAAAAGACGTAAATGCACGCAAAAGACGTAAATAAACGCAAAGTAGACCAATGAACGCGCATAGGTACTCCCAGTACTACTTGCGAAGCAAAGCAGCGTAGCTACTGACCGCAGCGTAGCTACTGACCGCAACGTGGCTACTGGCCGCAGCATAGATACTGACCACAGCATAGCTACTGGCCGCAGCCTAGCTACTCAATCCCTTCGGATTCCTCGTGTGCATCGCCTTCGAGCGAGCGCTTGAGATCTTCAAACATGGCGTCTTCGGATCCACCTTGGAATTCGGTTGGGCCAACTTCTTCGCCAATGCCCCAGCGCAGTGATGCAGCAATAGCGCTAATAACATCGCCTTCAATAAACGTGCCAAGCATCCAGACCATGTCATCAGCTGCACGAGGGAACCCAGCGTCTACAAGTCCTACTGCGGCCTTAGCGAGCAGTTCACGTACTTGGTTGGTTGGCGCCGTTGGCACACCTGCATTACGCAGCACTTGCAATGACTCTTCGTTTGTCATTAACGTGCTCACACCATGCATTTCATCAATCAGCTGCTGTACCTCTTGTATGGCGCTGGCTCGTACTGGTGAGTTCTTCATAATGAGTACGCGCGTATAGCAGGCCAAGGCAAGGCGCTGATTACCGAGCTGCCAGTAAGCGAAGGCGAGGCGGTAATAGATGAATGCCACATCAACAGGAACGGTGGCGATTTGCAACGCTCGAATCAGGTACTCCACGGCTGTTGAGAAATCATCATGAAGTTCAGCATGCGTAATCGACTCCTCAACAAGCGGCTGCGGAGTCGTCACAGCCAAAGCCTGAGCTTGACGGGCGTGACGAATCGACGCTTCAAAATTGCCCATATCTCTGTTGATTCGGCAGAGCACGAGATGCGCGTTATAGAGCGCGTCTGGAGCCTTCTCATAGAGCAGATCAGCTGGCGGATTGGTCAACGAAACAAGAGCACGCATCAGCGGACGCTCGCAGAACAGCAGCTGAGAACTCGCGCCATCAGCAGAAGCTGCAGACGCCTGTTGCTCAACCTCAAGCTGCAGCAGCACGCTTTCCAAATCCATTTGCGCACTTGCAGGCGCATCTTCTGCCGACTCGTAAATATCCCAGACTTCTTTACCAGCAATCGACGCGGTGTCGTTCATAACGTCTAGATCACAAGCGCGCTGAGCGTGCAGCAGCTGCGCCATAGACTCTGGCAGCTCGCGCTCATCGGCCCATACTGGCAAATGCTTACTCGCGAATGCCGCATGCACTGGCAGAGGTTCACATGGCGCCAAGCCACGGTCAGCGGTGAACTGCACCGAATGACGCGACGGATTAATGAGATTGAACAGTGCTAGCGGATCCGCATCGAATCGCGGACTATCCAGCGTGCCAGAAGTCAGCGCTGGCAACGTATTGATCTGGAACGGCATGCGATCGAAGTCGAGCGAGAGCACGCACGACCCCTGAAGTCCGCCCGCATAGCAGTTCACTTGCACTTGCGTCAGGCGCACACTCGAAGAGAACGCAATCTGTGCCATTAACGTGGCCAAGCGCATGGCATAGGCAGCCGTATGCGCTGGCCGCTCCGAACGCGTATCCACCCAGCCGTCGCTCGTAAAACGACTGCTTGGGAACATCATCTCGGTTGGAACACTGCAATGAATGGCCATCATGCCCTGATCGAGATCAATATCGAAGCGATAATCCAAGCGGAACAGCAGAATCAACGTTTCACACAGATTCGCAAAGCGCGTGCTGATATCCCAAACACCGCCCGGAGCGGCTTGCGTTCCGTATACCGTGGCATAAGTATTCGGCTTCTTCGACGTGCGCTCAACATGACCTGCATGCTTCGCAAACATGTGCAGCGCATCATGCGTTGACTGCCAAGCCATGCGCTCAGATACCGTGCCTACAAGTCCCATTTCTGAGTCGAGTTCACGCGCATCAAGATCGAGGAAGGCCAGTCGATTCATTGCCGCTTCTGTTGCGAGCACAATGTCTCGTTGCAATCCCTTGAGTTCGGTCGAATCGAAAGTGAACCAGAACATGCGCGTATGCAAGCGCACCATATGAATCTCGTGTTCACAAGCAATTTGCCTGAGCTGCCCTGCTCCTGCTTCGATGAGCTGACGAGCCGCATAACGTTCAAAATCAGTGGCGTTCTGATTATTGGTGGCGCCCTTCCAGATCATCATGTCAATGGCGTCCGGCAGCGGCATATCCATCATTTCGTCGAATACTTCGCACAAGCGGCCAGCACCCATGCCAACTGGCTTGCCACGCAATTGTGGAATGTAATAGGTTGCCAGCCAAGCCAACGCAAGAAAAACGTCGAGCTCATAGCCGCAATCCGCAACAGCACCAAGCTTCGCATTCAAGCTCAAGAAACTGTATTCCCCGCGCTTCGTACCATATTCGCCAACAGTTATTTTGCGCTCAGGATTGCGCGGATCCGTTAAGCGAATTGCTCCCGCATTAGGAGCCGTAGTCCACGCTTGGATTTCAAGTTGAGGCGCCTCTTCTTCAGTACTGCTTTCCTCAATGCGATCGGCCGCATACACAGCATTGTGTTCGTCAATGCGCGCCAGAATTTGCACTTCATTATTTGGCAATACGAGCCCAACATAGGCTCGATTTTGTGCACAATACGGCGTCTGTATGGTGATTTGCTCATCGATTTGCGTATCAAGTGATGATTGGAGTCGCTCATGAATGTGCTCATGGTCCTGTTCACATTGCAGCACTGCATACGTAGCCCCAGCATCTTGTTCTGGCAACAGCGGCAGAATCTGCATATTCGACGTATTCGGCTTCGTATCCATGATGTTCTCCCCGATCTGCAGCTTATGGCTTGCTATCTCTTGGACGAACGCTATTCATATTGAAAATTATCGTAATAGAACAGTTCGGGGGTATGAGTAAATATCTCAAGTACCGTACATGACGCGCGTTATTTCGCCGTTTCACCAGTTGCGTTCACTGCGTGCGTCCCATATGGTAATGCTTGAATAACGAAGTTCAAGGAGCAGGCATGATTAACGAGCATTATCGCCGTATGTTGGAGGGTCGTTCCGTTATCCGCGCTATTAGTGAGCGAGCAACGGCACGTCGTGCTGAAATTGGTGAGCGTAATGTTTTTGATTTCTCACTAGGCAACCCTAGCGTTCCTACGACGCCTGGCTTTACCGAAGCTATGCTCGACTTGTACGAACATGAGCCAGCTGTAAAACTTCACAGCTACAGCCCTTCTATTGGTCTGCCTGAATTCCGTGAAGCCGTTGCGCATTCGCTGAACCGTCGTTTTGGCATGGATTACACGGCCAATCACATTTACCCAACTTCGGGTGCAACTGCAGCTTTGGCACATGCATTCCGTGCTGTTACTGCGCCAGGTTCGGAAATTATTACGTTTGCGCCATTCTTCCCGGAATATAAGCCCTATAGCGAAGCCGCAGGCCTGAAGTTAACGGTATTGCCATGTAACCCAGACGACTTCCAAATTGATTTTGATGCACTTGAGCAGGCTATGAATGCCAATGTGCAGGCAGTGCTCATTAATACGCCAAATAATCCTTCTGGCGTTGTGTATTCGGCAGCAACGCTCAAGCGTTTGGGCGAATTACTCGAGGCTAAGCAGCGCTATTATGGCCACTCCATTTTCTTGATTTCTGATGAGCCATATCGCGAAATTACGTTTGACGGCATTGAACAGCCTTACCCAAGCAAGTTCTATGCCAATACATTGAGCTGCTACTCGTTCTCGAAGTCGCTCTCCCTGCCAGGTGAACGTATTGGCTATGTTGCCGTCAATCCTGCAGCTGACGAATCTGATATTTTCATTCCTCTGTTCACGCAGATTTCTCGAGCAACTGGCCATAACTGCCCAAGCTCCTCTATTCAGCGTGCATGTGCTCGCGTAATTGATCAAACGGCTGATTTAGCAGTGTATGAGCGCAATATGGATCTGCTCTATACGGCACTTCACGAGCTTGGTTTTGAAGTAGTTCGCCCAGGTGGCACTTTCTACATTTTCCCTAAGGCACTTGAAGACGATGCCGTAGCATTCTGCGAAAAAGCTATGGATTATGACCTGTTTATGGTTCCAGGTGATTCCTTCGGCATGCCTGGTTATGTTCGTTTGGCCTACTGCCTAGATACATCCAAGGTTGAGGCAGCAATTCCAGTGCTGAAGCGATTCGTAACCGAACAATATATGCAGTGATTGTATAGGTTGCCTACGTTTTATAACGTACACACGCTATATAGTCGAAAATATTGGGTTATAGGCCAAAAAGCCTCCTTTACTTCCTAGTTAGAGAGGTAAAGGAGGCTTATACATACGCACGTACGTGTGCATTGCTTTAGTGGCGCATCAGCAGCTTACGGGCCTGTTCCACCACATGCATTGGGTGCTGCATGCTCTGGAACTGTGGATATGCCTTAATAAAGCGACGCTGCTGGTACGAGAGTGCATCATGCACACGCTGCTCAGCAGCTTCTACGTGCTCATCTACGTCAGTAATACCAACATCAAGCACCTTAATCTGGCGCTGCTTGAGCTGCTTAATTTCTTGCTCAACGCGGCCCAGACTATTCGTCATCTTCATCAGGCCAGCCAGCGTTACAGCAAAGTCAACCAGCAGAATGGCAAGTAAGGAAATACTCGTAATCGTCAATGCCATTGGCGTGAACATATCAAGCACGCGCAGCACCTGTGGCTGTACCCAAAGCTTGACCGCCATGGCACCAAATCCGAAGAATAAGAAGCCATTGAGATAGACACGACCGTTGATATTAAATGGCTTTTTTGAGTAGTCCCAGAATCGTACGTGGAACAACTTTTCAATTCCCCATGACGTCAAATATTCAAGCGTGCATGCGAGTACACCGCCAGAGAGGAAGACTACATACCAAACATGTTCGTCAGCGAGAGCGAACAGCACAATCATGGCACCAAATCCATAAATAGGGCACAGCGGGCCGTTCAGCATACCTCGATCAACGAAGCGTTTTTTCATAACAATATTAAGCACTGTTTCCCAAACCCAACCTACGAATGAGTAGAACAGGAACCAGAGAAATACCTTTTCGAGCATAATAAGCGTTGCGGGCATGAGCACTACTGTGACGGGCACGCCAGACAACAGCAGAGAGCGAACATGTGATTATTCGACGGTATACTGAGCTCACCTTGCACAGGTTGGGAAGCAATCAGCGGGAGAAGGCACGTACCGATGGCAACAATTACTGACTACGTACAGCTTGAAACGCGCGAATTTACGGTTTATCCATTTAACGAAGCCGATGCGCTTGTATATGCCTTACTGTCGTATGGTCCTATTCCTCAAGAAATCCCATTGCTCGCACATATTGAACAACAATATGGCACGCTTGGGCGTCGCATACGAGCTTTTGATTGGCAGCATCCAATCCAGTCCACACGCGTGCTACGTGAGGTTCCGTATGAAGGCGTACGGCTGCGCGATTTGGAGCATTATCAGGAATTCGATAAATCCATACACGAGCTCGACCGCAACGAGCCAACGTTCGTATCAGAAGACGTTACTGAAAAGTTCTATAAAGACACAGCACTGAATCCAAGATTTGCAGTGACGCAAGCCAGCGCCGTAGAAATGAAGTTCCAGACTGAACGTGCTGCACAGTTTGCAGCACTCACCTACCGTTTGCCTGACGGCACGCTGGTAGTCACCTATCGCGGCACAGACGATACGCTCGTCGGCTGGCGTGAAGATCTCGATATGTCGTACTCCTACCCTGTTCCAGCGCAACGCATGGCAGCTGATTATTTGGAGCGCGTGGCCAAACTCTGGAACGGTCCGATTATTTTGACGGGTCATTCTAAGGGCGGCAATTTAGCCGTATACGCGGCTATGAACGTGAGTGAGCGTACGCAGAATCGTATTGAACGTATTTTCTCGTTGGATGGCCCAGGCTTCCCACCAACTGTGGCTGCAAGCCGCGAATACGCGGCCATTGTGGACCGCGTTACGAAAGTAATGCCTGATTCTTCGATTATTGGTCAACTGCTGATTACTCCACAGCGAGAGCACCGTATTATTGTGCGCTCGAATGTGACTGGTTTAATGCAACATTCTGGATTCACTTGGCTTATGCTCGGCGACCATTTTGATACGGTGCCGTCACTGACGCCAAGTTCGAAGCAATTTTATGAGCAAATTAACACGTGGCTCCAAACTCATGAGCCAGCTCATATAGAACGTGGTGTTGATGCACTGTTCCAAGTTTTGGGTGCCTCAGGTAATACCAAACCTTCGCAAATAACCAGTGCAGGCTTCACAATTTTGCCCGACATGTTGACGCAATTTGCTGGGCTCGATAGTGAAGATCGACGCACCATTATGCAGGTTATGCGACTTATTGCAGGCGCTGCATTGGCTAAAAATCCAGAGATTGAGCGCTCTTAGCGCATACAACACGCAGAGTATCCGCTCATCGCCCAGAGCAAACAACATTAAGCACATTAAACTAGACACAGAAGGAGAGTTTGATGTCAAGACCACGTCGCGATTCTCGCACCCTGCCGGCTAAAGACCGCATGGAAAATGCATTCTGGGACCTACTTGCGGACCACGAATTTAGCAAAATTACTGTGACCGATGTTGTCCGTGTGGCTGACGTCAATCGAAACTCGTTCTACTATCACTTCTCGGGTCTGCCAGAGTTGGCAGATGCCTCAATCTTGCGCGAAGTCGAGCACATGCCTCGCCCAGCTTCTCCTCAAGCTCATATGCATTTGCGTCCAGAAACGGAATGGCGCTTCTACTGCACGACCATGCTTGAAGAACCAGAGCAGCGCCAGCGCTTGGATCGCTTGGCCCTGCTGACTGGTCCAAATAGCTCGAACGAGCTTATGGACTCGCTGCGCGACTTCTTGCGCATGACGATGATGAGCATTCTTGAGATCGATACCGATTCAATGGATGTCAAGACCAGCTTGCTGATTGACTTCTCGGTTGGTGGCATTTTGGCTGTGCTGCAGGATTGGCCACGTATGCGTGAAACAATCACCGTGGATGATCTGATGAGCGATGATCTTGCTTTGCTGACGATGAGCATGTACATGGCCATGTCAAAGGAATCGCTGCGCTCGTATCTGGGTCGCGTAATTAGTGCTGATCGAGCACCAATGCCAAATTACATGACTGCTACGCTCGGTGCACCAACGTTCGCCTGAACTATGGCTTCGGTACACTGAACAGTATGTCCCACTCCTTTTTGAGCAACGTACTGAAGTTTTTCCAGAACAATTTGAGCAAAATTATTTTGCTCGTTATTGTTCTTGTTGCAGCGTATTTACTCGTTCGCATTGTGGCCAAGCTTATGCGCAAAGGCCTTGCGAAAACAGGCATGCCAAATGTTTCGCTGTTTATTAACATCATGCGCATTTTGGTGTGGACTCTGGCTGCATCAATTGTGCTCAAACCTGTGTTCGGTGTTGATGCCACAACCGTGTTCACGGCGCTTGGCATTGGTGGTTTAGCCATTTCGCTGGGTTTAAAAGATTGGATCGCCAATATTGTTTCGGGCTTTGATCTGATGCTCGGTCATGTTATTCAGCCTGGTGACGTCGTCAATATTTCGGGTACGACTGGCGTGGTGCAAGATATTACTTGGCGTCAAACGATTGTGCGTTCGAGGGCTGGCAACACCGTGCTCGTGCCAAATTCTGTGCTGTCTACGTCGGCTATTGAGAAGCTCAATCCTGCGAATGAGGGCTTGGCTCGCGTCCCGTTCACTGCTAAGTCGGGTACGGATCCTAACGCGTTGAGTACTGAATTAATTAAGTTGATCAAGGCTCAGTGCGATCACTATTTAGATGACGATATGGAGCCGCTCGTCAAGTTTACTGGGCTCTCACCTTATGGAATTACAGGTGAGATTTATGCATTCGCCATGCATGGCATTCCACTATCGACGCTTACCGACAGCGTTACCCGCGCCATCGCCGGTTGCAGTCAGATTGAGAAAGACGGCGGATCAGCGGCCACGACGCAATCACAGAAATAATTAAATATAAATCACACCAACAGTCAGGGCGAGCGTAATCAGTATGAACCAAATCATGCCAGCGTTAACGAACGAAATACGGCTCGCCAGGCTGCCCGGAATTGGCTCGGGAGCCTCGGACAGCACAAACGTACGGCGACGCAGTACCAGCAGCACAGCGCCGGCAATAAAACCAGCGACCATCAGCAGCAGGAACGAAACACCAAGCACAACCAGCGGATCGTTCTCGCGACTGTGCGCCAGAACGTACGTTTGAATATGTTTGCCTACAACGTGGCCGAAGAAGTTCGTAAACATGTGCAGCGCAATCGTGTAGCGAATGCGGCTCGTGCGCACGTAAATATAGCCGAATAGCAAGCCGAGACCGAACGTGTAGAACAGCTGGAAGAAAATGCCGTGACCCAGCGCAAAAATAACAGCCGATATTACAATCGCAGGTTTCTCGCCGTATCGACGCAGCCTTGAAATAACTTGCTTGCGGAAGAACCACTCTTCCATAAACGGCGAGATCAGTACAAGGAAAACAAGAACGGCCCACACATTATCTTGGCCAGCAACCGACTGTATGCTTGACGCCTGCCCTCCAGTGAGCAGCGAAGCTAAAACCGAGCTCATGAGGTTGCCCACATACATAATTGGCAGGCACATCAGCAAATACATGACGAATTGGCCTACAGAAAGTGACGATTCTTTCGTTTCTACGGGCTTGGCAGCACGCATAACGCATACAGCAAGCGGCATAGCAATAACATAGAGCATAAAGCTCTGAATCAGTTGCGTCACCCAAATATTCGATTCAAACGCATGTAATGGTCCATGTTTGCCAGTTACAAGCAGCATAAACGTGGTACCAAAATGCACCAAAATAGCCATTGCCAATGCAGCAAAGCCCACAGTGTTATAGCAGGCCTTAGCCGCACGAATTCGCGGCGTATCCATGTGCTGGCTCTGCGAGCTCGTCATATTTTCTCCTCTTCAGCATTGGTCCATATGCAAGATCAGCCGAGGTTTGCTGTCTGATTATAGGAACAAATTCAGTTGCACGATATACGTGCATGCGAAGTCTTCACGAGCAATTTGCTCGTGCTTTCACAACGGTAGATCTCTGCTATGGTTGCCGGAAACCGGTCAACTTCCCCATCCTCATAATACCCCCTTGTTATAGAAAGACGGTAAGCCAGGTCAAGAGTGCAGCACAAATGAGGAACGTAATCATGCCACCGTTGCCGAACGCTACTTTGACGGCAGATCTACTCGGTAGCTGTTCCGGCGTTGTATAAAACACGAGTGTGCGGCAACGCTTCACGAGCAATACAATGCCTGCAATAATGCCGGAAACGAATGCAATAACGTACAGCATGGAAGCCACGGTGCCAAAACCAGTGCCAACCTGCTCAGCCTGTTCAATCCAGCTTGAGCCGATGCTGCCCAGAGCGTTGATGATCATATGCAGGCCAATCGAATAGATAAGACGACTGGTACGTACGTAGATATAGCCGAATACTAAGCCAAGGCCAAAGGCATAGAAGAATTGGAATATATTGCCGTGACCGAGGCCAAAAATAACAGCAGAGATCAGAATGGCTGTTTTCTCGTCGTATCGGCGCAGTCGCGAAATCACTTGTTGACGGAAGAACCATTCTTCAACAATTGGTGCAAGCAGCACTGTAAAAATAAGATCAATGAGAATATTCTGGCCAACAAAAGCTTCTATAGGATTCTCAGATTGACCATGAGTCACTAATCCAGCCACCAAAGATCCCAGAAGACCGCCTACCACAATAATGGGCAGACACATCAATAGATACTGGAAAAATTCGCCAGGTTTAAGCGAAAACTGTTGCGTAGGCACAGGCTTCAATGGTCGCATCGCCATAACGCCTATAGGCATTGCAATGCCATACAGCATGACCGTTTGGATCATCATAGTGAGCCACAGTGATTTGTTACTTCCCTCTGGAACACCACTAATTTGCATCCACAGTATGAGGGCACCAGCACCAAACTGGAACACTATGAGCATAAGAAAAGCGCCTAAGCCGACTAGGCTAAAGCTTCGTTTTGCAGCGCGCAAACGCATAGCCTGCTTCCATTGAGGCGAAGGCGCACGGTAATACTGCTGTGGATTTTGCATGATATTAGGCATGGAAGTATGCGTCGAATGATGGCGTCGAAGAGACACCAGCCAGTTCTAAAATAACGTGCAACACAATAAGCGCGATGCTAATGATCAGACCAGCAATTGCCAATCCTTTGCCCTTTGCTGGGTTCTTCTTAATGCGCGATAAACCAATTGCACTAAAAATAACACCAAGAATTGGAACCAAAAAAGACAGAATAAAACCGGCAATAGCCATGCCGTTATATTTCAGCGACTGAGGAATAGCCTGCTGGCCATAGGCATAGTAAGGCGTAGGCGCATATGGCATACCCTGAGCATCTTGCATGCTCGGAGATTGAGGATACTGCGGTGGCTGCGGCGTCTGCTGATCCGTTGCAGTATTTGGAGCATCGTCAGACGAATTTGGCATTGGTGGCAAAGTCATTGTGACCTCCTTTGAAGTAGTGCGATGTTGAGGTCATTCTATGGGCTTTATACGTTTGCGAAGGGGGCATGTTTAGGTTATGGACAGCTCGCTTCCATACAACGCCATACCGCACTGATGAACTCGCTTGTGGGTAAACACAAGAGAGGCCGCATAGCAGCTCATACTACGCGGTCTCTCTACTGATCCTTGGTTATCCAATAATGGCTGGTCCTCTATGTTTGAGTAAGACTCGTCAGCATCAGCAGTACTGAGAAAATGACGAACAGGATCATGCCAACATTGCCAAATACGACGCGTCCTACCGTATGCTGCGGTATTTGTTCTGGCGCATCATGATGCAAAACAACTTTGCGTATATTAAGCGCCAGCAGAACGAATCCTGCAGCAGTTGCGAGAGCAATAAGCAGGTAATACGTTATTGACGCATATGCAGCAAAACTGCCGTTGAATGATTTGATATACGGCTCTGCATAACCGCCCACAACACTATTGAGATTGTTGATCATATGCAGTGCAATAACGCAGAGCAGGTTATTCGTGCGCACATAAATATAACCCAAAATCAGACCCGCACAGAACGTATCTAATACTTGGTTAATATTCCCGTGCATAAGCGAGAACAGCGCAGCCGAAGCCAGAATTGCTGGCGTCTCCCCGAATCGGCGAAGACGAGAAATCACTTGCTTGCGGTAAATCCATTCTTCGATGATGGGGCCCACAATAACTGAAGCAAATATCGTGACAAGCACACTGCTTCGTGACATCGATGTTAAAGGATTCTGCACATTGTAATTCGGAACAACTCCTATAACGAATTGTCGAACCGTATCAAAAAGAAACGAAATAGGCAGAATCATCAATGCGTATCGCAAGAATTGGCTGGCATGTACTAGCGAACGTGGCACTGCAACAGGCTGTACTGATCGCATTGCTAAAACAGCCAACGGCAATAACGCCACCATAATGACATCTTGGAATATAATCCCCACTGCTGGTGAGGTCAGCATAGCTGTTGGTACTCCACTGATTTTTCCAATAATCATGCCTAGCGTAACGCCGGTTTGCATGAGTACGCAGAACAGCAATACTCCAAAGCTCACTTTGCTAACGCCTATTTGTGCTGTCTTAATGCGCATACGCCGTGCAACAGCATCTAATGACGGCGGATCACCGCCATATTGTGCACCTCGTCGTGCACGTTGTAAACGTTGTGACGTTGTCATAATTACTCACCTCCTTCATAACAGAGCGGTGCAGTATTGCTGAGCTCAACCATGCGATAGCAAGAGCTGCACAATATTGCCCAGACCAGTGAGTGATGCAGCAGTCAACAGTGCCGTCACAATGAGGAACAGAATCATGCCTGCGTTACCGAAGAGCACACTACCCATAGTCCGTGGTGGTATTTGCTCTGGCATTTGATCAAAATGCAGTGATCGTGCATTGCGAATAATCAGCACTACGCCCACTATTACAGCAACAGCTAGCAATCCAAAAACGGTCCAAATTGCATAGGTAACAAATGAATTACTACCCGATTCCAGATATGACGTTGCATACGGGAGACCCAGCGAGCCGAAGAAATTCAACGTCATATGCAGTGCGATCGTATAAATCAAGCGATGCGTACGCACATAGACATAGCCCAACACTAAACCGCATACAAAGGCATGCACGAGCTGAAACAGATTCTGATGCATTAAGGCAAACAGCAATGACGAAGTAAGTATTGCTGGAACTTGGCCGAATCGTTCCAAACGTGAAATAACTTGCTTACGGAACACCCACTCCTCAATAATCGGAGCAAGAATTACTGTACCCGCAAGAATAAACAGCGGGTTCTGTTCCATAAGCTCGGTTTCTGCATTTCTTGCCGTTGGAAGTATGAACGAGAATGCCGCGGATGCGAACGTACCTATGACATACGCGACCATAGCAACTGAGAAAAATCCCAAGAATTGCTTCGCATGCAATGTGGAACGTTGCGCCACCATAGGCTTTAACGGACTCATAATCCAGATTGCTAACGGTAATCCGAGCAGAATTTCAGCAGCATCGCCAATGCTAATAGAAAGCCAAACTGGTATAGCTATGCCACTAAACCGCAACATTGCAATAATTGCCGTGGCAGCAATATCCATCGTTAATGAGAAGGCCATTATGGCCAAGCACACGAGTCCCACACTCTTTTGTGCAGCCCTAATACGCATGCGCCGCGCAACAGCATCTAATGACGGCGGATCGCCACTATATTGTGCACCTCGTCGTGCACGTTGTAATCGTTCTGATGTAGTCATCGTTGACCACCCCCTTAATATCGCAATATCATTGCGATTCCGCCATTCTACAGGGGTAAATATATGCGCCATGGACCGCATCTACTCTATGGACGCCAGCTGTTTCACATACTAAAAAACAAGCAAGCGCGCCCTGACACCAATACATGCCACAACAACAAAAAGCCGCACAACACCATACGTCTGTACGGTTATGTTGTGCGGCTTCATAAACAGCTATTTGAGCTCTATCTGCTGATTCAGCGACCCTGCAGAGCGCCCTCAATCAGCTTCGTGATCAGCTCGCCATAAGGCAGGCCCGTTGCTTCCCAAGCCTTTGGATACATCGAAATTGACGTGAAGCCAGGCATCGTATTGATTTCGTTCACAATAATCTGGCCATCTGCAGTCACGAACGAATCAACACGGCTTGGACCCGTTGCATCCACAGCGTTAAATGCACGAATAGCAGTTTCACGCACACGATCCAACAGTTCTGGAGCAATGTGTGCAGGCACTTCAACGTGGCTTGCCGAAGCATCCATGTACTTGCTATCGAAGTCATAGAACTGGTCGTCGCCTTCTGCGCGGTGATCCAACACAATTTCGCCAGGCAGGCTTGCACGGGCAGGCTCACCAGACACAGGACGCAGTACAGCGCACTCAATTTCGCGAGCGTCAACACCCTGCTCAATCAGCACACGCCAATCATGCTTCGAAGCCTCAAACACAGCAGCAGACAGTGCTGCAGCCTGAGCCGTAGCATCAGCAGCCTGTTCAACCTTCGTCACACCGAAGCTCGAGCCAGCGCGCGATGGCTTGACGAACAGTGGGTACTCAAGACCAGCCTCAGCCACCTGAGCCGCCAGATCTGCACCGTTCGAAACGAACTCATCAGCAGCATTGAGCGAACGAGCATCAAGCGTAATGCCCTTAGCCACGTTAATGCCAGCAGCCGCGAGCAGCACCTTCGTGTAGTGCTTATCCATGCAAGTTGCCGATGCGAGCACACCGCAGCCCACGTAAGGCACATTGAGCATCTCGAGCAGGCCCTGCAGCGTACCATCTTCGCCGTTTGGACCGTGCAGCACTGGGAACACAACGTCAATGTGACCCAGCGATTCAAGCGTGCCATCAGCATTGCGAGCATAGAAGCCGTCGCAGCCCTGACCGAAATCAAGCACTACTGGGCGCGAACCCTCAACCTGCTTCACTTCTGGCAGACCAGAATCCAAAGCCCAAGCGCGTGGATCTTCACCATCTACAATCCACACACCCTGCTTCGTAATGCCAATAAGTACTGGCTCAAAACGCTCTTCGTCGAGCGCACGCAACACACTTGCAGCTGAAATGCACGAAATCGAGTGCTCATCAGCCTTGCCACCATACATAATTGCTACGCGACGCTTAGCCTCAGTCATGCTTCGCTCTCTTTTCTAACGACTCTGAACATGCCCAACAGTACCGCGAGGCCCATAACCAAAACGACCTTAGCGAACATAAAAGTGTCGCGGCCGCAAACCCTTACAGGCCACGAACCGCGACATCTCTTGCAGCAGCCTAGGCATCACACAACGCTATGCACTGCACAACGCTCTGTATGAAGACTGTTGCGAACGTTTTTACTCAGCCAACGTATCCTTTGGCAGCATCTCCGACAGCATCTGCTCGCACGAAATGTGATCGCTGAGCACATGAGCCATAGCCTTAGCCAGTGGCGTATCAACGTGGTACTGCTCACCCAGAGCAACCACAGCACCTGCCGTAGCCACGCCTTCAGCCACACCATTCGAAACCTTCGTAGCTTCTTCAACGCTCAGGCCCTTGCCCAGGTTGGCGCCGAACGTGTAGTTACGGCTCAGTGGCGAACCGCAGGTTGCGATCAGATCGCCGATGCCAGCCAGACCGTAGAACGTCTCTGGCATTGCGCCAGCAGCCGTACCAACAGCCTTAATCTCAGCAATACCGCGCGTCTGCACCATTGCCGCAGTGTTCTCACCGAAGCCAGCACCGTGCACCATGCCAACAGCCAGTGCCACAACGTTCTTCAGCGAACCGCACAGCTCCAGACCAATAACGTCTGGCGAAGCAAATGCGTGGAAGTACTCGGTTGTACACACCTTAGCGAATGCTTCTGCATTCTCGATGTTCTCGCAAGCAACCACAGTTGCAGCTGGTTCACGAGCAGCAATCTGCTTGCTCAGGTTTGGACCAGACACAGCCAGGAAGCGCTCTGCAGGCAGGTCCAGAGCCTCGGACACAACCTGATCCATGCGCTTGCCCGTCGTCTTCTCAATGCCCTTCATGAGGCTGACGATCTTCGTGGATTCTTCAATCAGATCCTTGAATGGCTCCAGAGCAACACGTGCGAACTGTGCTGCAATAGCCACGACAATATAGTCAGCGCCCTTCACAGCCTCTGCGCGGTCACCCGTTGCCGTCATGTTGTCAGGCAGCTTCTTGACCGATGGCAGACGCACAGGGTTTGTGTGCTGCGTAGCAATTGCTTCAACGATTTCTGGCTCAATAGCCCACATCGTCACATCATTACCAGCATCTGCCAGCACTTGACCGAATGCCGTGCCCCAAGCACCAGCACCCAGCACCGTCACTTTTGCCATGATCACTCCTTAATAGCCCCGCGGGCCTTACTTATCCGTCATTCTAGGCAGGCGGCCGCCCATCTATTCTCGCTGAGCGTTCAGCAGTTACGGTTTGGCTGTTTTGTTAGGGATGATTTCTGTTCAATCGCAGAAATCAATAAGAACAACAACCTGATGCTGAACGAAACTGTTGAGCTGTACTCAGGCAAGCGGCTCTTGCTCTGGAACCTCTTGCATCGAGCGATAGTCGAAGTAGCCTTCTGGACGCGTGCAGCCGCGGATATCAGCCATAATTTCAGTCATACGAACGCGAACTCGGCGTGCAATTTCGTCGGCGTACTCCTGAGGTGGCTCAGTGCCCCACGACTCAGCGTCGGCCAGCAGATCCGAGTAGTCGAGCTGCGTATCGATGCACATCACGACGTTCTTCTTTGGCCATGGGAACCAGTGATTAATGCTTGCTGCACCCCAAGTAACGGCGCAGTACAGCGGAATCTGGTAGCCCAAACGACGCGATGCTTCAAGCGCAATAAAGCCGACGCCATTCTTCATACTCATAGGCCACTTCTGAGGATCACGAGTCACCGTGCCTTCTGGCCACACCGTCAGAGGACGACCCGACGTCAGAATTTCGATTGACGTTTCTTCAATCGCACGAGCCTGACCAGAACGACGCTTCACTGGCTGCATGCCAACGAGCTGGAACCACTTGCCCACAATTGGCAGCTTGGCGAGCTCGGCCTTAGCCATATAGCGAGGGCGACGACCCAGCTGGAACTGGGCACACATTGGCACGAATACGTCGAATTCAGTTACGTGCGTTGCTGCGCAGATGTAAACGCCGCGCTCAGGAATGTTATCGAGTCCCCAAGCAAGTGGACGGCACGAACGTCGAATAACCCATGCGCAGGCTTCGAGCAAGGCCTTCGTAGCCTTTGGATGCTGAGCCTGAATTTCGGTTGGGTGAACGTTGCGCTGAGGGCCCGTTGGCAGTGGCCTTGTTGGATCAACGAGCACATGCTCTTGCAGTAAGCGATCTACTTGTGCATCGCTTAATGGTGACACTGCCTTACGTGGCGACGGTTTACCTTTCGAAGTCATGCCAACTATTGTGCCGCAACCTCTGTTCAGTTGCAGCGCAATATGACCAATAGCAAATTTGGGGCAAAACAAAACCAGCCTAAGACCTCGTATTAAGTCTTAGGCTGGTTTGTGATTATGCAGCGTACTGCGTTGTGCTATAACGCTCAGTCAATGCGAGCGTTCAGAGCTTCGAGCTTGCCGCGGAAGTCTGCGTAACCGCGATCAATCAGCGAAATGCCGTGCACGTTCGATGGGCCCTTTGCAGCCAGAGCTGCGATCAAGTGGCTGAAGCCACCGCGCAGATCAGGCACATCAATATCGCGGCCTTCAAGCGGCGTAGGTCCAAAAATAACTGCCGAGTGCTCGTAGTTCTTCTGCTTGAAGCGGCAAGGCAGCGAGCCCAAACATTCCTTGTACAGCTGGATAGTTGCACCCATCTGCACAAGTGGCTTCGTGAAGCCGAAGCGGTTCTCGTACACGGTTTCGTGCACAATCGACAGACCCTTAGCCTGCGTCAAAGCGACCACGAGTGGCTGCTGCCAATCGGTCATGAAGCCAGGGTGCACATCGGTTTCAATAGCCACAGGCTTCAAATCGCCACCTGGGTGCCAGAAACGAATACCTTCGTCGGTGATATCGAACTCGCCACCGATCTTACGGAACACGTTCAGGAACGTCACCATTTCTGGCTGCGTTGCACCCTTAACGAAGATGTCACCGTGCGTTGCCAGAGCTGCCGAAGCCCACGAAGCGGCCTCAATACGGTCAGTCAGAGCCGTATGCGTGTAGCCCTTGAGCTTCTCCACGCCTTCAATGCGGAACGTACGATCAACGTCAATCGAAATGATTGCGCCCATCTTCTGCAGCACATTGACGAGATCCATAATCTCTGGCTCAATTGCTGCACCAGACAGCTCGGTCTTACCTTCTGCCTGCACAGCAGCAAGCAGCGTCTGCTCAGTAGCACCAACCGAAGGATATGGCAGATGAATCTTTGCACCGTGCAAACCGTTTGGTGCAGAAATATGAATGCCATCCTGATGCTCTTTGTCAACCTTGGCACCGAGCTTACGAAGCGTTTCCAAATGGAAGTCGATTGGACGACCACCAATGTTGCATCCACCCAGCGATGGAATGAATGCTTCACCCAAACGGTGAACGAGTGGGCCTGAGAACAGAATTGGAATACGAGATGAACCCGACAGCGTATCAACGTCAGCCACGTCAGCGAGCTGCACGTTCGACGCATCAATCGTCACCACGCCAGCAGCGCCATCAACATCTACGTTTACGCCGTGCAGACGCAGCAAATCAGATACGACGTGCACGTCACGGATCTCTGGCACGTTCTTCAGGACCGATGTACCAGGAGCAAGCAATGCGGCCACCATGGCCTTGCTCACGAAGTTCTTTGCTCCGCGCACCTTGATGGAGCCGTTGAGTGGAACACCACCCTCAACGTGCAACACATCATCCTTGTTTTCCACCATCTACCTCTTTCACATGCATGCAGATTGCGTTATGCCCAACAACCAAAAACCTCATTTTATTTCAAGGCATGTTCAAACCACCATGGTTAAGGCATGTCCAAAAACTACTATGGCATGACAGCCCATCGAGCATTGGAAAATCAGCACACAGCGCGATGGAATACGTGGAAAACGTGGAAACTCTAGCTTTATCGCGTACTGAGCGGTCCAGCCCAGCTCTCATCGGCTACTTCACGAGCCGATTGCACCGTAGCCTGAGGCTCGGCTTGGACTGGAATTGTTTTTGGTTTGAATGGGAAACGTTCGGCACGCATGCGTTCATATGCTTCGATTTCCGCCTCGTGCTGCAACGTTAAATCAATATCGTCATAACCATTCATCAGACGCCAACGCACATAATCATTGACTTCAAATGGCAGCGTCACATCATCACAGGTTACGGTTCGTGCTTCAAGATCCACAGTCATCTGACGGCCTGGCTCTTCTTCAAGCATCTTCCACAGCAATTCAATCGATTCCTGCGGCATAATGGCGGCAAGCACACCATTTTTGGCCGTATTGCCATAGAAAATATCGGCAAAGCGCGAAGCAATAACCACACGGAATCCGTAGTCGTTGAGCGCCCATACTGCATGCTCACGCGACGAGCCAATACCAAAATCAGGACCGGCTACAAGAATCTTGCCGTCTGCATAGGCCTCTTGATTGAGCACAAAGTTCGGATCGCGACGCCATGCATAGAACAGCGCATCACCAAAGCCCGATCGTGCAACTCGCTTCAAGAACACGGCCGGAATGATTTGATCAGTATCTACATTCGATCGGCGCAGCGGTACTCCAGTGCCCGTCAGAACAGTCAGCTTTTCCATAGTTCCTTCTTTATGCTTGCAATAGTTACGAATCGTTGGAAGCGTTACGTTCGGTTCACAAAAATAAATATGTATTTCTGAACAACGCGACGTAACAGCTGTAGTTACAAATCTGCAGGCGAACTGATTGTGCCTCGCACGGCCGTGGCGGCAGCGACTTGAGGAGAAGCCAGATGCGTGCGCGACCCCTTGCCCTGGCGGCCCTCAAAATTGCGGTTCGACGTAGAAATCGAACGCTCGCCAGGCACGAGCTGATCAGCGTTCATACCCAAGCACATTGAGCAACCAGCGTTACGCCACTCGGCACCGAAATCAGTGAAAATCTGATCGAGTCCCTCTGCCTCAGCCTGCAGGCGGATACGCGACGACGCCGGCACTACGAGCACACGATGAATAGAATCAGCCTTCTTGCGGCCCTTCATAATTGCAGCAGCGGCACGCAGATCTTCTATACGACCATTCGTGCACGAGCCAATAAACACGGTGTCTACTGGAATATCTTTGATTTTCTGACCAGCTTTAAGACCCATATAGGCAATGGCCTGCTCAGCTGCCAGGCGCTCGGTTGGATCAGCAATGGTGGCTGGATCTGGAATGCTTGCACTAATTGGCAGACCCTGACCAGGGTTCGTGCCCCAAGTCACATATGGCTCCAGATCTTGGGCTGTAATCACTACTTCAGCATCGAACTGAGCATCGTCATCGGTGCGCAGCGTACGCCAGTACTCCACAGCCTTGTCCCACAGCTCACCTTTCGGCGCATGCGGACGGTTCTTGAGGTACGCAAATGTCGTCTCATCAGGCGCGATCATGCCAGCACGAGCACCGGCCTCAATCGACATATTGCAGATTGTCATACGAGCATCCATAGAAAGCTGCTCAATGGCTTTGCCTCGATATTCGAGCACATAGCCTTGGCCGCCGCCCGTACCAATTTTGGCAATAATGGCCAGAATAATGTCTTTAGCACTCACTCCAACAGGCAGATCGCCGTCAATCGTAATAGCCATGGTTTTGAACGGCTTGAGGCTCAACGTTTGCGTAGCCATAACGTGCTCAACCTCAGAGGTACCAATACCAAAGGCCAGTGCGCCAAAAGCACCGTGCGTCGACGTATGCGAGTCACCGCACACAATAGTCATGCCTGGCTGCGTTAAGCCCAGCATTGGGGCAAAGGCATGCACAATGCCCTGATCCGCGTCGCCCAGTGGATGCAGACGCACGCCGAACTCTTCACAGTTGTGCTCGAGTGTGGAGAGCTGCAACGCACTCGTTTTATCTGGATTAGGACGATCAATATTGAACGTTGGAGTGTTGTGATCCTCGGTTGCAATGAGCTGGTCCACATGGCGAGGCTTACGGCCTGCCATACGAAGGCCTTCAAACGCTTGGGGACTTGTCACCTCATGCATGAGCATTAAGTCGATATACAGCAAATCAGGAGCGCCCTGCTCACCTTGTACAACTAGATGATCAGCCCATACCTTTTCGGCGAGTGTCATCCCCATAGTGAGACCTCCTTGGCTAGCTTAAAGTGACGGGGTCGGTGTCGTTACATAATGCGGCCCGAAATCATTGCAATATCGGCGTATTGCGTGTTGGTGTTCTAGCGTATGAGCTGCGCTGTGATGCGCTGTGGAAAGCACCGACATGTGAGACAACAACCCCCGTCGACTTGTAAATCTCATGTGCAGACTTTTGCTTTTTTGTTTTCGAAATGGTTGGAAATACTATGCTCAGAAAGCTTCGGCGATCAATTATTGGAAACTATGTGTAGGAAACTTGTGGTTTCAGAATGTGAGATGTAATAATACGAGCTATGACTACAGCGCTTAGCGCGAAGTCGACAGCCGATCTTCACAGGGACAAGATTATGACTAAACCGACTGAAACCGCTCAATCCATCGTGCCGGATTCTGAAATTCACTCTGGCGTTGGTGTATTAGATAAAACTGTAAAAATTCTCGATGCTCTTGAAGCAGGACCAGCAACTCTTGGTCAGCTGGTTACTATGACGGGTCTCGCCCGTCCTACGGCACATCGCCTTGCGATTGCTTTGGAGCGCCATCGTTTCGTACTGCGTGACCAGCACGGTCGTTTTGTGCTCGGTTCTCGCTTTGCCGAACTCGCTGCTGCTGCAGGCGAAGACCGTCTGCTCGGCGCTGCAGGTCCAATTCTGCAGACGCTGCTTGATCGTACGGGTGAATCTGCTCAGATTTACCGTCGTCAGGGCGAACAGCGTGTGTGCATCGCTGCTGTTGAGCGTGCAAGCGGCCTGCGCGATTCGATTCCTGTTGGCGCCATGCTTTCTATGGAAGCTGGTTCCGCAGCTCAGATTCTGCTCGCTTGGGAAGATGCCGAGCGTATTCATCAGGGTCTGCGTCACGCCAAGTTCACGGCTACGAAGCTGTCTGCTGTGCGTAAGCGCGGCTGGGCAGAATCGATTAACGAACGTGATGAGGGCGTGTGCTCAATTTCCGCTCCTATTCGTAACGCTTCGGG
The DNA here is from genome assembly GCF_003951975.1 of Bifidobacterium dolichotidis. Classification (GTDB taxonomy): domain Bacteria; phylum Actinomycetota; class Actinomycetes; order Actinomycetales; family Bifidobacteriaceae; genus Bifidobacterium; species Bifidobacterium dolichotidis. Next base: position 530,259 of record NZ_QXGM01000002.1, read on the forward strand.
TCAGGTTATTGCTGCTATTTCGATTTCTGGTCCTTCGGGACGGATGGGCACTAACCCAGGTCGCCGTTATGCACCACTCGTTATGGCTGCAGGCAAGTACCTGACTGACGCCTTGGTTAAGGCAAGCGCAGTGCGCTAAACCACTCAACAACAGTGCAGCCCAGTCCAACTGCACTCCCTCAACATATGTCCCCCACAGATACGGCCGAGGCACGGTTGTATACAGAAGACGCCTTGCAAACCTTATGGTGAGCAAGGCGTCTTCTGTGTTGTACAAGGTGCTAGACGTGATAAACGTGCTGAACATGCTATACGTGCTAGTCGTGTTCGACGTACTCGACGTACTAGCGCAGGCGCATGGCAAAGCGATGCAGCAAACGCGAGATCCAGCTTGGCTTGTGCAGCAGATCCACGCCTTCGCTTTCTGACTTTGAAGCGCTCGTCATGCCATAGGCATAGGCCTTCTTCGACGATGGCTTGCCAACGAGTTCGCCGAATTCCAGCAGCTGCGAACGTGGATTAAATGGATGGCGAATATCGAATTCGAGCAAACGCGCTGCACGCTTCGCTGGTACTGGACCATAGGAGCCAAAGCCGCATGTAGGCGTCTCAATAAGGCGAATACCGCGAACGAGACCATCAATAGCATTGCGATGATCGTGGCCCACACTGACGGCAAAATAGCCCTGTGTCTTGTGCAGCAGATCAAACTCACCCGAATCGACATCTGGGCAGCTAATGCCCTCGCCAATAAAGCCGCCTGGCTCCACCGCAGATTCATCCAGCACATAGTATTGGCCAGAGAATGCACGGTAGCCTTCTACCGCATGTGCAGCCGTGCTCTGAGCAGGCTCCAGCAGCTCATAGAACTGAGGCAAAGCCGTGTGCTGGAACACAATAGAACGCACATGCTCACCAAAGGCCTGAGGCATATTACTTAAGAACTTCATGGCACAAGCCGTTGGAGCGCCATAACCGCCATTAATCGAGTAATCGCCAGAATCAACCAGCACTAAGCCCATAACCGTGTGATGATCTTCATCAGCCGAAGCCACCGGCAAGGCCAACGTGCCTGGTTCGCATGGATACACGACTTGATGAGCCATATCGCGCACTGGTTGTGGCTGTGGATGCTCACAGTTAGCGCAAGCCTTTGGTTCGGCAGCAGAAGCGTCCTGAGCGCCCGTGGTCTTGTTTTCCACCTGAGAGCCCGTGTCAACGCTCGTATCTGCGCTTATATCGCCCTCAGCGGCCTTCTGAGCTTGTGTACGCGCCTTTGCTGGCGTCTTGCACGCATCAGTAGTGCTTGCCGAGGCTACATTGAGACATCCTGGGAACTCGCAGCAAATAGCTTCGATTTCTGCATTGCTCAAGCCGCACTGGAAATCGTGATTGCCAAATGTAATAGCCCATGGCACACCGTATTTGACGAGCGGAGCCGTAATTTGGCTAATTGTTTGGCGCACTAAATCGCGCGTATGGGCAAGATCAGCCTCGCGGCGTGCTGGGTCGCGTGGAATTGGCGCATTGCGGCGAGTGGCCCAACGACGCTGGCAATACGTAGCCGCATAGGCATCGTTATAACCAGCAATCTGATTACCGCTAAAGATAACCACATCTGGGCGGCTTGACGTCAATGCCGCTTCAATGAGACGAATTGTATCTTTAGCAACCTTTGGACCATCCTGCACATCAGCGAACTGCAGCACACGGAACTTCCCGGAATTGTGGAACTGTAAGCGGCCTAGGCGTGCCGAAACAGAAAGTACGGGAGGCTGTGCTGTGTTTTGCCTGATGCGTTCTGTGCGTTCGGTCATAGACACCACTGTAATGCACCTACCACACTATGAACTCAAGTTGTACGTACGAAAAAACCCTCGCATTTCTGCGAGGGTTTATTGGCTGGGATGCCTGGACTCGAACCAAGAATGGCTGAACCAGAATCAGCTGTGTTGCCAATTACACCACATCCCAATTTGGCATGTCCATCAACGCGGAGCTCAAAGGGACCGTGTGGTGAACTAGTACCTCCAACCGGATTTGAACCGGTGTTGGCGCCGTGAGAGGGCGTAGTCCTAGACCGCTAGACGATGGAGGCGTTTCCGTTGCTCCGTGAAGCAACAGAAAGTTAATATACGCGCAACCATGACTTAACGCAAATCACGGCGTGTCGCGCAGATTAACAAGCTTTTTCAGTTATGCTCAGGCAGCCTGGATCTCATCCAAATGAGCGCGCAGGTTCTTGAGACGTGCAATCGACACTGGCTTGCCGATGATCTCCATCGACTCGAACAGTGGTGGCGAAACACGACGGCCGCTCATAGCCACACGGATAGGGCCGAAGGCCAGACGTGGCTTGTAGCCGCCCTCTTCAACGAGCATCTTCGTCAGCGTCTCGTGCAGCGTATCGGTCAGCCACTGCTCTTCAGGCAGAGCCTCGAGCGTAGCAATAGCCGAATCCAGCACTTCACCAGCCGTAGCCTTGAGCTGCTTCTTAGCATCCTTCTCAGGAGCCAGGTACTCTTCGTCGCTGAGCAGCGAGCCGACCATGCCAGCAACCTCACCAAGCAGGCGCACACGTGGCTGCACGAGTGGAGCAGCTGCAGTCAGCACCTCACGCTCGCGATCGGTCAGAGCATCCCACGAATCAGCCGAGACGACACCATCGCGGTGCAGGTATGGCACCGAGCGGTTCAGAAAGTCCTGTGGCTCGAGCATACGAATGTGCTCAGCGTTGATTGCCGTAGCCTTATCGATATCGAAGCGTGCAGGGTTTGCCTTCACGTCGCGCACATCGAAGGCCTTGATCATTTCTTCCATCGAGAAGATGTCGTTATCTGGCGAGATCGACCAGCCGAGCAGTGCCAGGTAGTTGAGCAGACCTTCCTTAATGAAGCCGTGATCACGGTGCAGGAACAGGTTCGACTCTGGATCACGCTTGGAGAGCTTCTTGTTGCCCTGGCCCATAACGTATGGCATGTGGCCAAACAGAGGCATTTCCTTAGCCACACCGAGCTCCATCAGGTAACGGTAGAGCACAATCTGACGAGGCGTCGAGCTCAGCAGATCCTCACCGCGCAGCACGACGTTGATGTTCATCAGAGCATCATCAACAGGGTTCGTCAGCGTGTACAGAGGGTCGCCGTTTGGACGCACGATCACGTAATCAGGAACGCTACCGGCCTTGAACTCAATACGGCCACGGATCAGATCGTCGAATGCGATGTCCTCGTCTGGCATCTTGATACGGATAGCTGGCTTACGACCTTCGTCGCGGAAAGCCTGCTTCTGCTCTTCGGTCAGCGTACGGTCGTAACCGTCGTAGCCGAACTCCTTTGGACGACCTGCAGCCACGTTACGTGCAGCAGTTTCTTCAGGCGTCGAGAAGGACTCATATGCGTAGCCTGCATCAAGCAGCTGCTGAGCCACCTTCTGGTAAATTTCACCGCGCTCAGACTGGCGGTAAGGAGCGTCAGGGCCACCAACGTTAATGCCCTCGTCCCAGTCAATGCCGAGCCAGTTCAGTGCTTCAATAATCTGGTTAAAGCTCTCTTCAGAATCGCGCTGAGCATCGGTGTCTTCAATACGGAAGACAAGCGTGCCACCCGTGTGGCGTGCTTCAGCCCAGTTGAACAGAGCAGTACGCACCATGCCGACGTGTGGAATGCCCGTTGGGGATGGGCAGAAACGCACGCGCACTTGCTCAGGCAGAGCAGGCTTCTCGGTACGTGGGTTGTGGGAGTCAGTTTTATCAGTCGTTGCGCTGGCAATTCCAGCCTTTTCAGCGTCACTCATAATCCCCATTCTTGCGCTCGATGGGGACGACTTTTGTTTCTTCAAGTTGACTTCTGCTCAGCGACTTCGCCGCTAGCACCCCCAAAGCAACGCCTCACGTACTACACGGGGATGCCTAGAGGGCGATAACTGCAGTATTCTTCAGTCGCCATGCACTACAGATGGGTATGCACCCAAACTGATGTACTCAGGCTGATGTGCTCGGACTGATGTGCTCAAACTGATGCACCCAAACTTTAGAGTTCTACTTCTTCTTTGTTTGAATCGTCCTTAATATGCGCAAACTTGGCTGCGAGCGCTGCCTTGCTCTTTGCTTCGTCTTCTTCGCGAGAGCGGCGCTTGGCTTCTGCTGCATCCCACAGCACATCTTCTTTGTGCTTGTGCCATTCTGCAATAGCAATTGGTGCCAGCGCTTCTGCAAGTACGCGTGTGGAATCTAGTGCTGAGCTATCACCATTGGTTACAGCATAGGATGCGAGTACGCCGTGTACACGCTCTGCTGAAGCGCACAGACGTGGCAGACCCAAACGTTCAGCCAGCTCATTAACAATTAAGGCCAGTGGCAGTGCAGACTGTTCTAATGCCGTAACAAACGCTTCATCCACGCCACCAATTTCGTCGGTGTCGTTGGCCGTACGCTCGGCAACAGCATTGAGCAATGCATCAGTAACGAGTACGAGCACAGCACAACGCTGGCTCACCACAGCTTGCTTATTACTGATCAGCCAGTGGCCATCGGCTTGTGCTTGGTCGGCAATAAACGTTTCTGCGTCGTCAAGAATATCGGTGACGACTTGGCTTGTTTCCTCACTCCATGCCACATTGGCTGCATTGGCGCTGCCGCAATCAGCGAGCATGCCATCGGCTTCTACTACGAGCTGCGCGTCATGATCTTCGGAATAGGTAGAGACGCCATCATAGGCATCGTTGGCAGCGGTAAGCGCATCAACAATGCTCTGTTCTACGCCTGGAATAGTGTCGGCACCTTCGTAGACGAATTCTGCATCAGCACGCGTAATGGGCTGACCGCACAGAATCTGGGCCATCTGGCGCGTAATGCGCACTTGGAGGTCTTCACCATACTTGGCATCGTTATCAAGATGTTCAGGCTTCGTCAGCGGCCACAGATCCATAAGCTCTACTGCCGCTGCTGCAGCTTCTTGCAATGCTGGGATTGCGGCAATCTCGTCTACGGTAGTCTGCGACAGCTGCGTCATGAAGTCTCCTATCAATCATTACCAAGTACGCAACGCGTTGGTTGCGTTGATTTTCAATTGGCCGCGTTGCACTCGGAAAATCAATAATTGCTCACCATTCTAGAGCGCACAGAAAAACGCTCGATTAGTGAACATCCTTAGCCGGGTCGAAGTACGCAATGCCTAGTACTTCGTGGGTGTCCGAGTCAAATGTGATGGACGTAACAGAAGCGAGTGCAGTCTTGCGCAGCAGCATATTGTGCTCAGGGTGACCCTTCTCGAGCATGTGACGGAACGACCAGATTGGCGACTCGTGAGAGACGACAATAATCTGCTGACCCGCGAACTGGTCAACCTTCTCCATAGCAAAGTCACGCACGCGAGCGGCGATTTCTTTATAGGTCTCTCCCCAACTTGGCTTCCACAAGTTGCGCACGAGCTTCCAGTTACCATTGCGCCACAGTGCGCCGTCACCGTAACCAATGCGCGTGCCACGGAACTCATTGCGCGCTTCAATAATGCGCGTATCCGTCTCAATCGTCAGTGGCTCCTGACCGCGAGACTCACGGACCTTATTGAGTGGATTCAGAATGGCCTGTGCAGTTTCTTGCGTGCGCTCGAGTGGCGAGCTAAACACAGCAACGCTCGTATTGAGCTGTGGTGAGTCGGCAATAAAACGGCCTGTTGCCTGTGCCATGCGCTGGCCCACATCAGACAGGTGGAATCCTGGCAGACGTTCATACAGCAGATGGTTAGGGTTTTCCACTTTGCCGTGGCGCACGAAGTTAATCGTTGTGGCCGTCATTAATGCTCCTTTGCCGAGTTTGTTAGCTCGTATATAAGATTCTGCAGCATTCTGCAAATCTCTATGCCTATTGTGGTGCAGTCCATCAACATAAGCACGCGCAATGCGCCAAAATCCACTAAAAATTCGCCAAGGAGAAAGACGAACTCATGCGCAACGCACATCGAGCAAGCCGTATTCCCGTTCTTCGCGCATTCCGTGATGTTGGTGAACGCCTGTTTGGCGGGTACTCAGCACTGCTGCGTATTCCTCATGCAGCACGGTTTACGTTTGGTGCTGTTATTGCCTGTATGCCAATGCCAATGATTGGCTTGACGATTACGATTTGTGTGCAGTTCTACTATCACAACTACACGTTGGCTGGCATACTGACAGCTATTCAGGCCATTGCTGGCGCTGTATTAGGACCAGTGCTGGGCATGCTCGTGGATCGTTTTGGTCAGCGACGTGTTTCTATTCCACTCGTGGTTATTTGGGTTGTTGCCGCTTCGCTGACAATTACCTGTATTAAAGCCACTGTGGCGCAATGGATACTGTTCTGCATCGTGCCGTTCTTGGCTTGTGTACCGCCGTGGGGCGGTATGAGTCGTACTCGTTGGACGAATATGCTCAAGCATGATCGCATGGGCATTAATCGTGCCATGAGCTTGTGCAGTGTGGCTGACGAAATGATGTGGGTTATTGGTAATCCACTGGCCTCGGTTCTGGCTGTTATTTCTGGCGTGCTCGCATTCTCGGTAACCGAAATATGCGTTGTTATTGGCGCACTGATGTTCTTAACGTGCACCTCAACTGAGCCGGCCAATCAAACTGATTTGGGCCGTGCACAGGGACTGACGCGTAAGCAGTTCCGTCAGCAAGAAAATAAGAAGGCACTCGAGCTGCGTGCCCAAACAGCCTATGACGATGCTCGCGCGCATGCGTTTGCACAGGGTTTCAGTGAAGAAGCTATTGAAGAAGCTGGTCATGCGGCTCGTCAACGTGTACTCGATGAGGCGCATCGCGGCAGAAAAGAGTCGATTTTTGGGCCTGGCTTACTGGCCGTATGCGTGACTTGGTTTGGTTTAGGTGCATTCCAGTCGGCATCAAGTATTTCGATTGTGGCCTTTGCTACTGAAGCTGGCCAGAAGCAAATGACTGGTTTTGTGTTCTCGTGCTTCTCGATTAGCTCGCTTATTGGTGCGCTGCTCTATGGTGCTAAAAACTGGCGCATTGCGTTGCATAAACGCTTCTACTTCTGCTTGGCTGTGGTCAATCTTGGCGTCAGTGCATTTCTGTTTGCCGAGCATCTGTGGGTCATCATGATTATTTATTTGATGATTGGTGTGTGCCAATCCCCTACGTGGATTAATGGCAACCAAATTATGATGCATTTGGTGCCGCAGTCACGGCTGACTGAAGGCATGGCTTGGATGGGTGCCATGAACGGTATTGGCGGCTCGCTCGGATCCGCAATTGCCGGTATTTGTATTGATCGTTATGGCTCGCATGGCGGCTTTAGCGTCGTAACCACACTGGCCTTAGCTTCGCTCGCTATTGCATTACTTGGATTTAGGCAGATTAAGCTCAGCACGCAAGCCCCAGTGCTCACAGAAACTGCCACGAACACCAGCGAACAGCACGAACTCGATGTTGTCGAACATTTAGATCCAGCCGTTGCGGGTAAGCCGGCAAATCCGGAGCTATCAGTAGCGAAATAACCCATACGATTCGTGCAACACTGTTGTATGTTTCACGAGAAACATCGGTTGAGACGACGTTTTGTATTCCAGCGCAAAGCTGCTATATACACTTCTGGCCCAGCGGTAACAACACCGTTGGGCCAGAAATATAACAGTAGTTAAGGTATTGGGAATTCGCTTGCTTTAGCGCCAACCCTTTGGCGTATGCTCAATCGACCACATACCGATGCGGTGCGAGAGGCTGCGCTCCCACTTGGCTTCGAGCTCTTCCTCGGTGAACGTGTTGCCCTTCTTCTGCAACTTGCTCATCATCGCAGTATGCGTATCGTCCAGGAAGATCTTACGAATAATAAAGTTCCACACTGCCACAACGAACGTAGCCACAATCTTGCCGATGTTCGTACACAGCACATACTCTGCATGCTGCGTCAAGAAGGCATCAGCATCCATACCCAACGTCGACATCCAAATAATCGCGTTGTTAATGAGCAGACCAATAACTGCCGACAGCAGGAAGATAACAATTTCCATCCAACGTGCCATATCTGGACGATGCTTGAACACGTACTTCATGCTGGCCAGATAGTTGAAAATGAACGACAGCGTGAATGAAATCGTACTCGCCAGCACATTGTTCATATGCGCAAAAATGACGAGAATATTCAAAATACCGAAGTCAAGAATGGCCGCAATAATGCCGACGACGCCGAACTTCAAAATCTGTTCAATGAGTTTTCGCACACGTCTATTTAACACGCGCCCCGCAACTATGAACCCCGTCCCCTGCTTTCACGCGTTCTCAGCATTCCCCCATTGAGCTCGCTAAACTTAGGTGCGATACCCCGCACAGGACGTGTGGGAACTCACGATTGTAAGGAGCTCAAATGCCTGTTATTCACACGCATGTATCGGTTTCGACAACCAAAGAGCAGCGTGACGCACTCAAGTCCATTTTCGGTCAGGCCATCACTGCCGTTCCAGGTAAGTCTGAGGGCTGGCTCATGTGCCCATTCGAAGACAATATGCCAATTTATTTCGGTGGTAGCGATGACGCTCCAGCCGCTTATGTTGAGGTCAACGTGTTCGGTAATCACGTCGACGAGTCGGCTTGGGAGAAGCTGACGACTCAGATTATGCACGGTCTCAATACGGTGCTCAGCATTCCTGAAGACCGCACGTACATCCGTTACACAGCCACGCCAAACTGGGGCTGGAACGGCTCGAACTTCTGATTTTTAGTTTTATTTATTTATTTCTCTGATTGCAACACAAAGTGCCCGCACCGTTGTGGTGTGGGCACTTTTCGTATTGCGCTGCAGCAAAGCTGACATCATGATTGCCAGATCACGTCAGCAATCAAACGTCCTTGCAGCAATCAGATGTCTTTGCAACAATCAGACGATCTTTGGCATTGGCGTAGTCAGTGACGTCGTCAGATTGACCTGAACCACACCTGCACCGGTGTGAGGCTCAACCTTCTTGAGCGTGACCGAACGCTGATCCTCTGGCAACGAATCGTTATCAGTCATCGTTGCTGGCGACTTCACAGCGACCAGAGCCAGATCATCGAGGTTCACATCAACGGTTGCGCACAGTTCACGTGCGTTGTTCAGCGAATCTTCGAAGCCATCGCGATCAATAACGCGCTCCGATGGCACGCCATAAGCATGCTTCGAAACCCACTCAATGTTGTCGCGCAGAGCCATACCGCGGTGGCTTTCTGGAGCTGCTGGAATGTCAGCTGCCTGCACCGTATCTACGAAGGCATCGAGCTGAGAGACCAGAGCATCGCCGCCATCGCGGAACAGGTTGCCCAGCACTGGCTCGCGGAAGCCCAGCGAAGCAGCCGTGCTCTTGAGTGAATCGACGAGATCATCTTCACCTTCCCACAGGTTAATCAGTGGGAACGTTGGAATGTTCATGCTCTCCAGACGGTTCACGTGGAATGGGTAACGCCACTGCAGCGTTGGATCATCACGCCACGTCGTTGCACGCGTTACCACAACTGCTGCGCTTGGCCACTGTGCACCAAACTCACGGCAAGCAATATCAAGCCACTTCTGAGCACCAGCATCAGCACCATAGCCAGCTTCGACCACAACAACATCGTGCAGAGCCGTAGCCATTTCCACAGAAACAAGCGTTGGAATGCCAAGCGACACGTTAGCGAATGGGCCGCCGTGCACATACACAGGGGAACCAGCCTTCGTCTGCGTCTTAGCAGGCTTAACGGCATCGGTCAGAATATTCGTAATACGCCACAGTTCAACGAATTCGTTGAACTTCACACCACGACCGTCCTTCGTACCAGCCGTCATATTACCAACGCGTTCTGCAAGCTCATCCATCGAGCGCGACAGCACAACAATCTGCATTAATTCGCAGGTTGGTGTCAGCACAACGCGTTCAGCAACGTTATTCTTGCCAGCATCCACAATCGTCTTGCGCAACGAGCGCGATGGCACTTCGCTAACGCGTGGTACGAGCACGTCGTCGAGCTTGCCTTCGTCAATAGCCTTTTCTGCGAACGAGACGAGCAGGTTTTGAGCTGCTTCAATAGCGCTCATTTCACCGCACAGACCCCAGTCCACAAGCTCAGGATGCGTCAGCGAGGCCTTGCCGCCGCCCGAAGCACCGCCCTTGGAACCTGCTGCAGTAATGCCCATACTTGGCTGACGCAGCACAGCAGCGGCATCAATGCCACGTGCACGCAGTGCATCAATCAGTGCAATCGTCGTAGTCGTCTTGCCTTCGCCGCGGCTTGCCTTCAGTGGCGTATCTGCCGTAACGAGAACTACTTTACCAGCCTTACGAGGAGCGTCTGGGTTATTGCGTAGATACTCCAAATAGCCGAATGCATCAATCTTGTCTACAAGACCATAGGGTTGAGTGAAATCTTCGATTGTCTTCACTAAACATCCTTTCCAGCTTCGCCAACGAATGCTAAAAGCTAGTTTATGTTACGTATACATAGGCACAGATTGTTGGGCCGCGATTCAAAATGAAAAATACAAATAATCAAATAATGAAATCGGCGAGGCCTCTTCCCCACGTAACAAACTTCTTCAACCGCGCACGAATCAACTGAAGTGAGACTCATATGCTGCGCTGTAATACACAAAAGCTCCGTACGAAGGGACTGAAGTCGGCCTGAACATTCGTGAGTTCCTGGCTCGGGCAGTCCAAAATCGTACGGAGCTAATGTGAAACGGGTAATCACCCTACTTACTTGGGTTGGTAACCGTGTGGCACCAACGTCGGTCAGTTATTAAAAATCATTCATGCTGAACGAGTCGCGCATGTTCATCGATGCCGTGTAGAGCACCGAGTTGAGCAGCTTATCGGTCTCAGTCTTTGCCTGAGCAGCCATCGTTTCGTTGACCTGCTCAAGAGCACGACGAACCTTCTCGTTGCGAACAGCCTCAATAATAGCCTCTGGCTTCATTGGCTGCACGTCGAGCGATTCTTCTTCGTCAATACCGATTTCGCGGATCTCGTTCGTATCGAGATCGTCAACCTGCTCATCAGCAACCTGAATCAGGTGGTGAGCAATGCCGCCGACCTTCTCCTGGTAGCTTGCAACGGTCTGCTGCGTCTGTGCATAGTTTGCATCGCACAGCGCTGCAATAATGCGGTCAGCCCAGTAGATGTTGTTCGTCGAAGGCGTCAGCGTAGCGTTGCTGACGTACTCAGGCATCGTGTCAACGTTAGGGAACATTGGCAGTAATGCGTTGAACGTGCCATCACCGAACGAAACCCACTGAATAGCGCGGTTCGACTGTGGACGGTATGGGCGAATCTGCAGCACAGCGAGCTGGTTCGTGCGGTTAATGCCGATGTGGCGGAACATGCCGCGCGTCTGCTCCGAACCCCTGTGACCGTATGGATCGTATGGGGTCTCCTGGTAGTGCGAAGCGAGAATGTACTGCACATCCTCAATCGTGATCTTGCGATCAGGCTGGCGGCACCATGGAATGTCATCGCTGTTTGGACGCACGTCAGCATCTTCGCCATCCCAAACCTCGTCATAAGGGTTGAAGTAGCGCTGCATGTACCAAGCACGTGGCGTGTTGTACACGTGATCGGAATCCGAGTGCGAGCCGAAAGCCATACGTGGGTTGAACAGGCTGACCGACTCCACAGCCACATCGAGGTGGTTGTCGTGAATGAAGTCGAGCAGATCGGACGAGCACAGGTGCTCTTCCTGCTCACCAAAAGCGTCGTCGAGATCGAACTCGTCAATGCCCAGCTGGTTTGGCATCGTCACATAAGCCTCATCTGGCACGCGCTTAGCGATCCAGTGGTGACCACCGATCGACTCCAGCCACCAGATCTCATCAGCATCGGAGAAGCCAATAGCGTTCATCTCGTAGGTGCCGTACTGCTCGAGCAGTTCGCCCAAACGCAGCACGCCTTCGCGAGCCGTGCGCACGTATGGCAGCACGAGTGTCACCATATCTTCTTCGCCAATACCGCCGGCAATAGCTTCTTCACCGTTCTGTGCTGGCACGTACTCAACGAGTGGATCAGCGCCAAGCACACGAGCGTTCGTCGTAATCGTCTCAGTAGCCGTCATAGCGACGTTAGCTTCGTTGACGCCGGCTTCTGCCCAGATGCCCTGCTTTGTGTCAACATTTGGCATAGCCGTGTACTGCAGAGGATCATCTGGCAGTTCAATCGTCAGGTGGCTGATCTTGCTCGTGTAGGTACGAGGCTGATCTTCTGGCTTAACAACAATCAAGTTCTTAACATCGAACTCGCCGCTAGCGCTATCTTCGTTGCGAGCCATAATCGTCGAGCCGTCGTAGCTGGCGGCTTTACCGACTAACAAAGTCGTGCAACTCATGTGCTGCTCTCCTTATCTTTTCTCTTCAACACTGTTGTAATACGTACAGCAGTGCTTTCTCTTCAGTACCGGTTCCCTAGAACAGATTTCTTTACCTTAGGCGCGACCCGTAAGGAACACGCCACCCTGGTCGAGAATGTTGTCGCAGGTGCGGAAACGATGAATCATTTCGTTCATCCAGAAGCCCTGTTCCAAATCAGGCAATGGCTTAGCCGTACCCCAAACCTGCAACATGTAGTCATGGTCCTTGTCTGGTGGCTGTGGACCGTTGTAGCGCATAATCAGCTGTGGATCAGTAGAGCGACCCACAAAATGCGATGCTGAAGAGTTACGGCCTTGCACTGCTTCTGGGATCAGAGCAGGCAGCTTGCGCGAGAAATCTTCAGGAATCGACAGTGCATGCGCATCCGAAACATCAAACATCAGTGCATCCACAGGCAGATTAGCCACAGTCCAGTGAATCCATTCAAAGCCACAGACAGGAATCGAATCTGGATCCGTGAACTGCCAATGCAGATACTTCACAGCTGGGTTGAGGCGATCAATATAAAACGGGAACGAAATAGCAGGAACGCCATCAACGCGTTCGTCGTCGGACGCGCCCTTGGCGTACTTATCAGGAATTGCAGTGAAATCAGCGGTTATTTGCATATTTCCCAGTTTAGACTTTGCGGGGGTCGCGAGGAATGCTGTTTGCACGCAGCGCAGGGTTCCGTTCTAGCGTGAATTGCATCACAAAAAAGAGCTCGTCTCTAGCTCTGCAGTAGTAGCTAGAGACGAGCTCATGGTCTGCATTCAGCATCGGTTCAGATGCTTATGTCACTGGACATGCAGTTATGAAAGCTCTTGAGAAGCGATCAGTTCCAGTAATCAGGCTTGTAGAACTCACCGTTCAGTGCACGAGCAGCCAGTTCCTTAGCCTCTTCCAGCGTGTGCTCAGCGAGCTCAGCACGCACGTCGTCGAGAGCCACAGGCGTCATCGACAGCGAGTTGACACCCATACCAACGAGCACAACAGCCAGATCTGGATCAGCAGCAGCCTCGCCGCACACGCCCACAGGCATGCCAGCAGCGTTACCTGCCTCGCAGATGGACTTGATCATGCGCAGCACTGCTGGGTGCCATGCGGTCTGGTAGTTCGAAACCGAACCCAGCGTACGATCAGCAGCCATCGTGTACTGCGTCAGATCGTTCGTACCGATCGACACGAAGTCAGCAACCTGAGCCACCTGATCAGCCATAACAGCGATCGATGGAACCTCAGCCATAGCGCCGACGAACTTCAGGCCGAAGCTCTTACCGAGCTTGACGAACCATTCAGCTTCGTAACGATCAGCAACCATTGGAGCCATAACCCACAGATCGGAGTCGGTCTGTGCGTCAGCAGCTGCCAGAGCCTTGAGCTGGCCCTCAATAACGTCGCGGTGCTGCTCGAGCGTACGAAGACCACGCAGACCCAGTGCTGGGTTTGGCTCGTCTTCTGGCGTCAGGAATGGCAGTGGCTTATCTGCACCTGCATCGAGCAGGCGGATAACAACCTTGCGACCTGGGAACTCACGCAGCAGGTCTGCGTAAGCCTTGGTCTGCTCTTCAACGCTAGGTGGCTCTTCGTTGCCGATGAACAGGAACTCGGTACGGAACAGGCCGATGCCTTCTGCGCCGTACTCGTGAGCTGCCTTAGCGTCTGCTGGCTTACCAACGTTAGCGAGCAGAGGAATACGAGTGCCGTCCTTGAGCTGACCTGGCTGGCCGCGCAGTTCCTTAGCGCGATCTGCCTTAGCCTTAGCCTGACGAGCCTTCTCAATCTCTTCCTCAGTTGGCTCAACGGTGATCTCGCTCGTTGCAGCGTTAACAATCACCTGCTGGCCGTTCTTCAGATCATCTGCTTCTGGAGCAGACACCACAGCAACGATGCCGCGTGCGCGAGCCAGAATTGCCGTGTGGGACGTTGGACCACCCTCGGAGGTGACGATTGCAAGCGTCTTGTTCAGATCCAGCGAAGCCGTATCAGCTGGGGACAGATCCTTAGCCACGAGCACGAATGGCTCATCGCTCTGTGGAACGCCTGGAGCTGGCAGACCCATCAGCTGTGCAATAACGCGCTGGCCAACATCGTGCAGATCAGCTGCACGCTCGCCCTGGTAGCCGCCAATTGCGCGGAACATATCTTCAACAGCACCGAAGCCCTCAAGTACTGCACGCTCTGCGGTCTTACCCTGCTCGATCAGACCCTTGATCGACTCAGCAAGCTGTGGATCAGAAGCGAACATTGCCACAGCGGTAATAATCTCTGCAGCCTGCTGGGCGCCTTCATCACCAGCAGCAGCAGCTTCAGCCTGCTTGTTCAGATCAGCATTAACAGAATCAAGTGCAGCCATAACACGAGCGGACTCCTGCTCAGCAGAGATTTCCGCGCTGCGCTCACGATCTTCAGGTTCCGGCAGTGGATCAGCCATTCGCAACACAGGACCGACGGCAACACCGCGACCAATGCCAACACCCTTAATGATCATTGGGGGCTCCTTTCATCAATTCCCACGCCTGAATGCTGCAATACAGCAGCATTAAACCCAGCTCTTTGCCCGAAGAGCTGAGTGATACGTGCCTGTGGCGTCATCGACACATTGTTTACGTGCTGTCGTAAGCGCAGAACATAAACTCTGCCCGCGTGACGTAGTAGTGCTCAGTTATCGCCTTCAACGCAGAAAATCACCAGTTTTCAGGCATGCCAAAAGGCACCAGAAAACCTTTGTGATCTATATCGTTAAACGTTTTCTAGGACGACTATTTCTGCTATACTAGCAAAAGCAGTGAGCAAATGGGCTCTGCAACACGCGTTATTACGCTCAGGCAGGAGCCTATAAACGCTGTAAAAACACTCGATTGCACTTATCTCTAGGCTAAGTGCGGTCAAAAATGTAGTCTTATGCAACACCGGCGATGCACCCCCGCAAAAGCCGGGTATGAGCTAAGGAGAAAACATGGCAACCGCAACGCGCACTATCACTATTAACGATCCAGTCGGCATTCACGCACGTCCAGCAGCACAGTTCGCTACTGCAGTGGCAGGTTCCGGTTGCACCGTGACGATTGCAAAGGGCGACGGCGCTGCTGTGGCAGCTAACTCGATCCTTTCGATCATGGGTCTTGGTGTGAAGAACGGCGATTCCGTGACGATCACCGTTGACGGCGACAACGCTGAAGAGGTTGCTGACAACCTCGTCAACACGCTCGTCGCAGCTAACTGATTGCACGAATTTCAGTTAACAACAAGAGACGTTAGAAAAACTGCATGTGGGTTTAATGAAGTGCTCACATGCAGTTTTCTCTCTTAACGGTTATGCAAGGTAGCGTAACCGTTTGGAGAAAAGCATTTCCCACATATTGCACACATGCAACGGCGCGTACGTTGTGCAATTAGACTAGTAACGATTACAGTGAACGAATCGGTAACCGATTGGTATGGAACGACCGTAGACGCGACAGAGAAAAAGAAGAGAGAAGTTTTCTAGGAACCGCCTCAGCAGTAACCGTACGAATGCGGCAAACATTACCTATATGCCGCAGCCACAGCAATCAAAAAGCTAATTAACACAAGTAGTACGCAACGCTTCTGCTTTGCACCCGACGAAAGGAGCCTTATGGCTTCGCAACGCAACGCACATACTCCTGCGTCGATTAATGACGTGGCGGCCCTAGCCCGAGTTTCTATTGCAACTGTTTCACGCGTTCTTTCTGGCAAGCGAACGAAAGAAGACGATATCGCACGTCGTGTGCGTGATGCAGCAGCCGAACTGGACTACTCAGTAAACCGTTCTGCAAGTGCTTTACGTGGCGCCGATACGAAAACGCTGGGCCTCATTGTGCCGAGCGCGTCGAGGCCATTCTGTGGACAGCTCATTAATGCACTGGAAGAAGCTGCTGATGATCGCGGCTACCAATTGTTTGTTGGTGTTGGTTCAAATCATGCGTTGCAGAACGCGCGTTTTGAATCATTGCTTGACCGCAATGTGGACGGCATGATCATTGTTCCTGCTGAGGGCGCGAATGTGGGCTCTATGGCAGCGCATCATCCTCACCGTTTGCCAGTCGTGCAAATTGGCGGACGTCATCATGCTGTTGGCACGTCGCTCGTGTCTATTGATCCTGTGCTCGGTATGGAAGAGCTTATTGTGCATTTGTCGGCGCAGGGCGTCCGCAGTGTGGCCACGTTAATGGATAAGCAGATGTCGTTTGAGGCCGCTGAACAGCTGTCTATGCTGCATACGCAACTGAGGTCGTACAGCATTGAGACCGAGACTAGGTGGCACACCATTTGCGAGCCAACAATGAGCGCTGGCTTCTATACGGTTGTGGAAATGTTTACTGAGCCTTCTGATGACACGGCTGATGGCATTACGAGCTCGGCAGGCATTGCACCAGGCGTTGTGAACGCGGCAGAAGGTTTTACGGCTGGTCACACTGCGTTTGACAATATGTCAACGAAGAACGGTGCTTCAGGACTGCCTATTCTGGCGAACCGTGTGGTGATTAACGATCATCCAGATGCGATTATTTGCTATAACGAGCGCACGGCTTGTGGCGCTATTACAGCATTAACAGCTATGGGTCTGCATGTGCCAAATGATGTGTGCGTGGTGACGAGCGGATTCTCGCATCACAAGTCCATAACTGGTTTGGAAGCACCATTTGGTCGTATTGTTGCCGAATCGCTGCGTCTTATTGGCAACGGTCCTGATTACTCAGCACATATTTCACTGCCACCAACGCTGTCGGTGCAGATGACAAGCCTGAGAAGGGCGGGCGACCGCACTTGGAGGAACGAGCAGGTCGGCTGATTAGAGAAAACCGGCTGGTTGAACGTTGGACGCCAATCAGCCGGTGGTAAGTCAATCTCACTACGTAACCGTCTGGCTACGTAACGGTACATTTACGCAATCAAAGCGCAGAACAGAGCTTCGAATACGAGCAGTGCATTGCCGTTTCCTGCTAGTCGACGACGAGCCGTGGCAATGGCATCCATGCGCTGCACAGCGCCTTCGCGATCAAGCTGCACCGAGAGCTCGGCAATGGCCGTACGGTTCTCCAAATTGACCAAACCGACGGAATCCTCGGCATCGTTTTGTAGCACCGACACATCGCGATAAATGCTGGCAATCGAATTCAATGCACGGTCAAGCACATCACGCGTTAAACGCGTCACACGGCGCTTGAGATCAGCCTTCTTAGCAACAGCGTTATAGGCACCACGCAAATCAGCTGGAATACGCTCATCTGGCTTCAAACCATTGACGCGACGGAATTCAAGCTGATCCTTTTTCGCCTGCTCATTAACAGCACTCTCAGCCTGAGCCTTAGCCGAAGCATTGAGCGAATCAGCAAGCAGCACGGCCTGCGAAGCCTTACGCAGGTTCAGCACACCCACAATAAGCTCGTCACGGTCGGCAAGCACCTGCGAATCGCGCGCATACATACGAGCTACACCAATATGGCCTTCAGCAAGGCGTGCAGCACGTGCAGCAGTACGCGAATCAATACCATCGTTGCGTTCAAGGAACTTCTGCACAGCTTCGTTCGATGGCACGCCCAGATTCAGAATGCGCGTACGCGAACGAATAGTTGGCAGCACATCCTGCGCACTTGGAGCGCACAGCAGCCAAATGGTGCGAGGACTTGGTTCCTCAATCTGCTTGAGCAGCACGTTCGTTGTACGCTCGAGCATACGATCCACGTCTTCAATAATGATGATGCGCCATGGAGCCGTGCTTGGCATCTGCTCGCATGTAGCCACAAGCTCACGCACTTCATCAATACCGATCGTGACCTTGTCAGTTGACACAATGCGCACATCAGGATGCGTACCCGCCAACACTTGCTTCGTTGTTTTGGTTGGCTCATCACTCAGACCATGGTCAGGGCTTTCCAACGCTGCTGCAAAAGCCTTAGCCATATTCGAACGACCCGATCCTGGAGGGCCGCAAATCAGCCACGACTGTGCCAGCTCGGATTCGTCACCTTCGGCAAGTGTGCGCAGCTGCTTGACCACTGGTTCTTGGCCAACAATGTCATCCCAAACGCTCATCTTGCCTCCTTATGCGCAGCCTCTACCCTACGTCCCACGTTAGTTGCGAGCGGCGCGAGAATTCAAATGCTCAAGTACGAGCTGAGCAACTTGATCTGCTGGCAATGTAGCATCAAGCACCACAAAACGCTCAGGCTCATCTGCAGCCATATCCAAAAATGCTTGGCGCGTACGCTGTGCAAAGGCCAATCCTGCCGATTCCATACGATCTTCAGGACCAGTTAAACGTGCATGCGACTGCTCAGCTGGCAAATCGAGCACAAACGTCACGTCTGGCACCATGTTGCCCGTAGCCCACATCGACAGGTCGCGGATTTCTTTTGCGCTTAGCTCGCGACCGCCACCTTGGTAGGCCACTGACGAATCGATGTATCGATCGCATAGCACCACTGCGCCGCGATCCAAAGCTGGGCGTATGAGTTGGGCCACATGCTGCGCACGATCAGCCGCGAACAGCAATGCTTCGGCATGGGCATCGATGGCGGCGCCATCACTAGCACCACCGAGCAGCAGCTTGCGCAAATCAACGCCCAATGCAGTACCACCAGGCTCACGCGTGACAACTACTTCACGTCCACGATCCTGTAAAGTCTGCTGAAGCATCGCTACCTGCGTAGTCTTGCCAGCTCCATCAATGCCCTCAAACGAAATAAACACGAACTAAACATATCGCAAGCACGCTATAGGGCCGGAAAAAGCTCTATAGCGTGCTTGCTGAACTCATAAATATTAAGGCGTTTCGCTCTTACTTTGCTCGCACAATTGCTGGGCGTTCGTAGCCTTCGTTAGCAGTCAAATACTCAATATCAGCCTTGACTGTTGCAGGCGTTGAACCAATTTCCTTAGCAATACGCGACGTTGCCCAGCCCTGATCAGCCAGCTCGCGCACCTGCTTACGGCGCTTCGTGCGTGCCGCATCAGTGCTCGACTTTGCCGACTTCTTCGTGGACTTTGCCTTCGTAGACTTCGACTTCGTGGACTTTGCAGTCGACTTCGTCTTGCTTGTAGCACGACGACCGCGACCACGACGCTTCGAAGGACCCTGTGCACGCTTTTCAGCGAGCAGACGGAAAGCATCCTCTTCGCTAATCGTCTTCGCATCGTACTGCTTTGGCAACGTACGGTTCGTTGTGCCATCAGTGATGTACATGCCGTAGAAGCCCTCTTTAATCGTGACTGGCTTGCCCGATTCAGGGTCATTGCCGAACTCACGAATAGGTGGCTTTGCTGCACGACGGCCACGGCCATACTTTGGCTGAGCAAACAGATCTTGTGCCTGCTTAAGCGTCACGGTAAAGATCGCATCCTCGTTCTCAAGCGAACGCGTATCCGACTTACCGTCAGCACCCTTCTTCGAAAGATATGGGCCATAACGACCGTTGCTGGCCGTAATAACAACCTGCTGCGTCTCACCCGTCTTCTCGTTGACCTCATCATAGGTGCCAACTTCACGAGGCAAGCTCAGCAGCTGCAAAGCCTGCTCCAGCGTCAACGTCTCTGGACTCATCGACTTAAACAGCGAAGCCATCTTTGGACGTGGAGCCTTCTTCGCATCCGTGCCCTCTGGAGCTTCTTCAACCAAGGCAACGTATGGGCCGAAACGACCATTACGCACCTCAACCGTGCCGCCCGTTGCTGGATCCTTGCCCAGCACACGTGGACCGCCAGCATTCGACTCAATGAGCTCACGGCCCTTAGTCACAGTCAATTCGTCTGGCAGCAGCGTATCTGGCAGCGTAGCGCGACGAGGATTGCCTTCAGCATCCTTCGTGTTGACATCCTCAAGATATGGGCCGTAACGGCCGACGCGCACCTGCAGACCGTCGCCGATTTCAATCGTATTAATCTCACGCGCATCAATATCGCCGAGCTGTGCAACCTGCTGCTGCAGGCCAATATGAGCGTCTTCAGCCGACTGAGCCGTGCCCTTACCCGAACCGAAGTAGAAATGCGTCAGCCAATCCTGACCCGTTTCCTTGCCGTGAGCAATTTCATCAAGACCATGTTCCATATCTGCAGTGAATTCGTAATCCACATACTTAGGGAAGTTCGTCTCGAGCAACTTCACAACAGCAAATGCGAGCCACGATGGCACGAGTGCACGGCCGCGTTCATAAACGTAGCCACGATCAATAATCGTCGAAATAATGCTGGCGTACGTCGAAGGACGGCCAATTTCCTTGGCTTCGAGCGTCTTGACCAAGCTTGCTTCGGTGTAGCGTGCTGGAGGCTGCGTTTCGTGGCCATCAGCTGCCACATCCGTTGCGTGCAGTTCGTCACCCTGCTGCATTGGAGGCAGCGAAACGTCGTTCTGCTTCGACTTACCCTCAGCAGCGTGCTTCTCATGGTCACCCATAACGCGCAGGAATCCAGGGAACTCAATAACCGTGCCCGAGGCTTGGAATTCTGCCTCACCCTGAGTGCCGGCATCAGCCGTCAGGTGCACAGTTGCCGTCTCACCCGTTGCGTCAGCCATCTGCGAGGCCAGCGTACGGCGCCAGATCAGCGTGTACAGCTTGAGCTGGTCAGCTGGCAGCGTTGTTGCCAACTCATCTGGGGAGCGGAAGTGCGAGCCCGCAGGACGAATACATTCGTGGGCTTCCTGAGCGCCCGCCGTCTTCGTTGCGTACTGCTTTGGCTTTTCAGAAAGATATTGATTTCCGAAGTGCTGCGTAACCGATTCGCGCGCCGCAGCGATTGCTTCGTGCGAAAGCGTGACTGAGTCAGTACGCATATACGTAATGTAACCGTTTTCGTACAGGCTTTGAGCGGCTCGCATCGTAGCACGGCTCGACATACCCAAACGGTTACCAGCAGCCTGCTGCATCGTGGACGTCGTGAATGGTGGTGCAGGACGCCTACGGTATGGCTTCGTTTCCATCTTGGCAACGCGGAACTGAGCCTGCTTCAGCGACTCAGCAACATCATTGGCCATCGACTCATCAATAGCCAGCACATTGTCCTTGCGCGAAGCTTCGCGCAGCTGGCCGCTTTCATCAAAGTCCTTCGAAGCAGCCAAACGACGACCATTCAAAGCCACCATACGTGCTTCGAATGCCGTGTTTTCATCGCTCTTCGATACGAGCTGTGCAATAACGTCCCAATATGATGCGCGGACGAATGCCATACGTTCGCGTTCACGCTCCACAATCAGGCGCGTAGCCACGGACTGCACACGGCCTGCCGAAAGACCTGGGCCAACCTTGCGCCACAACACTGGCGACAGTTCGTAGCCATACAAACGATCGAGAATACGACGCGTCTCCTGAGCGTCGACCATATGATCATCGACTTGACGCGTGTTATCAAGCGATGCGCGAATAGCCTCTGGTGTGATCTCGTGGAACACCATGCGCTTGACTGGCACCTTTGGCTTCAGCGTTTGTACCAAGTGCCATGCAATAGCTTCACCTTCGCGATCCTCATCAGTTGCCAGATAGAGTTCGTCAGCGTTCTTCAGCGCCGAACGCAGTTCTGAAACGGTGCGCTTCTTATCATTGCCCACCACATAATATGGCGCGAATCCGTCGTTGACATCGACGCCAAATTTACCAAAGCGCTGCTTCTGCGAAGCTGGCACCTGGCTCGGTTGGGCTAAGTCTCGAATGTGTCCCACTGACGCGAGCACGGTGTATCCGTTACCCAGATATCCACCAATCTTCTTGGCCTTCGCGGGAGACTCCACGATAACGAGCTTGCTGCCTGTAGCCATATTGCTCCTCAGTACTGTATGCAAATCGTGCCATATCTTACATAATTAATGGCGTGTGATTATGCCTTTGCTCGTCATAATACACACGCCATTCGCAATTCCGCCGATTACGTGAGTACGGCGAGATCATTTCTTACTGCATTGGAGGAGCTGGCGGAGCTCCGAGCAGACCAACGCGAGTTAATGGTGAGGCAGTTATTTGACGCATAGCCAAAACGAGTCCACACGCTAATGCCGTGCAACCGAAAACACATGCTGTTGTTGCGTTAATAGAGCCAGAAATCGTCCATGCGGAACCAATATCAAGGCCTGGTTGCAACTGCACTAATACATAGAGGCCATAGATAATTGCACATAAACCACCCGTAATAAATACGGAGCTCACAATTTGAATGCTTGGCGACGACACGCGCGTGCCTGGTGTATCCATGCCCGAGTGACCCGTGAAGGCCAACATAATCATGGCCAAACCAAGTGCAATCAGCGTAGAAAGCACAACGTCAACTGGACGATGCCATTGGTTCACAATAACGGTTAAACCAACGCTTGACGAGAAAATAAGGCCAACAACAGCACACAGTGCACGCCATGCATGAGGTACAGCGCAAATCAGCACAATCGACGAGGCAATGGCCAGCATCATGTTGCCTGAAGGCGCTGAGTTCGCCGAATTCGATTCCACATGAATCAGCAGAGGACGCGGCAGCAGTGGCTTTAAGAAATGAATAGCAGCTGTGCAAACTGCGCAATAAATAGCAAGCTGAATCATTAAACGCCAGCGACGGCGCACACCTGCCACAATTAAGGCAATAAGCGTGAGCACACCAGCAATTGCAGCAACAATCGTTTCATTAGCTAACGGCCAATTGGCTGAGGCCGTCAGGAACATTGGCAAAGCCGATGCGTAATTCCTGACTACGCCATCTTCGAAAACTTGGCCTTGCACCGTAAGTACGGACCACCAGAATGCAAAAGCACCAAGCGCTAATGCAATAACGGCGAAAATAACGCACAGTGCAATGCTGGAACGACGTGGTC
The DNA here is from genome assembly GCF_003951975.1 of Bifidobacterium dolichotidis. Classification (GTDB taxonomy): domain Bacteria; phylum Actinomycetota; class Actinomycetes; order Actinomycetales; family Bifidobacteriaceae; genus Bifidobacterium; species Bifidobacterium dolichotidis. The sequence goes on from NZ_QXGM01000002.1 coordinate 553,415, forward strand.
GCACTGTCAGTGGATCCAGCTGTGCTAAGCCCTGATCCGCATGAATAGTCAAATCATCGTCATCATCCTGCTGCACATCAACGGCGTCTGCAGGAGTTTGCCATGCGTGCGAAGAGGATTGCGGCAGAGTTGCCGATGCTCGATTCGCTACTGGCGTTGGCGGCTCATGAGAAGCAGCACTCCAGAACGAATCGTGATCATCGTCATTTGCTACTGCGCCGAACGATAAACGATCCGATTGCGAAGCGGCATCCGATGCCTGATCAGCATCATGCTTTGCTGGCATTGGCTGCCAATGCAGCGTACGGCGTACCGGTTCCTCTTGCGGCTGTGCCGATTGTGTTGGTGCTTGAGACTGTGCCGATTCTTGCGGCCTTGGTGTCTCTAATGGTGAAGACTCGTTATGCAGTTGCGTCATACTTCTTGACTTTACGCCACTTACTTGTGCGCGTCTGATAACTGCCTGAAGATATAGAAAAACCTTCACGCACCCAACAGAGGCCGCTTACCCTTGCTACGTTCCCGTCCTGGGGGGATTGGGCGACATATTGCCACGTGAAGGCATTCATAAGTGTACACTACCCTGCGACTGATGACCAGTAGCGAAATGGGGCACACCCAAAAATAGGATGCGCCCCACTCACAAAGGTAGGCAAGTTCAGTGTGCAGCCGCTGTGCGGCAGAAATCACAGAACTCTAATAAACTCAAGCCTTCCAGACGTCCTTACCTGCGGCCTTTGCTGCAGCAACGTCGGCGTCGAGCTGAGCCTCATCACCCTCAACCTTACCGGCGATGAACTCTTCAACGAGCTGGCGTGCCTCGTTGTCCTCGTGCTGAACTGCAGGAGACTTCATGAAGTACGACGATGGAGCGAGCACTGGGCCAGCGAGACCGCGGTCAAGAGCGATCTTTGCTGCACGCAGAGCGTCGATGACGATGCCAGCCGAGTTTGGCGAATCCCACACCTCGAGCTTGTACTCAAGGTTCAGAGGGACGTCACCGAACGTCGTGCCTTCGAGACGCACGAATGCGAACTTACGATCGTCGAGCCAAGCAACGTAATCGGAAGGACCGATGTGGACGTTGTATGGATCCATATCGTGAGGAACGATCGACGTGACTGCACGCGTCTTCGAGATCTTCTTGGACTCGAGACGGGAGCGCTGCAGCATGTTCATGAAGTCCATGTTGCCGCCGACGTTGAGCTGGTACGTACGATCAAGACGCACGCCACGGTCCTCGAACAGGCGAGCCAGCACGCGGTGCGTGATCGTTGCGCCAACCTGGGACTTGATATCGTCACCAACGATTGGAACGCCAGCGTCGCGGAACTTCTGAGCCCACACTGGGTCAGAAGCAATGAACACAGGCAGGCAGTTCACGAATGCGCAGCCAGCATCCATAGCAGCCTGTGCATAAGCCTTATCTGCTTCTTCGGAGCCCACTGGCAGGTAAGAAATAAGAACGTCAATGTTCTTATCCTTAAGCACCTGAGCCACATCCACTGGCTCAACTTCGGACTCGGTGATCATCTGGCGGTAGTACTCACCCAGACCATCGAACGTAGGACCACGCAGCACTTCAACGCCCAGATTTGGAACGTCGGAGAACTTAATCGTGTTGTTCTGCGAAGCGAAAATTGCCTCGGACAGATCCTTGCCGACCTTCTCCGAATCAACATCGAAAGCAGTAACGAACTCAATATCGCTAACGCGGTAGCCTCCGAAGTTGTTGTGCATCAGACCAGGGATCTTCTCATCATCCTTGGTGTCCTTGTAGTATTCCACGCCCTGAACGAGGGACGAAGCGCAGTTGCCCACGCCGGCGATAGCCACGCGAATGCTCATCTCTTACGGCTCCTTTAAAAAAGTGTCTCTTGTAACGGTCGACCTTACGGAGGTTTCCAAACCCCTAGCATACAAGCGCCACTGCCACAAACGCCGAGTATTTGCAGTGCAAGAAACTTCTCAAGGGGGCTTGAATAGTGAAGATTTTTGAACTTGAGCATTATTATCTTCGCGTTTTTCAGCCCAAACGATTACCTTGGAGAGTATGGCTTCACAGACACGCAAAGCGAGTTCCAGCGCCAATTCGAATTCACCACGTTCTGCTCGTTCAGCACGTAGTGCTTCCTCTCGTTCGACTTCGAGCAATGCCTCGAGCCGTTCAACGCGCTCGGCGAACTCGGCTCGAACATCGTCGCAGCGACCACAGAATTCTGGTCCACGACGCAAAGCACCAAATCAGCATTCGAAGGATACGAACCGCAAGCGCAAGGGCTTGTGGTGGAAGATTCCTGTAGGCATTATTGGCGCACTGCTGGTGGCAGGTCTTGCTGTTTTCGCATACCTGTACGCCACCACCTCTATCCCTCAGCCAGACAAAATTGCGTTGGCTGAGAAAACGACGGTTTATTACTCTGATGGCACCACGAAGATTGGCTCGTACGCTGATCAGAACCGTGAAATCATTGATTGCTCGGTGCTCCCAGATTATGTGGGCAAGGCAATTGTGGCTTCGGAGGACCGTTCGTTCTACACGAACAAGGGTATTGACCCAATCGGCATCACGCGTGCATTAATTAACAACCTGTCTGGTGGTGCACGTCAGGGTGGTTCTACCATCACCCAGCAATATGCTGAGCGTTATTATCTTGGCGAAACAACGTCTTATGCAGGCAAGGCTAAAGAGGCTGTGCTTGCACTGAAGATCAACAATTCGCAGAACAAAGACGAAATTCTGTGCAACTACATGAACACGATCTACCTTGGTCGTGGCGCATACGGCATTCAGGCCGCTGCACAGGCATATTTCGGTAAGGATGCGAAGGATCTGACGCTTCCTGAGGCTGCCACGATTGCTGGCATTATTCCAGCACCTAGCTCGTGGAACCCTGGCGTCAACCCAGATAAGGCCAAGGAACGCTTCGACCGCGTGATTCGCATTATGACTGAAGACGGTTATATTACGAAGCAGCAGGCCGCGGATGCCAAGTTCCCAGAAGTAGTTCCGGAATCGCAAAACAATATGTTTGCGGGCCAGAATGGCTACTTGCTCTCCACTGTGCAAAAAGAGTTGCTTGACTCGAAGGCATTTACTAAGGAAGAGCTCGAAACCGGCGGCTACTCGATTATTACGACGCTCGATAAAGACATGCAGTCGCGCATGACTGAAGTCGGTGACGCCCGACCTGAAGGTATGCCAGATTCCATTCAGATTGGCGGTATTGCCGTTGATCAAAAGACTGGCGAAGTGCGCGCTATGTATGGCGGCCATGACTACTTGCAGAAGGCCCTGAATAACGCAACGCAGGCTACATTCCAGCCTGGCTCCACGATGAAGCCATTCGGCTTAATTGGTGCAGCTCAGAGCGATGTCAGCTTCGCAACGCTGTTCAACGGTAATTCGCCTGTGCGCTTTGAAACGACGCCAGGTGTGTACGCCGAAGTGCCTAACGCATTGAATGTCAGCTATGGCAATATCAATCTGAACCAAGCAACAGCTAACTCGGTCAACACGGTGTTCATGAACGTCAACCAGAACCTGACGCCTGAACGCTATGCCAAGATCGTTGCCGATGCTGGTATTAAGAGCAAGATTGATCCAAATACGCTCTATAACATTCTTGGTATTAACTCGATTACTGTGTGGGATCTGGCTCAGGGCCACTCGACGATTGCTGCAAACGGCATGAAGACGAAGCTGCACGTGGTGTCGAAGGTTACGAAGGATGGCAAGGATATGTACCGTCCTAACGTGCAGAGCACCAAGGTGTTCGACGAGAACGATTGTGCTCTGACGCAGCACGCTATGCTCGGTACAACTACGAACGGTACTGCTGCTGGTATTAGTCAGGCACTGGGCCGCCAGGTTGCTGGTAAGTCTGGTACGGCTAATGATGAGACTGCAGCAAGCTTCGTTGGTTACACGCCTCAGTTGATGAACGTGTGGGCTATTTGGAACCCAGGCGCAGATGGCAGCAACCAGGTTGTGCCTGAATTCGCTGGCTTCGGCGTTGGTTCGACTGGTTACCCAGCACATCTGTTCAAGGAGTTCATGTCGACCGCCGTGGCCAACATGCCTGTGGAACAGTTCAATACGCCTATTGATAACGGCAAGATTGGTGGCCCTGACGGCAAGTGGGGCATCATGGGCCAGTATCAGGGTGGCAACCAGAAGGGCAACCAGCAGAACCAGCCAGAGCAGAAGGAAGAAGACAAGGATAAGAAGGAATCGCCTTCTACCGAGTCCACTTCTCCTCAGAACTCCCCTTCGCAGTCGCCTCAGCAGCCGGTTGAGCCAGTGAACCCACCTTCACCAACACAACCGACACCAACGGATACGCCGACTACACCAACGCCGACGCAGTCCCCTTCATCGCAACAAGAAAAGGGACAAACCGATTCTGAGCAAAAGTAGCGATTTGTTGCTGGACAGAAATAAATAAAAACTGTTCAGCAACACCGTTGCCAAAGCAACAGAACAACAAAAAGAAACCCCGACACCAACCGTGCCGGGGTTTCTTTGTATATCAGTGAACTTGACTCGAGCTCAGCGTTCGTAACGGTTCACAGCCGAAATAATAGCCTTCAGCGAACTCGTAATCATCGACGAGTCAATACCAACGCCCCACAGCGTGCGACGCTCAGCGTGCTCACCGATTTCGCACTTCACATACGAAGCGGCGTAGGCGTCGGAGCCCACGGACATCGTGTGCTCGGCGTAATCCTGCACTGTAGCGACAATACCGAACGTGTTGATGGCGTTGAGGAAGGCGGCAATCGGGCCGTTTCCGTGGCCTTCAATCGTGCGTTCAACAGCCTTGGCACCTGACGTGCAAGCCTCCGCGCCGCGGTCCAGCACACGGGCCTTAAGCACCGTATCGGAACCATCTTCACCCGACGTAATCATGACGTTGAGCAGCTTCAGACGACCCCACTGCTCGAGCGAGGAATCGTAATCCTTGTTGGTGGCACCGTCGATTTCGGTAGCACCACGCTTGCAAACAGGTAGATACTCGTCCTTGAACAGGCTCCAGATCTCGTCGGCAGTAACCTCACGCTTCGTTTTATCAGCATGAGCCTGTACAACCTTATCGAACTCAATCTGCAGGCTCTTTGGCAGATCAAGATGATGATTGGCCTTGAGCAGGTAAGCCATGCCGCCCTTACCCGACTGCGAATTGACGCGGATAATAGCCTCATACGAGCGGCCAATATCCTTTGGATCAATTGGCAGATATGGCACGAGCCAGACGAACTCTTCAAGCTTCGAACCCTGCTGCTCAGCCGCAAATTCGCGAGCCTCAAGACCCTTCTTAATAGCGTCCTGATGCGAACCAGAGAACGCCGTAAACACGAAGTTACCGGCGTATGGATGGCGCTCAGAAATGCGGATCTGGTTGCAGTACTCAACCGTCTTACGAATCATTGGCATATCGTCGATTTCGAGCTGCGGATCAATACCCTGCGTCAGCATATTGAGCGCCAGCGTAATCAGATCGACGTTGCCCGTGCGCTCACCGTTGCCCAGCAGGCAGCCCTCAATACGGTCGGCGCCAGCCAGCAGGCCCAGCTCAGCAGCAGCAACGCCCATACCCTCATCGTTGTGAGGGTGCAGCGACAGTACCACCGATTCGCGGTTGTCGAGATTACGCGAAATGAATTCCACCTGATCGGCGAACACATTTGGTGTAGTCATCTCAACTGTGGCCGGCAGATTAATGATCATTGGGTGATCTGGCGTTGGCTGAATAACATCAATAACGGCATTGCACACTTCGAGTGCGTACTCAGGCTCAGTGCCCGTGAACGACTCTGGCGAATACTCGTAATACAGATCAATGCCCGAAGTCTCAGCTTCCAGCTGCTTGCACAGATTGGCAGCATCGGTGGCGAGGCGCTTAATGCCGTCGCGGTCCTTGCGGAACACCACCTCGCGCTGCAGCACAGAAACGGAGTTGTAGAAGTGCACTACGGCGCGCTTCGCACCGCGCAGGCACTCATAGGTTTTACGAATCAGATGCTCACGAGCCTGTGTCAGCACAACAATCGTGACATCATCTGGAATCAGCTCGCGCTCAATCAGAATACGAATGAAGTCGTAGTCCGTTTCAGAAGCGCTTGGGAAGCCAACCTCAATTTCTTTGAAGCCCATTTTGATGAGCAAATTCCAGAAGCGCAGCTTACGCTCTGCATCCATTGGATTCACGAGGGCCTGATTGCCATCGCGAAGATCTACCGAGCACCACCGTGGAGCTCGACGAAGCTTATGATTTGGCCAAGTGCGTTGTGTGTATTCAAACGGCACTTGCTTGTGATATGCCACATACTTGGCAAATGGCATAGAACTTGGTTTTTGAGGGCATCCAATATAACGAGCTGGAGGTAGTAGCGGATCGTTATTTCCCCCGTTGGATGCCGCGGCAACTGCAGCAAGATCAAACACTGACGATTGATCCTGGACCATCTCTCCTCCTTGCATCAGCTCACTTTGATACGAAACTCTACCGCGAAACGGGGGGAAAGTGGGAATATGTTTCAAAACTTTGCACAAAATCTGGGCATTTTATGCAAAGGGGGTGCAAAGAGGAGTATAAGACGCCGGATTCAGGCTAAATGAAACCTAAATCTCAAACAAAGATCTCGGACCGAATCAGGTCCGAATCTCAGGCCATAAGATTGACGCCAACGCGATCAATGCAATAAGCATTACCAAGCCATGTATGACGCGAATTTGGCCACACAGCACCCAAACGAGGTGCATTCTGGCTCATCCAAATCGATGGCACACGACCATCGTTTGAACGCGAACCAAGCAGATTGAAGCCATTCTTTTCCAACAGCCATTCTGGATGCTGCGTTGCAATAGCCAGACCCTCTTCAAGCGTTAATGGCAGACGCTCATCGGTTTCAATGAGCTTACGAGCCACATCTGGCTCACGATTGACATAGCACGTACCCGTATGTGGCTCTACAACCAAATAGAACGGGCCCTCTGGCGGCTCAAAGCCACCGGTTGGAGCAAAGCTGACAATATCGCGCGGCGGCATAGTAGTGAAGCCAGCCATGCGGTTAATTGAGGTTCGAGCAATTAGTGATTCTGGAGACACGAGCTCACGCGTTGGGATCAGCAGAATATTGCTACCCAAATCAGCCATATCAAGCTGTGGTTCTTCAAGGGAACGCAATAGTGGGTCAGCGAGTGCACGGAATGCGTCCGCACTCATATCCGCCACATCTGGATATCCCAGTGCAATAATGCGTTCGAGTTGCCTACGTGCTTCTTGTGATGCCTCCGACATGGCTTCCAGCCTAGCGCGTCACCGCGTCACTGTGCGGTTTCGCTGCTAGGCATGAACCAAATGATGGAATTTTTGAAGCGTCAGAGCTGATCAGCGAAATGCTTCTGAGCCACAATTTCTGCAAGCTCAATGGCATTCAATGCAGCGCCCTTGCGCAAGTTATCGTTCGTAACGAATAGTGCCAAGCCCTTATGGCCATCAACAGCCTGATCTTGGCGAATACGGCCCACAAACGATGGCGTCTTGCCAGCAGCCAGCTGTGCTGTAGGAATATCCACGAGCTCAACAGCAGGAGCAACACTCAGCACTGCACGAGCTTCATCTGGCGTGACATCCTGTTCGAATTCAGCATTCACGCTCATGCCATGTGCAGTGAACACACCAACGCGCACACAGGTGCATGAAGCCTTGAGATCTGGCAGATGCAGAATCTTGCGGCTTTCGTTGCGCAACTTCTGCTCCTCATCGGTTTCTTCCGAGCCGTCGTCAACAATGGCGCCAATAAATGGCACTTCGTTAAACGCAATAGTGCGTACGACCTTGGTTGGCTCTGGGAACGTAATCGCGTCGCCACCGAACACGAGCTTATCGGCGCCCTGTTCAATTGCTGCAGCAGCCTCATTCATAAGCTGTTCCACGCCTGCACGACCAGCGCCCGACACTGCCTGGTACGAGCTCACAATCAGGCGCTTGAGACCGAACTTATCGGCAAGCGGTTTCATAACCGGCATAATGGCCATTGTCGTGCAGTTCGGATTGGCCACAATGCCTGCAGGAATCTCATCAAGATCCTCAGGATTCACCTCAGCCACAACAAGCGGCACATTGTCATGCATACGCCACTGAGACGAGTTATCAATAACAATCGCACCAGCTTCAGCGAACTTTGGTGCCCACACCTTAGACGTGCCACCACCGGCCGAGAAAATCGCAATATCAATGCCCGAAAGATCAGCCTGAGCCACATCTTCCACAGGCACTTCATGACCCTGCCATTCCAGCACCTGGCCGGCTGAGCGAGCCGAAGCCATGAATCGAAGATTCTTCACTGGGAAGTTACGCTCGGCCAGCACTCGGCGCATCACCATGCCGACCTGTCCGGTTGCGCCCAAAACTGCTACATTCACGCCGCGTTCGTTGATCTGTACCATTGGATCTCCTGCTTTTGCTGTTGTGTTGTCTGTTGTGTTACCTGCTACATTTCCCGTTACGTTATCTGCTGCGATTACTCGCGTCTGATTTAGCGTCCCGTACCGCCGTAAACAACGGCTTCTACCTTGTCTGCATCAAGACCGTAGGCCGTGTGCAACGCCTTAACTGCGGCGTCGAGCTCATCGAGCGAAACGAGTGCGGCAATACGAATTTCTGACGTCGAAATCATGAGCACGTTAATGCCCTGCTCACTCAACGCCTGGAAGAAAATGGCAGCCAGACCCGAGTGCGTTTTCATACCAATGCCAACCACAGCAACCTTGCCCACGTTCGTATCAACGTCGAACGAATTAAAACCAAGTTCGTCCTGCTTCTCGATCAGCAAGTCACGCACCCTGTTTCCCGTGGAGCCCGGCACCGTGAACGAAATATCAGCGAGGCCCGTTGACGCACCTGCCTGCACAATCATGTCGACGTTCACGCCAGCTTCAGCCAGTCCGCGGAACACTTGTGCAGCCATACCCGGCTCATCCGTGACGCCGCGCAGCGTAACGAGCGTCTCCGTTTTGTCGTGAGCCACGCCCGAAATAATTGGCGTCTCCTGGCCGAGATCTGGGAAAAGATCACCGAGATTCTGCTGTTCCGCGTCCGTCATGGGTACACTCCTGCCGTTTAGTGATGTTTCGAACGTTCGTTGTGATGTTTTGAGTATTTTTTTGATTTCTCGCTAGGCGACGTAACTGTTAGAGGTTCGGTAATGTGGCCGGATTGACACCATCTGGCACAATAACCGTTCCTCGCCTATGCGAGAACGAGCTGCGCACATGCAGTGGCATCTTGAAGCGCTGTGCATATTCCACGCAACGCAAAGCAAGCACCTTAGAACCGCATGAGGCCATTTCAAGAATTTCTTCGTAACCAATTGCTGGAATGCGTCGTGCCGTTGGCACAATACGAGGATCGGCCGTAAAGACGCCATCCACATCGGTGTAAATTTCGCAGACATCAGCACCTAATGCCACTGCCAAAGCCACTGCAGAAGTATCGGATCCACCACGACCCAGCGTGGTTGCATCGCCTTTTTCACTGCGGCCTTGGAAACCTGCCACAATTGCCACACTGCCTGTATCAAGAGCATGACGTACTCGAGCAGGGTTCACGGCCTTGATGTGAGCAGCGCCGAATTGCGCATCGGTCATAAATCCAGCCTGAGAACCCGTGAATGAATAAGCGTGAGAGCCGGCCGCGTGAATAGCCATAGCCAACAAACTCATAGAAATTCGCTCACCAGCGGTCATGAGCATGTCCATCTCACGAGCGGGAGGCTGCGAATCAATACTCAACGCTTGGTCAATTAAATCGTCAGTCGTGTCGCCCATAGCCGAGACGACAACAGCAACCTCATTGCCAGCGTTTTTTGTTTCGATAATTCGCCGAGCAACTCGCTTAATCGAGTCAGCATCGGCTACGGATGAGCCACCATATTTCTGAACGATGAGCGCCACGACAATCCTGTTCTCTCATAAGCCTCGCACTGCGAGACCCCATCCGTATAGATCGTGCCGGAAGTCCGGTTACGCAACGTGATTATAGGAACGTCGTGGCTTGAATCTTGGCTGGCTCCCATTATGCGATATAACGGGGCTCAGTCCTCAGACATCACGGCGCCCTGCTAATGCACGCGACAATGTAATTTCGTCAGCATATTCAAGATCGCCGCCAACTGGAAGGCCACTTGCCAAGCGCGTAACTTTTAACTCGAGCGGTGTTAGTAATCGGCTCAAATAGGTCGTGGTTGCTTCACCCTCAATATTTGGATTCAGTGCCACAATCACTTCTTTGACGCTGCCATCTTTAAGTCGATCAAGCAGCTTTGGAATCGACAAATCATTTGGACCAATATTGGCCATTGGATTGATCGTGCCACCGAGCACGTGGTACAGGCCACGGTATTCACGCGTACGCTCAATGCTCATCACATCTTTTGGCTCTTCTACAACGCAGATCATGGAACGATCACGGCGAGGATCTGAGCAGATTGTGCAAGGGCTTGTTTCGCACACATTGCCGCAGATCTCACAGAAACGAATATTGTGCTTAGCATCGAGCACAGCATCAGCAAGGCGCTGTGCTTCTTCTTCTGAAGCACTGAGCATATAGAACGCAATGCGCTGTGCACCCTTAGGACCAATGCCAGGAAGACTTGCGAACGCATCAATAAGGCGCTGAATTGCGCCATCATAGGCCATAGCCATAGTTCCACCTTGAAATCTTGTGATTGCTCTACTAGCTGCGAGTAATCAAACCGTAAGCAAATACCACCGTGCGCAATCAAGCAGCATTGCAAGCTCGCGAATTTGTTTCGTGAACTGTGCAATGCTGTTGAGCTGTGCAATGCTGTTGAGCAAAGTTCGTAGTAATCAGTCGAGATTCTTGTGGGCGTGCTGATTATGAGGGTTACCCGGATCATCAGCAGCAAAATCTTGTTCTGACTTAACTTCAAACATGCGTTTGAGCTCATCAATTCCCACAGCGCCCATACCATCAAGATCTTGATCATCGAGCGAATACACATCGTGCTCAGCATCGACTTGTGGCGTTGGCATCTGAGGACCGTTCTGCAGGCCCGGCATGTTCTGGCCAGCACCCTGTGCTGGAGGAACTGCGCCGTCAGGACCGTATGGATCGCCTTCTGGTCCTTCTGCAATGTCTTGCTGTGATTGTGCAGCAGAACCAAAGCCCGTATTCGACGAAGCGAACTGACCATGCGTCTGCGACTGGGCCCATGGATCATCGCTCTCCTGCTGCGCCGCGGTTACTGTATGCTCCACAGCATTGTGCTGCTGTGGCTGCGATGCAGACGAAGTCTGTGGCGCTGGCAGCGACTGACCAATTGGCTGAGCCCAAGGATCGTTGAGATCAATTTGTGGGTGCAGCATAGATGCTGCATTGCCTTGAATTGGCGTAGCCCAAGGATCAACAGATGACGCTACGGCAGCTGCTGAAGCGGCATGGTCAGCGTCCGAAGACGTATCACCATGATCCTCAGAACTGGATGTTGTTGCCGAATCCGATGTGCTTGTTTCATGTGAAACAGACTCATGAGCCGTGTGACCAGTATTCCAATCGGAAGTCACAGCCTTCAGATCACGCTGCATGACCTGCGCCTTGATCTTCTTCAACTCGTCCTGCGAAAGACGGCTTACAGGAGGTGCAAATTCACCATTGGCCATCTTCTGCGTAGGAGCCAGCGACACCTGCTGACCGAAGATCTCATGCACCTTAGCTCGCAGAATATCTTGCACACGGTTCGTACCATGTACGGCTTCGCTCGAAACTGCCAGAGCGAAGGCATACTTGCTCAATGGCGTATCGAACTTAATCCACAGACGCTGTTCACCAGTGTTCAAATCGGTAGACAGGTTAATACGTGGCACGTGTACACGATCCACATAATCACGTACCTGATCAGGCAGTGAAGCTACCAGCGCATCCCAGCGCTCATCTGGCGTACCCTGCACTGGTTCAGCAGCTGGAGCACTCGTCTCTTGTGCGACTGCTGGCTGTGCTGCTGGTGTGGTCTGCTGTGTGGAAGCAGGCTGCGCCCACGAATCATGCTGCGAAGACGTTGCCGACTGAGCCCATGCCCCATGCTGTGGCTGCGATTGGGCAGTTTGCTGTGCATCGTGGGTCTTTGGCTCATCGTTGTGCTTCGCACCAATAAAGCCGCCGTGAGGCATTGGAGCCTTGCTATGCGTATCTGCAGCGGGATCAGCCGCTGCAACTGCAGGAGCAGTAACTTGCAGTGCACCTGGCTCACGAGCAGCAAGCAGTCGTGCAGCAAGCAGTTCCAAACGCATACGTGGCGAAATAGCACCCACCATTTGCGACAACGTCTGATCAATCGTCTCTGCCATTGCAGAAATGGCCTGCAAACCAAGTTCCGAAGCCTGACGATGCAAATCATCAGCATGTTCGCTAGCGTCATCACTGAGCACGGATTCTGCCTTATCGCCGCCCAGCGTTAGTACGAGCAGATCGCGCACATATGCGAGCAAATCTTCAACAAAGCGTCGTGCATCGAAGCCGCCAACAATAACCTTCTGGATCACGCCATACAATGCCGTGCCATCGCGGTTAATAACAGCATCAATTGCTTCGCTAATCAGCACATCTGGCGTGAAGCCCAGCAAGCCAACCGCGGAGTCGTAGGTCATAACGCCATCAACTGCGCCAACCATAAGCTGGTCAAGCACCGAAAGCGTATCGCGCACAGAACCGCCGCCAGCACGCATAGCAAGACGCAGTACGCCTGGCTCTGCCTCGACTTCTTCCTTCTTGCAAATGTCTTCAAGATAAGGGCCCATAATCTCTGGTGGCACCAGACGGAATGGGTAATGATGCGTACGCGAACGAATCGTGCCAATAACACGTTCAGGCTCAGTCGTAGCAAAGATGAACATGACGTGCTCAGGTGGCTCTTCAACGATTTTGAGCAATGCGTTGAAGCCCTGAGGCGTCACCATATGAGCCTCATCGAGAATAAAGATCTTATAGCGGTCGCGTGCTGGAGCGAATCCTGCACGATCGCGCAGTTCACGGGCGTCTTCAACACCGTTGTGGCTTGCCGCATCGATTTCAACAACGTCAATCGAGCCTGGGCCACCGTTTGCTAAATCACGACAGCTATCGCATACGCCGCATGGATGCGACGTTGGGCCTTTGACGCAGTTAATGCAGCGCGCCAGAATACGCGCAGAACTCGTTTTACCGCAGCCACGTGGGCCCGAGAATAAATAAGCATGCGTAAGTTTATTCGCATCAAGAGCACGTGTCAGTGGGACCGTAACCTGATCCTGACCAACTACGCCATCAAACGTATCTGGCCTGTACCGGCGATACAGCGCTAATGCCATCAGACTCCTCCACTCTTGACTCAGACTTCGTCTAGCGTAGTCCGTTCAATCAATCTTGCGCGTCGAGCTCCGCATCGGCCTCTTCAAATAGGCCCGTTAATGGATCGCGACCATCACGACGAATTGCTGCAATCGTCTCTTCTTCAGTACTGTTATTGAACGCTTCAGCAACAGCTGGTGGTACCAACACACGCAATGCATTGCCCACTGCCGTAACGTCCACAGGCGCTGAACCCATGTACTCACCATCAGCCAGCAAAATAGGTGGTTCTTCACCCTTGCCGCTGTACGAAATCTTGACTTCGCGTACGCGCTGCCAGCCCAAGAATGGGCAGCTCAGCATACGGCTGGCGTAGCTACGCTTCACAGCCACTGCGCATTCAGCCAAAGTTGGCTTACGCTTGAGCCATACCAAATCAAGCAATCCGTCATTAAATCGCGAATATGGTGACACTTCAATACCGCCACCAATGTGACGCGAGTTTGCCACAGTCAACAGCGAACTAGTGATGTCGTATTCCACAGTCGAGTTATCGGTTAGCACAGCCTCGATGTGGTAGCCATATTCCTTCATGTGCAGCACTTCATGAACCAAAGCCAAGAAGTAGCGCAGCGGGCCATTTGGCACATGCGAGTGATTAGCTCGATCGTTGACGTTGGCGTCAAGACCGCAAGACAGCATGCCACCGAAATACTTATGAATTGGCTGTGGCGTCTCCAGCTCATTGCCCGTTGACGTATCTACAGCACGGCTGCCTGGCAGCGACTTCACCAATCCCAGATCCACATCAATGCTGCACTTACGCACAACAGCGCCAACAATGCCTTCTACTGCTGTTTCAAGGCGGTTCACTGGCAGGCCCATGCCACGTGCAAAATCATTGCCAGAGCCCATGGCCACAATGCCGAGTGGCTTCTTCGTACCGCCCACAGCATTTGCACCGAGTGCAATCATGCCGTCGCCACCAACAACCACGAGATAGTCATACTCGTCAGCTCGCGTTGTGGCGTTGTGCAGCGAATCGTCGAAACTATCGCCAGTCAAGTCCAAAACGGCAAAGCCGTAGGTCTCGCCTTGCTGTTCTAACAGGCGCTTGACTTCGATAAGTGCCTTGGCTCCTGCACCTTTTCCTGAGACGGGATTACCAATCACCGCGATTGTGCCATGCTCTTGCTCCATACCAACTAATGTAATAGTCGGCCTGCCAGTTCACCACATTCCATTGGTCGTGGCGAAACAGATACCTCGTAGCCGCGCGGCTGAAGGGGTTATCTCTTGCGACTGACCACAGGGCATAGGACCAGCACGCGCACGCGCTGAAGTGTGTTGTAAAAACGGCAGAATAACATCACGAGCAGCAATAACTAAAACATCATCTGCTATGACTTCACAGCTTTGTAAATCAGCCGCATTCGCCTGCAACACACGATGCACCGCACTACAAGCATCTTGCCCTTCACGAAGTGCTTGTGCACCAGCAATTGCAGCCATATCTGCTGCGGATTGTGCTCGAGCATGATTAAGCAGCACATTGGCACCCATCACAACAGCCACAATGAGCAACGCACATGCCATAACTAAGGCAGCACCCACAACAGTCATACTGCCCCGATCAGTTTGACCAAGCCAATGCCATATGCTCTTATTTGATCGAAGATTCTTGCCCCAGTGCTTCTTTTCATGTGCGTTGCTCATCATGACCTACTTACGTATGTATGAAGCTTCAGCAGCAGGTAGTATGCCCACGGCTCGGGCTTGCACAGTTGTTGGAAGAACGCCTAGCGGATCAGGAACTACGGCACAAGTCACGGTGACTTCAGCTCCTCCTTGAACTGCTGCCACTTGTACTTGAGCTTGAGATCCTACAACTTGTTGAGCGGCTGCTAAGGCACCCGACGCATGTATGTCATTTTCAACAATCAGCACATGCGCGGCCGCTGCAGCAGCATCTTGGCACTGTAATGACACCACCGATGCTCGTGCTACATACAGCAAAACAGCAGCCAGAACCACAACCACAGGCAAAACACAGGCGAATTCCGCAGTAGCAGCGCCTTCGTCACTCTGTGCAAGCCATTGCCGCAACATACGATCACCCAATAGAAAGCGCACGCTGCACAATGCCTTCGAGCAGCGACTGCACTGTACCTGATTTGAGCAATGCAACAAGTAACGCAGCAAAGCCTGTAGCCGCTACTAATACCACGGCATATTCAGCGGTTGCTGCTCCTCGTTCTGGATCGTCGTCAAGAAAAACACCACGTGGCTGCAAGGCCTCAAGCCAACGCCGACTGCGCATACTCAAGCGAAAGCTCAATGGCCAATGTTGATCAAGATCATGGCCATCTAACAAACGATTGAATTGCTGAGTAGAACTACGATTGAATGCCATCATGAGCTCCTCTTCTCTGAGTTTTTGTGCTTTATGAACATGCTGCTGCATGTTGATTCCACTGTGCATGCTTGGCGTTGTTGCATCGAGCTCAGAACAGCAATGTGCATAACAGTGCGAGGAGTTTCAGTTATCCACATCATTCAGCCCATCATGGCTGCAATAGTTGGAATCACAGCAATACATAAAAATGCAGGAAGAAAGCACAACGCAGTCGGCACGAGCAGATCAACCGAGAGGCGAGACGAACGCTGCTCAAGATTCGAACGCTCAGCCGAGTCGAGACGTTCGATCATTGCGCGGATTTGTGGGGCTGCTTCGATGCCGCGTTCCCATGGTGAGCGCAGGCAGTCGCGCACGGATGTCAGCGTACGCGAGGCTGGAGCGGAACTTGAGTGACAGATGCTGCCCCAGACATCATCCCAACTTGAGGTGACTGACAAACGCTGAGCTGCCTGACGTAGCGCAGCACCGGTTTGGCCGTTGATTGCGGCGCCAACTAAATCAAGTGAGCGCAGCACTGATGTGCCACTTTGCAGTGCAACGGCAAGTAGTTCTAAAACGAGCGTCGTGGGGACTTCGGTAGACGCTGCAGAAGCAGAACTTGCGGCGGCATCGAGTCTCGCGAACTGGTAGAGACGTTTATCGGCCGCTGCCCTACTGCTGATGATCATAGCTGCGAGCGCTACTGCTCCGCTAGCGAGAAGTATCAGTGTCATAGCGGCTCCTTAGGGCTGTGCTGTGGCGCGAGTCAGTAGCATGTGCAGCCACCACAGGCCGAATGCGTAGCAGGCGCTGCCAGTGAGGAGGCATAGCCAGCCGGCTGGCGAGCTTAGCAGGAACTGTATGGGATGTGCGCCGAGGCATTCGCCGAGCAGTAGCGTAAGCAATGGCAAAGCCGAGAGCACGCGCACGGTGGAGCGCGGTACGGCAAATGCATTGGCTGTGAGATCGGCTTGTAATCGCATGCGTTTGTAGGCAGCCTGTACGGCTTCGCAGCACACTGCGGTATGGCATCCGAGTCGTCCGCTCAGCTCGTAGGCGGCGACTAACCCTTGGCATACGAAGTTCAGTTGGTCATCGTTGTCTTCTTTGGCTTGATGCTGTTGAAGCGCGGTATGTAAGCGTTGCACATCAATATTGCCGGCGCTATCGCGTAATTTGGCTGCGCAAACGTCGTCAAAAGAGAGTCCTGAGTGTAGCGAAGCCACAGCTGATGCAAGCCACACACCAAGGCCCATGCCATCTGCAGTTTCGGTAGTTGCTGCATTGGTTTCATGGGGTGGCTGTGCTTTGGCGAACACCAGCAATCGTTGGGATGCTGCAGCAATGCGGTTGTACAGCAAGCACCACAGCATGGCGAGCGCTACCGCAGTTCCATAACCAACTAGGTGCATGGCTCACCTCTTCCCTGCTTCGCGGCGAATCTGCTGCTGTGCTGTGCGTTGGATCTGTTGTTGTGATGTGGCAGGTTCTGTGGCTTTGGACTTCACGCTCTGGCCTACACCGCACCATGGTTGTATGGCTGTTTGCCAGTATTCGCTGTATTGCGGTTTGGATTGGCCATCCCATCGAGCTGCTGTGCGAGCGGCGAGTGATCCATCTTGAATGCCGAAACATCCGATCTCATCTATGAAGCGGTGGCTGCCTTGCCTACTCAAATGCACAATGATGTGGAACGCACCATGCGCGAGTAATGCGAGTGCCTGCGGCTGCACTCCAGCAAGCAAACCTAAGGCTATAAGCCGTGCTGGCACACGCTCTACGCTGTCTGCATGCAATGTGGTCATACTGCCGCGGTGGCCTGAGTTCAGAGCTCGGAGCAGGTCAGCAATTTCTTCACCACGGCATTCGCCAAGCACAATGCGATCGGGACGCATACGCAAAGTGGCTTTGACAAGTTGCGCTAAATCTATGGCTCCAGCGCCTTCCACATTGGCTTGCCTCGCAACCAGTGACACTACATGGCGATGTGCTAAAGCTCCCAGCTCGCGCACTTCTTCTACGGCCACAATGCGTTCATGGTCATCAGCTTCTAACAGCATGGCTTTCAATAGTGTGGTTTTGCCTGAGCCAGTTCCGCCACAAATCAGCACATTGGCTCGCTGCTGCACAAGAGCACGCAAAAGCACAACCCACGCGTGCGGGCAGAGTCCTGATTGTTCAAGCTGGGCTAGGCTCAATGCCTCGCGCTCTGGTAAGCGAATCGACACCGCAGCACCTTGCGGCACAATAGGCGCAATAACGGCATGTACACGTAATCCATCTACTGCTGCGGCATCTGCAATTGGATTGGCTTCATCGAGCCTGCTACCGAGCTGTGCACATAGCCGCATAGCAAACATACGTTGCACATCGGGATCAGTTAATGGCACAGCCACTTGTGCAAGTTCCATACCAGAGCCACGATCAATCCATACTTGGCCATCAGGCGTGAGCAGCACGTCGGTTACGCGCTCTAATGCTGCTAACGGCGCTAGAGGGCCTAAATGCTGAATTGAATCCGTCATATCGCTACAAAGCCTGCTTCCCCTGTGGCGCTTGACTCCAGTGATCTATCACGGTTTGTGCGACCTGACGTAGTGCCTTTTTGGTTGTTTTGCTCACACGATCAGGTCCTAATCCTTCAAGCAAATCTGAACACATTTTTGGCTCATATTGCACAACCCCAGCAATGCCAACACCTAAGTAAGCTTCAGCATCTTGTGCTGTTACGGCACCACGTGCATGATGCGTTCCACGTGGCATAACACCAAGCACAATGATCTGTGGTTTGGCTGAAATTTGGATGACTTGAGCAGTGTGCGGCTCGCGAGCAGATGCTGCCTTATGGCGCGCATCCTCACGCCTCTGCACCTTTGCAGCTAGCCTCTGAGCAGCCACACTCTGCTGCAGCATGCGCTGTAACCATGCCATATAAGCCTTAGTACGAGCTAATCCAAGCACACTGAGCTCAGCCGCAATCACAATCGGCGAGCGCAGTAGCCCTGACACATGATCAAACGGCTCCCCTTGCCCAGCATCCACAATGAGCCCACACTCTTGGTTCGATAACGCTTCGACTGCCGCAACTAATTCGAATGGCTGCGGTGGTTGAGCCGCTAACCACGAATTAAATGCCAGCACCGAAATATCTTCCCAAGATGGCAATTCTTCAAGCAATGCCGATCCATCAAGCTGGGCCAATGGCGCATGAATATCTTGCCAGCGTTTGCCCTGTACATGTTCTAAGCCCAACAGCACATCAAGCCCGCCACCATTAGCACGGCAATCTATTTCGGCTAAACAGCAGCGTTCCATAGCTGTATGGAGCTCACGCGTCAGCAATGCCGCAATGGTCGATGTACCAACGCCACCTGTGGCACTCGTCACCGAAACTGTATCGGTAAACACCTGCCGCGCATGAGTTTCAGCAGTTACCGCTGCCCTGTACTCCTGTGGTTGCGCCTGAGTTTGCATATGAGCGTGCGATGTACTCGAAGGCACAAAGTACCGTTTCGGTGCGGCAGCAGAAGCACGCTCGCTATGTCGCCCTTCACTGTGTCGTCCTTGTTGACAACAAATCCCCATTGATATTGCAGTAGTCATAGTTCGATTGAACGCTAGCGCAATCGTCTTATGCAATCGTCAACCAGCAATGTGGGTAACGCACCGCTCCCCGCCCTAAATGTGTATAACTCTGTCATCACAGAATCGCGGGGGCGTATTGATCAAATTCAAGCGGCTCAACAAAAAATGCTCGCTCCCCAAACCAAGGGAAACGAGCATTTTGTGCGTTATGTCAATCGTGCCGCAACATCCTCAACGCGGTACGATTACGCTAATCAGTCAATCAATCAGTCAATAACGCCGTACAAACGATCACCTGCATCGCCCAGACCTGGAACGATGTACGAGTTCTCATCAAGACCCTCATCAACGCCGCACACCACGACCTTGAAGTCGATGGATGGGTCGATGTGCTCTTCAACGTACTTAATACCCTCTGGAGCTGCAATAATGCACACAGCCGTCACGTCCTTAGCGCCGCGCTCAGCCAGGTAGTGCGTAGCAGCAACGAGCGTGCCACCCGTAGCCAGCATTGGATCGATCAGGAAGCACTGGCGACCCGTCAGATCCTCAGGCAGACGGTTTGCGTACGTAATCTGCTGAGTTGGGTGCTCTTCGTCACGCTTCATGCCCAAGAAGCCAACCTCTGCGCTTGGCAGCATGCGCGTCATGCCGTCGAGCATGCCCAAACCAGCACGCAGCACAGGCACAATAATTGGACGTGGCTTAGCGATCGTCTTGCCAATCGTCTTAGCAACTGGCGTCTCAATTGGCTTGTCCACCACGGCCACGCGACGCGTAGCTTCGTAGGCTTCAAGCGTTACAAGTTCCGTCACGAGCTCACGGAACGTAGCAGATGAAGTGTTTTTATCGCGCAAAATGGTGAGCTTGTGCTCGACCAGCGGGTGATCCAGTACTTGAAGTTCCATACTTCCTACAGTAGAACCATCTAAGTACCGCGGATACAAATTTCCGTAAGTTTGTTCTGAAGTGGAAAATTTGACGACTGTCAAGAAGAAAAGCACTGGACCGCGAAAGCGCCATGTCGGCGCAAAGGCCGCTCGCAGCGGCAAAAAATGGAGCCCGGGGCTATGCACGGCCCAGCGCGGATTTCTACTATACCCGACTCACTCGAAACGGCACACCCTGCTGCACAAATTTCGCACATTGCTACGGGTCTTGACACCCACTCGCCCGTGCGTATCGTGAGACAGATTTGCTCATGAAATTCGGGTTTTGGCACCGTCAACTGCTTCAGCACCGTCAACTGCTTCAGTGACGTCAGTTGTTTCGGCAACGTCAATTGTTTCGACGGCGTCAGTTATTTCGACGCCGTCATCTGTTTCGCACTGTCTGTTTTCGCAATTCCAGTTCGGCTACTCGAGCCTGCCGCGCCTGTACAGCTTCGCACCCATGTGCAAATCGCGTGCCGTCGACCACAAGTTTGCTGCCGTGTGCAGCAATCGTGCGGCTTGCGTATGCAGTTTATGAGAGGTGTTGGCTGCGTTGTTCTGCTGCGTTTCGGCAGTTATAGAAAAATCATGATTATTGTTCAACGCAACGTCAGCCGCTGTATCGTGCGCATGCTGTTCCTCACTGTCTGCGACGGCCGTGAGTCGGCGGGCCTGAACACGCAAGCCGAGCGCAACCACTTCAATAAACGTTGAAGCGCGGTCGAGCGCGAGTGGGAAGTCACCAGTAAACGCACCGGCCAGAATCGAGTCGGCCGTATGCACAATATCGTCAGCCGATGGAGCGTCGTCAACGCCAGCAATAGCCGAGGCACTCGTGGCCACAGGCTCGCCTAAACGCCACAAATGGGCGATCGACTCGCGCTGACGCACCATCCACGTGCGCAAACAATACAAACGCCACAGCACGCCTGGCAGCGATACTGGCTCCGCCTGACTCCAGAGCTCGGCGATTGTATCAATGCCTTCGTGATCCACAAGCGTTAACGTGCGCTGCACTACTTGTGGATCATCGGCCTCATGAACATGGCTGAGCAGTGCCCATGCTGTTGCATGTGCAATTTCACTGACCTGCTCAGGATCAGCACCACCTGCAATGCCTTCAATCACGCCTGGGGCGAGCTGGCCAGGGCGCGTAGGACGCGGCGAACCAGCATGCGTAAAGCCCGCAGTCGTAGAAACAATCGACGCCGAACCGGCACGACCTGATGAACGCATGAAATGGCTAGTAGACAATTGGCTGCACTTTCTGAATGTCGATGATGCGAGGACCGTCGCTCGTCGGTACAAAGCTCACTGCGAGCGCACTGCCAGTTGGCATATATGGCGATTTAGCAATGAGTTGTTTAGCCAGCGACTTGCGCGTACATAATGCGCGTAGCTCATCGAACATACCACCAATTACAGGCCTATGCATGCAGATCAGCGTTGAACCTGTGTAGTTCCACAGCTGCGTAATGACCTCGTAGAAGGCACGCCATGAAGCTTTTGGATCGTCGGCAAATGCGTCCTCAGTGAGCTCGTCAATGCCGTGCACATCGTAGCCCGTTTGCCACGACAGCATCTGCACTGTTTGCAAGCAACGACGCCACGGACTCGTAAACAGCGCAGCAGGATTAAAGCATGCGAGTTCGCGATCAAGCGCATAGGCTGCCGAAGCACCCTTTGGCGTGATTGGACGCGAAGCTTCGGTACCATCCCAAGCCTTGCGCGCTTCTGCCTTGGCGTGACGCACAAGCAGCAGCGTTCGTGCTGCAGCAGCGCCTTCTTCAATGCGATCAACAAAAGCGTCAAGCACATCACGATCGGTCGAATGTGTCAGCGTCTTACGCGCCTTCTTTACCGACATCCACAGCACTTTGTCAATCTCGCCAATATCGGCGCGATGCACAGGACCAAAGGCTTCTGCAATGCGCTCTACTTGGTCTGGCTGCATCACCGTGGCCATCCAGTACTTGACGTGCTTAATCTGGTGCGACGAGTTCGAGCAACGGTTTTTACGCGTTTTCTTACCCTCGTTGCACACCGGATATTCCACATCGGTAAGGAACGGACCAAGAGCCACATGGCAACCGGTTTCTTCGCCAATTTCACGCACTGCAGCATGCCTATGCGATTCATTGGCATCGAGCTTGCCTTTTGGCCAGCTCCAGTCGTCATATTTCGGCCTATGCACCAAGCACACTTCAATGTCTTGCACACTTGGCTGAACAGTCAGCTGCATGTTGCCTGCAGCGGCATCTGCAACCGTTTGAGACGGTTGAGCCTGAGCTGACTTGCTCAGACGCCACAGGATGCCGCCAGCAGCTTGCACACCATTGGAATTTGCCATAGTTCGTGTATCAGTTCTTCCTGATTTAGCGCTTCTTACGCGAATGCTGACGGATCAAGAACTCTTGGCTATCAACAAGCGGACGACCATCGGCATCCTTCGAATGACGCACATAAGTGCCATCAGCCTGCATGTGCCAAGACATCGTGGAATCCGACATCTGCAAATCGACGTAATCAATAAGCTCTTGGATCTGCTCTGGCTCAGTAATGCGCACCAGTGCCTCAACTCGACGGTCAAGGTTACGGTGCATCAAATCAGCCGAGCCAATCCACACTTCAGGACCAGTAATAGGACCCTCACCAATCTGTGGGCCAGCCGAGTTAGCAAACGCATAAATACGGCTGTGCTCAAGGAATCGACCCAGAATAGAGCGCACGCGAATGTTCTCGCTTAAACCTGGAACATCAGGCTTCAGCGCGCAAATACCACGCTCCACAATGTCGATCTTGACGCCAGCTTGGCTTGCACGATACAGCGCATCGATGGTCTTCTCATCAACAATCGAGTTGACCTTAATCTTGATCCAAGCTTCCTTGCCAGCCTTAGCAGCCTCTTCCTCGCGCTGAATGCGCTGAATCAGACCAGCACGCACATTACGAGGTGCCACGAGCAGCCTATGGAAGCTTGACTTTGGTGCATAACCCGAAAGCTGGTTGAACAGTCGAGCCATATCCTGACCGACCACTGGATCGCAAGTCAGCAAGCCCAAATCGGTGTAAATACGAGCCGTCTTCGGGTTGTAATTACCCGTGCCCACATGGCAGTAACGCTTCAAGCCATCAGCCTCTTGACGGACCACAAGCGAAAGCTTGCAGTGCGTCTTTAAGCCCACAATGCCATAGACCACGTGCACGCCAGCGCGCTCGAGCTTACGAGCCCAAGCAATATTGGCGTCCTCGTCGAATCGAGCCTTAAGCTCCACAAGCACAAGCACCTGCTTGCCCGCGTGAGCCGCATCAATTAAGGCATCGATAATTGGCGAGTTACTCGAAGTCCTATAGAGCGTCTGCTTAATAGCGAGCACCTTAGGATCAGCTGCAGCTTGTGCCAAGAACGCTTGCACAGAAGTAGAGAAAGAATCATACGGATGATGCAGCAAAATATCGCGCTCACGAATAGCGGCGAAAATATCTTGCGCACGACTCGTCTCAACTTCAGCAATCTGACGGTTCGTTGTTGGCACGAACGGACGGAACTTGAGATCTGGGCGATCAATGGAACCGAGCTCGAACAAAACCGTAGCGTCGAGCGGCGCTGGCAGACGGTAGACCTCGTCAGAAGTCACACCGAGCTGGTCAGCGAGCAGCTGCGAGAGGAATGGCGACATTTCATCGCTGATTTCCAGACGAATTGGCGGTCCGAAACGACGACGCAGCAGCTCCTTCTCGATGGCGTTGAGCAGGTTCTCTGCATCATCTTCTTCAACGTCAATGTCCTCGTTTCGCGTAACACGGAACGAGCGAGCTTCCTTAATAATCATGCCTGGGAACAGCGATTCCAAGTGCGCAATAATCAGGTTCTCCATCGTAATGAAGCCATAGCGCACCTCAGAAGCATCGTCCTCGGTCATGTCGTCGACTGGCACGAGGCGGCTCAAGTTATCTGGAATCTTGACGCGAGCGAAGTGCGACTTACCGCTCGTTGGATTCTCCACAAGCACGGCCAAGTTAATGGCGTGGCCTGAAATATAAGGGAATGGGTGGGCAGGATCCACGGCCAGCGGCGTTAACACTGGGAAGACCTGCTGACGGTAGTAACGGCTCAGGCGCTCCTGCTCCGCGACGGTCAGCTTATCCCAGCCGAGCAGCACAATCTGTTCCTTCGCCAGATCAGGCAGAATATGCTCCACAACATAGTGGGCATGTTCTTCCTGCAGACGGTGTGCCTGCTCACTGATGGCGCGCATCTGCTGGCGTGGGCTCAGGCCCGAGGCCGATGGCACGGCAATACCCGAGTCAATACGGCGCTTCAAACCAGCCACGCGCACCATAAAGAACTCATCAAGATTGTTAGCAAAAATAGCTGCGAAGCTTGCACGCTCAATAACTGGAATCTCTTCATCTTGAGCCAGTTCAAGCACGCGCTTGTTAAACTTCAGCCAGCTTAATTCACGATCAAAAAACCTATCGGCTGGCAGCGGTTGCTCACCCTCTTTGGCTTCGCGACGATCACTTCGTGTGGTCTCTGCAATATGTTCTGCAATTTGGCTGCGCAGCACTGCTTTCGATGGTGCGTCGAAAATCTGTGTCATACCCTCTACCTTAGGGGATACATGTTGCGTTTGTGTAGCTTTTAGCTGTGATTCTCAGCAAATTTTTGACATGTTTTAGGGATAACCCCGTTTCACCCCGTAATGTTCGTTCATTTCTCTGTTTTGATCACTCGTTTCGAACAACACGCCGACTATATTGTTGATTCATGTTCGATTGAACAAATGGCCGTTTTAACCGAACTGAACTGCACGTTTCTGTGAACTTTATGGGGGTGAAGTTAACAGAACGAACGAATATCTAACAAAGCTTCCAATATGAGCTGCAAAAGGTTGCATCGTGGCGCATGCTGAGCATAATTAGGAGCTACAAGAACAACTGAACAGCAGACCCACAAAAGTGTATGATCAGTCAGATTATTACGTTGGGCGGGTATTGGAAGGACTTACCGTTACAACGATGTTGTTGTGCAGAGATTCTGCTGTAGTTGAACTTGATGGAGACCCGCTACGGCGGGTCTCTTTTTTGTTTCCGCACATGTTTTGTGATTCTTTGTGCGATTATTCATGATTCTTGCAAGATTGCCAGCAAATATGGGTTTCAGACGTTATGCCCAGAGTCTGGCTTTACTCAGGTAGGCTCGTGAGCAATTCGTAACAGTACGTACAACGTACGGCATCGAGTCAAAGGAGAAAGCCATGGTAAAGTTCTTGAAGAAAATGCTTATTGGTTCAGCAGTCGCCGCAGGCGCTGGCGTGTGGGCTGTTGCACCACGATCGTTTAACAACAAGCGCTCTAACTATGTGCCAACGATGCCAAAGGTGCCATACGCACATCGCGGTCTGCACGATGCAGGCTCGGGCTTAAGCAAGCAGCACATTAAGGAACATGCTGAGTACATCATGATGGCTCGTGAGTACGCAACTAAGGCCGGTTTCGGCGGTAATGGAACTACGAACCAGGCCATTGCCCCAGAGAACTCGCTTGCTGCTTTTGCCGCTGCAGCTGAGGCTGGCTTCGGCATTGAGCTTGATATTCAGTTAACTGCTGATGATCAGGTTGTTGTGTTGCACGATCCTGATCTGATGCGCGTTGCTGGCGATCCACGCAATGTGCGCGATCTGACCTATGACGAGCTCACTCGTATTCCTCTGTTCCCTGACTGCCCACCAAGCAGCGATAAGGCACGTCCACTGCCGCTGTCGAAGGAAAATCCACCACTCGTTACGACGCCAGATAAGGCACCAG
This sequence comes from Bifidobacterium dolichotidis, assembly GCF_003951975.1. Taxonomy (GTDB): domain Bacteria; phylum Actinomycetota; class Actinomycetes; order Actinomycetales; family Bifidobacteriaceae; genus Bifidobacterium; species Bifidobacterium dolichotidis. The sequence continues at coordinate 579,493 of NZ_QXGM01000002.1, forward strand.
AGGGCTATTACCAGCATGTGCCACTGCTTGAAGATGTGCTGAAGCTTGTGGACGGCCGCGTGCCAATTATTATCGAGTACAAGTTCCGTAACCTGCGCGCTTGGGATGCTCAGGATGATCGTCTGATGGAGCTTGCTTCTGATCTGCTTGAGGCATATCACGGCCCATATGTTGTTGAATCGTTCAGCCCTGCAGCCATGAACTGGTATCGCGTGCACCAGCCACATGTGTGCCGCGGTCAGCTCGCTGAGGCTGCCAACATTAACAAGGATGGCTTCATTCCATGGCTGGCTGGTTCGCTTGGCCTGAACTGGCTGTCTCGCCCAGACTTCGTGGCATATGACTGGAAGGACGGCAACAAGGCTGCTGTTCGCTTGGCTCATCAGCTCGGCGCACTTACCGTTGCTTGGACAGTGCGCAACGAAGTTGAGCTCGAGCAGTGCGAGCCATACTTCGATCGCATTATTTTCGAAGGTTTCGTGCCAGAACCAGAAACCATTGAGGTTATTCGCGAACACTAATTCTCGCGAGCGCTGATTTCTGCGGGTATGCATTCCCACAATCACAGATTTCCGCGAGCGCTGTTACCTCATATAAAAACTCCGAGCACCAAAGTCGGATAACGACTGAGGTGTTCGGAGTTTTTTGTATGTCTTGAAGGTTCACGACTCAAAGTTCAACCATTTGAGTTTCAACGACTTGAGACCCAACCACTTAACCGTTTCACATGAAACACGTTATCTGTTTCATGTGAAACGCATCGTGTGAAGCACTACCTATTACGGCGCCTCTTCTTTGTGGCGTGCGACTTCACCATAATGTCAATCACGATCCACACCGAGAGAATAAAGGCAATTAAGTAGCCCATAAAGCCCACAAGTGGAATGCCGAAAATAATTGGCTTCATGCCAGCGAAGTAGACAATCGACGAGCCAACGAAGAGGCCGACGACAATTAATGCCAGCGTTACGCGATTGACCATGTCGTTAATTGCCGACATAGGCTCTTTCGAACCTACCAGCTCAAGGTTCATGCGCAGATCGCCACGCGTCAGCATGCGCAGTGCTGTTTCACTCTCTTGAATAGCTTTGAGTCCTGCATGTAGGGCTTCGTGGCTTTCTACGAGCACGTTACGCAGCTCTTCTTTAGCCATTTCCTTCGTCGACTTCTGCGACGCAATATGCTTCGAAATAATCTGGATCATATTGACATTCGGAATGAACTCGTCAAGCAGGCCTTCGAGTGTGATTAAGGCGCGACCGACTGTGGTAATCGAGCTTGGCACCTCGATGCCATGCCTATGTGCCATAGACGTCAGCGAACCTAAGAATTGAGCCAAGTTCAGATCGGCCAAATCAACGGTGCCGAACTCTTCCACAATGCTGTCGAGATCGGAAAGCAGTTCTGGATAATCAACACTGCTTGCTGTTGAGCCCGTAAAACGAAGCAACGCATCAGCCAACTGCGGCGAATCCTGCTTTGCCACAGCAAACAGCATCTGCTGCATAGCCGCACGCGTTGGCGCATCCAAACGACCCGTCATACCCAAATCGAGCAGCACAATCTGACCACCATGAATCATGATGTTGCCAGGATGCGGATCAGCGTGGAAGAAGCCTACATCGAGAATCTGTGCCGCGTAGTTATCAACAAGCTTTGTACCGATTTCGGTAAGCGAGTAGCCGTCAGCAACAAGTTCCTTCGTATGAGCGATTGGAATACCCGTCATATATTCCATAACGAGCACATGCTCGGTGCACAGATCAGGGAATGGCGTTGGACAATCCATATAGGCGTAGTTATTGCAGAACCGCTTGAATTCCCACAGGTTTCGAGCTTCGCTTAAGAAGTTCGTTTCTTCATCAAACGTATCCCAAAGCTCTTCAATAACGCCTTGCAGATCAACAACCTGCGAGTTATGCATAAAACGCGTAGCACTGCGCGCAATAGAACGCATAATCGAAATATCTTCGGCCATCGTTTCGCGCACGCCTGGACGCTGCACCTTAATGGCTACGTCTTCACCCGAAACAAGTCGTGCACGATGCACCTGTGCCAGCGAAGCCGAGCCCAACGGCGTTGGATCAACCGAAGCAAATACTTCATCAAGCTTGCGGCCGTATTCGCTTTCCAGCGTCTCTACAACAACGCTATATGGCATTGGATCAGCGTCAGCGCGCAGCTTGGCGAGCTCATCACAGAATGGCTGTGGCAGGATCTCGGATCGCATCGACAGCACTTGACCCACTTTGACGAATGTAGGACCGAGTGCCTCGAGCATATGGCGCAGTTTGACTGGCGTCAGGCCCTTAAGTGCGTCATATTGCAAGGCCACACGCATAATCTGGTTCAGACGCTTGATTTTCGAGCGTCGCGTCAGATGGTATTCGGCAGAGAAATCCTTATGACGCGTTCCAAACAGGCCAATTGTTTCATTAACTTCTGCATCATCATGCTGCTGCGGTGACGAGAACTCTTGTGAGACATCAAGACGCTGTGGTGCTGCACTCCCCTGCGACGCAACGCTCTCCTGAGAGTCGACGTCATCTTGCGCTGCTGCACTGTTTGCTGATGCCGTGCTGTTCTGCATTGCATCGTTGAGTGATGCTGTACTCTCCTGTACCGCTGCATCGCTTTGCAATGCAGTGTTCTCCTGCGACGTATTCGATTCAGATGTAGCCTGTGAGGACGTCTGTTTCGTCATTTCTCTCCTGCTTCACTCCGAGCATGCCAAAGCCGCGGATCGCAACATACGACCCGCGGCATAGCTGAAGTTGAGATTACTTGCTCAGTCTTCGTCGTTCTTCTTGGTTGCAGCGTGTTGAATACCTGCTGCTGCCGAGCGCAGCTGCTCGCCGGCTTCCTTGACGGACTCCTTAACGTTCTCAGAAACGTTGCCCGCCTTGTGAGACAGCTCCTCGTTCAGTTCCTTACCCTGGCTCACCGTGAGCTCGCCCTTCTTGACGAGATCATTGATAATTTCGCTGCCCTTTTCAGCAGTCGTTGCCAGTGCGCCAACGCCGGCAAGAAATACCTTGCGCAGGCCCTCGCCCAATCCATCAACAAGATTGTTGTTCTCTGCCATATTGGCCTCCTTAGGTCACGGCATGGTGTGCCGTTCTACGCGTCCACGTTTGTTTCGTACGTTGTGTCTAACTCTACACAGGGTTTTCTGCAGATTTGCTGGGATTCTGCAGCATCTTACCTACTGGATGAACAACAGTTTGCTGATTTTTCTTGTATTTCTGCCTCACGCACGTAACTGCTGTGAGCAGCACTACAAAAAACAAACTGCTTGGCGACTCAGCACAGAGATCATGTACCGAATTACCAAGCAGTTGTAGCGATTAATGAGCTAAAGCTCAGCGAGGACGCTGCATAGCGGCTTCACGAGCGTTATGAGCATCGGCATCAATACGAGCCAATTCTGCAGCCATTTCAGGCGTCTGGCGTACTTCATAGGTGCCATAGCGGTGCTCAGCAGCCTTGCGGATTAAGAAATCAGCAATAGCTGGGTTCTTTGGGCACAGCGAGCCATGCATATAAGTGCCAATGACGTTGTTGACGCGAGCGCCCTCAGTATGATCCTGACCGTTATTGCCCATGCCTTCGCCAGCAACAGTGCCCAGTGGCTGAGCACCCTTACCGAGGAACGTTTGACCCGAGTGGTTCTCATAGCCCACGATCTGGCCAAAATCGTCAGAAGTTTCGGTCAAATTACCGATCATGCGCACATCGCGACCAACGGTGTAGGCGTCAAGAATGCTAATGCCTTCGATCTTCGTGCCATCTTGCGTCTCAAAGTACTTGCCAAACAGCTGGTACAGGCCGCAGATCACGAGCATTGGCACGCCTTCAGCGGCGAGCTTGCGCAGATCGTCAGCGCGACGCTGGAAGTCTTCGCCAATCTTCTTCTGGCCAGTATCCTGACCACCACCGCCGAGCACCATATCGATGTGTTCTGGCCACTGATCGTTCTGGTTATAGGCATGAATGCGAGGCTCGTAGCCTTGCAGCTTCAAACGACGTTCCACGGTCAACACGTTGCCTGTATCGCCGTAAATATTCATGTCTCGTGGGTAGAGCCACAGTACGTCAATTGGACGCACTTCGTCGGTGGGATTGGTTGATGTGTTCTGTGCAGAAATCGACATAAAAGAACTCCTCACCTACCTACGCCGGCGTCGCTGACTTCGGTGACGCGAGCGAGCGCCGCACGAACGGCGAGCATAGAAGTGTACGTGCAATAAATGTGCTTCACAGGCGCAGGGTTGCGCAGGAACTGCTCAAGCGCCGTTTCAATGTCGGGCTCCACGGCAGCGTGAGGCACGTCGTCGTAGTCGAGACGCAGCGCCATATCCCAAGCGCGCACGCCCGAAACCATAGCGACGCCAGTTTCCTTGAGGCTCGTGAAATCAACGTCCCAGAGCCAGCTCATATCGCGGCCGTCGGCGTACTGATCGTTGATGACGATCATCGTGTCGGCATTCTCTGGAGGGAACGAAGCGAGCGAAAGACGGAAGCCCATTGGGTTCTTGACGAGCAGCAGCTCAACAACCGAGTTACCCACGGTAATACGTTCGCCACGGCCGAATGCTGGCGTGACTTGGGCCAAAGCCGAGAGCTGGTCGTCGATGCTGGCGTTAGCGAAATGAGCCAAGCGCTCTGGCAGACCTGCAGAGCCGAAGCGCTGCATACGACGGAACGTTGGGGCGTCGGCGAGCGCAGCCTTGGCATCGCGCTGCACGGCACGCACCACACCGAGTGCTGCTGCCGAGTTGTACAGGTTGTAGACGCCTTCGAGCTGTACCTGCGTGCTGTAGTCGTTGTTTGCGACGCAGAACTGGGCCTCGTGGTCGCCAACGGCAGTCAGCGTCACGTCGGCTGCGAGGCAGTCGGCATGTGCGTTGGCTGGCAGTGGTTCAGCCGTCGAATCGGCGTCGGCTTCGGTGTCGGCGAGCACTTCGCTGGCGAGCTGTACGTCAAGTGTTGTGGCCATATCGTCATCGGTTGGGAAGAACTTACGCAGATCTTGGCTCAGGCCGAAGAACGACGTCTTTGTACCATCTGGAACGAGTTCTGCGAGCGCGCTAATGCGTGGATCTTCACGGTTCAGCACGACTTCACGCGTTGTAGCGCTTGCAACGTGGCCGAGCAGACGAGCTGTGTTATCGATTTCACCAAAGCGATCGAGTTGGTCGCGCATCACATTGAGCAGCAGCGCATAACGAGGCTTGACTTGGTGCACAAAATGCACGGCGTAGGCTTCGTCGAGCTCGAGCACAGCGATGTCGGCATCGAGATGGCCGTTCAGCGTGACTTCGTTGAGCAGTGCGGAAACAACGCCGCGCGTGAAGTTCGAGCCTGTTGGATTCGTAAATACCTTGAGGCCCAGGTCGCTCAGCATGCTGGCAACCATACGCGTTGTTGTCGTTTTACCGTTCGTACCTGAAACGAGCACGACGCCGAGTGGTAAACGGCCCAAAGTGCGGCGTAGGAAGCCTGGATCGAGGCGCTCAATGACTTTGCCGGGGAAGGCGGAGCCACCGTGGCGCGTCACGCGTGCAGCCCAGCGCACGGCCTTGCCGATGGCTGGGGTTGCGAACGAATGCCAGTTGCGAGTTGGTACTGGCTGCTCGGTTGCAGCCGGTGTTGAAGCTTGTGTTGTAGCAGATTCTGGGGTCGAATCTTGCATGTCACACTCCTTGTGAGAAGTCCTGCGGCATATCCTGGAATCGCGAATTCGCGCCGCGAAACGCCAGATGGAACGTATCAGTTGGACCATTACGATGCTTAGCCATAATAATGTCAGCCTCGCCTGGTCGATCTTCCTTGTCGTAGAAGTCAGGGCGGTGTACGAGGAACACGACGTCAGCATCCTGCTCAATAGAGCCCGATTCACGCAGATCGGAAAGCTGAGGCTTCTTGTCGTTACGCATTTCTGGACCACGGTTCAGCTGCGACAGTGCCACAACTGGCACCTCAAGTTCCTTAGCGAGCAGCTTCAGAGCACGTGAGAACTCAGAAACCTCCTGCTGACGGCTTTCAATCTGCTTACCCGAGCTCATGAGCTGCAGATAGTCAATAACAACGAGCTTTAAGTCGTTCGTCTGCTTGAGTCGACGGCACTTAGCACGAATCTCCATCAAGCTCATATTTGGCGAATCATCGATGAACAGTGGTGCATTGTTCAGGCGCGAATAGAACTGATTCAGTGTGTTCCAACGCTCGATCGTCACATCTTCTGGACGGCGCATTGCAGCCAGTGGAATATCAGTTTCAGCCGAAATAATACGTTGAGCCAATTCGACTTTGCTCATTTCCAAGCTGAACACAATGGTGGTTAAGCCATGGTGCAACGAGGCAGCACGGGCAAAATCAATGCCGAGCGTGGACTTACCCATTGCAGGACGGCCTGCCACAACGATCATCTGGCCAGGCTGCAGACCCTGCGTCACGTCGTCAATATCACGGAAACCAGTAGGCACACCCTTTTGAATATTGCCCTTCTGGATCTCATCAATCTGCGTTAAAGCGTCGTTGACGACCTCGCTAATTGGTGCATAATCCTGGCGCACCTTGCCGGCGCCCATCTCGTAGACCTCAGACTGAGCGAGGTTGACGACGTCTTCGGCCTGCGAACCTTCTGCAGAGAAACCGAGCTGTGCAATACGCGTACCAGCGGCAATAACCTGACGCAAAATAGCGGCATCATGCACGATTTTGGCGTAATACGTAGCATTTGCAGCTGTTGGAACGCTCGCAACAAGGCTGTGCAGGTAGTCGGAGCCACCAACCTTTTCGAGCGTGCCATCGTCATTGAGCTTGTTTGCTACGAGCACGACGTCAGCAGGCTCTGACTTAGAAAATAGGTCAATTATGGCGTTATAAATCGTCTGATGATTTGGCTGATAGAAGTCTGCAGGCGAGATCATTTGAGAAACTTCGCCAATTGCATCCTTACTCATGAGCATGCCGCCAAGCACTGCCATTTCGGCATTATCGTCGTGTGGAGGCACACGATCGAACAAGGCCGCATTGTTGCGGTCGTCTTGTTCACGCGTAAAAGAAGAGGAATGAGAAGATTCGGCCATAGCCATGAGTATAGGCAGAGCACGTTCCAGTAGAAAGTAGTGGAGCAAGGACTTACTAAGTATTCACTCCCCTTCGCGCACCGCAAAGTTATCCACATTGTGCATTTTTGTGGGTCATTGAGTGGTCCGGATGCCCCTCTTTCATGCTCTCTGCATCCTCATTTGCAGCTCAACAAGACCTCTTATGACTCCACGATGTTCTCTTAGCAACTCATTTGACAGCAAATTAACCGCAAAAATTACCGAAATTGTCACCAAAATCGGGTTCGATGCCACTACATACCCCCGTTGAGTCCCCTAGACCAGGGCAAAAGAGGCAAATTTACATCAGTTCATGGCATATATCAAGAGTTTCGGGGGTATCGACACGCGCGGAAACCCCTATTGTGGATTACTTTTTCCACAAATCCCGACTTATCCACATTATGGGGATAATCATGTGGATAAACGTATCGGTTATCCCCAGATTCAGGATAACTGTGTGTATAACTGGGGGATAAATATGCACAAAGGCTCCACAAAGCCATTCTCAATTTGCATCTTGAGTGTCTGAGTGATATGGCTCACACCCCCTAAAGTCAATAATTGCAATATATTCGACAGTTTTCCTAGAGCTGTATAGATAACGCTAAAGTTTTCCACATAAAAATGTGAAGACCGACCTTCACAATTGGATTAATCTGAAAGTTATGCACAATTCTCCAGAATTCTTGCGTGCATTCGATACCTCATCGGGGGTTATCCACACTTATGAGTTTCTATCCCGTTAACTTTTGGCCGAGATATCCACATTTTCCGAGTGAGTTGCCAGCATGCAACCCAAAGTTTTCCACATACTGACTCGCTGCTACTTCGGTGACGCCTTATTGCTATCTCGGCACTAGCTCGTTACTGGCCTCTCAGTGCCTCATTATCGACTCATTATTGGTTTGTCGTTGAACCGCACCGCACAAAAATCCGAAGTTTTTGGCTAAATTCCAGTCATTTTCGGTCTAAACAGCGTTTACGCACGGCTCGTGCCATGCCAGTAACTAAGGAAGCCTGCCAAGAACTCCATCCCGACCGCTTCCCTATTGTTTCACCCGAAGTCGCGCCCAAAGAATTCATATCGGCGCGCGTTAAATCAAAAAGCATATCGAGTAAAACGGCGTCATATCGCACGATTGCCGCCAATTCCTCAAGAATGACCTCATTATTGGGATCTTTGCTTGCAGCGGCTTCAGATAGCGTCAAATGGTGACTGACGAGCAGCGTTACCCAGTCAACAATTTGCTCATCAAAACCTAAGCGCCGCACAATAACTCGCGCATGGCGAGCGCCCTCTTTCGAATGATCCGCAATGCCAGGTCGCTTACCAATATCATGCAAAATGCCTGCGAGCAGTAATGCTTGGTAATGTGCATCGTCGTATGACTCACTCTCAGTATTTTCTGTAAGCTCTTGCGGTCGTAATCGGCTCAATTTCGCCGTAACTTCAACCATGTGCCGATCAATGGTGTAACGATGCGCTGCGGACGCTGACGGGCGATTTCGAATTGCATCCCATTCTGGCATCATGCGACCCGGAATCCCAATAAAATCAAGGCTTTCCCAAACATCAAGCAATTGTTCACCCGAGCCAAGCATCGCTATGAACGAATTTCTCATGGACTCGTTCCAGCCGTGGTCGCGCAATGGAGTATGAGCAAGATTCAGCAACGTCGCCGGATGAATAGCACATCCTAAACGAGCCGACTGCTCGGCCGCACGTAACGCAAGTCCAGCATCCGAACTGATGTCAACCGCTGGAGCGAGAGCAATTTCGTGCTCGTGAAGCAGCAAACCTGGGGCCACTTCGGTGAATTTTGGGGCCTGACGCTTGCCCTGAGCGCGAGGATGACGAATTTGGAAGAATGCGAACGGACGCTTGCCCTGAGGCAACGTACGCTGCGCTCGAGAAGCCGTGGAATCTAGCGAAAAAGCCACCGAACGACCAAGGCGAGCGAGCAGCGTCATCAAGTCGTCAATTGAGCGAGCCTGACGCTCCCCCTCTGGCAGTGTGGGGTCAGCAAGCCCCAGCATGGCCGCAACAGGCGCCTGGAAGCGCGATAACAGTAAATTGGTCTCTTTTTGTGCAGCCAAATGAACGGCGTCACGCACGTCAAGAAGCCGCTCTACGGCCGCATCATATTTGCCATGAGGCCGGTCCGCGAGCCATGACGCCGCAATTGCCTCAACGAGCACCGTGTCTCGAAGTCCGCCGCGCGCCTCCTTAACATTCGGCTCATTGACGTAAGGCAGCCTTCCGTACCGCTCAAGCCTTGTGCGCGTTGAGTTTAACAGCTCTGGAAGGCGCTTTCTTGCCGCCTTCCTCCAACGTTCGAGGATCGAGACGGCAGTTTTTTCAATTATTTCTGTATCGCCCGCGAGAGGCTTCACATCGAGCCATCCCATAGCGGCCGGAAGATCGTGATCGGTGACCGATTCGCACTGCGAACACGTACGAACGCTGTAATCAAGATCCAATCCAGCATCCCAAATCGGATACCACAGCGCATGAGCCAAAGCATTGAGCTGATCAGCATTGAGCGCATGGCCATTGTGGATAAGTACGAGGTCGAGATCGGAATATGGGCCAATAGCACCTCGAGCAAGTGACCCAACGGCCGCTAAACCGACTCCTTCTAAGGGCACTCTAAAGGGCAAAGAGGCAATAGCCTCATCCCAAAGGTGGATAAGTGCCCGTTCGACCGCCAGAGAGCGCGCTAAACGTTTTTCGGGTCCTGACCTATACACACCATCGGCATCACAGCGGCTGAGATCAAGCATTTGGGCCTTGAGATGCTGCAAACTCTGCGCCATGACGCTCCTTCAGTAATAAATAAAAATCTGTTTTAAATAAATAAAAAATGTATTAAATAAATGAATAAATATTTATATAAATAAAAACAGTAGTTTTCTATAAATAAAAATGATTCCTTACGTTTGTGAAGACGGGGGTATAAAGAGCATGTTTTCAACCCCAGATTTTCGGGGGTATAAAGTGAGTTCGCAAACTCCTTCCAAAAAGGGGGTATTCAGAGAACTCATTACCCCCTTCCGTAACGGGGGTATAAAACCGGTTCGAATTCCGTATGTAAAACGGGGGTATAGAGTTCCAGTTTTACTCCCTGCATAACGGGGGTATAACTTCGCGATCTACCTCCTTATGCAGAAAAATTGCTCATTAGTTCTATGATCACGCAATATGCCAAAACCATGGTCTGGATTCCAGTACTTGGAAGGCCAATGGGATAACCCACACTTCAGGGTCGTTTTTTAGGTCAAAAGTGGCTGTTTGCGGATTGGGGTCGAAAAAGTGCGGTTGAGGAATAGATCAACTCAGGAAACTGGAGAGTTGGAGATCTGGGGCAGCTTCAACTCTGGTTCCAGTTCCACCTCCACTTCCACTTCAAATTCCAATTCAGATTCCGATTCTGATTCTGACTCTGACTCCGCCTCTGAATCGAGTCTCGGTCAGAAGATCTAGGATCTCGAAAACTTGCGACTCAATGCTGAGTTGACGAACTGAAGATTCCAAGCCGGGTCTTGAGGCTGAATCAAAAAACTTCGGGGTCAGCGCTTCTGCTCAGATACTCAATGGATGGAAATCTGAAATGTTGCAATGTTCAATGGTTGGAATGCTGCAATGCTGGAGTGCTGCAATGCTGCTGGAGTGATGAACCGGCGAGCTGAGAAAAACGGCTGAATTGTTGATTCGTTGAAATGTTGAAGCGATGAAATGACACGTTATTCAATGCAACTATCGATATACGGCAGTGACCTACAGAACAGGCTGCTTAACAGGCTCCAAAGCCATTTACGAGTACATATAGTTATATACAGATCGAGTTCTTACCAAGGCTATAAGGCCTGTTAACGCTTGTTATAGCTGCATTAGGCAGAGGTCATGAAGTAATAAGTTAGACCGTTCCAGACAGGTGGTGCAGATGCCAATAAACGCGGCATCAGAATCCGGGATCTATAAACTTCGAACTCAAAAAACGTATAAAAAAGCCTCACATTCCAGAAATGAGTATTGGTCAAAAGTGGAGTGTGAGGCTTGAAGTGATGAGCTAATGCTCAACAATCAGATAGCAGCCGAGCCAGTCTCGCCGGTGCGGACGCGAACGACCATGTCGAGTGGCGTAACCCAGACCTTGCCGTCGCCAATTGTGTCGCTGCTTGCGGCGCCAACAATGACGTCTACGAGCGACTCGTAATCGGCATCGTCGCAGAGCACTTCGATGCGGATCTTTGGCTGGAGGTCGACCGTGTACTCAGCGCCACGGTAGATCTCCGTGTGGCCGCGCTGACGGCCGTAACCATTAGCTTCCGAAACAGTCAGGCCGCGGACGCCTGCCGAGGCGAGAGCTTCCTTAACTTCGTCGAGCTTGTGCGGCTGAATAATTGCGGTGATGAGCTTCATAACTTACCTCGCATCCCTAATGACCGAGCTAGCGGTGCCAGCGAAATCGTATGCGCGTTCGCCTTGGTCAGCCAAGTCGATGCCAGCAACTTCCTGAGCTGGCGTCACGCGCCAACCAATCGTCTTCTCAAGTGCGAACGCGATGATCGTCGTGATCACTGCCGAGAAGGCAATGGCGATGAGGGCAATAACAATCTGGACGACGAGCTGACGCCAGTCACCGCCGCAGAACAGGCCGGTTCCTTCCATCATGAAGCCGAGCAGGACAGTACCAATAAGGCCGCCAACGCCGTGCACGCCGACGACGTCGAGCGAGTCATCGTAGCCGAGCTTGAACTTGAGGCTGCAGGCCAAGCAGGTGCAGATACCAGCGATCAGGCCGAGCACGATCGACCACAGTGGTGAAACAACATCGGCAGCTGGAGTGATAGCAACCAAACCGGCGACGATGCCTGAGGCAGCGCCCATGGCCGTGTAGTGACCGGTTCGAATCTTTTCGGTGAAGCCCCAGCCGAGCATTGCTGCGGCGGCTGCGAGCGAAGTGGAGATCCATGCGTAGCCGGCAGTGCCATTAGCGGCGAATGCCGAACCAGCATTGAAGCCGAACCAACCGAACCACAGCAGGAAGGCACCGAGCATAACGAATGGCACGTTGTGAGGGCGCATTGGTTCAATGCCGAAGCCCTTACGCTTACCAATGATGAGCACAATAATCAGTGCAGCAACTGCGGCGTTAATATGCACAACCGTGCCGCCTGCGAAGTCGTGAGCGTGTGCGCCAATAGCCTGCGAAATTGGACCGTCTGCGGAGAGCAGACCACCATTCCAGACCATGTGAGCCATTGGTGCGTAATCGAACGTAACCCAGAGGGCAACGAAGATCATCCACGTGCTGTACTTGACGCGTTCAGCAATAGCGCCGCAGATCAGGGCGACCGTGATCATTGCGAATGCAGCCTGGAAGGCCACATCAACGCTGGCTGGATAGCCGTGATTATTCAGCGTTGCCGAGGTGAAAACACCATCCTGAGCAACCATCGTGTCTTTGAGCAAGAAGCCCGTTGCAGGGTCACCGAAGACACCACCAACCGACTTGCCTGCGTAAGCAATCGACCAGCCCCACAGGCCCCAGATCAACATGGTGACCGACAGTGCTGCGGCTTCCATAATGAGCATGTTCAGCACGGCCTTCGAGCGAACCATGCCGCCATAGAACAGCGCAACGCCTGGCGTCATCAAGAACACCAAGCACGCTGATGTAAGGATCCACGCGGTATTGCCAGAATCAAGCACTCCCATGCGGTTACCTCCTCTGTTTAAACTCTTTCTCTCTTGTCACATTTATCGAATCGAACGCGCGTTTTGATTAAGTTACGTTGCGTTACGAAAGCGTTAAACGTGACCGTGACGAGACTGTTGAAATGTATTGAAAATACTCGTCTTTGCTAAAGCAAACTCTTACTCAGCAAGAATTCCATCGACGAACGATTCGGCATCAAATGGAGCCAAATCATCTGGACCTTCGCCCACGCCAACGAGCTTGACTGGAACGCCCAGCTCCTTCTGAACAGCAATAACAATGCCACCCTTTGCGGAGCCGTCGAGCTTCGTCAGCACAACACCGGTAATGCCAATAGCCTCAGCGAATACCTTGGCCTGAGTCATGCCGTTCTGGCCGGTAGTGGCATCAAGCACGAGCAGTACTTCGTCGACTGGGAGGTTCTTCTCGGTAACGCGGCGGATCTTGCCAAGCTCATCCATGAGGTTGGCCTTGTTCTGCAAACGACCTGCCGTATCAATAATGAGCACATCGGAATCGAGTTCCTTGGCCTTAGCCGAGGCCTCAAAAGCAACCGAAGCAGGGTCTGCACCATCGTGATCGGAACGCACGATTGGCACACCAGCCTTGGCACCCCAAGTCTCAAGCTGATCTGCAGCTGCAGCACGGAACGTATCAGCAGCACCCAGCAGAACCTGCTTATCTTGGCTCACGAACAGACGGGCAAGCTTGCCAGCGGTCGTCGTCTTACCAGTACCATTCACGCCAACCATAATGATGACGCTTGGATGGTTAGCATCTGGCTTATCAGCATTCAGGCGGCGATCCACATCGGTGCCGACGAGATCCAGCAGCTGCGAGCGCAGTGCTTCGCGAACCTGTGCGGCATCGCTGGTACCCGTAACTCGGGCATCGGTGCGCAGCTGATCAACAAGATGTTCCGAAGCTTCAGCACCAACATCAGCCATCAGCAGCGTATCTTCAACATCTTCCCAATCACTCTCGGTCAGATGATCCTTGGCCAGAATGTTGAACAGTGCCTTACCGAATGGGTTTGCCGACTTCGAAAGGCGTTCACGCAAGCGCTGCAAACGGCTTGTGCGACCTGCTGGCTTCTCAGTCTTCTGTTCGACGGTAACTGGCACTTCCTCAACGAGGTTGAGGTCAGTGACAAGCATTTCTGATTCAGGCAAGCCTTCAGACATTTCCGAGGTCTGTTCTTGAGCTTGCTGTGCAGCACGTTGCGAAGGCGTCAGCTCAGTTGCTGGCTGACCTGACTTCTGAGCCTGCTTTGCTGCAGCTTCTGCTTCAGCTTCGGCTGCCAAACGTGCATCTGCTTTGGCCTTAGCAGCTTCATCGTTGCGGCGCAAAGCGCGCTTGCGGGAGCGGTCCATCCACACGCCGCCCACAATGAACAGCGCGGCAACCACAACCACAGCAACAATGGCAATGATCGTGTTCATATCCATGCGTTTAAGGCTAGATTCCTCAGCTGACACTTCGTGTAAAAAACGCATTATTTAGACAGCCATCGTCTAAATCGGGGGTGAGATGTTCACATTCAACTGCTGCTTCAACTCTGCCTAGGGGCGGCTCTGAGTGGATCATTGATGAATTATCAACCACATCTCTATAGACCGGATTTAATTGGCAATGACGGAGCAGCTAACTGTCCGTTAATCCATGTATCCGAAGTTCACCATATAAACACAATGTCCGAAAAGCAAGCAGCGAGTAGGTGTTCACCATGTTTGCACGCACAATAGGTATACACGCATTGAGCAATATGCGGACTGCAATTCAAGGAGTACTCAGCAGCCGCAATCGTTACTCATGCCGAACTAGCGAGCCGTGCGAATACACGGTAAGCACACGAGAGAGACAGGGGAACCAAAATGATTGGTGGCAATACAACACATCCTGCAACGAAGCAGTTTATAGACAATTTCGAAAGCTTTCCGGACAAGCAAGAAGAAGCACAGCCTTCACCTCCAACTTCAACTTGGATGAAGTGGCTACCTCCTGTTGCCATAATTTGGGGAGCACTACTCGCTTGTGCCGTTATCCTCGGCATTGAAGATTTTTATCGTGTACAGGATGCATTTTTCTTTACGCTCTATTTTGCGCCAATTCTCGTTACACTTGGCACCATCGCATATTCCCTTCTGCGATATGGATGGAAAGCTTGGCCTAGCATACTTATTGCTTATCCACTTACCGTGCTCATGAACTACTCTCTGTTGCACGCAATGGATTATCAAGCATTTCTTTTAGCTGCTATGACATGTGGCATGGGCATAGCTGTCGCCCTACTCAGCGTAGCTATTATTCGAGGTATACGACGCCTTATGCGAGCACCTCACACACTTCACCATAAACAATGCGTACTCATGTCATCAACACTGGCAGCATGGACGATGTTTGTACTGTTTGCGCTCCTCTTAACAAAAAGTGCATCTAGCGAAGATGCCTCTAATCCACCAATTAATATCTATTACGTTTCTATGCTGACTATTGCTTGCGCACTTACACTCATCACCGTATTTACGCGTAGAAAAGCACCAGCTCCTGTGGAAGAAGAGAGCTAGGAACTACAGAACAACAAGATACGTAACTGAAAGCCGCAAGCTTTCAATGCAGCTTTTCGAAGCCTCTGTAACATCAAAGATGTTCTACATAGAACTCTTCATACCAGTTGATATTGCAGAGGCTTTCTGCTGCACAAATTCCTCCGAGGCCTAGGGCTAGTGCCACACTGGGGGTATGGCCAATACTTCGAGAATGTCGTCGTACCAGCGCCGCGAACAGCTTATCCGCGTAGGACGCTCGTTATTTGCATCTAAAGGTTTCGAATCGGTTAGCGTTGAAGAAATTGCAGCGCATGCCAAGGTCAGTAAACCTATTGTGTACGAGCACTTTGGAGGCAAAGAAGGACTCTACGCCGTTGTTGTGGACCGCGAGATGCGTGCACTGAATGAGTCGCTCTTAGCAGCACTCTCCGGTGACACCGATATCCATCCACGCCAAATCGTGGAGCGCACAACTCTGGCGCTGCTTACCTATATTGAGGAGCACTCTGAGGGCTTCCAGGTCCTTGTTCGTGACTCCCCTTCGACCGATCCACAAAGCTCGTTCTACTCACTGTGGGGCGATATTAGCCTTCGTGTTGAAGAGATTCTTGAGCAGTGGTTCAAGCGCCAGCACCTGCCAACTAAGGGCGCAGGCTACTACGCACAAATGCTTGTTGGCATGACCGTATTCACCGGCCAGTACTGGGCTAACCAGCGTAAGTTAAGCCGCGAAGAGCTTGCTGCATTAATCGTGAACTTAGGCTGGCACGGTCTTTCTCGTCTTGAAGCAAAGCCAAAGCTTCTTTACAACGAGACCGACCAAAATGCAGACGATGCCGACGGTACCGCTTCCGATAGCAGCCTTGAAGAAATTGTCACGTCGAAGCCAACTAAGGCCCAGCTCAAGGCCGAAGCCAAGGCTCGTAAGCGTGCACGCAAAGAAGCCGAAAAGGCTGAAAAAGATGCCGAACGAGCACAAGCCTCCATCGAAAAGGCCGAGCAGACCATCGAAGAAGCGAATGCACGCATGAAGGCTGCTGAAACCGAGTTCAGCGCATCCGAAGCTACCACAGAAAATGCTGCAAAAACTGCTGCAGAAGAAACAACAGAAACCGCATCTTCTGAAGAATCTGACAACTGATTCTTAGAATTTCTTGCATCTAGTCGTTCTAGACATGGTCCTGAAAGTGCCCATCCACATTTTCAGGACCATTTTTTATGTGGGTCTCAGAACCTCGCCACACTGCTACGGGATTCCAACGCAGCAACCGTGTGCTCTACTCTCAAGAAAACATTGAAATTCCGCCAAACTGGTGACAACAAATCACACGGCTACCGTTCCAAGCCCCGTAACCGTGTGCCAGAACCTCACACGATTACGGAACCCAAAGCCGTAACCGTGTGATTTCACTACTCCGCAAACCCCAAGAATCCCCATAATTCCAAAGATCTAGCGATTCCAAGCAAACACGGATACCGCTTCTAAACTCCGTAGCAGTGTGCGAAAATTCGGAGACCTCTCCACATAGGTGCACAATCGCACCCGTCCGTGATCACAATAAAACCCAAAACTACGGCTGGCGGTACAATAGCGCGAGCATCACGGCCGCAATCCATGGCAGGAGACTTTAATGCATACTGAGCAGGACAAAATCCTCTCATTCGTTGTGCCCGCATACAACATGGAAGAGTATTTACCTCGCTGCGTGGATACGCTTCTCTCCGCACAGAACAACAACGACATCGAAGTTCTCATCGTCGATGATGGCTCCAAAGACGGCACACTCGCCTGCGCCCAGCGTTATGAACAGCAGTATCCAGGCATTGTGCGCGCCATTCATCAAGAAAACAAAGGCCACGGTGGCGCCGTGAACACTGGCATCGAGCTCGCACAAGGCCTCTACATTAAGGTTGTTGACGCCGACGATTGGGTTGGTACCGAAGCCCTGGAAAAGGTCCTGAAAGTCCTGCGCGCCCAGCGTTCTGAGGCCAAGCCTCTTGATCTGGTGATTACCGATTACGTCTACGACAAGGTCGGCAAGAAGCATAAGCACGTTGTGCAATTCGGCAAGGTGATCCCTGCAAATAAGCGCATTGGCTGGGACGATCTCGGTAAGTTCGGCATTGCTCAGTACATGATTATGCACACGCTTATTTTCCGCACGCAGGTTGTGCGCGATTCCCAAATGAAGCTGCCTGAGCACACGTTCTACGTTGACTTTATTTACTCTTACGCCCCATTCCCATGGGTACATTCGATGCTCTACCTCGACGTGCCGTTCTACCACTACTTCATCGGCCGCGAAGGCCAGAGCGTGCAAACCGACGTCATGATCAAGCGCGTCAATCAGCTGCTGCTCGTCAACAAGTGCATGCTTGCCGCAACTCCCGAGCGCAACGAGGTCAGCGAAGGCCTGTACCGCTATATGATTCATTTCCTCGCGATTGAATCGTCGATTACGTCGACGTTCCTTGTGCTCTCCCGCGATCCAGAGAATTACCGCGTCAAAAAGCAGCTCTGGCAAGACATCTCGAGCTACTCGCCTCAGATCGGCCGCGACGTGCATCGCAAGCTCGTTTCCCGCGCCCTGAATCTGCGCGGCCCGGCTGGCCGTACGTGCATTCGTATCGGCTACCGCATTGCGAACGACATTCTGGGCTTCAACTGAGTTTCCTCAGTCTCGCCCAGATCTGTCACTTTCGCGTGTGGGATCTATCAGATCCACTTATCGCTCATCTTGAACGCATTGTTCATCATGTTGCTGCAGATATAGAGCACCTTGAACAGCAGCTTCTTCGTGCGGTTCTGCAGGAATTCCGCCATCTGTTCGTTGGCCTGCTCGAGCTGCAGCCTCACAGCTTCCATATTGATTTCTGTGGTTGCGAGCTCACCCATTTCGCGGCTCATATCAATATCGTGCTGTTCAACATGACGCAAGCCATAGGACTGCACGTCCTCAATGTATTGCTCAATTTCACCGTCAGTTTCGAACCAGTGACCATCAGCAAGGGCTGCAATCAGACGGTTAGACCAATACAGCGAGTTCGTTGAAACCTCATCAGCTGGCGTATCGCGCAGGTAGGCTGGCGTACCCGTCACATTGGCGTAGAACGGTGCAGCAGTCGTGAACGGACCGCTACCGAAGCTAATCCACATAATGGCAGCCATAGCTTCTGGCACGTTTGGACGAATCTGCATAGCAACCATGTGACCAGTACGGTTCACACCGATTGGCCTGTAACGGTGGCGGCTCTCAGCCGTACCCGTTGTGCCATACGGATCAAACTCGGTGCCTTCGAAGTGCGAGCCGAGCAAGAAATCAACATCTTCAATCGTGATCTTGCGCTCTGGAACGCGGCAGAATGCCTGGCCGTCCGACTCAGGACCAAGGCCTTCCTGCTCAACAGCCGTTGGATTGAAGTAACGCTGCATATACCAAGCACGAGGCGTGTTATAGATATGATCCTTGGCGTTAGCCGTGCCCAAAGCAGCACGCGTATCGAGCACGCGTGAATCCGAGCCCGAGAAGCCAATACCAGCTGCATGCTTGGCATCCATCATCAGATCCAGATGATGCTCGTGTACAAAGTCCTCGAAATCAGCCGAGCACAGGTTCTCGCGACCCTCACCATAAGCGTCCGAGAAGTCCAGCGTATCAATGCTCAACTGGTTTGGAATGGCGGCATAGCAGTCATCTGGAATGCGACGAGCCATCCAGTGGTGGCCACCAATCGTCTCGACGTACCAAATGTCATTTACATCAGAAATGATGACGCCATTCGATTCATACGTGCCGTATTCGCTGAGCAGCGAGCCCAGACGCTTCACACCTTCACGAGCCGTGCTCACATAAGGCAGCACGAGCGTGATGATGTCTTCTTCGCCGAAGCCCGTCTCCTTCTCGAGTGGATCAGCAGCCAGCACGCGCGTATTCACAGCAATAGTTTCTGTAGCGCTCATAGCCACGTTGTGCTCATTGACGCCTGCCTCGGCGAGCACGCCGCGATCTGGCTTCACATTTGGCACGATGCTGTAACGGCATGGATTATCTGGCAACGTGATTGCAAACTTCGAAAGCACGCTGCGGTACTCGCGTGGCTGTTCGCTAGGCGAAATCGCTACGAAATGCTTTGGATCATAACGACCAGAGCCCGAATCATCATCGCGAGCAATAATCGTCGAACCGTCGAAACTGGCTGATTTTCCTACTAAAAGCGTGGTACAAGACATGGTTCTATTGTGAGCGTTGGCGATGACGTCGTCCCACTCCGTAGACATTTCGATTTGCATTTTCCGAATGATTCTCTATAATGCCTACTGTTGCCCCTCTAGCTCAACGGTTAGAGCAGCGTCCTTTTAAGTCGTGGGTTCAGGGTTCGAATCCCTGGGGGGGCACTTTTTATACCTTGATTTCGAGTCCTCTCGATTTCAAGGATTTTTTATTTCTGCACTCCCTCACCGAGCAACTCCTGCGACTCATCTATCTCCGCGCATACATATAGCAAAGCCGCCGCGGGAAATCCCTACGGCGGCTTCACGTTAACGACTACGTGGTAACGGTCACGTCTAACGGTTATTCATTACGTTTCGTAATTGCGTTTAGCAGTCGCAACCTTAAGATCGCTTAGCCTCAGAAGCGGCTTGCGGTCTTTGGATTCAGCGTCATCGTCTGGAAACGGTTCTGCATGAACTGGTCGTTGAAGTACTGTGCAAAGAACTTCGCGACTGGGCTCGTCTGTGGCAAGCCGGCCATACGGCCGAACCATGCATCAAGGGCCATAAGTGTCATGACGCCGTCCACAAGAATAAACACAAAGCAAATAGCCGTTAACCAGTAACGCACCTTCCAAGGAATCATCTGAATAAGCTTCAGCAGAGGTGGCAGAAGCCACTTAATCCAGACCATGCCAAGGAAGCCCCACATAGCCATGAACAGCACGGACGTACGGCCGTCGATGTTGCCCCACTGGTTGGAGTAGTTCCAGGCCGTGATGCCAAATGCGGTCTGCATGAACCAGCTCGTGAAGTACTCGAATGCGCCGCCGATAATGGCCGAAGCGCAGAAAATCAGCGCTGGCGAGGACTTATAGAGGTGGTTCAGGAACACGGTCATAAGCACGGCGCCGAAGCCGTAAATTGGCGAGAATGGGCCCCAGAGCATGCCAGCGCGGTCCTGCCAAGCGCCGAACACAATGAGGTGGAAGATGGTCTCAATAACAAGGCCGAAAATGGACGCTGCCACGAACATCCAGAAGATGTTGAAGAAGTTCAGCGACATGAAGCCCTTGCCTGTCAGATCGCGGCCGGCCATGCCTTCTGCACGTGCCTTTTCGTAGGTCGTGTGCATGTTCATACGCCTCAGCGCATGTTCCATCTGGCGTTCTTCGCGCAGATCAGGATCCACCGTAATCGACAGCACCACAAGGATTACGAGCTGCACGCATGGCAGAATCAGATGCAAATCGAAGCCGCGCAGCGACACCGACAGCAGCATTTCCAAAATCGTGATTGGAATCAGCACATAAGTCCAATACAGCGCATGGTGACGCTTGTTGAGCAGCAGCATAATGCCGAAAATCACCAAGAAAATAGCGCTGACGGTTTGCACGCCAAGGTTGACGCATTGCAGAATGAACGTCAGGCTCTTAATCTCTTCGCCAATGGCGCCGCGCTTCACGGCATCAATAACGCCCACAATGGCCGTGATCATAACAGGAATTGTCAGCAGGCCAACAAGAGCCACCAGCACGCCGTAAATACGTGCAATCAGGGCGATCTTGCGTGGGTTTTCAGTTTCCTTAAGCACTTGTTCGCGGAACGTATCGTATGCTGCCTTGCGTGCCTTCACATCGGCTACGCCTTGCTGCACAGCCTCAACGGTTGCTTGGCCAGCCTGGGCAATATCGGCCTTAGCAAGCGAGGCGACCTTAACAGCCGTATCCTTGACTTTCTGCGCGGCAGCTTGTGCGGTATCGGTCACAGCTGCATTGTTCTGCGCAGCATCCTTCTGCGCAGCCTTATTCGCGGCAGTGTCGCGTTCGTTTGTTTCGGGGGTTGTGTTGTCTGACATGTTCTCCACTGTAAAGCAAGGTGCCGGCCCGAACGTTCAGTTTGGACCGGCACACGCGGATTTCTCTCTAACTGCTGAGCACAATTATTGTGCTGGGCAAGGCTGTAATGCTGGGCAAGGCTGTAGTGCTAGCCACAGCAGCGACGCCATATGCTTCGTCCAAGCATTGGCATTGGCCTTACCAATCGCACGATTGGCAAGCATTGAGCCCACAATCGTTTGGAACAAGAACTGCACGTTCACTCGAGTCGTGAACGCCAGCATCTGCTGACCGCGTGCAATAAAGCTTGCGAAGCACTGCTCAGCTGGCTCGATGACTTGCCTTGCTAGGCCTTTGAGCACCTCGTTATCGCTCGACAGCACGAGCCCCACCGCACGTAAGCCGAATTGCTGATCGAATCCGTTGAGCATGCGCTTCAGCAGCGTCGTAATGCCTACCAGATTTGGCGCGAGATCGCTTACGTCGTACCCCTCGCCCATCTGCAGCGACAGTTTGTGCAGCAGATCCTCGGTGTTGCGATAGCGTCGGTAAATCGTAGTTTTGGCCACGCCCGACCTCCTCGACACCTCCTCAATCGTTACGGCGCTCACGCCGTCCTCGAGCAGGATGTCCAGCACAGCAGCCGTAATCTTACGGTCCGTCTGCTCTCGCCGTGCTTCTCTGCGCACAGCCATAACTGGCGAATCCATACTTCTCCTTGGTTTTCTGCTTTTTCGATTGCTGACTTCTGATATTGCGACTTCACAGCTATTAGGTCAGAATCTTCGTGCTCTCTACCTTGCCGACGTACCAATTGTTGAACTTGGACAGTGGCTTATGCAGCAACAAACCAATAATCAGCATTGGTGGAACGAAGCACAGCAGGCCGCCCATAGCAATCCAGTAATCGTTGTTGTACAGGCCTGCAATTGCGGCGCGCATCATCGTAACCGAGTAGCTCACTGGCAGGAATGGGTGCACATTGCTGACAAATGCCGGCAGAATCGACAGTGGATATGCACCGCCCGAGCCAGAAATCTGCATAATCAGAATCAGCACGCAGATTGCCTTGCCCACATTCGCAAAGATCAGAATGAATGTGTAAATGATGAACGAGTACACCAGCGAGCTGACGACACCGGCCAAAATAAACAGCCACGGATGCACCACGTGCAAACGCAGGAAGATCAACGTACCACCGCAATCAAACACTGCTTGCAGCATGGCCAACACTGCGTAAATACCATAGTGACCCAAGAATTCCTGATGAGGCTTGAGCTTTGGTCCCAGAGCCTTCCTGCGCTTGCGTGACAGTGCAGGCTTCAACGTAACGCCCAACAGTAACGCGCCCACCCACAACGGTAGGAACGTGTAGAACGGCGTCAGAGAAGCACCAAAATTGTCAATCGGGAACACGGCGTGACGGTCGAGTTTGACGGGAGCCGACAACATCGAAGCGAGCTGTGACGGATCGCTGCCGAGCAGCGAACGCAACGTATCGAGGTCGCCGCTTTCGAGCGCCTTGCTGAACTTCTGCTGGAACGAAGTCAACTGCGTGCTGGCTTGCTTGAGCGCGTCGGAAGCCTTGCCGATCGTCTTGTTAGCGCGGTCGAGCTGCTTGTCGGCCGAGTCGACAGTAGAGTCGAGATCTGAGAACGTGCCCTTCAGATCCGTGGCCGTGCTGGCGAGCAGCGAACCGGCCGACGAGAACGAATCCAGCATCGAACTCAAGTCAGGCTTAATCGAACTCGAGTAGTCGGTTTTAATGCCGCCGAGCAGGCCTGCAGCCTGGTCGATCAGCTTGTTGATTTCGTCGCGCTTGCCCTGGCTGACCTGCACATTGCTGTTAATGTCTTGGGCGGCCGAGTTTAGATTGTCCACGAGCGTGCGCTGCAGCTGAATAACCGACTCGAGACGCGAGACGATTGATGCTACGACGGGCTGCACGCGCTCCGGCAAACGTGGCTTAAGTGCGTTCAAATCATCGTGCAGCTGCTGATACGAATCGGCCTGCGAAGCAACGCTTTTCGCAATAGAACGCAGCGCATTCGCAGAGTCTCCAGCCTGCTTATCGGCATCGCTGAACAGACCGTTGACCTTGTCGCCAAGGCCCGAGAACGCGTTCGTGCTATTCGTCAGCGCATCGGTCAGTGCGTTAGCCGACGTGTTCATAGCCGAGCTCAAATCTTGGACGCCCTGCTTCGAATTGTTGAGTGCATCAGCCGACTTCGAAGCCGTATCATTGGCACCATTCATCAGCTTTGCTGAAGAATCGAGCAGCGTTTGCGTAGTCTTCGTTAAAGCCTGATACGTGCTCAACGCTGTTGATGCATCGGACAGCGTTGTAGAGAGCATGCCAATGTTCTGGTTGAACGAGCTCAAGCGCTGCTGGGCTTCTGGCTTCGAAAGATTATTCATCAATGAAGTAGCAATGCTCAATGCCGAGCTGACGAGCTCTTTAGCAAACGTCTGGTTAATCGTAGCCGAGATTTCGTCGGCGCCTTCGCCCGTCAAATGAGGAGCCAGAGCGTTCGTTTTCTCGTTGTCGTAGTAGTCGAGCGTGGCGTGATGAGCATCGGCATCAAAGAACGTCATCATATCGCGGCTGAAGTGCTTTGGAATCACAACAGCGGCGTAATACTTGCCTGACTTCGTGCCATCAATAGCCTGATCAGCCGAGGTGAACGTCCAATCGAGCTGTGAATTCGCACGTAACGAGTTCACAATCTCGCTGCCCACGGAGATCTTCATAGGCAACAGATCTGAGGAATAGCCCTCATCTTCGTTAGCAATAGCAAACTGCAGATTCTTCGTGTTTGCGAATGGATCCCAGCAGGCGCTGACGTTGAACCACGTGAACAGACCTGGAATAACGATGAGGCCAATCGTGATGATGATTGACACAATATTGCGACTTAAGCGCTGTACGTCGCCGGTAAAGATGCGCCACATCATGCTCATGACTGCCTCCTTTCGTCGTTATTGGTTTGCTGTTCAGTTGGATTTGGATTGGTGACGTTATCGGTTGTTGCGGCGTCGTCACCAGTTGTTGTGGTGTCGGCATCGGTTACTGTGCCGCTTCCCTGCGTTTCCACGTGACGTGGAACGTGATGCAGAGTGTGCACGCGATGCGCGGTTCCACGGCGGAACAGCATGTCTGCCAAGACCTGATCACTCAAACCAGAAACGTTGGCACGACGTTGGAACGAGTCACGAATCAGCTCAATGGTCATCAGGAACAGGATGATGGCGAGCAGCCAAATAACCCATGCTGCCAAGGCCACAACCTTCGTGCCGGTGGTCACCGAGAACGTAATGCACAATGCGATTGGCACTACGAAGCCTGCAATCAGTGCGCCCTTGAGCAGCTTTGGATACAGCTCAGCGAAGCGCTTGGCTCGCCTCTCAATTTCCTTGCGATAGCCGCCCTTATCAGCCAGAGCAAGCAGTGCATCTGCTGTGCTGACGCGCGTATCTGGCAGATAAATCGTCTCTTTGAGGAACATGTCGGATTCGTTCATTTCGCGTGCGAACAGGCGAATGAAGTTGGCCATCAGTGGGCGCAAGGTCAGACCCACGAAGAACGATGCTGCAGCGAAGACAAACAGCATGCCAATGCGCTTGCCCCAAGTACCGTCGTAGAAGCCACCAATCGTCTCGCGGAACGCATCAATCGAATACGTGAATGGGAAGAATGGGAACAGCACGCGGAAGAACTTCGGCAGCATTTCAATTGGATACAAGCCCGAAGCACCTGGAATCTGCACCATAATGAGGGCAACCACAACGCCCTTACCCACAAGTAGGAACGTGGTGGAAAGCGCGTACACCAACGACAAGTAGACCAGTGAGGTCACAAGACCCGTGACCACGAACAACGGCGCATTCACGGTTTGCACGCCAACAACGAGGTCGCCGATCGTGCACACAATGCCTTGTGCTGCAGCAATGATGGCCAGCAGAATGTAACGGCCAATATATTTCTGCGATGCAGTAACGTGCAGACCTTCAAGTCCTTCATCGTCAACTTCAAGCTTTGGAATCACCATCAGCATGAAGGAACCAACCCACAGAGCCAAGCTCGTGAACAGTGGAGCCATGCCCGAACCATACGAGTTAATTGGATACAGGTTGTGCGTATTGAGCACAGTTGGTGAGTTCATGAAGTCTGCAATGCGCGATGCATCGAGCTTGCCGTCAACACCAAGTAATGAGGTCAACACATTGGCCGAAGACAGCGACTGCAGATCAGTCTTCAACTTGCCAATGCGGTCATTCATGCCGTTCAGCAAGCTATTGGTGTTATCCAGTGCCTGCTTTGCAGTGGTGCTGACCTGATCGATCTGATCAAAGACCGTATGTGCCTGCTCCACAAGCGACTGCTGACCGCCAAGGCCACCAGAAAGTGCTCCTGCAGCAGTTGCCAACGAGTTCAAACCAGTGTTGAGCTTTGGCAGTGCACCCGTCGTAATTTGGTTACGTGCGGCGCCGGCTGCCCGCAGAGAATCTTGCACCGAAGTATTAGCCTGCGTAGACAAACCGCTAATGCTCGAAGCTGTATTCTTCGTATCGGTATTAAGCTTGGTCAGATCCTCAACAACATCGCTCGTTTGCTTGTTCTGATTCTGCAAATCGGTAATAATCTGCTGAAGCTGCTGCTGTAATTCAGGGCTCAGCTGGCTTACATCAATACCTTTCAGCTCATCGAGCATGTTTGAGATCGAGGTATTGAGATTCTGCAACGTAGCCAATGCGCTACCAGTTTGACCGCTTGCAGTCGTCACCGATTGGCTGATCTGATTGATATTCGAGGAAGCATCAGAAGATGCCTGAGAGATCAGTGAAGAGCCCTTGTCTAATGCATCCGAAGCATCGGAGCTGAGTTTATTAACGTCGCCCTGAGTCTTAGTCAGCAGACGCTGGCCAGTAGCAAGACCATCAGAAGCCTGCTGAGCAGCTGCAGCTGCGTTATCCAACGATTTGCGAGCAGCTTGCGTACGCTGAGGTACTTGATCCAACGTGGCTTTCAGCTGCTTAATCGTCTCCTTGCCATCGGCAATGGACTGCTGGGCGTTATCAAGCTGCTTAGTGGTTCGTGCAACAACTTGATCAGTGCGATTAGCGATTTTTGTATTCGTCTCATTAATCGTTTTGCTGACCACATTGGCGACTGTGGAAACAAACGTGCTATTGATCTGACGATCAACAGTAGAAGCACCAACATCAGTAATTTTTGGTGTAACTGCGTTCACTTTCTCGTTGACGTAGTAGTCAAGAGCAGGAACAGTCATATCCTTCGTAAAGAGTGAGGCCACATCTTCACTGAAGTTTTGTGGAATCACAATAGCTGCGTAGCATTTGCCTGCTTTCACGCAGTTCATGGCATCAGCTTCTGATTCGAAGCGCCAGCCTAACTGATCATTGGCCTTGAGCTTGGCAACAATCTGCTTACCCAAATCCAAATGACCGAGCTTATCGCTCGTTGCACCATGATCTTCATTGGCAACAGCCACCTGGATACCGCCAGTATTGCCATATGGGTTCCAGAATCCGTAGATGTTAAACCATGCATACAGAGCTGGAATGAACGTCAAACCCATCAGGATGACCCAAGCCGCAGGTACGCGAATCAAACGCATTAAATCACGTTTGACGATCGTCCAAACGTTGCGCATCGGCATGCCCCTTCCGCGCCAAAACCACTCTCAAAATAAGGCGAATTGCAATTCAATTTCTAACTGTCAACAATGTTAACGCTACTTATCGCGTAGCGCTACGCAATCAGTAGCGTTCACCTATATGCGGAAGCATAATGGGCAACTCGTTTATGTGCGGGAAAGTATGTGGCTTATGTGCGTTAGATGGAAATGGCTTATGTGCGGGAGGGGAATGCAAAACGACCAGTGCAGGTGTGGGCTTGCACTGGTCGTTGTCGCTAGATCACAGGGTTGCTAGTTCAGGCGGATTCTTCGGAATCGGTCTTTGCTAGAGGTTCCTTATCGGAAGATGATTCTGTTGTGATGAGATCCGCGTTCTTATTGTGCGGCCGCTTCATTGGGTAGCGAATCAGGCAGAATACGCCGAATACTACGAACCAGATGAAGCTGACAATGGCTGGACCTCGTGTGGAGTTGCCAATGAACAGCGTCACATAAATGAATACGAAGAACAGAATGCCCAGTGGATCAAGGAACTTATACGCTGGCATCAGGAATCCGTTCGGCATGAAATCCGACGAGCGTCGATAGCAGTAATGAGCGATCATCGTCAAAATATAAATGAAGATAATCACAGCTGATGCAGCCGACGAGAACAGCACGAACGAACCCGAAATCTGAGGGAACATGCTGACGATAACGCAAATGCCGACGAGAGCGCCGGAAACAGCGATAGCCCTTGCTGGAACCTTCTGGTGAGAGACCTGATGCAGGCCCTTAACGTGAGACGATGCCGAGTTGCCAGCAATCTGATAGAGGTGACGGCCGGCCGAGTAGAGCAGCGAATTCAGAGCCGAGCTCGAAGCCGTCAGCACGACGAAGAAGACGAGAGCAGCAGCCCAATCGAGGCCTGCATACTCGAACACCATAATGAATGGCGACGTGTAGGAACCGTCTTCATTTGGCTGGAAGTTACGCCAAGGCACAATCGTCATAATGGCCAGCAGAGCGCCCACATAGAAGATGAGCACACGCATAATGATGTTGTTAATGGCCTTAGGAATGACGTGACGAGGATCCTTCGTTTCCGAAACGGTCACGCCCACGAACTCAATCAGCGTGTAAGCGAAGAAGACCATCTGGAAGCTCATCAGGAACTTAGCCCAGCCGTTAGGAGCCAGCGAGAAGCCATTGAACACATTGGCCAAACTCACGGCAGCGCCAGGCGACGGATGATCTTGCCCTGGAATCGACGTTTGACCGTAGTGGAAGCCGATAATCAGCATGACAACGGCCGTTACAATCATCGCAATAATCAGCGTGATTTTAATCATTGAGAACCAGAACTCGGTCTCGCCGAACATCTTCACAGCGCAGGTATTCAAACCTATTAACGCCACAAGGAAGACGAGCTCAATAACCCATTTCCAGCTCGATAAGTCAATGCCAAACGTGCCAAAGAATGACACGAAATAGGCGCCCACTGCCGAAAGCTCAGTCATGCCGACGAGCAGCAGTGCCACCCAATACGATCCGAGTGCGAACTTACCAACGGCAGGGCCGCAGTAACGGTTGATGAAGTTAATAAACGTGTGCTGATCAGGATCGGCATACATAAGCTCACCGATGGCGCGCATCATCAAATACATGACGAGGCCAACGGCAATATAGACGAGCACAATGCTTGGGCCTGTTAATGCAATCGATTCGCCAGAACCCAGGAACAGGCCCGTGCCAATCGTGCCACCGATTGCAATGAACTGGACGTGACGGTTTGTCAGTCCACGTTCCATCTCATTGTGCGAACGCGTGGAAACGTTCAAATGCATGCCTGAGCCGCCGCTTGTGGTAGCGGTGCCCTGCCCACTCAAATTCTCTGCTTGATGTCCTTGATGCTCTTCAGACGCAGTTTGTTTACCCTGTGAAGATTCCATAACAATGCACAACTGTAATGGGCATGCCCGCCAATCTTCGCTCTCGAAAAGGTGCAAACACCAAGCGGGGGTGCACTGGTGACATGGAGCAAAACTGCGAGCGGCATGTCGTAGGGCTCTCTTGCGTAGACTATGAATCACGTTCTGAAGGGTTTCGCGGTCACACCGCGTGGTTCGTTATGGCTTGTGCCGGCAAGGATTCCAGCACACTGCAATTCATCTATTTTTCATGCTGAACAATGTTGTTCAGAAAGGCTTCTGACGAACCATGACCACCACAATTCCAACAACAATCCCATCTGTACATCCAACTGCATCTCCAGTTGCATTTCCGACTGCATTTCCGCCGAATTTCATGTTTGGCACGGCTACATCGGCTTATCAAATTGAGGGTGCTGCACATGAAGATTGCAGAACTGATTCCATTTGGGATACGTTCTCGCACACACCAGGCAAAGTATTGCATGGCGATACGGGCGACGTGGCAATTGACTTCTACCATCATTGGGAAGACGATTTGAAACTTGTTCGTGAGCTTGGTGGCGATACGTTCCGCTTCTCCATTGGCGTACCGCGCATTATCCCCACACCTGATGGCAAACCAAATCAGCAGGGTCTCGATTTTTATTCTCGCATTGTGGACAAGCTGCTGGATTATGGCATTAAGCCGATTGTGACGTTGTATCACTGGGATCTACCGCAGTATTTAGGCGATCAGGGTGGCTGGCTGAACCGCGATACGGCGTATCGCATGGCTGATTATGCAGCAATTGTGGCTAAGGAGCTCGGTGACCGCGTCGATTCATTCACCACGTTGAATGAGCCATGGTGCGCTTCATTCTTAAGCTATGGCGGCACAGAGCACGCACCTGGGTTAGGTCAAGGACCAGTTGCCTTTGAAGCAGCTCATCATTTGAATTTGGCTCACGGCCTGATGTGCCAAGCAGTGCGGGCTTATGCAGGAGCCAAGCCACAGCTCAGCGTGGTACTGAATCTGCAAGAGAATCGTGGCGACAGCGACGCCGTGCATCGGCTCGATCTGATCGGCAATCGAACGTTCCTCGATCCAATGCTGCGCGGCTACTACCCTGCTGAACTTTTTGCTGTAACCCAAGGCATTTGCGACTGGAGCTTTGTACGTGATGGCGATCTGCAGCTTATTCATCAGCCAATTGATTGGATGGGCTTGAACTACTACTCCACTGGCTTGGTAGCTATGTCTGATCGCCCGCAGTTCCCTCAGTCAACAGCAGCTTCCGTCAATCCAGGAGCCAGTGATATTGATCATCTGCCAACACCTGGCGAGCACACCGCTATGGATTGGAATATTGACCCTAATGGCTTGTATCGCCAACTCATGCGAATGACTAATGAGTATCCTGAGATTCCACTCGTTGTGGCTGAAAATGGCATAGCTTGCTGGGATGCAGTAATAACTGATGCTGATGGCGTGAAGCATGTGCATGATGAGCAGCGCATTGCTTATCTGCACGATCATCTTGCTGCAGTAGAACGTGCACTTCACGATGGCGCTGATGTGCGTGGCTACTTCCAGTGGTCGATGTTTGACAACTTTGAGTGGGCTTTTGGTTACGAACGCCGATTCGGCATTGTGTATGTGGATTACAGCACGCAGGAACGTATTCGCAAAGATAGCTTTGCTTGGTTCCGCCGCTATATTGCCGAACATCGCAGCTAAACCGTAGGTGCTGTGTTCAGCCTCGTTCAGCCTCGTTTGGCCTTGTTTGGCCTGATATCTCGCATACAGCACATCAATGCGACATCTCAAGGCAAAGCAACTTGAGACTGCCCGATATAATAAATGACGCATAGTGGAAGCGCTTCCACTATTGGACTTTTAGAGGAGATGGCCATGACTACGGCACCGCGCAACGGAGCATCCCGTAGCGCCAAAGTTACGATCAAAGACGTTGCCAAGCTTGCGGGCGTGGCCATCTCTACTACTTCACGCGTGCTCAATGGTGGTACTGCGTCTGAAGCTACGCGCGCCAAAGTGCGTGAAGCGGCACGTCAGCTTAACTACATGCCTAATGCTGCTGCACGTCAGTTGCCAAGCGGACACAGCAATATTGTGGCGCTTGTTATTGATGAGCCAAGCACCTATCTGTTCCAGGATGACTACATTGTTTCCATTCTGGGTGAGCTCAGTCTTGCACTGTCCAACGTTGGCTTGCTCCCATTCTTGGCACTGGCCTCGCCAGAAGATAGCGAAAGTTTTAGGCGACTGCTAAGCCAATCAGGTGCAGCTGGCGTGATTGTGGCAAGTCTGCATGAAGGACACAACCTTGCCAAATTACTCACCGAATTTGGCAAACCTGCTGTATTCATTGGCCGTCCACCAACAGATATGCACTTCCCTTATGTGGATGTTGATAATTACGAAGGTGGCTTCCTTGCTGGTCAAGTACTACTAGAACGTGGATGCCGCAATATCGCTATTATTTCGGGTCCAAAAGATATGGTCACGCCTCGTGAACGCGCTGCGGGAACGCGTGAGGCTTTAGCCCAGCATGGACTCGAGCCAATTGCCGTACTTTCTGGTGATTACGAACTAGAAAATGGCGCCGCAGCAATGAAGCGCTTACTTCAAGATCATCCCGAAGTTGATGGCGTTGTTGCCCAGTCTGACAAGCTTGCTGCTGGCGTTATTCGTATTCTGTCTGAAGCTGGCAAAGAGATTCCAAACGATATTGCTGTTGTAGGCTTCGATAATTTGCAAGTGGCCCGACTGCTCAACCCACCACTCACCACAATTGAGCAGCCACTGACTATGGTGGCTCGAGGCGCTACGCGCATGCTCAAGAATCATCTCGATACCGGTGAATGGGATGTGCGTTCGCAAACATATCCAGTGCGTCTCGTCAAGCGCACAACGGCCTAAATACGAGCATTTTATTAAGCTGAATAGCTTCCGCATAAGGTATCCATACCTCAGTAATTCCGCCGTGTTCGCATACTGCTGTCCGCATACTGAACCCGTCTATTGGAAGCGATTCCAGCAGATAAATCGTTTTTGCAATCCATCGCACAAAAATTCTGTCAAGTTCTTAGATCAAACAATACCCCCGAAAATACCTACAAAATAGCCATATTTCAATCATCTTAGGATAGACACGCCGCGAATGGAACATCAATAACCCTGACGGTATCTTTGTCATACAAGGTGGAAACGTTTCCACCTCTATCCTCCACTAAGAAATCCTCAATGCAGAGGCAGGAGGGAGAGCTCCTGTTCATTAGTGCTGGATCATCCCCAAGAAGAGACATACATCGATGTATGGCTTTGAAAAGCGAGGAATCATGAAGAAAAGCAAAGCGGTATTCGCATCCGTGTTGACCATCGGACTCGTTGCTTCTCTAGCCGCCTGCGGCGGCTCGAACAACTCGTCGAGCTCGAACGGCCCAGTTACTCTTCGAATTCAAACGTTTAACAACCCAGGTTTTGCCAAGGCGACTTCGGAACGTCCTGGCGCTGATCTGTTCGCTAAGTACGAGAAAGAACATCCGAACGTCAAGATTGAAGAAACAGCTGCTGCTTCTTCAAACGATGCTCGTGCCGCTTTCAACACCGCAATTTCCACTGGTTCCAACGCTTACGACGTGTATCTGGTAGAAGTTGACTGGATGCCATCGATTATGGCAATGCCAGATAAATTCGTTGACCTGTCTAGCTATACGCAGGGTAATGATTGGCTCGATTGGGCCAAGGAAAACGCTACCGCTAACGGCAAGCTCGTTGGTGCTGCAACCGATATTGGTCCTGAAGCTGTTTGCTACCGCAGCGATCTGCTCGACAAAGCTGGTATTCCTTCTGATCCTAAGTCTGTAGCCGACTGGATTGGCGGCGAAAACGCTTCTTGGGATTCCTATTTCAAGGCTGGTCAAGAATATCATCAGAAGACTAATTTGCCGTTCTACGACACGATGGGCACTGAATGGCATTCGATGATTAACCAGGTGCAGTACTCGTATCTGAACAAGGACAACGAGATTATTGCTACTACGAATCCAAAGATCAAGGAAATGTACGACCAGCTCATGGCCACGCAAGACATGTCTGCTCATCTTTCGCAGTGGAGCGATGACTGGAACGCAGCATTCAAGGCTGATGACGGCTTCGCTACAGTGCTCTGCCCTGCATGGCTGCTCAACAACATCAAGGGCAATGCTGGTGACAACTTCAAGAACTGGCGCGTAGCCGATGCCTTCCCGAATAAGGGCAGCAACTGGGGCGGCTCGTATCTGGTTGTTCCAGAAGCTTCGGCCAATAAGGATGAAGCTGCTAAATTCGCAGCATGGCTGACGGCTCCAGAGCAGCAGACCGCTGTGTTTGAAGCTGCAAGCAACTATCCAAGCTCGGTGAAGGCCGAAAACAGCAAGGCCGTACAGACGAAGAAGGATGCCTACTTCGGCGATGAAGAAACCGGCAAGATCTTCGGTAACCGTGCTCAGGCTATTGATGTGGTGCCATACAAGGGCGGTGCTTACTTCGACATCCAAACCAAGATGGACGATGCACTCAACCGTGTGGATGTCACACACGAGCAAACTCCAGCACAAGCTTGGAAGCAATGGGTCGAAGACGTGAAGTCGCTGTCTTAACGGCTCATACCGTTTAAATCTCTCGACTCCATTGAATCTCTAAAATCCATTGAATCTCTGAACACTGTTTCTCTCCATTTCCAGAGATATATCGGGCCCGTCAGGATCTCCCGACCTCCGTCAGGACCTCTCCAACCTCCGTCAGGATCTCTCGATCTCCGTCAGGACTTCCCCGAGCACTGCCGGGCCCGATTTCTTATCACCTGAGTTCTTATCACACTCTTTTCCAACAACCGCATGTTTTCGCCAACGCCACTGCCATAGTCGCCAGAGTCATTACCACCGTGCGGAACACCTCAGGAGTAGTTATGACCACAACCCAAACGGCCGCAAAGCCTCGCACTAGCTGGGGCGCTAAGCTGGGCCAATTCGAATGGAAGGCCTCGCCATATTTGTATGTGGCCCCATTCTTTATCCTTTTCGCCATCGTGGGCATCTTCCCGCTGTTCTACACGATGTACATTGCCACGCGTCAATACAACACCCTCACTGGTGATGGCGGCGTTGCCGTCTGTGGCGCTACCTGCGGCAGCAACGAACCAAGTATCTGGGCCAATTTCGACTGGGTGCTGCATCAAAGTGCATTCTGGGTTGCTCTGCGCAACTCCTTCTCAATCTTCTTGCTGAGCACCGTACCTCAGATTATTTTGGCGCTGTTCCTCGCCTGGGTATTGAACGCCAATCTCAAAGCTAAGACGTTCTGGCGCATGGGCGTGCTGCTGCCATACGTGGTGGCTCCATCGGCTGCTGGCATTATTTTCTCGCAGATTTTCTCCGACAAAATGGGCGCCGTCAACACGATTATCACTGCTATGGGCGCTGCCGGAATTCCTTGGCATGCCAGCGCTTTCTGGTCACACATCGCTATTGCAACTATCGTGAACTTCCGCTGGACCGGCTACAACACCTTGCTGTTCTTGGCCGCTATGCAAGCCATTCCGAATGACGTGCTCGAAGCAGCCGTCGTAGACGGTGCTGGCAAATGGCGCACCTTCCGCTCCGTTATTCTGCCAATGCTGCGTCCAACGCTGATCTTCGTCATCATCACTTCCACAATCGGCGGCCTGCAGATCTTCGACGAGCCACAGATGTTCACAAACGGTACCTCGGGTTACGGCGGCCCAAGCCAGCAGTTCCTTACTGTTTCGCTGTATCTGTGGGATATGGGCTTCAACAAGGTCACTATTGGCCAGCCGAACTTAGGTCGAGCCGCTGCAGTC
Organism: Bifidobacterium dolichotidis; assembly: GCF_003951975.1. Lineage (GTDB taxonomy): Bacteria > Actinomycetota > Actinomycetes > Actinomycetales > Bifidobacteriaceae > Bifidobacterium > Bifidobacterium dolichotidis. The sequence goes on from NZ_QXGM01000002.1 coordinate 614,368, forward strand.
GCTTGGATTCTGTTCCTGATTATTGTGCTGCTCGCTGTTATCAACTACGCACTGACACAGCGCATGTCTTCGGGCAGTCGCACGAAGGTCAGCAAGCAGCAGCTTGCAGCATTCAAGGCCAAAGAAGACGCCGCATTTGAAATGGCAAAGCGTACGGGCGTAGAGGCCCAGAAGGCTTATCAGGCAAGGGAGGCCCTCCATGAGCACCACTGAATCAACATCAAGGTTCCACAAGACGCCGCCTGATTTAACGAATCAGTCTGATATGCGTCAGCTCGCTTCCCCAGCCCTCAGCCAGATGTTTGGCAAAGGTGTTGGCAAGGCCGCCCGCAGGCGCAGCAAACTCGCCGTTACCAGCGAAGGACGTCGCGCAGGCGCTGGCACCTATGCAATTCTGATCATTACGATTCTGGTCTTCCTAATCCCGCTCTACGTGGCATTTTCCATCGCTTCGCAAGACAGCACAGCCACACAGTACGGTTTGCCAGCCATGATTCCAGGTCACAGCCTGCTACGCAATCTTGGCCGTGCTTTCGCTGCCATGAGCTTCTGGAAGGCCCTAGCCGGCACATTCTTCGTGGCCACAGTTGTCTCGATTTCCACGGTGTTCTTCAGCACGCTGGCTGGTTACTCATTCGCGAAACTCCATTTCCGCGGCCGCAACGTTCTGTTTCTGCTTGTTATTGGCACGATGACGATTCCTCAGCAGCTTAGCGTTGTTCCGCTCTACATTATGGCGAACAAAGCCGGTCTGTTCGGCTCACTGTGGGCCGTTATTATTCCAGGTCTCGTCAGCGCATTCGGTGTGTTCTGGATGACGCAGTATCTGCAAGATGCATTGCCTTACGAACTCATTGAGGCTGCTCGTGTTGACGGCTGTTCTATGTTCCGCACGTTTATTTCGGTTGCGCTTCCAGCCGCTCGCCCAGCTGCTGCCATGTTGTTCCTGTTCACGTTCATCGGCCAGTGGACGAACTACTTCTGGCCAATGCTCATTCTGGGCCCAAACAAGAACAGCATGCTGACCGTAGCTGCCGCAACGCTGAAGGGTGCCTACTTCACCGACTACACCATCGTTATGTCCGGTGTTGTACTGACTACGCTGCCGCTCATTGTTCTGTTCTTCTTCGCCGGCAAGCAGCTCGTTTCGGGCATTATGGCCGGCGCCGTCAAGGGCTGAGCCCGTCGACCGTCCGTACAACTTAAGAAAGGAGCTTACCGATACCTTTTCAGGGCCGGAGGTCAACGAATCACGATCATCCGCAACCCTTCAGAACGTTAAGGGCGGGTTCTTACCCAGGGCCCGCCCATATCTCCCCTTTTTCTTCTTTTTATTGTTATTTCTGTGCTTAGGGCATGGCTTTTTGTTGCCTCATGCCTACCACTCTCGCTATTGAACTGCACATCGTTGTGCAGGAAAGGATCCATCATGGTGCAGTACGGGCACTTTGACGACGCCGCCAGAGAATATGTTATCGATACGCCAGCAACACCATTGCCTTGGATTAACTATCTAGGCAATGAAGCATTCTTCTCGCTTATTTCTAATACCGCTGGTGGGTATTCGTTTTACAAAGACGCCAAGCTGCGCCGTATTACGCGGTATCGCTACAACAATGTTCCACAAGATGAAGGTGCTCGTAACTACTATCTCTCACTCATGAGCGATGCCAGTGCAGAAGCCACACCAGTGGATTCCTGGTCGCCAACATTCTTGCCAATGAAAACACCACTGGATTCGTATCGTTGCCGCCACGGTTTGGGCTACACCGTTATCGAAGCTTCGCGTAAAGGCATCGAATCAGAATTCACGGCTTTTGTACCTATGGGTGCCCATGCAGAAATCAATATGCTGACCGTACGTAACACCACCGAAAAGCCTGTGGTTATTGATGTGACGGGATCCGTGGAATGGTGCTTGTGGAACGCTGTTGACGACTCAACGAACTTCCAGCGCAACCTTTCTACGGGCGAGGTAGAAGTCGAGCAGATGGCCGACGCAACGCTGCTGTACCACAAAACGGAGTTTAAAGAACGCCGAAATCACTACGCTTTCTTCAGCGTCAACGAGCCAACTATTGGCTTCGATACGGCTCGTGACATATTCCTCGGCAGGTTTAACGGCTGGGATTCGCCGGATGCAATTACGCAGGGACATGCGTTTAATTCCATTGCTTATGGCTGGTATCCGATGGCGGCTGCTCGCGTTCGACTGCAGCTGGATCCTGGAGATGCACGCACACTCGTGTTTATGACGGGTTATGTTGAGGTTCCTCAAGATCAGAAGTGGGAGGACGCCAGCGATCCTGCCAAAGTTGGCATTATTAATAAGCAGCCAGCACACGAACTGTTTGCACGGTTCAACACTATGGAAAAGGTCGAAGCGGCACTGCAGGAACTCAAGCAGTATTGGGATGGGCTGTTGTCTGGTTGGCAAGTGACTAGTGGTGATGAACGTCTCGATCGCATGGTCAACATCTGGAACCAGTACCAGTGCATGGTCACTTTCAATATGTCTCGTTCGGCTTCGTATTACGAGTCAGGCACGGGACGTGGCATGGGATTCCGCGACTCGAATCAAGATCTGCTCGGATTCGTGCATATTGTGCCTGCGCGTGCGCGTGAACGCATTCTTGATATTGCAGCAACGCAGCTGCCAGACGGCTCAGCATGGCATCAGTATCAACCGCTGACGAAGCTTGGCAATGCTGATATTGGTGGCGGTTTTAACGATGATCCGCTGTGGCTGGTGGCATCGGTGTTTGCTTATATTTGCGAAACTGGTGATGCTGCGATTCTGGCGGAACCTGTGCCATTTAATAACGAAGATGGCTCGGAACAGCCATTGCTTGAGCATTTGCGCAGATCCGTGCGCTTTACGATGTCACATCGTGGCCCTCATGGATTGCCACTTATCGGTCGTGCTGATTGGAACGATTGCCTGAATTTGAATTGCTTCTCGGCAACACCTGGCGAGAGCTTCCAAACTGTTGAAAATAACGATACGGGTATTGCTGAATCAGTCTTTATTGCAGGCATGTTTGTGCTCTATGGCGAGCAATACGCGCAATTGCTCGAGCATTGTGGTGCTTCGCAGTGCGGCATGACCGATGTATCCGTAGAAACCGAAGTGCACAACGTACGCAAGGCTGTAGCTGAAGTGCGCGAAGCTGCGCAAACGGCTGGCTGGGATGGTGACTGGTTTGTGCGCGCTTATGATGCCCATGGCAACAAAGTGGGCACAGCAGCAGACACTGAGGGTCGCATTTTTATTGAGCCTCAGGGCTTGTGCGTTATGGCTGGCATCGGCACCGACAATGGCAAAGCACAACGTGCGCTTGAGTCTACGAAACAGCTGCTGACTGGGCGTTGGGGCACGGCTATTTTGGCTCCTGCCTATTCGACATATCGCATCGAGCTCGGCGAGATTTCAACGTATCCGCGTGGATATAAGGAAAATGGCGGTATTTTCTGCCATAACAATCCTTGGATTTCGATTGCCAATGCGCTAGTCGGTAATGACGATGAAGCCTTTGCTATTTATGAGCGCACGTGCCCTTCGTATGTGGAACCGTATTCCGATATTCATATGACCGAGCCATATGTGTATTGCCAGATGGTTGCTGGTCCTGAGTCTCCAACGCCTGGTCAGGGTAAAAACTCATGGCTTACGGGTACTGCTGCGTGGACGTTCGTCAACGTATCTCAGTATCTGCTCGGTGTGAAGCCAACGCTCGATGGCCTACTCGTAGAACCGCATATGCCAGAACGCTTTACCGAGTTCACAATCACTCGTCGTTGGCGCGGCACTGAATACGTGATTCACGTGAAACATACTGGCGAGCGCTCAATGCTGATTAACGGTCAGGCAGCAGAAGGCTTTATCGTGCCGCAAGCTGCTGCTGGTGTGAACCATGTGCAAGTAGACGTAACCTTCTGATCGCTCTCCCGTGTTTGGCCCCGTTATGTCACTCAACTGATTTGAGTGAGGTAACGGGGTCAACGCGGTCGAGTACTGGATTCACAAATAGTTGCACAATCAGGGCAAACAGCATTGTCGCTGCAACAGCAAAGACATAGCTCCACGGCGAAATCCAGACTTCGAAATACATGCCTGGCATATTGAGTGCACTCGTCAGCATGCCGCTAATCCACCAGCCCAGTGGCAGACCGAGCACAATGCCCATAATCGTAATAATGCGCATCTCACGATTGACATAGTGGTGCACTTCCCTATCGGTAAAGCCCAGCACTTTCAGCGTGGCAATTTCGCGCAGTCGTTCCGACACATTCGTATTGGCCAGCGTAAATAGCACGACGAGTGCCAGCGCACCAGCCAAAGAAGTAATCAGAATAACAATTGCAAACATCAGATCGAACTTGAAGCGTGCAGCTTGGTCTGCGGCACTTGCTGCAGAAAGCACAGCATGGTCTTCACCGAGCTCTTCTGCGAGCTGTGCGGCGCGTGCATTCGAAACATTGAGATCGGCATACACCGCATTCCATTCCGGACCTTCATCGGCTCTATTAGCATCGTTCTTGACGTAATGCTGTTCATAGAACTGCTGCGACATATAAACGTCAGCGCCAATCAGATTGCGCACAACCTCATCCACATGTGCTTGCTGTGGTTTACCTGATCCGACTTGCAGATCCACGGTGGAACCCGCATGCACATTGAGATTCTGTACACCAGAACGCGTTGCAATAACGCCATTGTTGCTCAACACCGCAGACGCACATGCATGCGTGCCACAAGATTCTGGACGCAACTCAAACATATCGGCAAAGGTCTGCTCTTGACCTTCAGGCACAACCACAATTTGCACGAGCGTGCTCATGCCATCGTGCTCTAACGTGCCTGATTCCACATGTGCATTCATTGACTTCGTAACTTCATGAGAGTCGCGCAGTTCATCAAGCACATGCGTTTCTGAAGCAACAACGGCCAAATCGTAGCGATAGACGCCTTGGAATTGCTCGCCGCCCAAACGATTGACCGTGTCGTTAATAGCAAGACCGCAAATAATCAGTGCTGTGCAGCCGGCAACACCGCCTAACGTCATAATGAGCCTTGATTTGAAGCGGAAAATGTTGCGCGCAGTCACTTTGTTCAAGAAGTTCATGCGCTTCCACACAGGCTTAATATGCTCAAGCAAAATACGCATTCCTGCTTTTGGCGCCTTTGGTCGCATTAATACAGCAGGCATAAGGCGTGCTTCGCGCACCACAGCCACAGCAGCGGCCACACCAAGCCCCACCGTAAACAGCAGCACGCCGGCCGAGCCCACAAGCCAATCGTAATGTAATCCCACATCTGGAATTGCATACAAGCCCTTAATCACCACAAGCAGGAACGCTGGAATACCCAGGAAACCGGCGAGCAGACCGAGTCCACCGCCAATAAGACCAGCAAGCACTGCAAACGCCAAATATCGTGCCAGAATTGAGCCGCCACCATAGCCAAGGCCCAAATACGTACCCATAAATCCGCGGTCTTCTTCAACGAGCCTCGTCATCGTTGTCAGGCTCATCATAACGGCCACAATCAGGAACACAATCGGGAATGCGTTACCGATTTTCTCAATCGAACTAATATCCGAATCGAGCGAAGAGACGCCACTTAATGCCGCACGTGTTTGCACATACCAAGTGCCGGGTTTAATCGCATCGATTTTGCTTTGTTCTTCAGCAAAGCGTTGCTCAACTTGTTCTTTTGCCTCGCGTTCCACCTGTTCCTGAACCTGTTGAGGTAGTTCTGCATTCGCGACTGCTCCAGCTGTTCCAGCCGCAGTTGTTCCAGCCGCAGCTGCCGCAGCACCTCCTTGTGCGGCCATTTGTGCAGCCATTTGCTGCTGCATCTGTGCTCGAGCCTGATCCAAGGCCTGCTGCGTCGCCTGATTAATAACTTGCTGTTTCGCTTCATCAAGCTTGTGCTGCGCATCTTGCTTCAACGAATCGGCGCGCGCTTGCTCGCGTTCTGTCTTTACATCGCCCTCGATGCGATCGCGCACTACATCAACGGCATCGTCATAAGCATCGGAGAACGAATCCAGCGATTTCGCACCATCCACGGTCAGCGACAGCGCTGTATAAGCCTCGCCACCAATGCCATCGGCTGTTACATAAATTGGCAAAGCAGTATTCGCCGTAGCACGGAACGAGCTCTTCGCTCTATAACCATCAGGATTCGCTAAATCATCAGCTGGCAATACCTCACCCACAATTGTGAGCGTTTTAGGGATTCCAGTTACAGCAGCACCATCAGGCACCTCAATCTGCATCGTATCGCCGATTTTAAGGCCTGTTTTCTGCATAAACGTGCCCGTAACAGCGGCCTCACCCGATGTATCTGGTAATCGTCCGGCTTGCAACGACGGCTGATCCATGCCGTTTTGGCCAATCACATGCACAACCGCTGTTTTGCTTGCCCCTTTGGCTTCAACAGTTACATTCTGACTTCGTTCAGGCTGCACTTGTGCCACACCGGGCACTTCCTCAACAGCCCGCACATCGTTCTCATCGAGACCTTGCGTCGAGATAATTTGAAGATCGTGCAAGCCTTGCTCTTTGTAGTAACGATCAGCTGCAAGGAACGAATCTCGACATCCTGCATAGATTCCCGTAAGCACAGCCACGCCGAGCATGGCAATAATCATCAACGATAAGAACGGTTTTATTGCATGCTTCCAGGTGCGCAAGGTGTCACGCCAGTAGGCAGCGTTAAACACTGTGGCGCCCGCATGCTTGTGCTTGTGCCGTGCCATTTCCGCTCCTTTCGCCTGCTTTGGTGAGGAACGGTACGTTCGGTTGTTCAGAAATAAAATATTAATTTTTCAAATTACAACATAACCAAACGTCCCGCTGGAACTACTTACCATTCGATTTGAGCGACGTTAGTTGGTGAGCTGTTGAATTCTTGACTCATGACTTTGCCGGAACGGAAGCGCACGAGTGAATCGGCCATCGGAGCCACAGCAGCGTTGTGCGTAATAATGACCACAGTCATACCCTGTTCGCGGCTAATGCGCTGTAGTAACGCCAGAACTTCTTTGCCCGTTTCGTAATCGAGTGCGCCTGTTGGCTCATCACAAAGCAATAACTTTGGCTTCTTAGCAATTGCACGTGCAATCGAAACGCGCTGCTGCTCACCGCCTGAAAGCTGCGCTGGGAAGTTATTCACGCGCGCTCCAAGCCCCACTTGTTCAAGCATGTCTGCAGCTTCAAAGTGGTCTGGGCAAATCTGCGCGGCCAGTTCTACATTCTCAAGCGCTGTCAGATTTGGGATCAGATTGTAAAACTGGAACACAAAGCCAATGTCATTGCGGCGATACCCAATCAAGCCCTTGTGATTAAGCGCCGTAATATCCCGATCACCAACAATTACTTTGCCTGACGTGGCCGTATCCATGCCGCCCAAAATGTTCAGAGCGGTTGTTTTACCAGCACCAGACTGGCCTAGAATCACAGTCAACTTGCCACGTTCTGCCGTAAAAGTGGCGCCATCAAGTGCGCGCACGGCACCCTCGCCAGAAGAGTATTCTTTGACCACATCGTCAAACTCAATGAATGCCATAATTCCACCCCCGTCGCGTACCCCCTTCAAAAATCCTATCATTTCAAGCTTCCGAGTAGTGGGCAATTTATGCGCTTTGAGACCATTCAAGTAGCTACCACCCGTAGAATTGCCATAGCGCCGTTATTTCTTAACCAAACCGGCGCGGGGAGAGTCACTATGACGCGAGAAGAAGAACAAGAGCAGTCCGTCCGCGCCGTTGTGGATACGCCTGCCAATATTGCCCCTGCAGTGGGCCCCGAAAATTCAGAACAACCTGGCACTCCAGGTCTGAAACGATCGCTCAAAAACCGTCATATTCAGCTCATTGCGCTTGGCGGCGCTATCGGTACAGGCCTGTTCTATGGTTCCAGCGAATCAATTAGTCTCGCTGGTCCTTCGATTCTGTTGGCCTACATCATTGGCGGCCTCGCTATTTTCATGATTGTGCGTGCACTCAGTGAAATGAGCGTTGAAGATCCACAAGCTGGCGCATTCAGCTACTACGCAAGCCAGTATTGGTCCAAGCGAGCTGGATTCATTAGCGGATGGAACTACTGGTTCAACTACATTCTCGTTTCTATGGTTGAGTTGGCTGTTGTCGGTTCATTCGTCAACTATTGGTTCCCGAATATTCCGGCTTGGGTTTCGGCCGTATTCTTCTTAATCGTTATTACCGCGCTGAATTTGATTGGCGTTAGTGAGTTCGGCGAGGCCGAGTTCTGGTTTGCGTTGATCAAAATAATCGCCGTCATCGCCATGATTATTGGCGGTCTCATTATTGTGGTCTGCTCACTGCACACCGAGTTAGGTATTCCGGCGAGCTTCAGTAATTGGTTCACTATTGATGGTGGATTTATGCCTCACGGGCTTATGGAACATTCCGCAGATGGCCGCTGGACGGGCTTACTGATGGCTCTGGTCGTTGTCATGTTCTCATTCGGAGGCACTGAACTTATTGGTATTACTGCAGGTGAGACCGAGGATCCGAAGCGCACAATTCCAAAGGCTACGAATGGCATTATGTGGCGTATTCTCGTGTTCTACGTCGCAGCTCTGGGTGTCATTATGGCTGTGGTGCCATGGGATCAAATCGATGGCAAGATGAGCCCATTTGTGCAAATCTTTGATTCTGTTGGTGTACGCGTAGCCGCTGGCATTCTGAACTTTGTGTGTTTAACCGCTGTTATGAGCGTCTACAATTCTGGCCTCTATGCCAATTCGCGTATGCTCTATGCACTCGCTCATCAGGGCAATGCACCACGTTTCTTAGGCCGTACAAGTAAGCGCGGTGTACCAGTTGCTGGCGTGCTGACGTCGGCAGTTATTACGGCTTTTGCTTGCGTCGTTGTGTTCCTGTGGCCAGACTTTGCATTCAACTATTTAATGTCGATTGCAACGATTGCCGCCTTTATTAACTGGACGATGGTGCTCATCACCGAATGGAAGTTCCGCCGTCTTGTGGAAGCAGGCAAGGGTCCAGGCCATCTTAAGGGCTTAAAGGGTCGTGAAGCTGTGCAAGCACTGACGTTCCGCGTACCTGGCGGTCATATTTCGTCAGTTTGCGTTATTGCGTTTATGTGCATGATTGTGGTGCTCATGGGATTCTCCCCGAGTTACCGCATTGCACTGATCGCAGGCGTTATTTGGCTTGCTGTGCTCTTTGGAGCCTATGCGTGCGTATCTGGTCTGCATAATGATGCGCCAGCGGAACAACAAGCGGAGAATCAGTAATCACACCATCTACGCCTGCCATGTAGTCGCGCTCAATGTTGATCTTCTTCTTGAGCGTCCAAGTCCAGACTTCCTTATTGTGCTCATGGATTTTCTCTACATTGGCAGGCGTAGCCATATGCTTGGCGATTGCCATAGAATCCAGATAATCATCCTTCAGATTGGCTACGAGCACGCTGTGCCTGCCAACAAGCAGCTGCTTATACATGCGTGGCATCAAGCCATCGAGCCTGCTCAAAATGCCTGGATAGAACGACTGCACTTCCACATGGCTTACCACTTGTGGATACTGAGCCAATAAATTACGGAACGACAATGCGCTGGCATCTGGTTCCTTGAACTCAATCAAGTAGTACAGCGAGTTACCGAACTCATCGAAGAGTTCGCTTAAACGGTGCATATATTCGCCGTTCCTCATGCGAATGCCATCGAGTTCTGTACTCGTCAGCTCATCCACACGGCGATCAAGTCCCGTATCGGCCTTAATTGTGGCATCGTGGCTGATGTAGTAGACACCATCTTTGCTCGTGCGAATATCGAGCTCAACCTGTGGGCAGCCCTTTTCCTTTGCTGCTTCAAAAGCCTCAAAAGAATTTGGCACAACGCTATAGTTCTCAACAAAACCGCGGTGTGCAAACATTGGTTCGCGATGGTTTTTATCAAGCGGAACATCAAGCTTCTTAGACACTGCATCAGTCACATGCGTCATGCCCTGCGCCGATGCGGAGGTACGAGCTTCGGCTATTGGCGTCGTCTTCATACGATGTGATGCATGGATAAGAACTGGAATTGCAAGACCAATAACACACAGAATTGCAATTAACGATGCCCACCAACGACGCAGCATACAACCTCCGAACTCCTGCTTCTACCTTCCTGACCCAAACTGAACGTTGTCTGGAAGATAGCTGGACATCCGGTAATCACGTTTGGTCTATGCGTTATTTTTCAAGCGTTTGTACTAGGAACAGTTCCCGTTGATTCACGCTCTATAAGTTCGTACGGCGGTTCGCTGACTGCACCGATATGTTCGCCTTCAACGAGTCGCAACATAATATTCGCTGCCATACGGCCTGCTTCAGTCACATTGCGCGACATAGCCGTAATATGCGGCGACATAATGTGGCACACAAATGAGTCTTCCATGGCCATAATCGACAGGTCTCGAGGCACTACGACACCATCCTGTTGTGCACAGCTCAGACCAGACATAGCCATCACATCGTTGTCGTAAATAATGGCTGTTGGCTTCTCTTCAGCATTCAGTAATGCTCGTGTTGCTTCTACAGCACCATCAGCGGTGTAATCCGTGTGTACAAACTGATATTGCACGCCTTGCTGCCCTGCAGCTTGCAGAAATGCGGTATTGCGTACATGTGACTGGCCAATCTCTTCAGGACCAGCTACGCGGGCAATCTTTCGATGCCCATAACGACGCAAATGAGAAATAGCACGCTCCGCTGCAGACCACATATCACTATGCAATGTTGGCAGTTCCGGAGCCAATGTTGGATCTCCAATAGCCAGTGCAGGCATAGTGGATAATTTCGTCAGCAAATCCACACGAGGATCATCAATTTCTAAATGCAACAGCAGAAGCGCATCCACATTGCCTGTTGCCGTCCAATCCCTAATAATGGAGAGCTCTTCAGTTGAACTACCAGCCAGGCGCAGCAGCATCGAATAATCATTGCGCTCCAGTTCTGAACCGAAACCAGACAGCATACCCATCATGCTTGGCTCAACTGAGAACAGATTCGGATCGCGGTTCATAATCAGACCAACGCGACGAGACTTCGCCTGAGCTAAGGATTGTGCTGCACGATTCGGTTTCCAACCCAATTCCTGCGCAACTTTCAGCACTTTGGCACGCGTGACCTCTGATACGCCACTTTTACCGTTTAATGCATACGAAACCGCGCTGCTTGAAACGCCAGCCGTCTTCGCCACATCAAAAATCGTCACCTTATCGTGCTGAATAGTCATGCACTACCCCCAACATTCACATGTTCATCACCAAGATGCCTGTAGAAGGCAGCTTCGTATGACGATTTTTCAAATGCTGAGACGTCAACGGAAGGCACGTCAGTAAACTACAAATGAGCTATATCTTGCAATGAGCACCACAGTGTTCAATTCAGCATCTGCAGAAGTTTCAAGGAGCTTTTATGACATCGGCATCAAACAATGACCGCACAGCATCCCAGAATTCAGTACAACTGCAGATGCCATCACTGTTTAGCGACCATATGGTGCTGCAGCGTAACCATGAAACCCAAATCTTTGGCACCGTAAGCGGTAATGCCGTTGAGCAAGCACGTATCAGCATTGAAGTACGCAATGCTCAAGGCAAGCGCGTAGCCAAGCGCATATCACCATGCATGGCTCCGCAAGGTATTACTTCGAACGAAGCAGAACCAGCGCAAAAGCTCGCATGGTTTATTACAATGCCGCCAATTACTGAAGCAGCACCATGCACAATGACTATTCGCTGCCAAGTTCCTGACGCTGAAGAACAGACAGTTACGTTCGCCGATGTGCACTATGGCGAAGTTTGGCTTTGGCTGCGGAATTCCAGTGAGGCGGAATCTGACTCAAACAGTGAGGCAGCGGCTCAGAACGTTGCAGTGTTTCATGTGAAACCTGCAGAACTCATTGAATCAGAAGAATCTGCAGAAGCACAGTGGATGGAACAGGCTGCACTGCCCCAGCAGGCTGCGGAATTTGCAGCCCAACTGCAGCAGCAGAAAGACGTAACTGTTGGCATGATTATCGCCACGACCGATGAAGCCGAGGCTGTCGCACCGTATACGGTAGCCGGCATCGTAGCGGAGGCAAGCACGGCAGATATCGATGCAGCAAACGACGTAGCCAACGAAGTAAGCGACGCAGCTAAGGCAGTAAGCGACGCAGCTAAGGCAGTAAGCGATGAGCAGCGCAAACTGTGGCGCGACCTGTGGGACGATGAGGGCCTGCCAATTCGTACGGGCGGTGATGCTGCCGCATTAGTACAGCTTGCACTTACTGAACTATGCGAAGAGCCGTACGCACCATTTGATGAACAATGGTACGAACGGCTCATTCCAGTCAGCGAAGCAGACGCTGAAGATTGGGATTAAGACCAATCAGCGCACGCTGCGAATGCTTGCCACGGCCCAGCCAGCGGCGAGCACAATCACAATCGCGGCAATAAATACGAGCGCATAGGCGGCGATTGGTGCAACGCTCACGCCCATGGCCATTTTCGTCAGATTGACTACGCCATAGGCAATAGCGGCGCCAAGCACCGTGGACAGCGTATTCGACATATTCAGAATGCCAAGATCCTTGCCAGCGGTTTTTGGATTTGGTAGCACAGCCACATTCAATGCCTGATCAATAGCGTTATAGACGCCGTAGCTCAGGCCTGCGAGCGCTGCGAACAGCACCATGCCAACCGTATTGCGCAGCAGCACTGGCAGCACTGCACCAATCGCAAAAACGCAGCATGACAGCGTTGCTGGCAACTTGAGTACGCCGAAACGATCGGCAATAGGACCTGCCGCAACAGCGGCCACAATCGAAGCAATAAGCGTCACAATTGCCATTGTGGCAATCAGATCAGCTGCATATTCGGTGGCATTTGGATCGCCTGCATAAATGTAATCCTGTGCAATATAAAGCTGGAACGTCATAATCATCCAGTAGGCGCACATCATAAGCGTACGACCTGCAAGTGCACGGTAGAAGTCTGGTGCGTGATGTGGCGGACGGAACAGATGCGTGATGAGCTCTGAATCGAGCTCGATATGCTCTTCGTTGCGATTATTTGGCTCACGAGGCCAGATCAGCACGGTTACGATGCCAATCAGCATCAGCGCAGCCATGCCAATAAACCAGCCAGCTTGCACGCCTGCATCGCCATGTACGAGCAGTGCAGCGCCAACAACCGATCCCAGTGTCTGACCTACGGCAATGCCGAGGCCATAGAGGCTTGAGATACGGCCGCGCACCTTATCTGGCACGCGATCAGCCAGTGTAGCTACAAATGGAGCCAGCATCATATTGAAGCCGAACTGAGCAATGCACCAAAGCGTAATAATGCCGGCAATTGTTTCTGCTCCAGCAACGCCGCCCATGGCAGCACCAGCAATAACGCTGCCAATCACAATCCATGGCGTACGGCGGCCGAATCGCGAACGCGTAATATCCGATAATGCGCCGAAGAGCACATTGGAGAACAGTGCCACAATCGCACCTAAACCGGTGGCTAAGCCAACGAGGGCTACCTTATCCGATGGATCCATGACCTCAAACATGTATGGCAGCACCACCGTAGACAGTGCAATCCATGGGATAGCGCTTACTACGGCGCACAGTGCAAAGCCAATGCCAAGGCGGGCTAAATCGCGCGAGGTTGGCTGCGTGCCATCGGCTGCGGTCATTGGATCGCGCATATCGTTAAATGCACTCGTCTCATCCATAACAGCGCTATCAACTGTTGCCATAGGCGTTAAACCGCCCATAACAGCAACAGATGGGTTACCCGTACGCATGCGTGCGATTTGCACAATAGGGCTGTCAACCGATGGATCTGCAGCGCGCTTGCGCTTAGTTGGCATGCCAAGTCGACCAATTGCGGCTTTATCGCGTTCCCTAAGTTCTTTATCGAGATCTGGTCGATCATCAATGCCTGGGCGCACATATGCTGCCATGCCCGGCTGGAAGCTCTTACGAGGTTCTTCGTGTTGTTGTTCAGAAGTTAAGTTTGTTGTGGCCTCTTGCTGAGGCTCATTCGAATGGGTGTTGGCCATACGCTCCATACTAACGATCGAGTTGTCTTATGTACTAGCAAAAAGCCCATGCCATTACAGCATGGGCTTATCTTACAAGTATTTGTGCAGTGTACAGCGGCTAGGAATCAGACTTACTGAACCTGTGCGCGAGCAATCTTGCCCGTGAACGAGTTAGCCTCGTCGGCATCCTTAGCGCCTTCGTTGTTCCACGAGAACATAGCGCGCAGCTTTGGACCGACTTCCTCAATGCGAACATTCGAGTACTCTTCCTGCAACTGCTTGAACTTAGGAGCGCCTGCAGCCTGATCCTCCATGAACTCCTTAGCGAAGGAGCCATCCTGAATACGCTTGAGGTGGTACTGCATACGCTCACGTGCGTGCTCGTCAATAACGGTGTTGACGTAATCGCCGTACTGAGCCGTATCGGAGCAGGACCAACGATCCTTGTTCAGACCGCCTTCGTTCATAAGGTCGACGATCATCTTGAGCTCGTGGCAGACCTCGAAGTAAGCAATTTCTGGCTGGTAGCCGGCATCGGTCAGCACCTCGAAGCCCATTTCGACGAGCTTGTTGACGCCACCGAGCAGCACATTCTGCTCACCGAACAGATCGGTTTCGGTTTCTTCCTTGAACGTCGTCTTAATAGCGCCAGCGCGCAGAGCACCCAGAGCCTTGGCGTAAGCCAGAGCCAGATCCCAACCGTCACCACGTGGATCCTGCTCAACAGCCGTCACGACTGGAACGCCACGGCCTGCTGCGAACTCACGGCGCACAATGTGGCCTGGGCCCTTTGGAGCAACCATGAACACTGGGTGATCGGCCGATGGCTTGATGTAGCCGTAATGAATGTTGAAGCCGTGTGCAAAGGCAAGTGCTGCACCTGGCTTAATGTTTGGCTCGATGTCGTTCTCCCAGATACCCTTCTGGTGCTGATCAGGAGCAAGAATCATGATGACATCTGCATCCTTAACGGCGTCAGCAACGCTCTTGACTTCAAGGCCCTGTTCTTTGGCGAACTCAACGGACTTTGACGTAGGACGCAGACCAACAACGACGTCCACGCCCGAATCACGAAGGTTCAATGCGTGTGCATGGCCCTGCGAACCATAACCAATAATTGCAACCTTCTTGCCGTCAAAGACCGAGAGGTCGCCGTCGTTGTCGTACCAAATCTGTGCTGCCATGGATGGCGCTCCTTCTACTCGTATGTGGTGGCATGAGCCACATTCATGGTGGTTTGCAATAGTTGTGCCAGCAAACGCTCCCCCATGTAATTTGCAGGCAATCCGTCTGATGGGATAGCAACCATCTCTCGCGATTCTGTCGCTGAGACTGGGGCCAATATTACAGAAATGAGACGGGGGTAACGGCACGCGTCCATCTTTCGGAACCGTGACCGCTATGCGGATACTGAAGAAATGCCAAAGGAATACCGAAGCCGCCGGAGCACCTGTGCAATCACGTGGCAGCACGGTAAAAAGAAACGCACCCTGAACATAGGTTTCAGAGTGCGTTCAAAAATCAACATTGATCACAGCGATCCAATAAACCAGCCCAAAATGGCGGCACCAAGCGGAATCACAATGGTCAGAATGAAGTAGGTTGTGGCCACGCCAAAATGACGGCCGCGAATCAACGCGAGAATCTCGTTGACGCACGTGGAGAACGTGGAGAAGCCGCCGAGGAAGCCCGTTGCAAACAGCAAGTAGGCCGAATTATCAACGGTATGGCAGAAGAATGAGGCCGCTGCAACGCCCGCGCACAGTGACGCGATCGTGTTGATAATGAACGTTGACATTGGGAATGCCTTCGTCCACCAGCGCTGAATCGACGTGTTGAGTACGAAGCGAGCCACGGCGCCGAGGCCACCACATGCGCTAATTAACAGGAATTCCGTAAACATCAGTGAACCTCCCCTCGCAGTGGGTCGGCCACCAATGGAATTTCATCCGTGGTTGGGTCAGGCTCGTGAGCTTGCGTTGGCGCCGTTTTTGGCACTGGGCAGTAGCCGAGTACGCCGTCCACTTCATTCGTCACGTCCGTAGCAGGCGCGCTTGGCTCGGCGGCCACCGCGTGCTGCGTGCTTTCTTCAGCAGAATGACCGGCAACAGCTGGGTCCGTAGGAACCCTGACGCCAATGGCCGGCTGAGGAGCGTCTTCTAGATTGACTTCTCTGATTGCTTGGGCGGCGCGCTTCGTGGTGATACGCAAACCAATCCAAGAACCAAGTGCTGCAACCAACAGACCGCACACAAACGAGCACAGGATGTAGAAGATCATGCTGCCGATTGCGCCATCGCGCAGAGCTTCCATGTTCTCAACCATGAACGTGGAGAACGTAGAGAAGCCGCCGCACATACCCAAGCCGAAACCACGGCTAATCAGCTGACGCGAACGCTTGCGAATCCAAACAGCCTGCGAAATAGCAGCCGTCAGCGTTGCAAAAATAAACGTTGCGAGCATATTGGCCACAAACGTGCCCGGGTGGAATGCTGCGAACAAGCCAGTTGTTGCTGGTGGCTTTGGCATCCACAGTGCGCAGCCATAACGCATTGCCGTACCGACGAAGCCGCCAAGGAACACGACCAGATACACTGGCAAATCAGCAAGTGGGTTAAAACGACCCTGCATACGCTTCATAGGAGCCAGTGGCACCTCAGGCGGCGCCGACTGTGCAGCAGCACCAGTTGGGTTGGTACCCGTAGCTACTGGAGCAAAGGCTGCGGCAACGCTTGGCACACGAGACAAATCGTGGTCAGCATCGAAAATCGAGAATGTATCGTCATCGGTTGGCGAAGCAGCCGAAATCGACGAAAAATCAGATGACGACGCTGATGCAGCAGTCTTAGCAGCAGAAGTATCAGCCGTAGCTATATTCGCCGAATCTGTTGCAGCTGTAGTTGTAGTTGCAGGTGCTGCAGACTCAGATGGAGCTACTGGAGCCGGGAATGGTGTCATCGTACTGATAACAGGCATCTCGGTAATATCAGGTACTTCTAAGCGCGGATGCTCTTCTTCTGGAACAGCATCAGGCGTTGCATCTTGTTCATCACGAGCAATGGCATCAAGGAAATGGCCGTGTGCGGCTATTTCCTCTTCATGCTCTTTATGCTCGGCGTTATTTGAATCAGCCACTATCAATCCACCAATGAATGAATTTGAATGATATGGTCACGCTGAGGACCAGTACCAATCACGGAAATGCGGCAGCCCGAAAGCTCTTCGAGCCTACGCACATATGCCTTGCAGTTTGCAGGCAGATCATCAAAATCATGAATCTGAGAGATGTCCTCGGTCCAACCCGGCATCGTCTCATAGATTGGCTTTGCAATATCAAATGCTGTTTGGTCAACTGGCATATCGTCGTAACGTTCGCCATCCACGTCGTATGCAACGCACAGCGGAATCTGCTCAAGGCCAGTCAGCACATCAAGCTTCGTCAGCACAATATCGGTTAAACCGTTCACTTGCACGGCATAACGGTTCACTACGGCATCAAACCAGCCGCAACGACGTGGACGACCCGTAGTCACGCCATATTCGTGACCCTGCTCGCGCAACCACGTACCCCACTCGTCGAACAGCTCGGTTGGGAATGGACCTTCGCCAACGCGCGTTACATAAGCCTTGGAGACGCCAATAACGCGGTTAATCTTCGTTGGACCAACACCGGTACCCGTGCAAGCACCGCCGGAGGTTGGGTTCGACGATGTCACGAATGGGTAGGTGCCATGATCAATATCGAGCATGGTGGCCTGACCGCCTTCAAACAGCACAGTCTTGCCTTCATCCAGTGCCTTGTTCAGCACGAGCGACGTGTTTGCTGCATATGGGCGCAAACGCTCACCCAGAGCCAGCAGCTCATCAACAGTACGATCCACGTCAACAGCACGGCGGTTATAGAGCTTGACGAGCATCTGGTTCTTCTGACGCAGGCTGTTTTCTACCTTGTCGCGCAGAACTTCTTCGTGGAACAGATCAGAGACGCGAATACCAACGCGGTTGATCTTATCGGCATAAGCAGGGCCAATACCGCGGCCTGTAGTGCCGATCTTCTTCTTACCAGCGAAGCGCTCCGAGACCTTATCAATAGTGCGGTGATAAGGCGCAATAACCTGTGCTGATTCGCTGACGAGCAGTCGCGAGCAATCAATGCCACGGGACTGCAAGCCATCGATTTCTTCAAACAGCACTTCTGGATCGACAACTACACCATTGCCAATAACAGGCGTAGCCGTTGGGCTAATAATGCCTGAAGGAAGCAAATGCAGAGCGTAAGATTCGTTGCCAACAACAACAGTGTGGCCTGCGTTGTTACCACCGTTAAAACGTGCGACGTAATCGACTTTGGTACCGATTAAATCGGTTGCTTTACCCTTACCTTCGTCACCCCACTGTGCGCCAATCAACACAATTCCAGGCATGCTTCCCTCCGCTCCAGTCAGCAATTAGACGAACCAAGCATACCCGCGGCCCCATACGCATGGGGCCCTTTGTCTCGCAACGTAAAGTAATCGTCAGTGCATAGCGCGGCCAGCAGAACCAAGCTGCTTGCAGGCTTCTACAACGCGTGCTGCCATAGCGTCTTCGGCTTCACGACCCCACGAACGAGGGTCATACATCTTCTTATTGCCGACTTCGCCATCAACTTTGAGCACTTCGTCATAGTGCTTGAACATGTGGTTAGCAATGGCACGCGTAAACGCATACTGCGTATCGGTGTCAATATTCATCTTGACTACGCCATGAGCCACTGCTTCTGCAATTTCTGCAGGCGTAGAACCCGAGCCGCCATGGAACACGAGCTCGAATGGTTCACCATTGAGTACCTTCATGCCAGGTACGCGTGGCAGTTCACCGCGTTCAATCTCTTCCCAGACTGCCGACTGAATCTCGCCCAGCAGTTCAGGACGCAGCTTGACTACGCCTGGCTTATAGGCGCCATGCACATTACCAAACGTGAAAGCAGCCGTATAACGGCCGCGCTCACCAAGGCCCAATGCACGAGCTACGCGCAAACCATCTTCTGGCGTGGAATACAGTTTGTCATTGATTGCTGCGCTGTGGCCATCTTCTTCGCCGCCAACAGCACCGATTTCAATTTCAAGAATCGTGTGAGCTTTCTGCGACTTTTCGAGCAGCTCACGTGCAATCTTCAAGTTTTCAGCCAGTGGCACCGTGGAACCATCCCACATGTGCGACTGGAACGCAGGCTCCTGACCATGGGCCACCTGATCGGCTTCAATGTCGAGCAAAGGGCGAACCCAATCATCCAAATACTGCTTAGCGCAGTGATCAGTATGCAAAGCCACCGTAATATTTGGGTATTTGCGCGCAACTTCGCGTGCAAATGCGGCAAAAGCAAGCGAACCCGTAACGCGATCAGCTACGCGCTGGCCCGAGAAATACGCCGAACCACCAACAGACACCTGAATAATGCCGTCAGATTCTGCATCTGCGAAACCTTGAAGTGCAGCATTGAGCGTCTGAGTACTCGTCACGTTAATAGCTGGAAAAGCATATCCACCGGCACGTGCTGCATCGAGCATGGCCTCATATCGTTCTGGTGTTGCAATAGGCATGTTTTTATTATGCTCTATTCGTATTAACAAAAATCGAAATAATTCCTTAAGCGCACGCAACATTTCGACACCAAAGAAGTCCCGAAATTTGAACAAAAATTGCCTAGAATGATGGCAGAGCAACGCAGCGAACGAGAACGGAATTGGTGATGAGCGACCCGAACGGAAACCTAGAACACATAGAAGAACTTTCTTTTGAAGGGCTGGCCGAACCACCTCGCCCACGCAAGCCTCGCAGTATTGGCTTTACGATTACGGCAATTATTGTGGCCGTAGCTGTTGTGATCGGCTCGATTAGCGTGTGGTGGATGTGGCAGTTCCACTGGCGTTCGATTGACGTCAGCGTGGACGGTAAAACCTACTCAATTAAGGCCGATCTGCCACTCGAGTCACTGCTCAAGGAGCACAATAACTTCAACCGTAAGCCAGGCAATCTGCTTGCTGTAGACGGCAAAGTGCTCAAAAAGGGCGAAGGCAACCCAGTAACTGTTTCTGTTGACGGCAAGGCTGTGGCATATGCCGATTACAGTTCGGCTCGACTGACTAATAATGCTGTTATTTCAGTCACTGACGGCACCGATACCACCGAACAGCACAGTGTTGGCGAAGCTCCTATTCCATTTGGCACCGATATCAATTTGAATAACGGCGCTATTCAGAAAGTGGTGCAGCAAGGCAAGGATGGCCTTGCAGAAACGTGGACGGGCAAGATTTCCGGTAAGACGGTGCAGAAAAAGCGTCTTAAGGATCCTACGAATCTCAAGGTTATTTCGTTTAATGTGTCGCCAAAAGACAAGAAAATCGTGGCACTGACGTTTGATGATGGCCCAAGCCCTTATACCGAGAAGATCCTCGACATTTTGAAGGACAAGCATGTTAAGGCTACGTTCTTTGACGTCGGCACAGCCGCGCTGGAGTATCCGCAAATCGAAAAGCGCGCAATTCAAGAGGGCAATCAGGTTGCGAGCCACTCAGCCTCGCATGGTTACATGCCAAATATGAACCGCAAGCAGCTGCGCAGCGAAATTGAAAAGGGCTTCCAAGATCTGGAGAAGGCTTCGGGCGATAAAACGAACGTGCTGCGCGCTCCATATGGTGCGTTTGGCGTTGAGCAGTGGAAAGAGGCTGCCGATCTCGTTGGTATGAACGTGCTGTGGAACGTCGACACTGAGGATTGGAAGCGTCCTGGTCCTGACAAGATCCGCGAAACGGTGCGCGACAGCGTCTTCAACGGTGCTGTAGTGCTTATGCATGCAGGCGGCGGCGATCGTACACAGTCGGTTGACGCACTGCCGGGCATTATTGACGATCTCAAGGCTGACGGCTACACGTTCGTCACGATTAACGAATACGCGGCCATGCATAAGGAGTAGCGTTCAGTCCCCTGCTTTGGCGGGCATGTGAGCACAGTTGCTGAGCACTATTGCTGAGCACTGTTGCTGACGTGCCCGCTTTTCTTATGTTCGTTTTTCTTGTGCTCTCAAATACTGAGGAAAGCCAAAAACTCCATGCACACCATCGGTAGATTGGCAATAGCTACTTCAGGCGCAGCAACTTGCAGCTGCAGCCTATGCGTTGAGATGAGCAGAGAATATGAGGGGATATGACTGCAGCATCGTCTATTACCAAAACAGGTGCAAGCGAGCCTTGTGAAAAGAAATTAAGCGCCTACGAATCGTATATGGCGTGGTTCACTGCCGATAGTGCTACTGCCGTAGGCCTGGCACTACGCACGCTTGCTATTTCACTGGTTGCTTTTACGATTTCGCAATCAACAGTTTTGGCCGGCTGGCTCGGTACTGGAGCGCTTGCTGTGCAACAAGTACTGGGTATTTTTGGCGGCACTTTCACCGACCGTCATGAGCGCAAAACGCTCGTTATTGTTAATGCTTTCGCTGGAACTCTGCTCTGGGGTACCGTTGCCATACTGCTCGTTACAGGCAATCTCAGCTTTGCTGTGCTGACTACGCTCACGCTTATTGCTTGCGCCATTAATGGTTTCTTAGGCAGTGCAGCTGACGCGATGCTGCGCTCGATTGTGCCGATTAGCGCTTACCCAAAAGCGCGCAGCCTCAACGAAGGCCGCGATGCGACCATCAATATGATGAGCAATCCTCTAAGTGGCTTGCTCTACGGATTGTTTATTTGGCTGCCTTTTGCCGCAAGTGCGCTTGCTTATGCAGTTGCTGGCGTTGCTGCACTGGGCTTGCGTAAAGATGTGCCACAACGCAAAGTTACGTCACAATGCAAAGCTGCGACTGTCGCTGACGAGGCACAGAGACTTGCGGGCACCGACCAGAGTGCTCAAGAATCCAATAGTTTCAAGGAATTTGTGGCCGATTTCAAAGAAGGCTGGGTCTGGTCGTTTTCGAAACGAACCGTGCTTGTGGTGCTTACGGCTGCAAGTTTGCTCAATTTCGGCGTGAACGGCATCCAATACGCTATTCAGCTGCATTTAATTGCCACAGGAACTCCGGCTATGAGCATCGGCCTTATTGGCGGCGCTATTAGCTTTATGATGCTCGTCGGATCGTGCATTGCGGCTCGTATTTCGAATCGCATTTCTGCCGGCATGGCAACCTGCGTATCCTTTGCCTTCATTGCATTAGCCGCACTGGCTTTGCCGCTGCTGGATTCCTACTGGTACATGCTCGTTTTCAACGCGTTACTGGGATTGCCAGTGCCGCTCGTCAACGCCATGATGCTCGGCTTTATTTTCGCTAAAGCTCCGCAGCATATGCAGGGTCGTATTACCGTTACGTTGACTGTACCTGCACAAATCTTGTCGATGTTCTGCTCGGCAATTGCCGGTATGCTACTCGCTGCAACGGGCTTCACGTTTGCTCTTGCTGCGTTTGCCAGCGTGACGTTGTGTGCCGCCATACTGACGCTGTGCAGCAAGAATATTCGTGCCATTCCATGCGCTCAGCAGTGGCCTGACGCGCATATTTGATATTCAATGAGCGGTCCAGACTAGTTCGCTGGTTCCACGTGAAACGGTACTTTCGACCGGTCTGCGAGTGCGAAATAGTCTGGGCTCAGCCACTGCTGCAACTCAAGTGGGTGCAGCACGAGCGGCATACGTGGGTGGATCGGCGCCATTGCAGCGTTCGCAGCCGTCGTAATCATCGAGAACGTGTTCCCTTTTCGTACGGCTCCAATCAGCATGACGGGCATGTTCGGCACCGTGAACACGAACTGTCGCTTACGTGCTCGCTTGGGTTTTGTTGCAATATTGATTTCTGCTGAATCGTGCATGGCTGTTGCCATACCGTCGCCGAACTCTGCCTCACTGTATGGCGTTTGCGCAAATTCGTAGAACCTGCGGCAAGCGATTATGCAGCGTTCATGCTCCATAGCGCTGCGCCAGAATGGCTTATCAGTGCTCTCAATGCGCGTATTAAACACTGGCTGGTTCATCCATGAGGCATCACAGCCCCAGCGCAGCTGAGCAATCTGCAACGAGTGCGATGGCAAATACAGCTTGCGCTGAGATGCTGGCGAAGCTTCGCTGTTTTCCGCATTGCTGCTCGCCCGTGCTTGCAAGCTTTGCAAGCCACTAGCAGTGTCAAACGTTGGCAGCAATACGGGTGTAATCGAGCTTGGGAACACGTCATGGTCATGCGAAGCCGGGATATGCTGTTGTGGCTTCGCTTCTCGCTCCTGCGGTTCGTCAAACTCTAGTTCTTGCTGCGTTGCCGATGCATAATCCTGCTGCATAGGCAGCTCAGTCTGCTCGGGCCGCTCAGGTTGAGCAGGCTGAGCCATTTCAGTTGGATCATGTTCTGGCTCATCGCCAGTGAGCTGCGTCAAAATCGCTTGAACATGTTCAAGTGTTAAGGCCTCATATCGCGCGCACATAGGGCTACTTTACTTGTATTCTGGCTGCCACATCATGGCATGCACACGTTCAATCCAGAAGTCCTTTTCGGTACGGCCGTCAGCCTTACCGTCATGAACTGCCTGAGCGTACAAATCCTCTGCAACGCCATCCTTCACAGCTTGCATAGCAACGGCAACAGCAACTGTTGCCGACGATTCACGCAGGTTCTCAACAGCAGGCAGCAGCGAAGCGCCTGGCGTCATCACATCAACCTGACCAGCAGCTGCATTAGCCGCAGCCAGCAGCATGCCATCGGTAATGTGCTCAGCAGCGCTGATGATAACGCCAAGACCCAAGCCTGGGTACAGCAACGCGTTATTGGCCTGACCAATGTGATAGGTCACACCGTTGTATTCGACTGGATCAATTGGAATACCCGTAGAAATCAGTGCACGACCATCACTCCAGCGAATAATGTCATCCGGCATAGCCTCGATCTTTTCCGTTGGGTTCGAAAGCGGCAGCACAATTGGACGTTCTGTGCCAGCAGCCATTTCACGAATCACATCTTCAGTGAATGCGCCATGATCGGTTGACGTTCCAATCAGAATCGTTGGATGCACATGCTTAATCACTTCAAGCAGCTTAATATGGCCGTTTTCGTCACGCTTCCAGTCAGCCACTTCCGCAGCTGGACGAGCATATGGCTGCTGATAGTTCGGCAGATTCTTCATGTCATCAGTTACAAGGCCGTTAATATCAACGAGCCAGACGCGAGCCTTAGCTTCATCCTCGCTCAAGCCTTCACGAACCATTGCTGCAGCAATCTGATCAGCCATGCCACTACCTGCAGTGCCTGCACCGAACACGACCAAACGCTGGTCTGCGAACGTTGAGTGCGTAATCTTTAAGCCACTCATAACAGCTGCCATAACAATGGCACCTGTGCCCTGCATATCGTCGTTGAAAATACGATACTGATCGCGATACTGCTCGAGAATGCGACGTGCGTTCGAAGCACCAAAGTCTTCAAAGTGCAGCATGGCATGTGGGAAGTGTGCTGCAGCACTGCGCAGATACTCAGCAATCATGCGGTCATACTGCTCGCCACGCACACGTGCATGGCGGTTACCTAAGTACTTTGGATTGTTGAGCAATGCTTCGTTATCGGTACCCGCATCGAGACCAACAGCCACAACGCGACGTGGATCAACACCTGCTGCTGCCGTATACACAGCGAGCTTGCCAATGCTGATCTCCGTGCCGTTCACTCCCCAATCGCCAATACCAAGAATCTGCTCTGCATCGGAAACAACAAGCAGATCAACATCGTCAGGGCCAAGGCCCAAGTTATCGAAGGCTTCATCGATTTGATCAATATGATCAACGCTTAAATACAGCGCGGGAGCATCGCGGAAATCATCCGACCACTTCTCAATTGCTTCAGCAATTGTTGGATCGTAAATAATTGGCAGCATTTCTGCCAGGTGCTCAGTCACAACGCGGTAATACAGCGTGGCATTCGCATTACGCAAATCACTGAGCATTAAGTACTTCTGCAGATTCGATTCGCAGTTGTTGTATTGCTCATAAGCACGGCGCTCTTGGTCATCAAGCGTCTCAACAGCCGATGGCAGCAAACCTGCTAAGCCGTACTGCTTACGCTCTTCTAGCGTGAATGCCGTGCCCTTATTCGTAAATGGGTTCCTCATAATGTCTGGCAGCTTCATGCGATCACCCTTACATGCCAAGCGTCTAATACTTACTGCCATTCAGCATGATGTTGATAACTGAGTGATCGCTTAATATTTCACTACAAGAAATGTTTGTACTTGATTTGCCTATTGCCCCTATGCAGCTCAATGCCTATACCAGCGATACTGTTTGCGCAATGTTCAGAGATTCCGGAACAGTATGGCTAACTAATACCACTAATGACCGCACTGACCAGTTGTTGATTTCTGAAACCATATACTCAATGGATTGCTGATCTACACCATTAAATGGCTCGTCAAGAAACATCACATTAAACAGCCCCGTTGAGCACATAATGAACCAGAGCTTCTTCGCCGTGCCCATGGAAAGCGTATTGGTGCGGAAACCAAACCATTCCTCAAGCCCAAGTCGTTCTGCCCTTTGCAATGGTTCACTTCGATCAACGCCTGCAAGATTCGCGCTAATTACTAGGTGATCAGAAACACTTAAATTCGGATGTAACGCTGGAGTCGATCGGCATACTCGACGTTGTGCACGGATTGCTTCATCATGTGCCAAATGGCCATTAATGCGCACTTCACCCTTGCTTGGTCTCAAATAACCCGATGCAGCTTCAATTAACGTTGATTTTCCAGAACCATTAGCCGCATCTAAACGAATAAGCTGAGGCCCACGAATAGCCAAATTCAGGTTATTCAAAACTGGCTTGCCATGAAAATATTCAAGACTCAGGCCGACGGCCTCAAAGGAAGGCGCAAAATTCGTCTTTTCGCGGTCCATATTGCAACTCCTATCAACACCGAAGCAATAATTATGAGGATCCAAGAGAAACTTGATTCAGCGAGCATCCAAGCAATACCAGTGAGGCAAGCTGAGCCGAATACGGCTAGAAATCCTGCAGACAATGGAATCTGTACATTATTGGGGCCAGCGTTAGTCTGCTCGCCTGGGAACAGAGACGTCGCAATCCAATCGCACACAATAGCTGTCAAAACAACGGAAAGCAGCAAAAACCAACTGCCACCCATACGTGAGACGCCCACCATGAGTGGCAATGCAATGAGCACACCAGCAGATAACGCTATACCAAGAGGAATCACTGCCATTGCGTATATATTTGCCCCAGCTTCCCAGCTGCAACGCCATCGATGTGAATACACCAATGGGCCAATCCAAGTCGAATAAATATCAGCAATACAAAGCCCAAGAACTAACGCCAATACCGCAATACAGGTATTCAACTTCTGAACCGCAATAAATCTCAGCTCCGGTTGCAGATATGCAAACACACAAGCAACAGAGCCGAAGAACCAAGTGAACAGCAGTATTCTGCAAATCGACATATTCTTCACAGGATCTTGTAGATCACTAGAAACAATCGTTGCCGAAATAGACGTAAATTTTCTCCGTACCGTGGTCGCTCGATAAGAAGCCCCTCGTGCCGTATAAGAATTATTAGATTTCAGAATCTTTTTATAAGCAATTCTGCACAATACGAGCGCGGAAGCGGAAACAATAATAGAAATTAATAATTGTATTTGAATTACGCTATTAATATCGAATGTAGCAATAGGCAACCTATTCATGAATTGATCTCTGAATAATACTACGTTCAGTAATACTGCTGCAGTAACACCTAGTATCAAACCGATAAATACATGCCCAATAACGGTAGGCTTATGTATTCTGTTGCGGCTAGCCACGGTAAAGGTGATTGCATACATCGAAACTACCAACATCACCGGGAATATGGCCAAAGATATAATCCGATTGAGTTGTGCACCATCGATAATAAACCGCGAAATAGCACCACAACTTAACCCCAAGGAAGCAGCTCCGACAAGACTTACTGCTTGATCGCATTCAGCACGCACAACATGAGCAATCGAAATATCAACAGAACGATAGAATTCCCGTTGAGGATGATCAAGAAGCCGTATTCTTCGAACCGTTAAAGTTTCACGGAAAATATGCAGTACAACACAATAAATATTAATTACAAATAATATAATCGTACATATATCAACTGCGTAAGCTTGAAAATATACTTTCGCTAAATTACATAATTTCGTCGATATAACAGAAGTTACGCAGAAAATACCAAAAACAGAAAATAGTCGAAGTGCTCTAAATACAAGCAGAGAAACATTCAAACCAATATGGTCTAGCAAAGCGGCATCATAGATATCCCTAGCAACCTTCTTAGGACTCATAGCCTATCCTTCGCTTTTGTGCTGGAAGCCTCAGCCCACAACAGCGACGCCACTGTTCCATAAACCATAAGTAACCCAAGAATGAGGAACTTAATCCAACTATCATGGAAGAACGTGTTGCACAACATTCCTATCCATAAGGTCAATCCAGTAAAAACGAAATAATAAGAATCAATCATTGTTATTTTCTTAGATTTCGTTTTCATAATAAACGGAAATATCAATACCAAACTTATTGCAGACATACCAATGGCCATATATTTTGCATCTGTTGGACAAGCATAATAGTTATATGCACCTAGAAGAATATTAAATAAGCACAGAATTACAGCTGCTTTTCTTCTTGTCAACAAATACAATTTCAACATGATATATCACACGCAAGCAGAGAATCACTAGGGTGGCTACGGGCACACCATAATTATTCGCCTACATCTTCCTTATGCCTATCAATTCATATAGAAATATGAACATTGTCACTTTCTTTATGCAATTGTTATTTTTTACAGTTTATTTTTCTATAAATTTGTAATTCATCAGCATATGTCTGATATTGAAATCATATACTTACACATAATACGCGTTATAAATAACGCTCAGCATATGAGACCTGTGATGCATTGATTATTCGTCAATAGATTTCAATCCTATAGAGGTATCGAAATAGAAATATAAGAGCGAGTAACGGAGCCCACCCGTTTTTGCTAGGGCCGCTTGCTGTTCTGGTTCTGACTATGAATGCTGTTTCTACGGAATTTGGAATAGACGTTACAGATAGAATTGACACAGGAATGGCGGCATACTTCTCGACGACCATATGATTATAGTTAGATGATTTTTGCGAGCGTACTGATAGAAAGCCCAAGGGCTGCAGCAAGTTCTTTGGCTGTACCAAATGACATATTTGCTAAATCGTACGAGCCATTCTCATACGCAGCAACTCTCGGCCTATTAACTCCAGTTACATGCTCTGCGACCTGTGCTTGAGTAAGACCTTGCTTAATCCTAAGACCCTTAAGCCTTTGACCTCGCAAGAATGCTTCATGTTTATCATTGTTTAATGTCTCCATATTGGATACATTACTACTTTCACAATGCTTGCTGCAGCGTGCGTACTGCATAGGATTGGTTAACGAACGTTGATTGAGTAGTTGCTCATAGGTGGTTTCGAGTATTCATTACTTTACTTATTCATATTCCCCACTCTATCCATCACAATGCATTATGTTTTCTTCACCCTCTAAAACCCTGTCCAAAGTGTCCAAATGTCCAAAAGCATCTAAGAAACATTGGAAACACTAGGTTTTAGAACCTTCAATCATTTGGACACCTGTCCAAATGTGTCCAAAACTATCCAAAAGAAACTGCACTAAAAAATGCCCCCTAACACGACTAATTTTTGTCACACTTTTGTCACACATAAGCCGCAATTGAGGCATTTTCGTAAGATTTACGAAAATATACAAAACCTCAGGAACCTTGATTTTTCAACGGTTTCTGAGGTTTTGTTGATGCTTCAATGGAGCGGATAACGGGAGTCGAACCCGCCTCTAAAGCTTGGGAAGCTTTCGTTCTACCGATGAACTATATCCGCAGAGCTAGTAAGCTAGCGCTCTTATCAGAATCACACTGCAATGAGTAGCGATTACTAACCAGCAACGCTAGCTAACCTAGCACAAACGAAGCAACCTTGCAGCAACTTCGTCAAAGCTCTACAGCCATTGCTCGCTATACAGCTGTTCCTCACTCACCTGCTACTTCGTGAGCCAGAGCGCGGAACTGCTCAGGATCGATAACCTTCTTGTGCTCGCGGCCTTCCTTAGCACCTTCAGCACGCTCGTAAGCGTCAATGCGCTTCCAGCCTGCGAAGTCAATTGGGTGCACACCGCGCTCAGCAAGCAGCCGATCAATCGATTCAGGATCGCGATCAGCAGCCACACGGCCACCTTCAGCATCCTTAGCCAGATCCTCAAGCATGTTCGTCACAATGAGCAGTGCATCGGACTTCGTGGAGCCAATCAGGCCCACAGGACCGCGCTTTGCCCAACCCGTGGCGTACAGACGATCGCGCACTTCGCCGTTATCAGCTTCGACCGTAATGCGGCCGTCACCGTTAGCGTTTGCCAAGTGAGCACCGTGCTCGTCATAAGCAATACCCGTCACCGATTCTGGCTTGTAGCCGATTGCGTGGTACACAGCTTCAACTGGGTAATCCGTGAACGAGCCAAGGCGCTTCATAACGCCATCAGCCGAGGTTTCCGTGTGCTCCACACGAATAGCCTTCACATGGCCATCCTCGCCGAGAATCTCGGTTGGAGCGCTGTTGAAGTGGATGTAGTACTTGCGGTCAGCTGGGTTGCCTTCGAAGTCAACGTCGCCGTCGTCTTCCATGTCTTCAGCCATCTCGCGGATTGCGTACAGCTCTTCGACCATCTGGCGCGTCAGCTTATCCTGCTGAGCCATTTCGATCGTGTCATCGTCGAGCTCGAAGTCATCCTCGTTAATGATCAGCTGCACGCCTGGCAGCTTCTCCATCTCACGCAGCTCCTGCACAGAGAACTTTGCCTGTGCAACGCCACGGCGGATGAACAGATGCAGTTCCTTAGCTTTGTTGGCCTTAATGCCCTCGTAGACGTTATCTGGAATATCAGTCTTAGCCTTGAGGTCATCAGCGTTACGCATGAGCTCACGAGCCACATCCATTGCCACGTTGCCGCCACCAATAACAGCGACGCGCTCGGCATCCAGTGGCCACTCGCGCTTGCCTGCTGGATGGCCGTCGTACCAACCGACGAACTCAGCAGCGCCGTAAACGCCATCAAGATCGGCGCCTGGCAGCCTCAGCGGCTTATCCTTCACAGCACCCGTTGCGAACAGCACAGCATCGTAGCGCTCGAGCAGATCCTCAAGCGTCACATCCTTGCCGAACTCCACATCGCAGTACAGGTGGATGTGTGGGTTATCAAGCGTCTTCTCGAGTGCAGAAGCAATGAACTTAATCGATGGGTGGTCAGGAGCCACACCATAGCGCACCAGACCAAATGGAACAGGCAGACGCTCGAACAAATCGATGCGAGCCTCAGTTCCCAAGCCAAGCTCATCGCCGAGCTTCTTGAGCTGACGCAGGAAGATATCAGAAGAGTAAACACCGGCAGGACCGGCACCAATAACGGCAATACGCAGGCCGTTGTTTTCAGATTCAGTATTCGTTGCAGTCACGCCAAATATCGTACCTGACTTACCGGAAAGAAGGGAACCCACATTGATATGCGGTTAGCGCATGCAAGAAACTTCACATTTTGTTCAGCCACACATCACCGCATCAGCTTGTGTATATGAAGTTACACATATGAAGCGAGGCCCACACTCCACGAAGGAATATGAGCCTCGTCAACACATCATTAGCAATGCATCACTTCTTGCGATCAACCATTGCGGTCACACCCCACACAATCGAAACCACATCAATAGCTTCCTGCAGGAATGCACCCACAACGACTGGGATCAGGTTGAATGCTGCGCAAACCATAGCCACAATGGCGAGGCCAAGGCCCGTCAGCACCGCCTGCAGCATTGTGCGCTTCGTCTGGTGAGCAATGCGAATCGACATTGGAACTGCACTAATCGAATCGTTCATAATGACGACCTGAGCCGACTCCGAAGCAGCCGTGCTCGTGCCGTCAGTCATAGCCACACCAATATCAGCAGCCGACAGCACAGGAGCATCGTTCACGCCATCGCCGACCATCATCGTGATCGACTCACTGAGGTTCACACCGAGCAGCTTGTTCGTAATGCGATCCCAGATCGGCAGTTTCCTCATGTGCTCGGCCTTCTCGACCTGCTTCACGGCCATTACCTTGTCTTCAGGCAGCAGCTCGTAACGCACGTCCGGAATACCGACTTCGTTAGCAATAAGTTCAGCGCTAGCCTTCTTATCGCCCGTCAGCATCGTCAGATCGGTAACGCCCATCTGCTTGAGCTCGCTAATGGCCTGAGCCGAGTCGGCACGTGGCACATCACGCAGCACAATGCGTGCGGCCAGCTTTCCATCTACCGAAACGTAGGTGGCCATTTCATCTGGCTTGAGTTGCGTTGGCCAGCTCACGTTATTTGCAGCCACAGCATCTTCGTGTGCACGACGCACAGCAGCTTCATTCGTCTGTTCAGCCGTTTCGCTCGCATGTGCAGCTTCGTGACTCACAACGAACGCAAGCCTTCCAACGCGTACTGCGTGGCCGTTGACCTCGCCAGCCACGCCCTTTCCAGCTTCCTCCACAATGCCGCGCACGACTGGGTGATGTGGGTTCGGCAGCTTCCACGTACCCTTCGGCTGCACTGTTGATTTCTGTGGTTGCGGCTCTTGCATTCCGGATTCGCCAGCTGTGGTACCAGAGAAATCATCGTCTTCAGATGGCTCGATGATTCCCAAACGCACCATGGCCTGCTTACCAGCGCGGGCAATGCCTTTAGCGAGAATATGAACGGAATAGCTCTCCACAACGCCGGCCATAACGAGCAGCTCGTCGTCGGACATCGTAACGTCAGCCGAGCGCTCGAGACGCACCACCTGAGGCTGCTTAACCGTAAGCGTGCCCGTCTTATCGAAGAAGACGTGCGTCACGTGACCCAAGTTCTCGAGAATATCCTGAGTCTTCACAAGAATGCCGTGACGAGCCAAGCGACCTGTACCTGCAATGAACGCAACAGGAGCGGCAATCAGCAGAGGGCAAGGCGTTGCCAGCACAAGCACCTGAGCGAAGCGCAGAGGCGTACCCGAAACAATCCATGCAGCGCCAGCAATAATGAACGAAATAACCGTGAATGGCACGGCCAGCATATCTGCAGTACGAACTGCAGCTGCTCGAGAATCCTGAGCCGACTTGACGAGCTCCAGAATGCGCTGATACTGCGAATCCTCAGCAGCCTTTGTAGCGCGAATCATCATGGCAGCCGAGCCGTTGACCGAACCCGACATCACGCGAGCACCGGCGTACACGGTACGAGGCACTGGTTCGCCGTTAATATTCGAAAGATCAAGCGTTGCCGAGCCACTCAGCAGCTCGCCATCGACTGGTACCGTTTCGCCAGGCAGCACAATAAGCACGTCGCCCACATGCACCTGATCCACAGGCACTGTATCGAAATGATGGCCAGTTACTTCCTCGTCAACAACGTCATCGCTGACGTGACGGAAATCGTCATCGGTTGCGTTCGCAGCTTCAACAACGGCTTCGGCAGCACAACCAGCAGTAGCGGCAGAACCAGCAGCATTTGAAGCAGACTGCTCAGCAGCGTCTGGAATGCCAGGCAGCGTCACCACGTGAGCCGTGCGAGGAGCTGCATCAATCAGCGCAGTCAGAGCCGACTTAGCCTTCGTCTGAGCAAACGTTTCAATAGCATCGCCCGAAGCGACCATGAGCACAACAGCCCATGATGCCCAGAATTGCTGCACGCACACGGTTGAAATCAGTGCCACAACTGCCAAAATATCCACGCCAACTTGGCCATGACGCAGATCAGCAAGAATGCTACGGACCGAATCAATGCAGGTCCACAGCACCAGCAAAATAATGACCCACTCGCCAATGCCTGGATCATAGGCGGCGCCCGTATTACCCCAAGGACGGACGGTTGGCCACAGCGCGAGCGGAATTGCTGCAATAAGAACGGCTAGCAGCAGCGGAACTTCTTGAAATAAGCGGAATACTTTATGCACCGCATCTCCTTACGTTCGTGTTGGTCGCACGCAAGCTTCAGATACGGCTATTTACAAAGGAGCCATGCCACTGGCGGCAGCATAGCGGGAACTCAATTCAGTTCACACAGATACGGCAATCTCTACGGCAATGCTCTGTAGTAATTCACTACAGTTCACTTCTTAGAGCCATTACTTCAAGCAATTGCTATCTGTGCGACGCAGAGCCTTTCTACATAGACATAAGTTCAGCTGCGTCCTGCTACGCCTTGTTAGCCCATCGACAGCGAATACCCGGCTTGGCACAGTTCCCGACACACGGCGTAAAAAGAATACAGACTGTCACCATAGCAAAAGGACAGTGCCTTGTCTAAACAGCTCGTGCGTATTCTCATTGAACTGAAAACCTCATGGACATCAACGCCGTTCAGTCGCAATACAGTAAAAGCCCAATACAACGGCCCAATACAACAAAAGCGCCCGGCGGGAGCTGCCCGTCGAGCGCTTTGCTGCTACTTGAGTTTATTGCTACTCGAGTTTGTCACTACTTGAGTTTGTTACTACTCGAGTGAGCGGTTCATGGGTTTACCACAGACCGAATGGATCCGAGAAACCGTTGCCCTTATCCTTCTTTTGGTTGTTCTGGTTCTGGTTGCTGTCGTCCTTACGGTTCGTGCCGTTAACATCTGCTTCTGCACGATCGAAGTGCACATCCACGTCCATCGTGTGACCGTCACGCACAAGCGTGATCTTTGCCGTCGAGTTCATAGCGGCTGCGCGCACAAAGCCGAGCAACGAGTAGTTGCTGTTCGTAGCAAGACCGTCGTAAGCCACAATGACGTCGCCAGCCTTAATACCTGCCTTAGCTGCTGGGCCATCTGGCACCACGCTGTTGACTTCTACACCACCGCGAGTCACGCCATCAGCCGTAACCGTGGCATCCTTAATCGTGATGCCGAGTGCGACGTGCTCAACCTTGCCCGTCTTAATAATTTCTTCGGTCACGCGCTTGACGAGGTTCGAAGGAATGGCGAAGCCAATACCAATCGAGCCTGCTTCTTCACTATTCGACGTGTTCGAAGCAATCGACGAGTTGATGCCAATAACCTGGCCAGCTGCGTTGAACGTTGGGCCGCCCGAGTTACCTGGGTTAATTGCGGCATCAATCTGCACAGCGTTCGTCACAATGGCATCGTTATCTTCGTCCATAACCGTCACAGGGCGGTTCAGAGCGGACACAATACCCGACGTCACCGTGCCTTCGTAACCGAGTGGGTTACCAATCGACATAACGTTCTCACCAGGAGCCAGCTGAGCCGAATCAGCGAATGTCACAGGCTTCAGATCCTTTGGTGGATCCTGAATCTGCAGCACAGCCAAATCGGTGGTCTTATCGGTGCCAACAACCTTGGCCTCGTAAATATCGCCGTTATCGAGCGTGATCTGCAGGCGGCTTGCGTCAGCCACAACGTGGTTGTTTGTCACAACATGGCCCTCGGTGTCAAGAATGGCGCCCGAGCCCTTAGCCACACCCTGATCCACCTGAGCAGAAATAGCCACCACCGAAGGCGACACCTGCTCAGAAACAGCCTGCCAGTTTGGTGCAGTGCCGTTCACACTTGCCGTGCCCGTGCCACGCTTGCTCGAGCTCACTGAGCTCAGCGAATTCGACTGTGGTACCGTGACCCAGCCGTTCGAAATTGCTGCAAAGCCAATACCCAAGCACAGTGCTGCTGAAACAACCGAAGCTACAACGGCTGTCACAACCGTCGACTGCTTGCGCGTACGAGTTGCCGATGGAGCCTTGTTTGGCTTGCCATATGGGTTCTGACCGTCACCTGGAGCACCCGGCGTAGTCGGGCCGAATGGGCCGTTTCCCGTTGGCATACCTGGGCCTGCAGGGTTCATCGTTGGTTGCATGCCGCCCATTGGCTGGGTCGGTTGCGTTGGCTGCATAGGCTGCGTTGGTTGCGCTTGGTTCTGTGGTGCGTACGCTCCGTAGTGTGGAGCCTGACGATAGATTGGCTCCGTTTTCTGCTCTTCCACAGGTTCAATAACTTCTGTGGTGTGAGACGTAACAGTTTCTTGCTTATCGTCGGCGGTTGGCACCGCTGGTCGGTTAAACGGATTCTGATCCGAATCTGGTCGCATAGGCGTACCATTCATATCTTCAGCCATCATTAACCCTTTCGTGGTTGGTGGTCCTTCTAAGCGTTCGCCATAAGATGAAGCTAGAGAATAGTTAAAGTTCTTTTTCTTGAGATTTGCTGAAAATTAATTGTGAATCAATTACAAGTTTGTTGTACAAATCATCAAGAGCTGCATATTTTGTTTTCACACCCTATGAAACTTCAGCAGAAATCAATCATGCAATAGAACACAGCAAACGCGACGAATATTCCATACTCAGAACAGCTGAGCGGAACAACTGTTGAAGCGAACTAATAGAGACTGACGCATAAAGTGGGCCGCATGACGAATCTTCTTGAACATCCTCGCGGAGCTGAACCGGGCAAGCCGGGCGATCGCTCTGCGTTTTACTTTGAGCAGCACACGCGCTTGGAGGACTCCGCTGACGGTAAGGGCCGCGGAGGAGCACGCTATGGGCGAACGGGCGTAATCCACACGCCTCACGGCGATATTCAGACGCCAGCCTTCGTGCCAGTTGGTACGCAGGCCGCTATGAAGGCCGTGCTGCCAGAAACGATGAAGGCTACTGGCGCACAGTGCATGCTGTCGAATGCATTCCATCTGTTTGAACGCCCAGGCCCAGACGTGGTCGACGAGGCTGGCGGTCTTGGCAAATTCATGAACTGGGATGGCCCTACGTTCACTGATTCGGGCGGCTTCCAAGTACTGTCGCTCGGTGCTGGCTTCAAGAAGACGCTGGCTATGGATGTGACGGGCATGAAGTCCGATGACGTTATTGCTAAAGGCAAGGAGCGTCTCGCTTTTGTTGACGAAGATGGTGTGACGTTTAAGTCGCCACTGAACGGCGCTAAGCACCGCTTCTCGGCTGAGATTTCGATGGGTATTCAGCACCAGCTTGGCGCTGACATTATGTTCTCGTTTGATGAGCTGACGACGCTGATGAATACGCGCGGTTACCAGGAGCAGTCCGTGGAGCGTACGTTCCGCTGGGCTAAGCGCTGCGTGGCCGAACACAAGCGTCTGACCGAAGAGCGCGTCGGCAAGCCATATCAGGCACTGTATGGCGTGGTTCAGGGCGCTAACTACGAAGATCTGCGTCGTCATGCTGCTGAGCAGATTGCTTCGCTTGACTTCGATGGCGTTGGCATTGGTGGCGCCATTGAGAAGCGCATTATTGGTGATACGTGCGCTTGGATTTGCGACGCTATGCCTGAATCGCGTCCTCGTCACGTGCTCGGCATTGCCGCAGTGGACGATATTTTCGCTTGCGTTGAGAACGGTGGCGATACCTTCGACTGCGTGGCTCCTGCTCGTTGTGGCCGTAACGGCGCTATTTACACGCGTCATGGTCGTTACAACATTAAGCGTGCTCAGTTCAAGCACGATTTCACGCCTCTTGAAGAGGGCTGCGATTGCTACACCTGCACGCATTACACGAAGGCTTATGTTGATCATTTGCTGCGTGCACGTGAGTTCAACGGCTTTACGCTGGCCACGATTCACAATGAGCACTTCTTCATTCGTCTGCTTGACGATATTCGCGCATCGATTGATGGCGGATACTTCGAAGAGTTCCGCGATGAGACGCTGGCTAAGTACTACGAAAACGGTTCGCGCGGCTGATATGAGCGGCACTTTCATGCCGACTGAGTTCAGCCGTTAAACGAATCCGACACGCCACAGATTGCCTAGATACGCCATTAGGTGTATGTTTGACGATTGTCTGCGAGCGTGGCGGAATGGTAGACGCGCTGTCTTCAGGTGGCAGTGAGCGTATGCTCGTGGGGGTTCAAGTCCCCCCGCTCGCACGAAAAAGAAAACCGGAGCTTCGGCTCCGGTTTTTTCGTATCTACATCCAATCCAACGACGGGTCGGAAGGTGTAACGCGATCCACTCAGATTTGCCGACCGCGTCTCATATTTTGTATGCCCTCAGAACCCAATAATTAGAGTTCCTCGAACCGGTTATACCCCTGAAACTAAACGCATTGTTCATTTCACATTTTGAAATTGACTAGACATAATACGTCCGTCTCGGGAAGATAGATTCTCGAGAGCTGCTACAGGCAGATTGATGAACGTCATGTCGGTTGCAGACCTCATCGGAATATTGGGGGACATCACTACACGCTAGGGGAAGCGTACCGTAATCAATGTTTGATTACATGCCTACCTAGAGCTGTAGCTAATTCGCCTAGTATGTTCCAGCCGCAATGAATAACTGCATAAGGAACGAAACCATAACCAACAGCTGACTTGGTATGCGAATAAGCAATGCATAGCTTGTTGTGTTGGCGGTTCGTACCTGGTGCAAAAACCAAGGAGCAGTCGACAAAGATGGTGCGCAATACAACAAAAAGTAAGTGGGCACGGTCTATTAAGGCCGATACCTAATCTCTGCAAGCTGTCACGCTATGAATGCGATATGCGTTCACATACATGACAACACAACGTAATCAGCAATGATTGCAATAGAGATCGAGCTCTATGCGCAACCAAATGATCACAACCATGATCTTGCCGATGCGACCAGCTGTCTATTGGAATAATCCAAGGACAATGCAACGGAGCATACACAACCACAACGAATTACTACCAGCGCACATGAAGACGCGGAGTCGCGCTTCATTGTGAACTACTTGTCCAACACAGTCAGGGGAAACTATGTCAATTTTCGGACAAAGCGTTAAAGCGTCACAAAAGCTCTCCGCCGCACAAGCCGCGGATATCACCGAGGTAATGCATGGCAGAGGCATGAGTAAGTCAAGTATCGAGGTACTTCGATACACAATTGGCTTCGCACTCTTCTCTGCATGTACTGCAGTGCCTTGGATCATGCTCTCCACTATTACGCTTCCGAAAACACTGGAGCTTATGGATAGCGCACACAAGATTGGCCTGCTTGGCGCTTTGAATAGTGTCGGCGCCGCCGTCGCTCTTGTGGCCAACATTGTTTTTGGTGCACTATCTGATTTGACTCGTTCGCGCTTTGGCAAGCGCACGCCATGGATTCTGGGCGGTACTGCCGTTACCGCAGTAAGCTTCGCTGCCGCAGGTTACTGTCACACGGTCGCCGGAGTCTTCGCACTGTACTGCTGCGCACAGGTTGGCTTCAACATGCTGCTCGCACCATTTATTGCCATCATGTCTGATCGTGTCAGCGAAAAGAAGCGCGGTACTGTTTCGTCGTTCTATGGTGCAGGTTCTGCAGTTGGTAACACCATGGGTACGTTCGTCGGCTCTCTGATGCTCGCTAAGGGCGCTCAGGGCCTGCGCCCAAGCTGGCTGCTCGCTGCTGCTTTCATTGTTGCTGTTGGCTTCGGTATTACGCTGTTCATCTTCCCTAAGGAAGAATCGAGCGTCAACGAACCACGCAAGCAGCTCACGGTGAAGAGCCTGCTGCTCACGCTTTGCCCACCACGCAATGCACCTGATTTCTATCTGGCACTGTTCGGCCGTCTGCTCATGCTCAGCGGCTACTGCATGGTCACCACGTACCAGCTGTTCATCTGCCAAGACTTCATTCTTGCCGGCAGGGCCGATGCTCAGACTAAGGCACTGCAAATCGTATCTGCTATGGCTGTTATTACGCTCATCACGGCTCTTATTTCCGCAGCTGTTGCCGGCGTGATTACCGACCGTCTTAACATGCGTAAGCTTCCAGTTGCCTTCGCAAGCGTGCTGTTTGCTGCAGGTACGGCAATCCCACTGTTCATCCACTCAGAAATTGGTATGTACCTGTTCGCTGTTGTGGCTGGCCTCGGTTACGGCGTCTACAACGCCATCGATCAGGCTCTGAACATTGCCGTGCTGCCAAACAAGGCAGACGCTGGTAAGGATCTGGGCATTCTGAACCTTGCTAACACGATGTCTACTGTCGTCGGCTCGATCCTGACGACGGGCGTTATCAGCATGGTCACGAAGTTCACGCACAGCTCGACCACTCCAGGTGCAGCATATGTCTGCGTCTTCATCGTGTCGATTGCAGTCGTCATGGTTGCTTCTGCAATCATCATGCGCATCAGGAGCGTCAAGTAATTACAGATTTACCATCCAAGGGGTTTGTTTTGAGTAGCACACTCAAGGCAGGATTACACAACTTCCCCGTGAAGTGAGGAAACTCTTGTAGTTTCCAATATTCCAATGGCGATTCGTACGGCATCCCCTCCGCATCGAATCGCCAATTTTTTTATATTCATGTAAGGTTTTGTTCACCAAGTGGCCGTCATAGCGCACAACAAGCCAGCAATAACGGCAGCGCCAAGCACCTTCCACGCGCTCTTCGTTGACGTCTTCTTATGACGTTCCATACCCAAATTAATGACGCCCACAATAAACGACAGCAGGCACAGTGTGAAGCCTGCAATTGCGAGCTGCGGCGAAGCAAAATGCAGAATGGCGCCAGCAACAGCCATAACCAACGTAAGAATCGTCAGCTTGCTCGTTTTTGGCTTTTCGTTCGGTTCCGTAACCGTTTGAGCTTGCGGCTGTGGCAACTCCCCTCGCGACTCGAGTTCACGCATACGCTGTGCTTGCGCGCGACGCTGCTTATACTCGTTTGGCTTATTCTGCTGCCTGTTCTGCGTCTTCTTCGACACTGGTCAGTTCCTTCCGACTAACACTTCCGCTTCTACCGTTACTTCATGCACTTGCGTCAAATCCAGCTCATCCAAGTCCACATGGAACAGCAATGGCGTCATCTGTGCGAACGCGAGCACATCGTCTGCTGGCATCGCAAACGTTTGGCTAACTGTTTCCCGTGAAACAATCGAATAGTGCTCAGCAAAAGCATCCACAACCTGCTCATTGCTGTAGTCACGCTGACGAACCAAGCCCTTCCCTGCTGCCAGCTCACGCAGTTCATGCACATGCTGAGAGCCCGGCACAACTTTGACGACCACAGCATCTGGCTCGAGTACGCGGTTGAACTCGCTATAGTTCGCTGGACTAAACACAT
Source organism: Bifidobacterium dolichotidis (assembly GCF_003951975.1). Taxonomy (GTDB): domain Bacteria; phylum Actinomycetota; class Actinomycetes; order Actinomycetales; family Bifidobacteriaceae; genus Bifidobacterium; species Bifidobacterium dolichotidis. The sequence goes on from NZ_QXGM01000002.1 coordinate 654,571, forward strand.
TGAGCAGCGTGCTAATTCGCTCGTTCTGAATTGGCAAGTTCATTAAATTGCCAACGAACCAGCGCACAGCACAGTCAGCATCCTCACGCGCGGCTAACTGCACTGACTGCTTTGATAAATCAAAAGCCAGCACATCGGCGTCGCTGAACTGCTGCGCGATGGCACGTGCGTAGTAACCCTCACCACAGCCGGCATCGAGCACAGCTCCCGCCGTGTGACCAGTTTTCTGCAGTGCTCGAGCCACTGCGTTCAGCACATGTGCGTAGTAGCCCGCTTCCAAAATTCGGCCACGCTGTTCAAAGTTCGCTCGGCTATAGACCTCACTCGTTTTGGCATGCGGCTCTAGATTTGCGTAGCCCTGTTTTGCCAGATCAAAACAATGATGATTACTGCACACGAGTGCATGGCCGTTGCTGGCATCAAATTGCAATACCTCACTGCATAGTGGGCATGCGAACCAGCGCTCAGCATCAATAAAACGTTGCAGCTTTGGTTTGACGGATGCTTGCGTCATTGCTTCAACCTTTCCGAAGAAGGTTGTTCAGTAAGTTCGGGTTCTGACTTCTTGCTACGACGGCTAGATCCGACGGCCATAACTACAACCATGGCAAGAATAAGTGCGAAACCAATAAAGTCAGTTGGCAGGAAGACTGTACCCATCCAAACGACGGCCGTAACCGTGGCCACAACTGGCTCGAATGTAGACAGCAGTGACGTACGCAGCGAACCAGCGCGCACAACGCCACCTAAGAACAGCCAGAACGCAAGGAATGTGCCACCAATGACTGTGAAGCCGAGCAGTCCCCAGCCGCGCAGATCCAAATGAGGAGCGTCGGCAATTGGATGAGCGAACGGAATCAACAGCAGGCCAGAGAGCGTGAATGTAATGCCGTTGAACGTGAAGTTACCCCAACGGTTAATCAGTGAGATAGGCACAATAGCAAGGCAGGCGCCAGAAAGGGCGTCAAGCAGACCCCAGCACAGGCCAGGAAGAGGCATATAAAGCGTTGTTGGATTGCCGCCAGTAACGAGCAGGAAGACGCCCGCAAAAGCGAGCACAATTGCGGCAACTTCCTTCATACTTGGCCAGCGTTTACCTACCAAGCAGACATAGAACAGCACCATAATCAGGTTGAGCTGCTGCATAACCGTTGCCGTACCTGGATTTGTGTAATCCAGCGAGAACAGATACGCAACCTGCGCCAACATGACGCAGGTTAACGAAGCAAAAACAAATCGAGGCCAGTCACGCGGCGTCTTGAGTGCGCCAAGTAAGCGCTTTGGCTCACTAATGGCAGCGACAACTAAGAACATGACGCCAGCCAGCAATTCACGAATGCAGGCAAGCCAAATTGGCGTCACACCATAGTCTTCAAGCAGGAACTTTGATGTTGTGCCATTAACTCCCCAGAAGAAGCCGCCTGCAAGCAGCAGCAGGCAGCCAACGAGCACGCGTGACGCACCAAAACGACCAAACCGTTCGAGTCGCGGTTTCTTGCCCTTGCCCGGGGCATACTGCGATGGACGAAATGGCTTATTCGACATGCACTTACCTCATTCCTCTCTGCCTTGATTCTAGCCATGCTATGAACTTCAGAGAGGTCGGGGGCGAGTTTTAGCGCAGGCCTGAAGCAGCAAGCACCAGAATGAAGCGCAGGCTCAGCACAGCAATGTTTTGTGCCGTGTCTTCGAAGCCGTGATACTCCTTGCCATCAGTCAAACGCTCAGGAGCCACAACGCGCTTCATCAGGTTCAGCGAAACCGTGACAAGACGGTTGAATGTGCGCTCCATTTCTGGCACCAGATCCACGAGTTCAGCACCCGTTGCCGTTGCACAGATCGACGTCATCGACAGCATAACCAAGTTGTTCTTGAGCTGTTCCACACTATCTGGATCAGCCTTACCGCCTGGGCACTGGCGCATCAGAATAACGTCGCGAGCCGTGTCCACAAAGTCGTACAGACGCCTGTAGAGCTCAGCCAGCTTCTGATCGCGCTCATCGGTCTGACGCAGCGTTGGATCGGTGGCCATATCGGCAACATACGCGAAGGCGAAAGCAAGGTTGTGGAACTCGGTCAGATGAGCCAGTGGCTGGCGCGTGAACTTGCGCAGTGCGCGCAGCGTATCAGCTGTAGCCTGCTCAAAAGCCTTATCAGCAGTCATGTCATGAGCTTCAATTGCTGCGGCAACAGCATCAGCTTCTGATGGCTCTGCGTTTGCTGCGTCACCCTGCTGAGCAGCGCCCTGCTTGCCGTCGAGGTTTGCCTTCTTAGTAACAGCTGCGAAGTCCTGAGCAGTGAAGCGCTGCTTGCGGTCCTCTGCCATAACTTTGTTGAGCGTAATCTTCAAGAACTCGCTTGGACCGTCTTGCTCATTGTCAATGGCGTTAAGCAGCTCGTTGAGCTCAGTAATCTCTTCGCCTTCAAACGTAGCCTTGCCGTCGAGCACAGCCTGCGTCTCACTCGAAGCCACTGCTTCGAGCAACATATAGAAGTTAGGCATCATTAGAGCAAATGGCTGCACCACGCTAATACCCGAGTACGTATCGGACAGGCGATCCATCATATTGGCGAACGAACGCAGCACATGCACAATCTCAACCGAGAGCTCGTGAGGCAGCACAACCTCATTATCTGGGTACTGAGCCTTGAGCCAATCGACAAGCACCTTCAACGTCATGAACATCGAAGTAGCGCAAGCCTTCACAGCAGCCGTGGCATCCAGAGAACCCTGTGCATCAATAATGCGCTGTGCTTCCGCTTCAGCAATTTCGAGCAGTTGCACAGGAGCATCTTCAAGTGCCTGCTTACCCATGGCATAGGCAACAATGCTGCGCATAGCTGCAGCATGATCGGTATCAATGTCTGCGGCAGCGTTGCCTTCAGCATCATTACCTTGTGCTGCTTGGTCGTACAGCTTCCAAGCCTCGTCGTAATCCTCATTAATAAAGGTCTCAAGAGCCTTAATGAGTACGTCGTTCATCGTTAGAATCCTTCCATTCCCATACTCAAACGTTTCCAATGCTTCATGCACATTGATTCATGCGCGTTGGTTCAAGCACATTTATTCAGACACGTTTGCTGAAGCATGTTGGTTCAAACATGCCTATTCGAGCACGCTGATTTTTTCGCCCGAATGCAAGAAGCGCAAAATATCTTTGAGATATGGCGCCAACACATGGTTTGGCATCGAGAAAATCGCATGGCATGCGTTAAAGCGTTCAAAATACATACTGCCGCCAGCAGCGAGCACGCGTTCGCGGAACTCGTCTTGCTTATTCGTATGCACCCACACATCATTGGTGGCTTGGCACAACAGCACTGGCACTGAAATACGAGCACACATTGATGGACGCAAAATACCTTGCGACATCTGCAATGCTTGGCGTACCCATTCATTCGATGCAGCACTTGGCTGGTAATGCGGTTCAGCAGCGCGCAGCGACTGATACCACTCAACGCGTGCCTTACTTGCGCCCTGATTGCGTTCCCAATCAATTTCCGTGGAGTACTCGTGCTGACCCGGAGCCTTGGCAAAGCCTCGACCCAAATCACAAGCCAACGAGCACACTGCTCCAGCAAGCCAGTTTGGTGCACCAGTACGTGGCGCAATCATTGGCGACGAAAGCACGGCCTTATCAACCTGGAATGCATAGCGTTCCAGCATGGCAGCAGCAATGCCACCACCCATGGAATGCGCATACAGCGCAAGCTGCTCGCCTTGTGCATAGTAACGGCCAACATTGCGACAGAACTTAGCCAAGTCAGCAACCCAGCGATGCCAATCATCAATCCAGATTGTTGTATCGCCATTGCGGTTGTCGTGTGGCGAGAAGCCATGGCCGCGCTGCTCCATAATGCACACCGAGTAACCGGCAAGCAAGAAGTACCAGCTCATTTCGTCGTATTTTGCGGCGAACTCAGAGAAGCCATGAGCCAGTACCACTGCTCCATGGAACGTCTGCGAAGCGCCTGGCACGCCCAGTTCATGGAAGCGATGCCAGTCGTAGCACACATAGTTCAACGGCTCTTTATTAGCAAGCGGTCGTAGCGCTGCACCCGCATAGGTGCGAGTTGCCGGGCGCATGCCGCCCTTTTCCATACATGCAGCCAATGAAGGCAGCACGACCTGCTTCATTTGCTCTGCATACTGTGCTTCATTGAGCAGCGCAATTTCCATCAGTCCCCGCCTTCCTTAAAAAGTCTCGCTGCAGAATTAGCAAATTCTTTGCCACCTCTGGATCATTTGTCATATGAGTAATGCCTACGAGCGGCAGGAACGTGTGGTCCTTGCCGGCTGCCATTAACGCATGGCTCAGTCGCAGGCTGTTTGCAACGGCCACATTATCGTCTGCAAAACCATGAATGAGCATTAAATGTCCCTGCAAATTCGCTGCAGACGCAATCACCGAGTTGCGTTCGTATACATCTGGATCGAGGCCCAAGTAACGCTCGGTGTAATGCGTGTCATAGAGCGTCCAATCCACTGGCGGAGCGCCTGCACAAGCCGAACGGAACACATCAGGAGCCTCGAGCACAGCCGTTGCCGAAAGGAATCCGCCATAGGACCAGCCGATCATCGACACATTCTCAAGATCTGGCTCAGGCAGCTGCTCATGGCGCTGCTCGCCCATTGCAACCAAAGCATCCTTCAATGCATGCACAGCATCAACCTGATCGTCGAGCGTAACCTGCTTCATGTTCTCGTAAATGGCACGATCCCAGCGTGGGCCACGGCCCGTAGTGCCACGACCATCGCTGGTCACCACAATCCAGCCCTGATCAGCCCACCACTGCGAATCCCAGTAGTAACGCTGTGACAGCGCCACTTCCTGGAAGCCTGGGCCGCCATATGGCTTCATCAGCACAGGCAGCTTTGCCGCGCCTGCGTACTCACTCGACTTACTTGGCAACGTAATTGCCGTGAACAACTTGCGTTCGCCGAGCTGCACGAACCTTACGTTTGGTTCAAATCCTGGCGTTGCTGCGTTGTTACGAATCGTCTGCTGTTCAGTTGATTCCTCGGTGTGCAACATATGGGTCATGTGCACCTGTGGCGATGCCATGCTCGTACCCCACAGCACTAAGCCCTTGCCGCGCCTCTGAGCCGACCAGACACCAGGCACCTCAGAAACAGCCTCAACATGACCGTCAAGGCTAATCGTGACGACATCGTAGCTGCGTGCATCATACCAATCAGTATCTTCAGCCCATGCTTCTGGCACCTCAGCAGCCAACTCAGGAGTACGCTGCACAACAGCCATAACGTCGGTGTTAGAAACACTGAGCACGCTGCGCACCTGCCAGCCCTGTGGCGTAAATGGCTTACCATCAATCGTCAAACGGTTCGTATCGGCCTGCATATCGTTCAAGGCGCAGATCAGATGACCATTAGGCGTTAATGCAGGCGTGCCATCAATAATGTCAATCCACTGATCATTGTGGTGCTGCTCAACAGCCGTGGTCTCGACTTCAGCGAAGTCGGAAGTGGACACGAGGTTAGCCGAGAAATCATTCCATTCTTCAACGGCTGGAATATGCACTTCGAGCACCTGATCGTTGCGCTGCAAACGGTCTTGCACAAGCAGCAGCGGACGGTGCAGACCTGGCCACAGCACGCGAGCCAAGTACTCATACTGATCAACGTCCCAGTGAACTTGAGCCGTACCAATCGAACGAGGCGAACGCTCGTCAAGACGAACGAGCAGCAGCGCAACCGCAGCGTTCTTCGTCAACGCACGAGGATACCTACGGGAATCTGGCTCAGCAGAAGGGTTTGCAGGATCGCAAATATTCCAAATTGGCTCAGCCGAGCTGTCGGCACGCTCAACGAGCAGCGTGCGCGAATCAGGAGCCCACCAGAAGCCCTCATAACGATCCATTTCTTCAGCGGCAGCGAACTCAGCAAGACCAATCGTCACCGTTTCACGGCGGTCAGCTGGCACCTGCAGCACAATAGCGGCGTTCGTATCGTTAGACTCAGCATGCGAGGCACCGGCCGTCAGATCCACAACAACAATGGCCGAACCCGTGGTATATGCCACGCGCTGGCCGTCAGGGCTCAGGCGAGCATTGAGCACAGGCTGCGCGTCAGCTTGCGTGCCCTGCTCCAAACGCACGTCAACCGCATGAGCGTTGACCACAGCTTGCGTTGCCTTTGGATCATGCTTGGCAGCGAGCGACAGCGCTTCTTCAGTCGTTGGAATATTGGCCACAAACAGCTGGCCATCAAGCGAGAACACCACGTGCTGGCCTGCAGTATCGGTGGCATACGACACAATGCCCGTTGCGCGCTCACGTGCGCGTTCGCGACGAGCAAGTTCTTCGGCTGGCACTTCGGCATTCTCAGGCTGCAGCGCACTTGGGTCAGCCAACAGCAGCTCAACATTGACGCTACTGCACGAATTCGATGCCGAATCGGCTGCCGTAACAGCACTGGAAGCACCTGCGCCCAGCACGCTCATCCACAGGCTGGTTTGTGTATTTTCAGGGCCATCCGAACGCAAGAACAGCATGCGAGAACCATCGCCAAGCAGTTGAGGCGTTCGAGGAGCTCCATTGCGGAAGCTCATAGTACGAGCATTGCGTTCAGCGAACGCATCAATTGCAGCACGCTGCTCCAGCAAACGTGCGTCCAGTTCAATATCAGCAGATGCATGCTTATCCATAGGCCCAAAACTACACCCGAGCATTGCCGTCTGTTCATTTCACGGACCACAGAACTTACACAAAAGCGCTTTAGAATGTGCGTAGAACGTGCAGAGTGCGTTGGAGTTACTTGATAATAAGGTATAAAAAGTTGCCTAGTTGACGTAAGCGCGTACGATGGGTAACGATAGAAAGGGACTAATATGGGCGTTCTTGATCGTTTTGAGAAAAGCGTTGAAGGTGCAGTGAACGGCGTCTTTGCAAAATTTGGTAGCAAGGATCTTCAGCCTGTTGATATGTCGAGTGCACTCGAACGCGAGATCGATAAAGAAGCTATGCCAGTCGGTCGCGACCGCACCGTGGCACCAAACGACTACCGCTTTAAGTTCAGCACCTACGACTTTGATCGCATTGAACAGTGGGGCTCCACGGCATTGGCTAATGAGCTTGCCGACAACCTGACGAAGTACGGCCTGAGCCAGCACTATTCGTTCGTAGGCCCAGTCGTTGTGGAATTTATGGAAGACCTCGATCTGCCAAGGGGCAGCTTCAAGCTCTTCTCTGAGTCGAAGCAAGGTAATGCAGTTCCTGTAGCAACCGATGATCAGATGCAGGACTACCCAATCCTTGAGATCAATAACAGCCAGTACCTGCTGACCAAGGATAAGACGATTATTGGCCGCGGTTCGGGCTGCGACATTGTTATTGACGATCCAGGTATCTCGCGTAAGCACCTTGAAATTGATATCACCGATAACGGTGTGATTGCTCGTGATCTGGGCTCCACGAATGGCACGTATGTGGAAGGCCACCAGGTGCCAGCTGCCACGTTGCTCGATGGCAACACGATCACGATTGGACGTACCTGCATTCTGTACTGGGCTTCATCCCAGGATCAGGACTAAGCGACGAGGCCAACAGTCAGCAGCGCTGCCGCATTGAAAACTTTCTTGTCCCTTTACTGTTTTCAAGCGCAGCGATGTTGACTGTTGTGTTTCGAGGAGTCAACAATCCCTATGATTACCGAACTTACGTTTGCGGCGCTCAAGTACGGATTTTTAATCCTGCTTTGGGTGTTCGTATGGCTCGTTGTGCGATCGCTGCATCGCGACATCGAAACATACAGTCCGCGTAAATCGCGCGCGCATAGGCGCAAAGATCGCGTCGCTCGTAAGGCTGCCCAAAGCCCGACGCGTTCGGCTCGTCCTATGCCTTCTGCCGCAGCCCCAGTGTATGTGGCCGACGCTGCAGCCCGTCAGGGCCGTCACGCCGCCGCTTCTGCTGCATCAATGGCTTCCGCAGCCCCTGCTGCCGCTGCCGCAGCCATTGATGCAGCCGGAGGTTCGGCCGGCTTAGCTGGACTCGCTCAGTCCGTTCCAGCTGCTGAGCAGGCTCAAGTTGCTGCAGCCTCTGCAGCCGCGTCTGCTGCCGGTTTTGCGCCGACTTTATTAGTGATTATTGATGGACCGTTGGCTGGCTCTTCGATTCCTCTCAATGGCTCGGCCGTAACTCTTGGCCGTGCCGCTTCGAACACTGTTGTGCTTGACGATGAGTTCGTTTCGTCACATCACGCACGTGTGTACCCAGATCCAGAAACTGGCGTTTGGGCTGTTGAAGATCTGCACAGCACGAATGGCACCGTCGTCAATCAGCAGCGTATCTCTGCCCCAACTATTCTTGGCCCTCGCGTTCCTGTACGCATTGGCGCCACAACCTTTGAACTGAGGTGACCGATGGCGCAAACTCCAATATCTCAACAGTCGAACGCACAGGTTCCAACTCGACCTATTCCGAAAGCGCCTGAACAAACGTCAGCTCAACGATCTGCAAATACGGCAACTACTGCGACCCAGACCTTAGTGCCACCGCCACCAGCTCTGCATATGTACTCCACAACCGTTTCTGATGTGGGTACGGTTCGCGCCAACAATCAGGATTCCTCGTTTGCTGGCGAATATTTAGTTGCTGTATGCGATGGCATGGGTGGCCATGCTGGCGGCGATACAGCTTCTACTATTGCCGTACGTTCGCTGGCTCATATTGAGCAGGCTCATGCAGAAGGCGATGTTGCACGCGCTACGCACGTTATGGTCGCTTCGGTACTCGCTGCACATGACGCCATTGTGGGTAAGGCTCGTCGTGAGCGCAAGCTCGCTGGTATGGGCACCACGGTTACGGCTATTTCGTTGGCTGCGGGTTACTGGATTATTACACATATTGGTGATTCTCGTGCCTATTTGCTGCGCAATGGCAAGCTGCTCAGGCTGACGAATGATCACAGCTATGTGCAGCATTTGATTGATACCAAGCGCATTACTGAGGCTGAAGGTCGCAACCATCCTCAGCGCAATGTTGTTATGCGTGTGCTTGGTGACTTTGATATTGATGCACATCCAGATGTTGGTTTGCGTCGTGCTCATGCAGGCGATCGTCTGCTGTTGTGCTCTGATGGCCTCTATGGTGTGCTTGGCGATGCCACACTCAAGGAGACACTTGAGCACTTTACTGATCCGCAGGAATGTGCTCAGCACTTGGTTGCTATGGCTTTACGTGCTGGATCGACCGATAACGTTACGGCTGTTATTGCCGATGCTGTGGTGGCTTTGCCACATGCTGCAGCACAGCCAGATCGTGCTCAGACGCCACTGATTGGTGGTGCTGCAAGCCAGAATTTGGCCGCTATTGCCGACATTATTGATATGCCTGTGGCTTCTGCCCCTGCTTTGACTGAGGGCAAGTCCAGCCCTGCTCAGCGTGCAGCAGCCTTGAATAAGGCGGATTCGGCTGATCATGGTGATGAGCCAGAAGCACCGGAACCACAGCGCATTGCGCAGCCTTCGCAGGTGCGTGAGCACAATGATGAGCGTGCTGCTGATCAAGATACGGGTGAAATCCCAGTCGTTCGTAAGAGTGATGGTCGTTTAACGGCTGATCCTAATGATCCTGATGTTGTTGAGGCTATTCATCACGAACAGCTGCAGCAGAAAAAGGATGCTCGTTCGCGCCGTTCGCGTCATCGCATTATCGGTGCGATTATTGCTGCTGTTTTGGTTATTGGTGCTGTTGTTGGCGGTTGGTGCGCTTATGCATGGAGCCAGAGCCAGTATTACTTGGCACCAAATGACGGCAAGGTTACGATTTACCAAGGCGTGCCAACGAATCTGTTTGGTCTTGAGCTTTCACATCCTGTGCGCACCACGAACCTCAAGGTCAATGAGCTGCCAGGTGAATGGCAGGATCGTTTGGCTTCGGGCATTACCGTGAATTCGTACGAAGATGCGGTTGACCATTCACAGTTCATTGCTGAGCAACTGGAACAGTGGAAGGCCAAGCAAAGCAAAGACAGTAATAAAAAGAGTTCAACGTCGTCGGACTCGTCGAAACATGAGTCGTCTAAGTCAGACAACAAGTCGAGTGACTCGAAGTCTGCGGGCGCAACCGAAGTAACCCTCGAAACGATCACAGGCGGTCGATTCTGATGGCACAGCGGTTGAAATATCTCGGTTTGACGTTGCTCGTCATCGTCATTGCCGTGCTGGGATTCTTCCAGATGTTCGAGCGCGCGCAAGGCAAAATTGAGTCGAGCGAAGTCATCATGTTTGCTATTGGTGCCGTGCTGTTCTTGGTGACTTGGGGCATCATGTCGAAGTTCCAGCCGAACGCCAATCAGACCATTATGTGCTGCATGGAATTGCTTGCTGTGCTGGGCATTTTGATGATTGCTCGCCTTGATATTACGGCAAATACGACGGTTGCAACTCGACAACTTATTTGGCTGTGCGTGGCGTTAGTGTGCGCGAATTTGTTCTTCGCCTATATGCACGATTACCGTGTGCTACGTCGTTTCTCATACGTCAGCATGGTTATTGGTTTGGTGCTGTTGCTGTCGCCAATGGTGCCAGGTCTGGGCCGCGAAATTGGTGGCGCTCGTATTTGGATCGGTATTGGTCCGTACCAGCTGCAGCCAGGCGAATTCGCCAAGCTGTTCCTTGCGTTCTTCTTTGCTTCGTATCTGTTTAATCACCGTGATCAGCTGGCTGTGGGCGGCAAGAAGGTGCTTGGCCTGCAGCTGCCACGTATTAAGGATTTGGGTCCAATCATTATTGTTTGGATTACGTCCATGGGCGTGCTCGTGCTGCAGCGTGATCTGGGTACATCGCTGATGTTCTTCGCCATGTTTGTAGCCATGCTCTACATCGCTACGGGTCGTACGAGCTGGCTCATTATTGGTTTCTTGGCGTTCATTATTGGCTGCGTTGCGGCTGTGCACCTGTTCCCTCACGTGAGCTACCGTGTGGAAGCTTGGCTACACCCATTCGATAAAGCCGTGTATGACCGCTACCCTGGCGGCTCTTCGCAGCTCGTCACTGGTCTGTTCGGCTTGGCAGCCGGTGGTCTGTTCGGCACTGGTCTTGGTGCTGGCAGCCCTAACCTGACGCCTCTGGCTAACTCCGACTTCATCTACGCTTCGCTTGGTGAAGAGCTGGGCCTTGTTGGTGTGCTTGCTATTCTGCTCATCTACATGCTGCTTGTAACGGCTGGTCTGCTCGCCGCTATGAAGATTAAAGATGGCTTCGGCAAGCTGTTAGCTGCTGGCCTCGCCTTCTCTATGGCATTCCAGGTGTTTACCGTTGTTGGCGGTATTACGCTCGTTATTCCTTTGACTGGTTTGACGATGCCATATATGGCTGCAGGTGGTTCGTCACTCGTGGCTAACACGGTGCTGGCTGCATTGCTCGTCATTATTTCGAATCAGGCCAATACAAAGACCGAAACCGATATGTCGGAAACGTTCCGCCAGCAGGCTATTGCCATGCTGCGTCATCGTCAGCAGCTCAATGCACTGCATGAGGAATCGGCTTCATCGTCTTCTTCTTCGTCGTCGCACGGCAGGCACAGCGCCCACGGTGCTCATAGCGCGCACAATGTGCACGTTGTGAACAATGCAAGCAGCGTAGTCAATGCAGGCAATGCACACGGCGCACACAATGCTGCAAACACGAGCATTCCTCGTGCTTCTGATGACGTGCCAACTACTGTTTCCAAACTTCCACCAACTGCATCATTCGAGGAGGTGAGCCATGAATAAGTATTTACGTCAGATCTTTACGTCAGTGATTGTTCTGTTCGTTCTACTGGGTATTTCGTCGTCGATTATTATGACCGTGCGTTCGAATAACTTGGCTCACGATCCACGTAATTGGCGTTCGCTGCTGTCTACGCTGAACACCGATCGCGGTTCGATTCTGGCTGCTGATGGCACGATTATTGCCAAGTCGGATCCTTCGAATGATTCGTATAAGTACCAGCGCATATACACTGACGGCCTCATGTATGCACCAATTACGGGCTACTTCTCGGTGTCTCAGCTTGCTGATCGTGGTATTGAAGCTTCGCGTGATGCACTGCTGACGGGCCAGTCCGAGGCTATGTTCTGGCAGCGCTTCTTGGCTACGTTCACTGGTCATGCCAACCAGGGCGCTTCTATTGAAACTTCTATTGATCCAGCTATTCAGGCTGCTGCATACAACATGATGAAAGACTCTGATGGTGCAGCAGTTGCTATTGAGCCAAAGACGGGTCGCATTCTGGCTATGGTGAGCACGCCTAGCTACGATCCAAACGCATTGGCTTCGCATAGCAATGGTGAAGCAAGTCAGGCATATTCGGAGTTCATTAATAATCCTTCGAACCCTATGCTGAACCGCACCATTAATCAGCTGTACCCACCAGGATCCACGTTTAAGACGGTTGTAGCAGCAGCCGCTCTGGAATCTGGCGAATATCATCTTGATACGCAAATTCCAGCAGGCGCAAGCTACACACTGCCAGGCACGCAAACCCAGTTGACGAATGCAACGCCAGCTGCCGACGGTGTCAATGGCATGATCTCGCTTGAAGATGCTATTGCGTACTCATCGAATACGGCATTTGCACAGCTTGGTGTGAAGCTCGGTGATGACAAGATCAGCGATATGGCTAAGAAGCTTGGCTTCGATGAACCAATCACGATTGATGGCACCGATGCTACTGGCCTGCCTATGCGCGCTGTTGCCTCGAAGTTCCCAACTAAGGCCACGCCAGATCGTTTGGCTTTGGCTTCGATTGGTCAGGGCGATACGGTGGCTACACCAATGCAGATTGCTCTTGTTGCTTCAGCAATTGCTAATCAGGGTCGCGTTATGAGGCCTTCTCTTGTAGATCGTGTGCGTTTAAGCGATTTGTCGGTTATGCCAGACACTCGCCCACGCATGATGGATAAGGCATTTAGCGACGACGATGCTAAGCAACTCACGCAGGCTATGCAGGCTGTGGTGACGAAGGAAAATACGAATCTCGCTATTCCAGGTGTACCTGTGGCAGCTAAAACAGGCACCGCACAGATTGGCGAGAGTAATAATGCTATTGATGGTTGGGTTATGGGCTTCGCTCCTGCCGATGATCCGAAAATTGCCGTGGCAGTGGTTGTGCACAATGTGGACCTCTATGGTTCGTTTGCCGCTGGTCCCATCATGAAGGCCATGATTGAGGAGGCACTCAAGCGATGAAACTTGTGGAAGGACAGCTGATTCATAGACGATATCGTCTTGATTCGCGTCTTGCCCAAGGTGGTATGGGCGAGGTCTGGAAGGGCTACGATATTCAGCTCGGACGCCCTGTAGCTATTAAGGCTTTGCGCACTGATACGACGAATAAAGAGTCCAAGCTGCGCAGACTGCGTGCTGAGGCTCGTAATTCGGCTAATTTGGCACACCCAAATATTGCTGCACTGTTTGATTACTACGAGAAAGACGGCATTGGCTTCCTGATTATGGAGTACGTGCCGAGCGAATCGTTAGCAGATGTGTATCGCCGTATTAATGGCCCTATGGATCCTATTGAGCTGCTGCCAATTCTTGTGCAAACTGCTCGAGGCCTGTTTATTGCACATTCCCGTGGCATTATTCACAGGGATGTGAAGCCAGCCAACATTATGGTGTCTGACAACGGCGAAGTGAAGATCACGGACTTTGGTGTCTCCTACTCCACGAACCAAGAGCAGATCACGCAAGATGGCATGGTTGTGGGCACGGCTCAGTACATCTCTCCTGAGCAGGCACAGGGTCAGCAGGCAACGCCTCAGTCTGATATTTATTCGCTTGGTGTTGTGGCCTATGAAGGCCTGTGCGGTCACCGCCCATTTACGGGTGCTACGCCTGTTGATATTGCTGCTGCGCATGTGAATAATCCAGTGCCACCACTGCCAGACACGGTGGATGTACAGCTGCGCGAATACGTCATGAGCATGTTGGCCAAGGATCCGCTGGATCGCCCAACTGATGCTTTAAGCGTTGCTCGTGTGCTGTCGCATATTGAACGACGTCTGCTTGATCAGCAAACTGAGCAGGCAGAAACTCGAGTATTGCAAATGGACGGTCGCGTACCACGTCGCGTGGTAAGTGCACCGCACCATGATCTATCAATGCTTAACGGTTCCGGAGTAAGAGTGCCGCTTGTTGGCTCGCTTACGAACGATCATTCTGACGAAATGAACAGCCAATCGCCGTCCGAGGGTGATGAGTCAGCCATCGGAGCACAGGGAAGGAACATGGATGAGTAACTACATGCCTTCAAGCCTTGATAACGGCCGTTATCAGCTTGGCCAGCTGATCGGTCGTGGAGGCATGGCCGAAGTCTACATTGCCACCGACACCAGGTTGGGTCGTACTGTGGCTATCAAGATTATGCGCGCCGAGCTTTCGAACGACGACATCTTCTTGGCTCGCTTCCGCCGTGAAGCTCATGCCGTGGCACAGATGAACAACCCGAATATCGTCAATATTTACGATTCGGGCGAAGAAGCCGTTGTGCAAGAAAACGGTCAGACTGAGCACGTGCCATACCTCGTTATGGAGTACGTCAAGGGTCAAACGCTGCGCGATATTCTGCGCGTCAATGGCGCCCTAAGCCAGAGCGATGCTGAGCATGTTATGATCGGCGTGCTCTCGGCTCTCGAGTACTCGCACCGTATGGGCTTGGTGCACAGGGATATTAAGCCTGGCAACATCATGATTTCCGAGCAGGGCGTCGTCAAGGTCATGGACTTTGGCATCGCTCGCGCGCTCGACGATTCGGCTACGACGATGACGCAGTCGCAAGGCGTTGTGGGTACGGCTCAGTACCTGTCTCCTGAGCAGGCTCGCGGCGAGAGCGTTGACATGCGTTCCGACCTGTACTCGGCCGGCTGCGTGCTCTACGAAATGTTGACTGGCAAGCCACCGTTCACGGGTGACTCGGCTGTGGCTATTGCTTACCAGCACGTTTCGGAAGTTGCTACGCCTCCAAGCGTTGCCGTTCCTGGCCTGCCAAAGATGTGGGACTCGATTGTTGGCAAGGCTATGGCCAAGGATCGTCAGAACCGTTACGCCACTGCAACTGAGTTCAAGAACGATATTCTGCGCTTTATGAACGGCGGCGTCCCTATTGCTGCCGCGTTCAATCCGCTGACTGATCTGACGAATATGAAGGCTCGTCGTCAGGCTGAGCAGACGGCCGCGCAGACTGCCGCTACTATGCCGTACGCTGCAGCTCCTGCTGAGCAGCCAACGCAAGCTTTTAACCCGATCACGGGTCAGTTTGAGACGGTTCCGGGCACTCAGACCGGCACGAATACTGGTGTGCAGACTCGTGCTGCCCAGCGTGCTGCTGCCGAGAAGAAAAAGAAACGTAATCGAATTATTACGATTTCTGTTATTGCGATTATCGCAATTCTTGCTGCCATCGGTTTTGGTATCTGGCAAAGCCATGCTTCGGCTCCAGAAATGGTCAAGGTACCAACATTTAACTCCACGACTACCGAGGATCGTGCAATTCACCAGCTGAAGGCTGCTGGCCTTGAGGCTGAGGTGCTGCAAGATAATGATTCAGCTGAACCAGCTGGCACATTCACGAAGCAGAGCCCTAAGGGCGGCGCTGAAGTCGCTAAGGGTTCGAAGGTGAAGATCTGGTTCTCGACTGGTCCTAAGTCAGGCAAGGTACCTGATGTCACTGGTTTGACTCAGGAAGCTGCTCGTTCGCAGCTCGAGGCTGCTGGCTTCAAGGTCAACTCAAGCGTGCAGATCGAAGATAGCGGCACGATTGAGAAGGATCACGTGGTACGCACCGATCCTGCTGGCGGTACGTCGCAGCCAAAGGGCACTACGATTCAGCTCTATGTGTCTTCGGGCATGACGCGCATTCCAGACGGCCTTGTGGGCATGACGAAGGATGACGCCATCTCTAAGCTGCAGCAGGCTGGTTTGACCGCCACGGTGGAATACGAGAACTCTGATTCGGTGCCAAAGGATCATGTGACTCGTGTGGATCCAGGCTCGGGCACGAGCGTGACGCGTGGTTCTGGCGTGACGATTTACATCTCGCAGGGCGTTGCCAAGGTCTCGGTGCCATACCTCGATACAACGGGCAATATGACGCTTGCAGAAGCTCGTTCCGCACTGGAGAGCAATGGCTTCAAGGTTGAGGTTTCTGGTCCAAACTCCGACTCCGCAGTCATCACTGGCATGGATCCAGCTCCAGGCGCTCAGGTTGACAAGGGTTCAACGATCAGGCTGACAACGAAGGCTGCTTCCCCAACGCCAACACCAACGCCATCCACAAGCCCAACTGACAACGCCAATCACGCCAATCAGTGATTGAATCAAACTAACGAATAACGCCGATGCGATCACCTCTCGCACCGGCGTTATTTGTTTCTACAAAGCATGAATTATGCAATCTTCGGCTGCAGCCCCACGCTGCGCTCAATAGCGTCAGCTTGACCGCAGATTGCTAGCCAATTGGCAAATAAGCGATAGCCGTCTTGGGTCATCACTGACTCTGGGTGGAATTGCACAGCATACATCGGCAGTGTTTTGTGACGAATTGCTTGCACAATATGGTCGTCTTGCGTCCATGCGGTGACCTGCAACTCGTCAGCAATCGTTTCTGGCTCAACAGCAAGCGAGTGATAGCGCGTAGCGACCATTGGGTTCGCTACGCCTTCAAACACGGGATCATCATCCCTGTGCTTCACCAGACTCGTTTTGCCATGCATAATTGATGGCGCATGGCTTACTGTGCAGCCAAAGACCTCAGCAAGAGCCTGCATGCCTAGGCACACACCAAACATAGGCTTCTGCTGTGCTGCGCATACGCGGATTATGGCTTCACTCACGCCTGCATCGACAGGAGCTCCAGGACCTGGAGAAATCAGCACACCATCATAGCCATCAAGCACATCAGCCGCTGCAGGATCAATGGCATCGTTGCGCACCACAGTCACGTTTGCACCAAGCGTCTGTAAATAGCCGACAATCGTATACACGAATGAGTCGTAGTTGTCGATGACAAGAATCGAAGCCATCCCGCCTCCTATAACAGCTGTGGGCAGCCGCGCCATTAAATTCATGACATCAGCTGCCCACAGTTTACGGTCTGCAATCACATCGTGTATGGGATTGCTCAGATCTATTGCACAGGCGTCTATCCAGGCATCTCTTCCAGCGTCTATCCCACTGTGAAGTTCGACATATTGCTCAGGAATGGAATATTCGCTGCCGCCCATGGGAAGACCCATTCAAACATTGAGGCGGAAGCCAGCGCCAGCAATATCAGCACAAGCACCCAGCGCATAACAGCCGGACCTGGCTGATGACGCCACAGCCACGAGTAGAACTCAACTGGCGGCTTTGGCGCTTGACCATTATGAATGCGTCGCAATGCTGGCCAACGGAATGCTATTGCTGCTGCAACAAAAATCAACAAATAAATAGCCAGACCCATCAGAATCAACGGACGCAACGTACCAAGCTCAACGAGCTTATTCGTGTGACCAAAGTCCTTGTTAATGAACTCAATGTCACCCGACGAATTCTTGTGCGTCAACGCTTCTGGAACGCCGTCCGAGACCTTAGCCCAGTATTTGAACGTGCCGAACGCCACCCAGCGATGCGTTGGCGTCTGGTACTTCGGCTCACACGTCGTCATCGTAATCATGCGCGCAGTTGGCGGCGCAGACGGATCCATTGGGTTCGGCTCAAGCACCGAACTATCGGTCGGCAAAATAATGCGATGCGACGTGTATTCGTAGACGTACCAATACTTTTGCGTTTGAATAATAATCTGATCGCCCGGCTTGAGCACATCAATATCGCCGAGCGGCTGACCATAACCATTACGGTGACCAGCCAGCGCAAAGTTGCCGATCTGGCCCGGCAGCTGCGTCGTCGAGTAATGGCCGAGGCCCTGCTTGTTGAGTTCCGCAAGCGACGTACCTTCAACAAGATTGCGGTGCCACGAGTCACCAAACGCTGGAACATAGACGACGCCGATCAGCTCGCCGTTCTCATAGTGCTCGGCCGGCAGTGGCGGATCTCCCTGCTGCGGCTGCGCAATTTTGACGCTGCCGTCCGCGCCCGGCTCAGTAAAGTGCGCATCCTGACGCTTCTCGAGCTGCGAGTGAGACGACTGCACGCCCGTCCACCACTCCATCCAGCCCACGTACAGGCCGCACACCGTGGCAAACGTCAGCAGCAAACCCGCAGCAATGAGCAGTATGCTTACGCGGCGCTTTGAATTCGTCGTGGCCATAACTCCCCTTGGGTTTGTTTCAAGTAAGTTGTGTTCTGAAGTTTTATTTTTGTGGTTGCAACGCGAGGTCAGTTAGAACCGTTCGTATCTTCAGCAGGCTGTTCAGGCTGCTGGTCGTTGTTCTTATTCGCCTCTGGAATGACCTTGGCATACTTCAGAGGCTGCAGCAGAGATGGCGTCTCATCGAAGTGCAGGAACTCTTGTTTAACGTCGTAGCCGAGGCCAAAAGCAGTAACGTACTGCTTGAACGTATTAATCGTGTCCGATTCGTCAAGCGCACGTTCCATGGACTTGACTGGACCGATTGCAGAAATCGTAAATGGCGGTGAGTAACGCTTACCTTGCAGCAGCAGCACATTGCCAGCACAAATTACGGCAGAGTTCGCCAGAATGCGCTGATCCATAATCTGCATAACTTCTGCTCCACCAGCCCAGAGTGCGTCCACAACAGCTTCTACATCTTGCTGATGGATTACATAACTGTCAATATCTGCGCTGGAGCCATTTGCATCCACACGATTCTTCCAAAGCTGTGAATCATTGAGCGTAACGGTCAGACCTTCACCTTCGACGGCTGGAAGCATAGTGCCTGAGCCAGCATCATTACCCGTAGCATCTTTGGAATTCGTTGCGAGCTTGTTGAGCGTATCGATTTGCGTAGAAAGCTTATTCACTTCTTGCTGCAGCTCATTCACCTGTCGCACACGAGCTTCAATCAGCTCCGCCGTATCGTTTGACGTTACTGTTGTACGATTCACGCGAAGATTCGTGATCATTAAGAAGCCCACGAATGCCACAACAACGAGAACGGCAACGCTACCGATGAATGTTTGGCGGCGACCGTGCTTCATGCGGTGCTTAGCCATAGAGAATCATCCTTCCCTAGTTACTGCTGCGTCCGTATGCCTAGTGAGTTCACATTTAACGCGCATAACTCAACTATTGTGCACTTCAGAGGACTACATGTCATAGTTTTCAACGATTTCTCCACCAAATATCTTGGATTTTTAAACAGCATCTTCGGGGTCACCCCTAACAATGCGCAAAAAGTTGCTGAGATTCGGTAAAAACTTCGTGACAGCTTTCTCTGGGAACCACTATAGTAACTTGTAGCCTAACGAAGGAGACATCACCAATGGCTGACGAAAAGCTGCATGAAACTGCCGCGGACGTCCAGGAGGACGCCGTGACGAAGCAGGCCACCGAAGGTGCAGTCGCACAAGAAGAACCAAACACTGCAACCACGCACGTGGTGGATGACGAAGCACCAGAAGCAGATAAGTCTGCTTCCCTTGATGAGGACGTTATTGCTGAATCCACTAAGGTCGCTGAAGAAGTTGACGATGCCTCGGACACTGCTGATGCTGAAGACGACGATCTCGATGTGCCAATGGACAAGGTCGAAGCAGTGCTTAGCGCTTCGCTGGATTCCAAGGATGTGACGCCTCAGATGGCACGCGTCATGCGCCGCCAGACCGAGAATACGCGTCGCGTTGAGGAAAGCATTAAGGATACGAAGGCTAACCCACGTTGGCTCGTTCCTACGTTCTGCGCGCTGATGATTATTGGCCTGATTTGGGCAGTGGTGTACTACATCAACTCGGGTTACCCAATTCCAGGTATTGGTGCATGGAACCTCGCTATTGCTCTGGGCCTGATTATTATCGGCTTCTTAATGACAATGGCTTGGCACTGATAACACTTCTTTGTCCTTATAAAGCTTGAGACTGAAGGGTTGCGGCCGCACACGGCAGGTTATGTACTGCACGGAGCGGCCGCTTTTCTATTGGTACAGTAATTTGAGGGATGCTCTCGCTTCGCTGCTTAGTTTCTTGTTCAGTTTCCTCATCAATTATTCTCACAAAAATTTCTCGTTAAATCTTCCTCTTTGAAGCTTCTTCTCCGCCGCATTCATGGGCTTGTATCTACCGTCATACGAACACGAAGTGCATACCCCCGTTTCCTCGCTTACAATGGCTGTACACATAGACCAAACTTCCACGGCTATGAAGCATTCACTGCACCCGGCTATTCCCAAGCAACGGCGCAAGAAATGCCACTGTAGTGAACACAACAGGCAACGTCACTTCAATCGCGAAACTCAACTGGGATCGCAGATATCAAGAGCGTCGCCCGCTGAAGAGAAACGAGAGAAGCTATGTCGTCATTCCGTTTTCGCCTTGCAGTAGCGAGTATTAGTGCAGCGCTACTTGCAAGTGCCTACACAGTCGCCACAGCGACCGATGCAGATCATGCAGCACTTATAAGTGCAGCCTCACCAGTTGTATATACAACATCTCAAGTGTCAGAAAGTCCCTCCTCAGAGGCCCTAGCACAAGAAATTCTTGAGCATGAGGCAGCCCATAAGAATTCAGAAGCCAATGCTCTTCATCAAGACTCCCCTGCTACTGCGCTGAACACTGAAGAGTTGCCAGTAAGTGGTACGTGGGGCGAATGTAAATGGGAAATCACCGAAGATGGTGAGCTCAGAATTCATCCTGGTAAAGCTGCTGACACTGAATCCATCAACACGGTTCCATGGGCTCAGTATGCGCACGATATTACAAAAATTACGGCAGAAGAAGATGTGAATACCAGTGCAGTCACGCATATGGATTATTTGTTCTACAACTGCGCGAACCTCGAAGCCATCGATGGCCTCGATTATTGGGATACCTCACACGTAACGTCCATGCGTCGCATGTTCAGTGGCGACTCTGTTCTGCCAACTATCGCATTATGCCAATTGCTGTCTTGGGACACTTCCTCAGTTACTGACATGACATCAATGTTCAGCTACTGTTACAAATTAGATTCACTCCATGCGCTTGCCGATTGGGATACCTCACAGGTGCGAAGCATGATTGGCATGTTTGCTGCTTGCACCGGACTCAGTAATACTGATGCACTTCAGGACTGGGATGTCTCCTCAGTCGTTACATTCTCCACAATGTTTATGAAATCCGGCATCCAGCATGCATCATTAGGCTCTTGGCAGCTCACTAGTGCCAAGGATCTGGACTTCATGTTCCATAGCTGCGAACAGTTGCAAACACTTGATGTTTCAAGCTGGGACACCTCGCATGTGCGATCTGCCATCGTTATGTTCTCAGCAACACCTTCCCTAAACAGCATACGGTTAGGATCTCACTGGTTCATGAGTGAAGCACTGCGTCGTGGAAGTGCTGCTCCAAATCACGATCCTCTATCGATTTGGAAAAACGAAGAGGAAGCATCACAACCTTTGACTTGGCAAGATCTTGGCAAGTCGTGGGAAACCACATTCGATGCAGGCACCTATACGCGTGTAGATACACAAATCACATAAAACAAGCTGCGAGGAATTCACCATGAAAATGCATACAGCCTACACACGAATCAGCCTTCTCGCAGCAATTGCCGCAGTCACATCAGTGCTGTTTTGTGGCGTTCCTGCAGCACAAGCCTATGCAAGTACATCTATAGATGCGCCAGCTCAAACAACCTCCATCCGGACAAATACAGATAGGACGATCAGGCGAGGTACATGGGGCACCTGTCCATGGGAAATCACCGAAGATGGTGAGCTCATCATTCATGCAGGCAAAGCAGCAAACAGTCATTACATGTACGGTCCATTGCATGACGCCGGTGGCATTGGCCGGGTTACTAAGGTGACGTCAGGAACGCTTATGACTTCAATGACATGTTCATGTTCGATACAGGTATAACCAACACCAGCCCGATTGCCAATTGGAACACCACACATGCCAGAAGTTTCATAGGTATGTTCTTTGGTTGCACCAACTTGGAATATCTTGATGTCTCCAATTGGAATACAGCTCGTGTAATTCATACTGGGACCATGCTGGAATATACATCATCATTACACATTGTTAATTTAGGTAAGGCTTGGTTTAGGAGTCCAGAAATGCGTCTCCCATATGCAGCACCAAACTTCAATGCTGATAGCCTCTGGCAACTCCAAAATGTACCAAATCCTAAAACGATGAGCTGGCAAGAACTCGCAAACTCTGCTGACACTGATTTTCAGCCAGGCATCTATAAAAGAGTCCAAGCATAAATACAGCAGAGCTCAACAACAACTTCAGCAACCAGTACCTAGCACCCAGCACCCATCGTAAAGCCCGTTTCCAGTTCAATTAGGAAACGGGCTTTGCACTTGTTCTTATTCTTGCTCTGACTACAACAATAGTTCTTGGAAAAACTACAATAACTCTCATGACTGAGCTATCCACCACGATTCACATCAACAGCGCTACACAGCAATTCATTGAAAAACATCGACTTGAGGATGTTCGCCAGTTAGCGTTGCACGCCAAGCGCGGCACCGATGTTGATGTACCTTTTGCTTTGAATCAGATTGCTGGATGGCAAACCGCTCGCACAAAGCTGCCAGAATGGGCCCAATGCGCAGCAATTGTGTATCCACCACATATTTCTATGGAGCAATGCTCCTCACAATTCACAGCGCACTGCAAGATGGATATTGCCCGTCGTGTACTCGAAATAGCTGGTGTACAACCTCTTGATGCTGTAAACCCAAGCACTACAACAGATTCACCTGATGCGCGAGCATACCCTACTTATGGCCGCATGGCTGATCTCACTGGTGGCTTTGGTGTAGATTGCTCGTATTTAGCACGCATGTTTGCTCATGCCGATTACGTGGAACGTCAATCACATCTGTGCGATATTGCTCGTCATAATTTTGCGGCATTAGGTTTACCGCACATTGAAGTTCATAACGAACAGTCAGAAGAGTATCTACAGCAGGTACATGAGTCAGCAAAACTTGATCTCCTGTATTTGGACCCTGCACGACGTGATGATCATGGTTCGCGCACGTATGCCATTGAAGACTGCACACCGAATGCACTTGAGCTCAAAGACGCATTATTAGATGCTGCCCATGTAGTACTGATGAAGCTTTCCCCTATGCTCGATTGGCGTCGAGCCGTAGAACAGTTTGGCTCTGAAGTCATGCTCGTAGCCATGGTCGGTTCGCGCAATGAATGCCGTGAGCTCCTGATTGCTTTAAGCCGCGATATTGCTGATACTTTCGATCCACTGATTGTGACCATTAATGATGATCAGCGCCTCGAATATCGCATGCACAACCACAGTGATGCACAGCTAGGCGATGCCATATTGCGTAATACTCAGCTAGATAACTCCACCTCGCAGAGCTCCAATGGAGAAGCTGTAGAAGCTCATATCACGACGGATATAACACGTGAAACACCATCATTGGAGATTGATTGTACAGACGTTACAGCTTTAGAAACGGCTATACAGCAAGGAAATCTCTACTTATTTGAGCCAAATGCCTGCGTTATGAAGGCTGGAGCTTTTGACGTGCTCAAGCAATTGTTTAACGTGAAACAAGTTGGTCCACAAAGCCACCTGTTCCTCAGTACTTCCCCACAGCCGCAATTCCCAGGCCGTCACTTCCACGTTGACCGCGTTGGAACCATGAATAAGAAATCGCTCAAAAAGCAACTTCAAGGTCACGCTAAAGCCAATATCGCTGTGCGTAACTTCCCTCTTACCGCCCAGCAGCTCCGCCGCAAGCTCAAGCTGGCTGACGGTGGCGATACTTACGTCTTTGCAACAACACTTGGCATGACTGAACACATACTGTTCTGGTGCTCCAAGATCCAAGTGGAGTGAAATACATATTCAATACGTATTTTGAGGGGGTTTATGCGCGTAATTGTGCATACCCCCGACCTTTTGTTCACAGTATCCACGCCGTTTGTGCACAGGGTTGTGTGCAAATTTGTTTCCTGAGAGTTCTCTAAACGTTATACCCCCGTCATTTCAGAGTTTTTGAAGAGTTCCTTCTTAATGCGTTCATAGAGCGCGCAGAGCACCACTAGATGTAGTGATCATTAACAGTGTTAACCCTAGGTTTAGTGTCGCGCAGGTCACACTTTTACGAATGTGGATAACTAGTTATACACATACAAACATACTGAAAACCCTAGGAAACACGGGAATTGTGCATAATGATGTGGATAACTTTTTGAGTTATTCACCAGTTATCCAATGGTTATCCCCTACTTATCCACACCGTTATGCACAAATGTGGAAAACTACATCTATGTAAGTACCCCCGTCACAAATTATTGGGGTCCTCTACATAGCAAAATGGGACGCGCTCAGTAGAGACGCGTCCCATAGTGAGTTCAAGACCGGATTCAGGACCATATTCAGAACTCAATATCCAAAAATGGCACGAATCTGGAGTGAAATTGGCGCTACAACAGCCAACCAAATGGATTCAGTGAGTTACTCCACACAATCAGGATGATGGCAATAACGAGCAGCACAGCACTATAGATGCCGAACTTAACGATAACGGGCTTGTATCGCAGGCTTCGTACGCCGTAAATCGTCAGCAGCGTCAACAGACCGCCAAATACAAAGCCGCCAATGTGTGCCTGCCAAGCGACGTTTGGCACAATAATCGGCATCAAGAAGTTGATACCCATCCACACCAGCATGGAGCGCAGATCCTCGTGCATATTGTGGTAGACGACGAGCATAGCTGCGAACAGGCCAAAAATAGCGCCAGAAGCGCCGTAGACGCCCGAAACCCAGCCTTGGCCAGAACTATCAATAGCTGCCCAAGCCATCGTTACAGCACCGCCGCCGATGCCAGAGAGCAAATACAGCATTAAATACGACCAATGGCCCATCAGCTTCTCAAGATATGGGCCCACGCTCCACAGCGTCAGCATATTGAACACAATGTGCCACAGCGAATTAGGACTGTGGATAAACATCGACGTAATAAACGTCCAAGGATGAATACAAGCCGTTGCAGGCTGCAACATCGTAAAGCCGAGCAATGCTTGCAGGCCAGGACGCCACGTCATTCTCAGCAGCATTTCAATAATCCACAGTGCTACACAGGTAACAATGAGGATCTCAGTAATAACAGGAGCACCCGAGCGCCATCGGACCTTTACTGAACGTGCAGAAAACACATTTTTAAGCTGAGGCGAATCGGGAAACAGACTGAATCGTTGTGTCATAGAGCATAACCCTAGCAATCTGGCGCCGTGTTCGTTGACTGAACATTCATTTGCCCCCGATTTGAGCTGTTTTAGACTGATATGTAATGATTTTGGACTGTTCTAAGCCCGCCTTAAGCACAAATACAGGAATGTTCACATGGTTGGCTTTATGATAGTTTCCAGAGTCGGTTTAATGGATATCGACCGCACTATGGTGAAAGGAGCCGTCATGGAGAAGAAGTCTTCAAACGGTTGGAAGTTCTTCGCGCTGCTCTTCGGTGGTCTGCTGGCAGCTGTCGTTGGCCTGTACATCTACAAGCAGCAGAACCCTGATTACGATCCTTGGGAGGAACCATGGGAGAACAGCTCTTCTCCTGTCGATCTCTCGCTGACCAAGGATAAGGACGAGGACGAAGACAAGGCTGCTGACAACGCCTGATACAGCCGCTTATAACGCTGCATAATCCCGATTCGCTACGATGCGGATCGGGATTTTTTGTGCCTACTGTTGTGCTCATTGTTGTGCTCAAGAGCAACGAGCCAGCAATAGTGGCATTGCTTGGCAATGTGTGGCACTTACGGAAATAACAAATAAAGAAACCCAAAAAGGTGACGGCCAAAAAGAAAAACCCGCGACCCAGCAGTAACGCTAGGCGCGGGTTTTCTTAACGGTTAGAACGCGTCAACTCACTTATCGAGTGGGCCCGTCTTCCAAATGCGCTCAAGGTAATCCTCAATCGAGCGATCGGAGCTGAAGTAGCCCGAGTTTGCCACGTTGATAATTGCCTTACGGTTCCATTCGAGCTGATCAGCGTACAGAGTATCGATCTGCGACTGAATGTCGTGGTAAGCCGTGAAATCAGCGAGCGTCATGAACCAATCCTTGGTCAGCCAGTCAGCGACCAGAGGAGCGTAGGTGTTACGATCGCCGTTCGAGAACGTGCCGCCAGCAACCATATCGATTGCTGCCTTCAGACGTGGATCGGAATCGTAGTACTCAGCTGGGTTGTAACCCTTGGCGTACAGAGCCTCAACATCCTCAACGGTCATGCCGAACAGGAAGAAGTTCTCAGCACCAACGCGAGCACGAATCTCAACGTTTGCACCGTCGAGCGTACCGACCGTCAGAGCGCCGTTCAGGGCGAACTTCATGTTCGACGTACCCGAAGCTTCCTTACCAGCCTGCGAGATCTGCTCATCGAGCTCGGTTGCAGGGATCAGGATCTGAGCAACACGGATGTTGTAGTTGTAAGGGAATGCAATCTTGAGCTTGCCCTCAACATCTGGATCGTTGTTAATGACCCAAGCCACGTTGTTGATCAGCTGGATCGTCAGCTTAGCCATGTAGTAGCCAGGAGCCGACTTTGCACCGAAGATGAACGTACGAGGCGTCAGGTCTGCAGCCTTGATCTTGCCGGACTTGATGTCTGCGTAGGTTGCGATGATCTCGAGGATCTTCAGCGACTGACGCTTGTACTCGTGCAGACGCTTAATCATCGTGTCGAACATCGTCGATGGATCAAGCTGGAAGTTGTACTCGTCCTTGGCGAACTGAGCGAACTTGATCTTGTTGTCGTGCTTGACCTTAGCGAACTTCTTCACGAACTCGTCGTCCTGAGCGAGTGGCTCAAGACCCTTGAGCATCTCAAGATCAGACAGCCACTTGTCGGTGCCGAGGCCCTCGGTGATGAGGTCGGACAGACCTGGGTTTGCGAGCTTGACGAAGCGACGAGGCGTCACGCCGTTCGTCACGTTCGTGAACTTCGAACCGTACAGATCCGAGAAGTCGCGCAGCGTGACGTCCTTGAGCAGCTGGGAATGCAGCTCAGCCACACCGTTGACGTGCGAGCCAGCGTAGGTTGCAAGGTAAGCCATGCGAACCTGCTTGTTGTCACCCTCGGTAACAATGCGCATGCGCTGAATCTTGTCCTGATCCTGAGTCAGACCAGCGAGCTCCTTGAGGAACTGATCGTTGATCTTCTCAATGATCTCCATGTGGCGAGGCAGCAGCTTGGAGATCAGGCTTGCAGGCCAAACCTCAAGTGCTTCAGGCAGCAGCGTGTGGCACGTGTAGTTGAACGTCTTGGTCGTAATGCCCCAAGCCGTATCCCAGTCGTAGCCATACTCATCGATGAGGATGCGCATGAGCTCTGGAATACCAATAACTGGGTGCGTATCGTTGAGCTGGAACGTGATCTTGTTAGGGAACGTCGTCAGATCAGGGTTCTCTTCACCTGGGTAGAAGACGCGGATTGCGTCGTGCAGCGAAGCGCTCGTGAAGAAGTACTGCTGCTCGAGGCGCAGTTCCTTACCGACCTGAGTCGAATCTTCTGGGTACAGGATCTTCGAGATATTCTCAGCCTTGACCTGTGGCTCAACAGCCTTCATATACTCGGACTTGTTGAACTCGAGCAGATCGAACTCGTCGTAGCTCTTAGCCTGCCACAGGCGCAGCGTATTCACGCGGCCCGAAGCATAGCCTGGAACCATGTAGTCGACTGGGATTGCGCGAACAGACCAGTCTGGCTTCCACACGCGCTTACCATCTTCGGCAACAACCTTGCCACCGAAGTTCACGCGCTGCGAGCGACCATAATCGATGTGGCCCCAAGGATCTTCATTAGCGAGCCAGTAGTCAGGACGTTCAACCTGCTTACCGTTCTCATCGAATTCCTGACGGAAAATGCCGTACTTGTACTGAATGCCATAGCCGAAGGCAGGCACACCAAGCGAGGCCAAAGAATCAATGAAGCATGCAGCGAGACGGCCAAGGCCACCATTGCCCAGACCTGGCTCGTATTCAGCGTCAATTACCTTCTGTGCATCAAAGCCGAGCTCTTCTACAGCGGCGTAGAACTGATCAGTCAGACCAGCGTTCAGCAAAGAATTGCGCAGTTGGCGTCCCATCAGGAACTCAGCAGACAGGTAGCCAACGGCCTTCGTGTTGCCATTGACCATATCCTGCTGGGTCTTCATCCATGAATCCATGAGATGACGGCGCACGGCCGAGGATGCAGCCACATAAACATCAGCAGCTGTAGCCTGCTCTGGAGTTACACCCTGTTCGTACTTGAGAAGTTCACGAATTTCATTGGCGAAATCCTCCGACGAAATCGGGGACTTCGGTGCGGTCAATTCGGTCATGTAATAACTCCCTTAGTTGGATAGTTGTTTGGAACGAGGCTCATGGGGTAGCTTTTCACATGCAGCGCACCTAGACATTGGCTGTATGTATACGTTCTCAGAGGAAATCATAACATAGTAAAGCAAAGCGCAAAAAGTCAGGGTTTCCAACGATGAAAACGTAGTCATCCTAGATTGTTTTCTACCCATTTACCCATGCTTTACGATGCAATTTCTCTAATCGCACCTCACATACTTCGTATCTGGTTTGCATCATGCCGCGTCTTGCTTGAAATACCATGAAGAACACGTCGTGTTCTCGACTGGCTAACATTGGCGGCATTTGCATGTGACGCTAACCGTCACTGCACTAGACTCCCCTGAACCTGACGAGTATGCCTCTTGTATTCATTCTTTTCAGTTGTCACGGATGAATCCGCTATTGAGCCGTAACAACCTTGTTCATTGTGCATGGCTCAACTTTGTATTACGAGCTAACATCCAAAATGCAGAATCTATTCCTCTGCGCACTCCCCTCACGCGCACATCTACACCCCCGTTAAACCCCCTATTTAAAGCCATTTTCGCAGAATTCCGTCATTCTCAAATCTTCACATAGTTCAATGAATATACTTGCGCACAATATGCTCTGAGCATCGCGTTGCTACAGCGAAGCGCAATACCTACTTGTGGGTAGAACAGAACTATGGCTGTTATTCGAAAACAAGATCTAGGAAAAGGCGAGGATGCGTTCTTTCAATGGGATGCAGCGGCCAAACAGCTCGTGCGCCAAGGTGAGCAGCCGACTGAAGTGAGTCCTGCTTTGCCGCGTTCGGTGATGGCAATGGCCGTACGATTCTCACTGCACGTACTCGAAACAAAGGCTCCAGGCCCGGGCGTTGAAGTGCGCGTCGCTCCTTGGGGTGCCATCAAAATTCTTGAAGGACCTGCTTCAGATCCGCATAATTTAACGCCTCCCGACGTTATTGAGCTCGATCCGGACGTCTGGCTTCGCGTGGCAACGGGCATAACAACGTGGCATCAGGAGCGCGATCTAGGCCGTATTACAGCCGTCGGTGAGCGCGACGATCTCACGGCACTGCTGCCGCTCATTTAGTTCGCCACTCACTGAGTTCCGGAAGCTAAGTCTCGGAAACTATCGACAGCGCAAAACAAAACGGCTCTGTTCAACAACTGGTGCTGAACAGAGCCGTTAACGTTTCGTTACGCTCAACTCACTTTGATTCGTGCGAACCGTGACGGAATGCGTCTGGAGTTGGCATTGGAATCGGCTTGTGTGGCTTGACTGGCTTCGGTGCAGCCGTTTGTGCGGCCCACTGAGCGTACTCGTCCAAGTCATCATCGGTTACGTCCGACTCGGAATCCTTGTAATCATCGGCATACTCATCTTCATACTCGCTGTATTGAGATGACTTCTGCTTTTCTTCCACATCGGCAAACGGATCGAACGATCCTGAACCAGGCTCTTGAGCTCCAAGTTCCTTGGCCAGCTCGTCGTAATCGGTGTCTGTGGTCAGATACTTAAGCTTCCGAGCGATTTTCTGCTGTTTAGCTTTCTGGCGTCCGCGGCCCATCTGACCCCCTGCTTGAGATTCCCGGTATTAATTCACATATAAGAGAGTACCACTGCTCATGACTTGTAGACAGCATAGTTTCAAAGCTTGTAGCCAAGTGCTTGAAATAGGTGGTGTTGTCGAATCAAATTCATACGATGAGACCAAGTTTTTACTATGTAATCCACTGAAATTATGCGTGCTGACGTAGCTCGCGCATATGCAAGTGCACACCAAGGACGGATGATGACTGACAACAACGAGAAGCAGGCAGCGCAAGAATCGCAGCAGGCTCAGCTAACCGCTGCAGGTAACGAGATGAGCGCAAGCTTCCTGGCTGCAAAGAAGCGTTCTGATGCAACGCTTGCCAAGCTGGAAGCAAATCCTTCGAAGTTCACTATGCTGACTGGCGACCGTCCAACTGGTCGTCTGCACCTCGGACACTACTTTGGTTCTATCCGCGAACGCGTGGCTATGCAGAACCGTGGCGTGAACACGAACATCATCATCGCTGATTATCAGGTCATCACCGATCGCGATACGACTGAGCACATTGAAGATAACGTGCTCAACCTCGTGCTCGATTACTTGGCTGCTGGCATTGACCCAACCAAGACGATGATCTTTACGCACTCGGCTGTTCCTGCAGAAAACCAGCTCATGCTGCCATTCCTGTCGCTCGTCACTGAGGCTGAGCTGCACCGCAACCCAACCGTGAAGTCCGAAATGGAAGCTTCGGGCCACGCACTGACCGGTCTGCTGCTGACTTACCCAGTGCACCAGGCTTGCGATATTTTGTTCTGCAAGGCAAACGTGGTGCCAATCGGCAAGGATAACCTGCCACACGTTGAGATCACGCGTACGATTGCTCGTCGTTTCAACGAGCGTTACGCCAAGAAGAACCACGTGTTCCCAGAGCCAGCCGCAATTCTTTCGGATGCTCCTGAGATTCCAGGTCTTGATGGCCGCAAGATGAGTAAGTCGTATGGCAACTCGATCATGCTGGGTGCAACGGCTGAAGAAACCGCAAAGCTGATCCGTAAGAGCCCAACCGACTCCGAGCGCATGATTACGTTCGATCCAATTAACCGCCCACAGGTGTCGGCTCTGCTGACGACTGCAGGCCTTGTTACGGGTCGCGATCCAAAGGAAATTGCTGAGGAAATCGGTATGGGCGGCGCAGGCACGCTGAAGAAGTACGTGACCGAGTCCGTTAACGAGTTCTTGGCTCCACACCGTGAGCGCCGTGCTGAGCTCGCTAAGGATATGGATTCGATTCGCGACATTCTGCACGAGGGCAATGCTCGTGCAAACGCCATCGCAAACCAGACGCTTGAAGAAGTGCGCGAAGCTATGGGCATGAGCTACGACTGCTGATTCCAGTTATTGAGAACGGTTTCAGTTCTGAGGCGGGTTCATCAGTTCTAACGCTGATTCCTCAGTTCTGATGTGGATTTCTCAGTCCTGACGCTGGTTCCCTCAGTTCTGATACTCGTTTCCCAATTCTGATGTGGATTTCTGACATCCACTGCTCAGGATCCATACTTTGACTTGAACCTCAAAGCCCTTCGAGTGCTGTCTCGTCGGATAACCGACGCAGCTGCACGCGAAGGGCTTTTTGCATGCAAAATCCTCGGTTAACCGACAAAACGGCACTCGAAGACACTGTTCACGTGCAGATTTCTCGATTAACCGACAAAATGGCACAGATAGAGGCAAAATTCCGGATTAATCACGCTTCACGTGCACTCCCGACATATACCCGAGAAAACGGCACTCGAAGATACCCTTCCCGTGCATAATCCTCAGGTATGCGACGTATTTGCACGTAAGCATCAAAAATCTTTGATTTCGAGTGCTTCGTATGCAGATT
>NZ_QXGM01000003.1 GCF_003951975.1 Bifidobacterium dolichotidis
GACAACAATCACAATCAAAAAATCATGATCAAAGTAGTACAGTACACACTCTTGAGTTCTCAAACCACCACCACACACCCAAACCCGAACCAGAGAAGAAACCCCAGCGGCCTGAGCGGCAGCAAGAGATAAAGTTACACCAACACCACCACAAACACAAAACACGGCGTGTCGCAACGGGGGTTCCAGGCTTCGAAGCACTAACTGTATACGTCGAAAACCCAGTAATAAAGCCATTTCTGAGACATTGCTCTCGCAAGAAATCAGCAAAAGCACAGACGCACACCACTGAATCAGAAATCGACGAAAGATACAAGATCGGGCCAAAAATTCCTAAAAATTCTTCGAAAATCGCGACACACCCTGGCGAATGGGCCCCAAAACGGACGAAAACGAGCGAACTGGGTCTCTAGGATGCTTGTGAACGCCTTCCTGGGAAGAACAATGCAGGGCAAAGCAGCGAAATGGTGAAAACAAGAGCAGAGGACGAATAAGAAATAGGAAAGAATAAGGGGAACAAACAAGAAGGTGACAATAGTGCGCTATAGAGGGCTCCTATATATGTAGGTATTGCAACATGCGAGCGTAACTTATGTAAAGCACCAGCAAAACGTGCTAAGACGGTGAGCATGAAGAAGCAGATTGCAGTATTAACAGGCGCTGGCATTTCTACGTCAGCCGGTATCCCAGATTTCCGCGGCCCTGATGGTGTGTGGACGAAGCACCCTGATCAAATGTCGGTGTACGACATTGACCGCTTCCTTTCTAGCAAGGAAGACCGCGAGTACTCGTGGCGCTGGCAGAAGGAGTCACCAGTGTGGAATGCGCAGCCAGGCGCTGCACATAAGGCACTCGTCAAGCTCGAACAGGCTGGCATGCTGAAGTTGCTGGCTACGCAGAACTTTGATGCTCTGCATGAGAAGGCCGGCAATAGCCCAGACAAGATCGTGAACCTGCACGGCACGATTGGTACGTCGCATTGCATGCAGTGCCATAAGAAGTATGACACCGCAGAGATTATGGCTCACTTGGATGAGAATCCTGATCCTCACTGCCGTCGTCCTTTGCCATATAAGGGCAATATGCCTTGCGATGGCTTGATTAAGACCGATGTTGTGTACTTTGGTGAGGCTCTGCCAGAAGGCGCCATGGAGCGCGCTCTGAAGGCCGCTGTAGAGGCTGACGAGCTGTGGGTCATTGGCTCCACGCTGGAAGTCTTCCCTGCTGCATCGATTGTTCCTGTTGCAGCACAGGCTGGTACGCCAATCACGATTATGAATATGGGTCGTACGCAGTATGACAACCTGGCAACGAACCTGATTCATGAGGATATTGCTGTGGCACTGCCTGAGCTTGTTGATCGTACGATCGCTGAGGCTGCTCCTGCAGAACGCTCGGAGATGTAAGGTACAGCCTTACACAGAAGCGCCCGCTAACGGATTAGTTCGTTAGCGGGCGCTTCTGTTTATATAAGTGTTGCCTATATCTGTACTGTTGCATGCAATTACATATAAGGGATGCTTCCTGCAATTGCTAATGCATTAATAGATGCGCTTTGGCGTATAGCCTTCTTCGCACAATGCTTGAATAATGCGCTCAATATGATCTGGTCCGTTTGTTTCTACGGTTACACCAAGCGATACTGAATTCGTGTAGTGGCCAGATGCCTTGAACTGGTCGTGATCAAGCGCAATAACATTGGCACGTTCTCGCGCCAGTATGGTTGCAACCTTGACGAGCTGACCTGGCGTATCTGGCAGCTCGACTTCGAAGTTCATAATGCGTCCGCGCGCAATCATGCCCTTCTGAATCACCGCACCAATCGTGACCGTATCAATGTTGCCGCCAGAAATAATTGGCACAACCACATGGTCGCCTTCAGCTGCAGCAAACTTACGAGAACGCAGGTTCAAATGCTCAACGGCAGCAAGTGCCACAGCACCAGCGGCTTCTACAACCATCTTGTGCTTCTCGAGCATGAGCAGGATCATCTCGTTAATATCGCGCTCACTAACTTCCACAAGGTCGTCAAGGAACTCGTTAAGCAGTGCGAACGTCAAATCACCCGGGCGCTTCACGGCAACGCCTTCTGCCGACGTTATTACGCGATCTGCGGCCATAACGCGTCCTGCTTCGAACGAACGCTTGAATGCAGGAGATCCCTCAGGAATAGCACCAATAACGCGTACTTCTGGGCGGAACATCTTTACGGCCAGCGCCACGCCTGCACCAAGACCACCGCCACCCAGTGGCACCACAATGTCCGTAACGTCAGGCACATCGTCAAGAATTTCCATAGCCACCGTGCCTTGGCCGCACAGTACCTCGTAATCATCAAATGGAGGCACATAGGTCAAGCCATCACGCTGGCTGAGTTCAATCGCATAAGCTGCTGCTTCATCAAACAGATTGCCATGCAGCACTACATCGGCACCATAGGCCTTGGTTGCATCAACCTTCAGCGGTGGCGTGCTCTGTGCCATGCAAATCGTTGCTTTGGCACCACGCTCACGAGCTGCATAGGCCACGCCTTGCGCATGATTGCCTGCAGAAGCAGTCACAATACCGCGTTCCAGCTCTTCATTCGTCAACGAGGAAATCTTGTTATATGCACCACGAATCTTGAACGAACCAGTTACCTGCAGATTCTCTGGCTTCAGGAACACCTGATGGCCAGTCATCTCACTCAGCACTGGCGAAGCAATAATATTCGTGTGCTTTGCCGTACCTTCTAATCGTTCGGCAGCTAACTTCAGTTCAGCTGCATGGTCACGTCTCATAGCCTGCAACACATCTTTTTGCTCCATGCCGAGCATTGTAGAAATTCAAAAGTGCGCACGGTGCGGATAGCCCGATTTATGAGAAAACCGGTTTCATCCGTGCCATGCGCACTTGAAATGTGGCGGTTTTACGCTTTACAGCCTGACGAGCACACCTTCCCATGGCTCAAGCTTGCCCTGAGCCAAGTCAGCGGCCGATCCAGCGTGCGTCGTTGTAGTGAGCACAATGGCCTGCTCGATTTCAGCAGCATCTTCGAAATTCTCAGAAATTAAACGAAGTGTAGAAGCTGGAACCTGCGCGGCGTGAGAAGTCAGATTAATGACGGTCAGCAAACGTGAGACGCCAAGCTCACGCACGAATGCGTACACGCTCGCGTCATCGTCGTCGACGAGACGCCACGTGCCGGCGGCGACCACGGGATCGTCGTGACGCAGCGCAATCAACTGCTTGTAGAACGAACGCACCGAATCTGGATCGTTGACCTGAGCGGCTGCGTTAATCGTTGTGTGGTTCTTGTTGACGGCAATCCAAGGCTGTACTCCCCTGCCATCGTCAGTGCCAGCCTCAGCCGACATGAAGCCAGCAAAGCGCGAATCATCCCACTGCATTGGCGTACGAGCGTTATCGCGGCCCATACGAGCGATGCCTTCCATCATCGATTCAGCGGACTGCACCTTGGCCTCTTCTACGCGCTGGCGGAACGCATTGAGCGACTCAAGATCGCGATACTGCTTCAAATCAGTGAAGTGCGCGTTCGTCATGCCGAGCTCCTCACCCTGATAAATATAAGGAGTTCCGCGGTGCAGATGCGTCAGCAAGCCCAGAGCCTTGGCCGAACGAACCGACTCATCACCCCAGCGCGAGACGACACGAGGCTGATCATGGTTCGACGTGAAGCAACTCGTCCAGCCACGCTCAGCAACAGCCTCCTGCTGGCGACGCAGCTGCTCACGCAGTGCACGCACGCTAAATGGCTTCGTCACCCACTTTGGACCGACCTGATCAATGCCCACGTGATCGAACTGGAACAGCATATCGAGCTCATGACGGCCTGGGTCGGTGATCTGGCCATTACGTGCGGCATGCACGCCTGGAGCCTCACCTACGTTCAAATAGCCCTCACGGCCAGCGAATACTTCACGATGCATTTCCTGCAGGAACTCATCAAGGCGCGGACCGTCCGAGCAGAATTCGAAGCACGACGTGTAGCCCTCTTCATTCACTGGACCATCTTCGAGATGAGAACCTGGTTCGCCTGGCAGTTTGCCGTTCTCATCAGTGACCTTAGAAATCTGCGTAATCACGTCCATGCGGAAGCCATCAATGCCGCGGTCCATCCACCAGTTCATCATGCGGTACACGGCTTGGCGAACAGCTGGGTTTTCCCAGTTCAGATCAGGCTGCTTCGACGAATACTGGTGTAAGAAGTACTCACCTCGCTTTTCGTCGTACTGCCAAGCAGAGCCGCCGAAGTACGAGCCCCAGCGGTTTGGCTCAGCTCCTGGCGTTCCCGGCTCGAATCCTGGGCGAGCTGGACGCCACCAGTACCAATCAGCATGCTCATCGTTAGCGTCGCGCGAAGCTTGGAACCATGCGTGCTCATCGGACGTGTGGTTCACCACCAAATCCATAATGACCTTAATGCCGCGCTTATGCGCCTGAGCAAGCAGCTCATCCATATCGTCCATCGTGCCGAACATTGGATCAATGGCCTGATAGTCGGCAATATCGTAACCGTTGTCATCTTGTGGCGACACATACACTGGGCTCAGCCAAATAACATCAACACCAAGGTCCGCTAAATAATCAAGACGGCTCGTAATGCCCTTCAGATCGCCCATGCCATCGTTATTTGAGTCCTGGAATGAGCGTGGATAAATCTGGTAGACGACGGCGTTAGCCCACCAAGGATTTGGGCACGCTCCGTTCGTCCGAATTTCATCTGGCAAATTTGTTCGTTCAAAAGAAGTCACGTTTGCTCCCTTGGTTTCGTTGACTACGTGCGCTGTTCTGTACAGCGTTTGCGCTCATCGTATCCCCCTAATTTGAGTCGTTCCAGCATGTTTTCTGTATGTTTCATGTTTTTTCACAGACTGCTGTTTACGGTTTGTTATGTCCGCTTAAGTTTGATCTTCAATGTTTTCTTGATTTCTGCGGCTGCGACAAAGCGCTTCATTGCGCGCTGTGGCACTCCTCTCTAGGGGCAATTGAGATTGAACGCTTACAATCTGCGGAAGATAGACCAGTAGAGGAACAGGAAGTAACAGCATGACGCCCGAGCAAGCAAAGCAGTTGAGCCCAAATATGGACATGATTTCTACGACGTTCTTGTCGCACTTTGCTCAGATGTGCGGCACGTCAAAGCAGCGTTTTGAGACGGACACAGCTATTCCGTTTGATGGTTCATGGTTCTTTGAGCCTTCTACCGAATACAACCCATATATGGCATGGTCGGCTATGGGTATTTGCATGACGGGCTATAAGAACCTTCCTTCGAATAACTACCGTTACATCCAGAAGACGTTTAAGAACTTGGGTTGCCAAGATATTGACATCACGAGCTACTACCACCTGAATGTTGAGAACCGCATTGGTTTTACGCACAATGTGGATCAGGTCAGCTATGCATTCGGCCATCGTAAGATTCGTTCGAACGACGGTCAGGAGCAGGAGCTGCTCATTATGATGCTGCGCGGTACTTCTGATACTGCTGAGTGGCTTTCGAATTCTGAGGTTGCTGATTCGATTTGCGATGGCGACTTCTCCAAGCTGCAGTACCACGAGGGCTTCTATCTGACCGCAAGCAAGGCTTTCCGCGATCTGAAGACCTATGTTGAAGCTCATAACGTTGATATGAGCCAGGCCAAGCTGTGGGTTATTGGTCATAGCCGTGGTGCTGCTGTTGCCAATATGCTGGCTGCCATTATTGATGAAGATACAACGCTTGGCGTGACGCAGGATCGCTTCTATGCATACACATTCTCTGCTAGCCGCGTGACGCTGCGTAAGGATTACAACGCCGCTCAGTTCAGCAATATCTTCAACGTGCTGAACCCTGAGGATTACATTCCTCGTCTTCCTCCATACGGTTGGGGTACGCGTCGTTTCGGTACTGATTTGTATCTGCCAAGCATTGCTACGCGTTATGCCGATTACCGTACGTACCTCGATGACTTCCTTACGATTTTTAAGCAGTGGACGCATACGGACTTCCCTGCATTCCATGGCAATGCACAGACCAATATGCTTGAGGGCATTCTCTATGATCTGTGCCCTGATGCTGCTCATATGTATCAGCACAAGCGCTTCTCGCATGCAGGTACGTTGACGTTCGCTCAGTACTTCACGCTGTTCACTGATCTGGCCGCTGTGCAAGGCCGTGAGCAGGCACTCGAGGCAACGAAGTTTGCTAAGTATGGCATGGGAACGTTTAAGCAGTTCCTTGATTACTTCATTCACAACGAGATTCTGGGTCATACTGCTTCTGGTGCTCATCAGGAAGAAGGCTATCTGCTCAAGCTTGCTCTGATTTGCAAGTACAACATTGATATTGAGCAGGGTGCTACGCCAGATGTGACATGCCTGACGATCAATGGTCCTGCGGATGTCACCGTGCACGATGCCGATGGCAAGACGGTGGCCTCGATTGTGAAGGGCAAAATTGATACCAAGCTCTACGATTCGCAGAACTTTATTGCTATGTACGTGAACGACGATACGCAGGCAGTAAGTGTGTGGGTTCCTAATGAGGGCAACTACACGGTTACATTCCACGCTCACGATAAGGCAGACTTCACAGTTACCGAAAGCGCGCTGGATCCTGAAGGCCACGTGTTGAGCCGTACGGTGTTCCACAATGTTCCACTTGAGAAGAACAAGGATGCTCAGTGGAATGATGTTCGTGCAACGCTGCAGGGTGAGACGGTGGATGCCGCAGATCTGAATGCACTCAATGTCACTGTCAAGATTCAGGGCAAGGGCAAGCTGCACGAAGATGAAGCCTTTGAATCGTATTACGAGCCAGGTGCTCATTCGATGCCAATTCCTGTGCCAAATGTGATTTGCGATGCTCGTGGTCACTTGGCTGCTACGAAGGGCGATACTGTGGCTGTGCATGCACATCACGGTGCTCATTCGCAGTTC
Organism: Bifidobacterium dolichotidis; assembly: GCF_003951975.1. GTDB lineage: Bacteria > Actinomycetota > Actinomycetes > Actinomycetales > Bifidobacteriaceae > Bifidobacterium > Bifidobacterium dolichotidis. Next base: position 6,925 of record NZ_QXGM01000003.1, read on the forward strand.
ATTGGTTGGTATACGCCAGACGCCAAGCCTGGTCAGGATGCCCCACTGTCTCGTAAAGAAACTTATGTATTTGCTCCTGAGCAGTCCTGTGAGCTCGAAGCTTGGTTTGAACGCAGGTGACCAAGAATGTTATTGGATTATGTACGTCAATATGGCAATGACTCGTTTGAACAGACTAAGGCGAATGCACTGGATCTGTTAGTACTTGCCGAATTGTCGAACTTCGATTATGTGCAGAGCAGTAAAGGTGAGCCGCTTGCTCAAGCTGTTGAGCAAGCCGTGCTGCCAACAATTCGCGACGCACACCATAACACCGTTGTTTCGTTGAACAACAAGGAAGATCTGGAGCTCGCCCAGCTCGTGAAGAAGTCTGAGCGCTATGCCGCGGTGTATATGCATGACTTCCAAGCAAGGTATGTGGAACGCAGCCAGCAGTTTGGTGCTCTGGCGGTACAGCTGAATGATGTGCTGTGCATTGCCTTCCGCGCGACCGATTTCACAGTTACTGGCTGGCATGAGTCGCTGGAGCTGTCTCGTAACGAGCCAACTGGCTCTCAGCTTGATGCTGCAGCTTTCCTTGCACGCAATGTGGCTAGCTGGCCTGGTCGCATTCTCGTGTGTGGTCACTCGAAGGGCGGCAACCTTGCCGAATATGCATGCCGTGCACTCGTTGAACGCGATCCAGCAGTACTTGATCGTCTGATTAGCATCTGCAGCTTTGATGGCCCAGGCCTTGCTCCTCCTCTACGTAAGACTGAGGCCTACCGTCAGATTGCACCGCTGATTCGTACGTTTATTCCAAAGTCCTCAATTGTGGGCAATATTCACAAGCATCCAAAGCAGGGCTTGAGCTACGTGGATAGCCCTAAACCATTTGTTGTGCAGCATTATGTCTACAACTGGGAGACTAATGGCACGCATCTGGTGGCTGCTCAGCAAACGATGATTGGCCGCATTACGAGCGGTCTGCTGAACTTGCTGATTGCTATTACGAGCGATACTGCTAAGCATCAGATTTTTGAAGTGCTTTTTGCACCGTACCGTCTGCTCGGTCATTATCTGCTGCAGAACGTGAAGGACGAAGCATAAACGTTGTTTCATGTTTCACGAGAAACATGTGTTTCATGTGGAACATGAAACGGCTACCCACTGTGGCATGAAATGCCATGTCGTAATTGAGAAATCAACAGTAGATTACTAACTATGAACGAAGCAAACAATCTGATTGGACGAGAATCACACGTAGTGCCAGGCCGATTTGGTGAGCCGCTGCACGTAAGTGAGGTGCTGTATTCGCGTGATCACGCGAACGCAACGCCTACGAGGCCGCTGCTATTGCTGCTGCACGGCTGGGGCTCGAATGAGCAGGATCTGCCGGATCTCATGCACTATATTGCGCCGTTCAATGATTGGATTTCGCTGCGTGCGCCGCTGACGCTTGCTCAGGGTGCGTATAGCTGGTTCCACGACTCTATTCCTCAGGGTAAGGATCTGGACCGCGATATCTATGCAGCTGCTCGTGCCATTGATCAGTGGGTTGTGGAGAACGTGCCAGAACAGCGCAGCATTGTGCCACTCGGATTCTCTCAGGGCGGTGCTCTTGCCATTCAACTGCTGCGTATTCATGCCGAACGATACAAGGCAGCTGTGTGCTTGTCTGGATTTATGGCGACCGGAGCGCTGCTCGAAGCGTTCCCAGACGACGAGAACGTTGATGCACAGAATATCGCAACGTTCTACGGCCACGGCGACAGCACCGATATGGTCGTGCCAACGTACGATGTGAAGGCAACGAGCGCATGGCTTTCGGCACATACGTTCTTAACGGAGCATACGTATCGCGGCCTTGATCACTCGGTGAGCATGCAAGAGCTTGCTGATTTGCGTCAGTGGATGCTTGAGCAGAATATTTCGTCGGGACTGCTGTGATTGTGCAGCGGTAATTATGTAGCTGTGATTACGCCGTAGCAATCAGGCAGCAGTACTCAAGGCAACAGTACTCACACCGCACAGTACTTACACTGCAGCTTCGGCATCGACGCTCATAACGTAGACGTTCCTGCGCAGCTGACGGGCTTGAGCACGAGTAATTTCGCCGGACTCAACCATGTCTTGAATAATCGAGAGCTCAATGCTCAAGCCCTCACGCTTCGCCTCATTCAATCCGCTGACAAACGATGCTGAATTCGAAACAGCTGGACGCGACTTCAGCGCAGCCTCGGCACGACGGTAATCAAGCAGCAGCGTTGAACAGAACTCAACCTGGTGCTCATCAGAAGCCATCTCTTCGTAGAGACGGTCAATCACATACTCAATCGCATGCAACTGCATTACACGAGTGTGTGCGTAAATCTCATCTTCACTCACCAGCGGTGTCTTGCGGCGCACACGTTCAGAAACGCGCTTGGCAAACAGCTGTGTACGTCTCGAGAATGCACGCAGACGGCCGCGCATACGCCACACCTGACGGCCTGCATTGTGCTCGCGATGAATGCGGCGCAGCGTTGCCATAATCTGATCGAGAATACGCTCACACGCTTCTTCATCCATGCGATTTTCAACAGGACGAGGCTCAGGAACTTCACGCAGTTTTACGAGTTCCTGCTTAATAAACGACTTCTCCCACTCGAGCGCCTGAATCTGCAATCGCTCAACGCCAGCAGGATCAACGGTGCCCAAACGGTGCTTCAGGCGCGTAATACGCTTCGTATACGAATCAATGACGAGCATAACGGCGCGACGGTTTTCTGGAGTAATACGCTGTGCCAGTTCTTCAACGGTACGGCGCAGCATCTCAACCGAAATCTGTGTAATTTCTTGCGTACTATCGTGGCCATCTTGCGTGCGCGTAGAACGATTTGGTGCCAGCACAGGCAGCAAGAAGTTAGCAAGCAATAACGTCACAATAATGACGCCACCCGCAATAAAGATCAGCTCATCACGCATTGGGAAGTTCGTACCCGCAGCAATGGTGTACGGAATCGTGAACATCAGCGAGAGCGTGATCGTGCCCTTTGGACCACCGAATGTCATCACTGCTGCCGAAAGCCAACGAGCAGCCGTCATATGGCGACGCTTATGGGTTTCTGCATCTGGAGCAATGCGCAGCATGGCAGCCACCCAAATAAAGCGCATACCAACAGTCACGCACGAGATCAGCGCTATGCAGCCCAGCAAGGCCCAGTTCTGAATGCCTGGGTTGTTCCAGCTATTGTGCATTGCCGCTGGCAGTACCATGCCCAGCAGAATGAATACCGAACCGTTGAGTGTGAAGCTCAGCACGCCCCACACGCTCGACGCCACAATATTCGTACGGGCCACATTCGGACCCACACCAGTGCGATCAAATCGAATCAGCAGACCAGCTGCCACAACGGCCAGAATGCCGGACACATGAATCGCTTCTGCACCAATGTAAAGCAGGAATGGCAAGAACAATTCGAGCAGCACACGCGTAGTTGTGGTCTCTAAACCAATCGATCGAATCCACTCAAATAGCCAATTCGCCAGCATGCCAATAATGAGGCCGAATACAGCACCAGCAATAAACGAGAACACAAATTTTGCGACCGATTCGCCAACCTCGAATCGACCCGTTACTGCTGCCGTAATAGCAAACTGGAAGCCGACAATGCCCGATGCATCGTTGAATAAACTCTCACCTTTGAGCACGCTTAACTGGCGTTTACTCAGCGTGGCCTCATGACTCAGCGAGCTCACCGCCACAGCATCAGTTGGACCCAATGCCGCGCCTAAGGCAAGCGCTGCCGCCAAAGGCACTGCTGGCCAGAAGAAATGCAAGCTAAAGCCAACAGCCACCATGGTGGCCACAGCCAATCCAATCGCCAGCGACAGTGAAAGATTCAATGTTTTAAACAATGAATGTTTATCAATGTCGTGCGCTTCTAAATACAGCAATGGCGCAATAAACAGCACCATAAAAAGTTCAGGATCCAGCGTTACCTGAGCCACACTCGGCACTTGCGAAAGAATCAAGCCAAGCACAATTTGTACGAGCGGCGTCGACACTTTTGGCATAAACCGGCTCAAGAAACTGGACAGCACAACGGCTCCGATTATGCAGAGAATGAGTTCAAAGACTTCCATGCCCCTCCTCGTCTGTTGCGCGAGCCCAGTGGCCACAAGCCTACACGACGACTATTTCAGGCAGTTGAACTCAGCGGGGCTTGGTTTAGGCCGGCCAACGCTGTTTCACTGCTCTGCCGTGCCCGTAAACTGGCAGCATGAACAATATGAGTCGCAAGCAAGCTGACGAAGCGATGTCCGTCGCATTAGCAGAGGCACAGTGTGCTGCTGAACACCACGATGTGCCGATCGGCGCTTGCGTACTCGACGCTCAGGGTCAGGTTATTGGCCGCGGCCACAACGTTCGCGAACGCGACCTCGATCCACTCGCCCACGCTGAAATCGAAGCTATGCGTGAGGCCGCCGCTGCTTTGGGCACGTGGAATCTCGCCGACTGCACACTCGTCGTAACGCTCGAGCCATGCCCGATGTGCGCCGGCGCTTGTCTGCAAACACACGTCGGTCGCATTGTGTTTGGCGCTTGGGATGCCAAGCTCGGTGCGTGCGGCTCAGTTTGGGATCTGCCGCGCGACCCTCACGTTGGCGCAACTCCTGAAGTTCGCGGCGGCGTGCGTGAAGCTGAGTGCGCTTCCCTACTGACGTCGTTCTTCCGTTCGCCTGATCATGAATAATTTCTGCCATCCTCATATGGCATAAGTATCGATAGCGTAGCTATTCCGATTCCATGCGGAGTTGTACACATATCAATGCCCGCAATAGCAATTACCCACATTGCCTCATAGAAATGGCGCTTCCCTTTTGCTCACATATACCGTTGCTGCATGAGAGCGAATACAAAAATCGAAAGCCGAATTAATGAAGCCGTGTCTGAAGGACGATGCTTCGCAGCAGCAGACCACAATACCAAGCAGATCCTTCAACGACGGCGCGAGCAATTGCATCTAGTCGAGCCCATACGCGGAATATACTTTCCTGCTGATTTATGGGAACAGCTCACACCGCCACAACGAATCATTCATATGGCTCGAGGCATTAGCCAAGTACGCCCACACTTAGTATTTACGTCACAGACCGCAGCCATTCTCCACGGCTTCGAACTCTCCTACCAAGCCATAGATGGCAAATTGCATGTTGCCACAGAAGCTCCAGTCCGTCACGCATTCCCTGGACTATGTTTTGAGAGAACGCCCGAAATCACACCACAAATTATTGATGGCATGCAAGTGGTTCCAGCCGCACATACTGCAACATTCTGTTGCTTAACACTTCCATTCCGATATGCGTTACAGGTTATTGACTCTGCTCTACGCTCAGGTGTATCTCCTGAATCAATTGCGCAATCATGTAATGCATGGAAAAGAGACTGCTCCCGAGTTACAAAAATGCTTATGCTCGCGGACCCCAATAGTGAGAATGGTGGAGAATCACTCTTCCGTGCATTACTCCTCGAGCTTGGCTTTGCACGGCCCCTAACTCAAGTTGTTCTCATCGGACCAACAAGCGGCCAAATATATCGCGTTGATTTTCTCTACATCACTCCGAATGGCAAACTCGTCATTATCGAATTCAATGGCATGGCAAAGTATTCTGATACATCCATGCTTAATGGTCAAAGTTTGCAGCAAAAGGTCGGAGCACAAATGCTGCGTGAAGAAGATCTCAAAGCTATGGGCGCGACTGTTATTAATGCATCTTGGAATACTCTTCGCAAACCGCAAGCATTGAAAAGCACATTGCTCGAAGCAGGCGTTCCACTCTCGCGAACACCCTTATCTTGGCTACGCACTGGATTTGATCTTGAACAAGCTAGAAAAACAGATTATTCAATTGCCGCTCAAGCAAATATCTCTGGAAACTCATTTGCTGCATAGCTCTTGGGTCATTACAAAACAAAGTTCTTTGCGAATTTGCGAAGCTCTCCGCTGTTTAGCAACTAGAAGCCTGTACTAGTTTCCCATATTCGTGCAAAATACTCGGAAACCTGAGGAAACCGCACGCGAAGATAGGGTTCACGTGCAGCTACGTCGGATAACCGACTAGATTGCACATAAAGGTACATAAATCTAGGAATTGGGTCCTTCATGTGCTTCCCTGTCGGATACCCGATCAAACTGCACACGAAGGTATGGTTTACGTGCAAAATACTCGGACAACCGACTAAACGGCACACGAAGCAACGAAAAAGAAGAAAATAATGCGTTCCAATGCAAGTAGGTCAGATACCTGAGAAAAATGCACTCAAAGATACCCTTTATGTGCAATTACGTCAGGTAGCCGAACAGACTGCACGTAAAGAGAACAAACTGGTGAAAATTACTGATTCATGTGCATTATCGTCGGTTACCCGACCAAACTGCACACGAAGATAGGCTTCACGTGCAAAATACTCGGATAACCGACGATATGGCACTTAAAGACGAGTATGGGCCTGTAATCACAGGCCTCAGTCAGAAATATCAGCCCTGTAGAAGTGCTCGTAGGAGCGCGATGGCGTTGGACCGCGCTGGCCCTGATAGTGCGAGCCCAGCTCCTTCGAGCCATATGGATGCTCAGCTGGCGAGCTCATCTGGAAGAAGCACATCTGGCCGATCTTCATGCCTGGCCACAGCTTCACCGGCAGCGTCGAAACATTCGACAGCTCAAGCGTGATGTGACCTTCAAAGCCTGGATCAATAAAACCTGCTGTCGAGTGCGTCAAAATACCAAGACGGCCCAGCGAGCTCTTACCTTCGAGACGAGCAGCAAGTGTGGCATCAAGATTGACATATTCCCACGTAGAACCGAGTGCAAACTCACCTGGGTGCAGAATCCATGGCTCATCTGGCTGAACCTCAAACTGCTCGGTCAGCTCACCCTGATCTTCAGCAGGATCAACATAGGTATACGTGTGATTTTTGAACAAACGGAAGAATCGATCAAGTCGCACATCAATTGATGCAGGCTGCACCATTTCTTCATTCCAAGGTTCCAGCGAAATACTTCCCGCGTCGTGAGCAGCCTTGATGTCTCGATCAGACAACAGCATGACCGACTCCTTCCTCAACATCGTTAGTTCTGAACTTCATTTGCTCGTACCAGCCAAATTGCCTCTTAGCAGGGCTAAGTTTACCGAAACTTTTATTACGAGAACATACTTTTTTCGTATCACTGGAAATTGCTCGGCGTTGAGCATCGATCTGTTGAATATTTCTCAGGTACAATATCGTGCAGCATCACACGCAATGCTTTGCAGGAGCTTGGTTTACCTCCTGTTTGCTAGGCATTCAGCTTTTCTTCAGTTTCGGACCTAATTCACATTCCGTTTGTCGAGTTCAGCCCGCATACAAGACGTCAGTTCACTCTGAGTTTGCCAAATTTTGAGGTTATACTCAGCTAATCCGAGACTTGTTCCCAGCATCGCCCCCCATACTGTAATTGTCGGTTGTTATGAAGCTGTACCAACCGGACGGGACCCGTAACGATTCCGACAACTGAACACTTTCTCTTTCTTCTTCTCTCCTAACCCGGTGGCTTTCCACCGGGTTTTGTTTTTCTCTTTTTTATTTCCGCATATACAAAGAGACCCAGCCTTACAGCTGGGTCTCTGAGGTTGTTATATCGCTCGATGCTTCCCCGTGCTTACACGGTTCTGCTTAAGCCCGCATAGAACTCACCTGCAATCAGTGAGCTCACACAGTTGCGCGACGACGCTGCATCATGCGCAGCACAATCTTGCGCAGCTCAGAAGCAACAAGCACGATTGCTGCCAGGCCGATGCACTCCAGCCATGCCATAGCAGGCAGAGGCGTCGTACCGAATGCAGTGTTCAGGAATGGCACATAAATCACAAGCAGCTGCAGTACAGTCGACAGTGCAATTGCACCCCAGAGCCACTTGTTCGAGAACATGCCCACGAATGCAGACTGCAAATGCGAGCGCGATGCCAATGCATTGAACAGCTGAGCGAACACGAGGATCGTGAAGCCCATTGTGCGTGCTTCAACCATTTGTGCGTCATGGCCAAGCGCTCCCACCGAGCGATCAGTGAACAGACCACCAGCCAAATGCATATCCATGCCGATCAGCGTGACAATGGCCATAATGATGCCGATGTAAATAACGTCGGACCACATAGCGCCATCAATAACACGATCGGTGAGCTTACGTGGCTTACGGTTCATGACGTCTTCGGTCATTGGGTCAACACCCATGGCCAGAGCTGGAGCAGCATCGGTCAGCAAGTTAATCCACAACAACTGCGTTGCCAGTAGTGGAACAGTTACACCAATGGTTTCTGGCTGACGCAGGCCCAAGTATCCAGCGAGCACTACACCACCGAAAACGGTAAATACTTCGCCAACGTTCGAGCTCAGCAAGTAGCGCAGGAACTTACGGATGTTATCGAAAATGCCACGGCCTTCGCGGATTGCAGCCACAATTGTTGAGAAGTTATCGTCAGCCAGAATCATCTTGGCTGATTCCTTCGTCACTTCAGTGCCGGTGATACCCATGGCCACGCCAATATCGGCAGCCTTAACAGCAGGAGCATCGTTGACGCCGTCACCAGTCATTGCGGCAATATTGCCTTGACGCTGCAGCGACTCAACAATCTTGAGCTTGTGCTCAGGAGCCACACGGGCGTAGACCGAGACTTCGGACGTTGCTGCATCGAAAGCAGCTTCATCTGGCAATGCATCGAGCTCATCACCCGTCATAGCCTTGCCACCCTGCTCAATAATGCCCAAGTCAGAGGCAATACGAGCAGCGGTTAATGGGTGATCACCCGTAATCATGACCGTGCGCACACCAGCACGATGTGCTTCAGCCACCGCATCGCGAACTTCTACGCGAGGTGGATCAATAATGCCAACAAGGCCAACCCAAATCAGGTCACGTTCAATAACATCAGCTTGCTCTGCTACATCGGCAGCCTGGCCAGCAGCATTGCACTTAATACCCGATACTTCACTTAAACGAGCAGTTTCGAGTGGACGGTAAGCCTGACCCAGTGTTCGGTATGCTTCGTTCGACAAACGATCAACAGCATGCAGAATCGCCTGACGATCACCTTCGGTAATTGGGCGTACAGCACCATTAACCGAAATGCGTGAGCAGAAGCTCAGCAGCACATCTGGTGCACCCTTAGCGAATACCGTTAAATCACCATTGTCGGTTGTATCTTTCGCGATAATCGACATGCGCTTACGTTCCGAAGTAAATGGAATTTCAGCAGCACGCTGGAAACGCTCAAAGGCACGATCAGCATGAGTCTTCTTTGCAGCGACTACAAGTGAGACCTCAGTTGGATCGCCAACCACTTCCCAACTGCCTGCGGTTGCACCCTGACGCAGCTCACCATCATTCGCGAGTGCACCAGTTGCCAACGTAGCAAGTGCTTCGCGGCGAACAGCATCAGTAATGGCTGCGCCATGCATACCGACCATATCGCCTTCTGGCGTATAGCCCGTACCCGTGAGCTCAACCTCACCCGAAGGGGTAACAATGCGTTCAACGGTCATCTCGTTCTTCGTCAGCGTGCCCGTTTTATCGGAGCAGATAACCGAAGCCGAGCCCAGCGTCTCAACCGAATGTAGCTTCTTAACAATGGCGTTGTGCATAGCCATGCGCTGCACACCCAGAGCCAGTACCACGGTCAGAATGGCAGCAAGACCTTCTGGCACCGCAGCAACAGCCAGCGATACAGCAAGCAGCAACGAATCAATAACATCTTGCGTAGTATGGAAGCCTTCCATAACAGCAAGAGCAATCAATACAACAACAGCAATGGCGCAGACGGCAATACCGAGAATCTTCGAAACATGATTCATCTCTTTTTGCAGTGGCGTTGCTTCTTCATCGGTACTCGACAGCAGATCTGCAATCTTGCCAACCTGCGTATTCATACCAGTGCCCGTTACAATGGCACGACCAGTACCCTGCGTTACAGAAGTACCGTTAAACACCATGTTGGTACGATCACCCAAAGCCTTAGCTGTAGCTAACGTCTCTGGCTTCTTACCAACAGGAACTGATTCGCCAGTTAACGAAGCTTCTGCAATACGTAAGCTTGCAGCGGCGAACAAACGACCATCGGCCGAAACGGTGTCACCTTCAGCAAGTACGAGCACATCACCTGGCACTACATCGGTTGTGGCAATGCGCACCACTTTGCCATCGCGCAGCACATTTGTTGTTGGTGCGGTCATTTCGCTCAGTGCACTTACGGCTTGTGCTGCCTTGGCTTCTTGCATATAGCCAAGTACTGCATTCACAATCAGAATCAGCACAATAACAATGGCATCAAATGGCAATGCTTCTTCTGCATGACCACCAACTTTTTCAATAATCCATGCGATTAAAGAAATAGCTGTTGCGGCGAGCAGCAAATATACGAGTGGATCCTTGAACTGTGCAAGGAACTTCTTCCACTTAGGTACTTCTGGTGCACTAGCCAATTCATTAGGGCCGAATTGTGCAAGCCTACGATGTGCTTCACTCGTGCTTAAGCCTACTTGTGGATTAACGTGCAGCAGCTGAGCTACTTGCGTTGCATCCGATGTGGAAGGATCAACATCGTTGAGCAATGCACGCTGTTGTTCAATGGCTTGTAATTCTTCAGGGGTTTGCACAAGATCACTGTCTGGTGCGGATTCGTTGGCCATAGCAAGCTGTTCCGGATGCCCCGGCTTATGTTCCATAGGAAAATCTCCTTGGCTTGCCGCGGAGTAGTCAATCAGAGCGCAGATAAATAGCTTGATTGCGCGGATAAACGGCAGTTCTAACATCATGTGTTAGAACTCATGTGTTTCTCATTATTCCATAGGAATTATTGAGGTTTCCATAATAATTACACGGTTTTTACCATGAATATTCCCGTAGTGGCACGCATAATCGAAGCATCAACAAGCTGCCAATACGCTATAAATTGTTCGCTAACACCGCGTGATGCTGCACTTGGGCCGACCACATGGGAAGATGAAGCTATGGCACAGAAGAAAGGTCCGACCAAGGGGTCGGGTGGAAAGCATCGTAATTCATTGCGCGGTAAGGGTCCAACCCCTAAGGCAGAAGACCGCGTGTATCACAAGGCTTATAAGGCCAAGCGCGCTGCAGAGCGTCATAAGCGTGCAGATCCGCGTCTGGCAGCACGTCGTCGCGTCGCTAAGTTCACTTCTGATTCCGACGATCTCGTCATTGGCCGCAATGCAGTGCTCGAAGCATTGCGCGTAGGCGTTCCAGCAAGCACGCTGTATGTGGCAGCTCGTTTGGAGCACGATGATCGTACGCGTGAAATCCTGCGTTTGGCAGGCATTCATGGTCTGAACATTCTTGAAGCTGACCGCTTGGAGATGGATCGCATTGCTAAGGGCGGCCATCACCAGGGCATCATTATGAAGGCTCAGCCATTCCAGTACAGCACGCTGCATGAGCTTGCTGAACGCGCTGAACGCAAGTCTCGCGCTATGGAAGAGGCTAAGTCCCAGTCAGCTCGTATTCAGGCACGCCCTCTGTTTATCGCTCTTGATGGCGTTACCGATCCACAGAACCTCGGTGCAGTTATTCGTTCTGCAGCAGCATTCGGCGCTAACGGCGTGATTCTGCCAGAGCGTCGTTCTGCTTCGGTTACGGCTGCTGCATGGAAGGTGTCTGCAGGCGCTGCAGCTCATATGCCAGTGGCTCGCGTCGTGAACCTGACGAAGGCTATTGAAGCACTGAAGGAACGCGGCTACTACGTCGTGGGCCTCGACGGTGGCGGTACTAAGGAAGTTGGCGATACGGGCTTCGAATCCGATCCACTCGTTGTGGTGCTCGGCAGCGAAGGCAAGGGTATTTCTCGCCTGACGCGCGAAGCTTGCGATTGCATTGCTGGCATTCCAATGTCGTCGATGGTTGAATCGCTGAACGCTTCGGTTGCCGCTGGCATCACGCTGTACTCCGTGGCGAAAGCACGTCGCGAAGCTGCTCAAGACTGAGCGCAACAGCAGAAATAAATAAAAGCGACCTCACGTTCCTGAACTGAGCCGCACTTGGTGAACGCAACAGCAGTTGCTCCCCAAGCGGCGTGATCTAAACGTGAAGGTCGCTTTATTATTCTTCGGGAGCACTGCTCAACGCAAGCATCATGCGGTAAAGTTGTGGGCTATGAACAATGAAGCGCAGCATCTTGACCCGCGTGTACTGAAAGCGACAAGCGTCAACGTTGACGAATCAGCCAACGAGACCGAAGAACCATCGTCGCTGAAGATTATGGCGTCGGTGTCAGATCCCAAAATGTTTACACTCCCTTGGGAGATGCCGCTTGCAACGTGGCCTAAGGAACTGCTCGTTAATCTTCCTCGCGGTATTTCTCGCCACGTGGTGCGATTTGTGCACGTGGGCGGCGAAGTCTATGCCATGAAGGAAATCACGCATACGGTTGCCGAACGCGAGTATGAGATCTTGCGCCAGCTGCAAAAGCTTGATTTACCAACGGTTCAGCCAATTGCTGTGGTAACGGGCCGTCATGATGAAAATGGTGAGCCACTCGAGTCTATTCTCGTTACGAAGCACCTGAAATTCTCACTGCCATACCGTGCACTGTTCGCGCGTACGCTGCGTCCGGACACTGCTGAGCGTTTGATTGACGCACTGGCTGTGCTTATGGTGCGTCTGCATTTGGCCGGTTTCTATTGGGGCGACGTTTCGCTGTCGAACGTGTTGTTCTTACGTGATGCCGACGCGTTCTCCGCTTTCCTCGTCGACGCTGAGACTGGTGATCTGCAGATTAATTTGACCGAGGGTCAGCGTGAGTACGACATTGATTTGGCACGTACGAATATCATCGGCGAACTTATGGATTTGAGTTCGGGCGAGCTGCTGCCGCCTGACGTTGACGAAATTGAGGTTGGCAACCGTCTTGTTGAGCGTTATCACTCGCTCTGGAGTGCGTTGACTGATACGAGTAATTTCTCGCCAGACGAGATGTGGAAGGTTGAACGACGTGTCAATATGCTCAATGACTTGGGCTTTGACGTTGATGAGCTCGAGATGAATACGACGCCTGATGGCAAAACAGTGCTGGTCCGTCCTCGCGTTGTTGATGCTGGCTATGCGAACCGCAAGCTGTTGAGGCTTACGGGTCTTGATGTGCAAGAGAACCAGGCTCGTCGTCTGATTAACGATCTTGATGCATACCGCGCTTCTACGTGGCGTGAAGGCGAAGATATTGAGGTTGTAGCAACCGATTGGATGCGCGAAGTCTTTGAGCCTACGGTGCGCATGATTCCGCGCGAATACCGTACGCAAATTGAGCCAGCACAGTTCTTCCATGAGGTGCTTGAGCATCGTTGGTATTTGGCTGAGCAGGCTGGCCATGATATTCCAATGGCCACTGCTGTACAAAGCTATGTCAAGAATGCACTGCCAAAGTACATGATTGATCAGCAGACCGTCGAACGCTTGAATGCTGAAGCCGATGATGGCGTTGTTGATGAGCAAAGCACGTACTTTACGCATCCTGACGATGACGACAACGGCTACTATGCCGAAGACGATCCAGATGCAGCCGTGTGGTCTCACTAAACAACAACGATGAGGCCAATGAACGAATGTCATCTCTAAACCAGTGTGTGCTCACTAAACCGTAAGTGAGCACACGAATAAGAAAAGCCCCGCCAAACGGCGGGGCTTTTCATGTCGAGGTAACAAGAGAGAAAGCGTTACCTCGGTTACATTCGACAGGAGAAAAACAGCAAAAACCTGTCAAACGCTTTCTAATATCACAAGGCTGAGTGACCACCCGATGTAATCGACCTAACGAACCCGAGTCCATCGGGCTATGCAAGGCTACTCACGCCATTGCGACACGTAGGGCTAGTTCAGACGCAGCTCTGTCGATGGGGCGAACAGGTGCATCTTTGCTGGGTTGATCTTGATCTTGACGATGTCGCCAATCTGTGGCAGCACGCGTGGGTTCACACGAATCGTAGTGAGCTTGTTCTGGTCGGACATCAGCGACGAAGAATCAAGCGTACGATCTGCATCATCCTTGATGATGTTGCCATAGATGTAGCCATCCGAGCCCAGATCTTCGACGTTCACAACCTTCAGCGAGAAGGCGTTCTCGTCATCTGGAGCTGCCAACGAAGCATCTTCTGGACGGAAGCCGACAACGATCTCGCCGTTGTCTTCTGGCGTCAGCTTGTCAACTGCCTCCTTTGGCAGTTCGATCGTATCTTCACCGATACGAGCATGGCCGTTCACGACTGGGTGCACGTTAATGTTCATCGATGGGGAACCGATGAAGCCTGCAACGAACACGTTTGCTGGACGATCGTACAGTTCGGTAGGAGCGCCGACCTGCTGCAGAATACCCAGCTTGATAACTGCAATACGATCACCCATCGTCAGGGCCTCAGTCTGATCGTGCGTCACGTACAGCGTCGTTACTCCGAGCTGACGCTGCAGAGCAGCGATCTGCGTACGAGTCTGCACACGCAGCTTGGCGTCAAGGTTCGACAGAGGCTCATCCATAAGGAAGACCTTTGGCTCACGCACAATTGCGCGACCCATTGCCACACGCTGACGCTGGCCACCAGACAGGGCCTTTGGCTTACGATCGAGGAATTCAGTCAAATCGAGGATCTCAGCAGCCTTTTCGACGCGCTTGCGAATCTCGTCCTTTGGCGTACCAGCAATCTTCAGGGCGAAGCCCATGTTGTCTGCAACCGTCATGTGAGGGTACAGAGCGTAGTTCTGGAACACCATTGCGATATCGCGGTCTTTTGGCTGCATTGTGGTGACGTCTTTGCCACCGATAAGAATGCGACCCTTATTCACTTCTTCAAGTCCTGCAAGCATGCGAAGCGTCGTTGACTTACCGCAGCCCGAAGGACCAACGAGAACGAGGAATTCACCATCTTTGATGTCAAGGTTCAGATCATCGACCGAAGGCTTATCATTGCCCGGGTAGATACGAGTCACATGATCGAAAATGACTTCTGCCATTATTCATTCCTTTCATCGGCAGGTACGTGCCGAACGATCCGTAGTGAGAGGTTTGGTTTTGTGGCTCTCAGCACGCTGCCGTCATCATCGACTCGGCTGCGGGCTTCGATTCCAGCCCATTGGACTCCCCGATGAGCCGTTTTTCACTATACACAAAGATGAAGGCTCGTCAACACATCTTTTCATATTGTTCACGAGAAATGCGCTTTTTCAGACGAAATTCCGCTGTCCGTCCAATGACCACGTTCTGAGACGGGCTTGCAAATGTTAGCAAGCCCGTTATCTCGCGTTTTTTCGGCGTTATTTAATTCAATTATTGAATTATTTTTCAAGGCGCCGTTGCATAGCTTTATTAGCACGCTTATTGGCGGCCGCTGCTCGCACGAATCGGCATAAGCCATGCCAAGAACGACCATTGGCAAAATCAACAATGGCGTCCACCATTGGCTCATCAAGACGACCACCCGTGAGCTTCTTCAACGAATGAGGCGTCATATAGAGCACAAAGCAAGCACCTAGATCTGGCGTACCCGACGTATTCAGTGATGCATAGGCCTTACGATGTAGCCTCTTCGCAATAGAACGTGCAATCCAATTCGACGATTTGCGCCAATCAGAAATTGGATCATCTGAAGTGAAGTAATGCGTGGTACGAGCTCGTGCCGACTTCGACTGTGAAACATCGGTTGCAGTAATACCGTCTGTTATCAGACGAGCACGCAGCGCTTCCCTACCGCCAAACAGCACTTCCAGTTCCTGCTCATTGGCACGCTGCGGTGCGCCCTCCAAATACGCACCGAGTCGGGCATCATATGGTTCAGGAGCCACGTCACCTGAAACAAAAATAACTTTTTGTAAAGGAAGATCGTGAGCGTTGGCGCCAACGGCAATACTGTATTGACCGCGCGTAACAGTCCAGCGGCCCAGCGTTGTATCGAAATGACGGAACGTGTACTCGTCGAACGGAATTGAGACCTCAACACTTTCGCCAGCCGGCACCTGCACTTTGGCGAAGCCCTTGAGCTCACGAGCAATGCGTATGCCACCACTTGGAGCGGCCGTAACGTACAGCTGCACCACAGTCGCGCCGTCGGGACCATCGACGTTACTTACGGTAACGGTGACGCCTTGTTCGGTAACCTGAAGATTCGAATACTCAAACGTGCTGTAACTCAAGCCAAAACCAAATGGGTAGCGCACTGGTTGACGAGCCGTTTCGTAATAGCGGTAGCCAACAAGCGGACCTTCGGCATAAATAGCATTGACATCTTTTGCTGGATAAATATTGGCATTCGGCACATCAACCAACTTCAGCGGCCAAGTCTCCGTTAAATGACCCGATGGATTCGTCTGGCCCATAATGACCGAAGCAATAGCGCGTGAACCACCTTGGCCAGGCAAGCCAGCATACAGAATCGACTGCACTTTATGTACCCAAGGCAGTTTCATAGCCGAACCACCATAGACCACTGCAATTACTGGCTTGCCGGTACGTGCCAATGCATCAATAAGCTCATGCTGCACACGTGGAATCTGCATGTTCTGGCGGTCAATGCCTTCCGATTCATAGGATTCTGGCAGACCAACAGCAACGACAATCGCATCCACATATCCATTGCGGCACAGCTCAGCAGCTTGACGAATTAAACGCACATGCGACTTACCATCGCGTTCATAACCCTGCGCATAGCCCATAACCGTTAAGCCTTCAGTACGCGTTAAGGCGTGCAGCAGGCTTTCGCTGCTCGTGGCATTAACCTGCGAAGAACCAGCACCTTGGAATCGAGGTGTACCTGCTAAATCACCAACCACGGCAATATGGGATCCCGCAGCTAGTGGCAATACCTTATTGTCATTGCGCAGCAGCGTTATGCATTGTGCAGCAAGATCTGCAGCGAGCTCATTGTGCTCGTCAATCATTGCTTGTGGCAGTTCAGGTAGTGCATCATGCGCTAATTCCTCAATCTGCGTTTCACGTGCAACACGTGCGAGTTCTGCTACACGATCATTGACGAACTGCTCATCTAGGTCGCCATGTTCCACGGCGTCTACAAGTTCACGAACAGGCACCATACCTGCGCCCGGCATTTCTAGTGTGGAACCAGCACGTACACCATCAGCAATATTGCGAGAACCACCCCAGTCAGAAACAACTAGGCCATCGAAGCCCCATTCGCCACGCAAAATATCATGCACGAGATGCATATTTTCATTCGTATACGTGCCATTAATGCGGTTATATGACGTCATTAATGCACGTGGATGAGCCTCGCGAATAACAATTTCAAAAGCTGTTAAATAAAGCTCACGCAAGGTACGCTCATCAACAACAGAATTACTGGCCATGCGGCGCAATTCTTGATTATTGGCTGCAAAATGTTTTGGACAAGCAGCAATTCGATTTGCTTGAATACCGCGCACAATTGCAGCACCCATACGACCCGTATGAATTGGATCTTCAGAAATATATTCGAAATTACGACCGCACAGTGGATTGCGCTTCATGCACAGACCTGGTCCAAGCAGCACATTGACATTTAACGCACGTGCCTCGGCTCCGAGGGCACGACCCATTTGCTCTGCAAGCGAAGGATCCCAAGACATACCCATCGTTACCGCAGCTGGGAAGCAGGTTGATGGTTGTGAATCCCCAATGCCGAGATTATCGCCCGAATCACTCTGCTTACGCAGACCGCTTGGGCCATCGCTCATATGCATTGGCGGAATACCAAGCTGTTCATCGCCTCGCGTTTGCCACTGCGACTGCCCCGACAGTAACGCAGCCTTGCGTTCGAGCGACACTTCATTCAAGTCTGCAGCATCATCTGCTTGCTGCTTGAGTTGCGTTTGACTCATTCGATGAACTCCTGTTGTTGCCTCAATTGCAATTCGTATGTCACAAAAGTCTGTTGTTACTATGTCTGCCTTCACGCTGAGCGGTAAGCTGGCGACACGTTCCCTTTACAATCTAACCATGACTCTTGCAAGCTGGCACAAAATTTCGGATATACCACTGTTCATTTTGTCGGTTGTATTTTTATTCGCCTACTCATGGTCAGTGTTAGCCGAAACGCATGTAGAGCTTTGCAACGCCGTTATTGACTGCATTTGGGTTATCTATCTTATTGATTACGTCGTTTCATTGTCTCTCGCAGAGAAAAAGCGACTTTGGATTAAACAAAATTGGCTGCTGCTGTTCACGCTCGTGTTGCCAATGTTCCGACCATTGCATCTATTGCGTCTGCTTGCTGTTATGCAGATTTTTAACCGTACGGCTGGTGGTGCTGTACGTGGCCGCATAACCGTATATGCAATTTGCATGTTCTCGATGCTCATTTATGTGGGTGCATTAGCTGAGTATTCGGTAGAACATAAAGCACCAGGAGCCACAATTACTACATTCGGCGACTCCGTGTGGTGGGCATTCGTTACCGTAACAACCGTTGGTTATGGCGAAGTACATCCGGTAACAACGATGGGTAAATGCGTTGCCGTTGGTCTCATGCTTACCGGCATTGCAATGATCGGTATTGTGACAGCAATGATTTCGTCGTGGATTATTGATCAGGTCCATCGTGAGAACGTCAATTCGGCACAACAGATTTCAGAAGGCGAAGAAAGGCGCACGGCTACATCTGCTGAGGCTCGCTTACTGCAGGCAGAAATGCTGCGTTTAACTGAAACAGTTGCCAACTTAAATAATGAAATCCAGCAATTGCATCGTACGAATAAACGTGCTCGCAAGCATACGAAGAATGCTGTAAAAAATGGCAAGATCACAGCAGAAACTGCAGCAGAAATTGCACAGTTGCATTCCACGCTCGTAGCCAATGCTGTTGATAAAACGAATGCTGCTCATGCATCAGCGGCAACTGCCAGTCCGAAGCACAACACTGCAGCGAAATCGGCAACAGCAGCCGCTGTTACTGCGGCCGCAGCAGCAACTGCAGCCACCACTGCCGCACGTAAAGCTGTTACACCTGCAGCACGTCCTGTCAAGCGCTATCGCAGTCAGAGCTGCTATCACGGTCCTCATCGCCGTCCAAGGAAGCGCTAACGCTCCTTCAAGAGGAACACTCAAGCCGCATTTCCTCGCGCTCAAAGTGAATGTATCGGTACTCGCTGCTGCGCTAGCATACGATGCTCGCTACGATGGGTCGCATGAATGACATGCATGCGCTGAATCTAGAACCAGGCGATCAAGTTGGCGGTTATACGCTCGTCAACCGTTTAGGCTCTGGCGCTATGGGCTCGGTCTGGAAAGTTGAAGATGACGGACACCAGACCTATGCGATGAAAATTCTGCTTGACTCGTTACATGAGGCACAGTCCGACGATGAGCAGCGTGACCAACTGACCGCACGCGAACGCTTACGTCGAGAAGCTATGGCATTGCGCCGTATTCATAATCCAGGTGTCTGCAGCATTGTGGATATGGAACTTGATGACTCTGTTGCTTTTATTGTGACCGATCTGATTGATGGCCGTAATTTACGTGACGATGTTGAAGCCAATGGTCGCTATGTTGGCCATGATCTTGAGCATTTGGCGAGCAAACTCATTGATGCTGTTGCAGCCGTGCATCAAGCAGGTATTGTGCATCGCGATATTAAACCAACAAACGTTATGGTTTCTACGCGCGGCCCTGTGCTCGTAGATTTTGGTATTGCTATGGGTGCCGGTGAAATGCATGTAACGCGTACCGGTTTAGTTATGGGTACACCTGGTTTTATTGCACCAGAAATAATTGATGGCGCAGAATCTGATGAACTGACCGATTGGTGGTCACTTGCTTCAGTTTTGGCGTTTGCCGCCACGGGTCGTCCTGTTTTTGGTACGAAGCCAATGATGGCTGTGCTGGAACGTGAAGCCAGCGGTAATGCCAATTTGGCTGGTCTTCCTCCGCGCACATTAGAAGCGTTCCGCGCGGCTTTACAGCCAGATCGCACTCAACGCATCTCGCCACAACAACTGCTTGATGCTATTACGCAAGATGCTTGGCAACAGCAGTCGTGGAACGATGCACAGAGCGGGGCGATGCTCCCTTTTGAGGTCGAGCAGAATCCGCGTTTAGCGTGGCGTACCGAGCCAAAAGTGCCTCAACCGCAACGTACTCGCGTTATGACGCAACAGATGCCTAGCGTGGGTCAGACAGCAGTACTTGATCAAACAACGCGGCTGCAACCACCCGCGGCACCGGCAGATTTGGACGAGCAGACGACGGCTTTGACGTCAGCCATGCCACAGGCGGCCGCACAGCCTGAACCAATGGCAGCAATGCAAGCGTCGCCTGCTCCAGAACCCGTAGTGACGCCTGAGCAAATTGAGGCTGTGCGCACGACTGTACTGAAGCGCGCGGCAATACTACCTGTAGCTGCTATGACGGCACTGGTGGCGCTGCTTGGTGCTTCGGTGCCAACGCTGGCCTTGCTGATTGGTTACGCCATGCTATGGCTGATCTGTTCACTGGGCTGCGCGGCGCAAACGCAAATCCGTCGTGAGGCCAAGCGCGGTGGTCTACGTAAGCATTCAGATGCGGTCAAACAGACTGTGAGCGTGCCTTGGTATCTAGTGCGCGGCCTCGTGCAGGCAATTCCTGCCTGGCTTATCAGTACGGCCATTAGCGTGGGGCTCGGAGCCCTCGGCAGTCTGGTGTTCTCGTTGCCAACAGCACCGATGAGCCTGACTTTTATTGCGAACGCAGGATGGCCTATGCCATATGACATGCCATATACGCAAACTGGCGCAGTACTTGGCATTAGCGCCGGTATTGGCTGGCTTATTGCGGCTCTTGTTGGTGGTGCGCTGCTGCGCATTGGGGCAGGCTGGATTGCAACGCCAAATACAGCAATTACATCTTCGCCTTCTCTGTCTCAAGCTGAGCAGCTCAATGGAGTAGGAAACGATTCCGTACCAGCGTCTCGCAAACGCACTATGGCATTGCATACACGCATTTTGCTTGGCATATGGGTGGTCTGCATAATTGCTGGATTAACGGTTCTCGTTGCACATGGCATGATCGATTGGATGCCACTGATGATGTTGAGCTACTGAAGTGAGCTATTGAGTTGAACCGATGAATTGAGCTACTAAACTGCAGCACGTACTCTTTTTGGAACAACTGACGTACTCAAGCTGTTAGCTCAGTAGTAGAGCAACGGAACCTCGAACGAATATAAGAAAAATCCGCCGCGTTCGCGGTAAGGCATAGCATTGCCGTCAATTACGGCTAGCATAAGGAACAAGCATTAGCACTGAACAGCAGGAAGGATCGTGTGATGGCCAAGAACGGCAAT
The DNA here is from genome assembly GCF_003951975.1 of Bifidobacterium dolichotidis. Classification (GTDB taxonomy): domain Bacteria; phylum Actinomycetota; class Actinomycetes; order Actinomycetales; family Bifidobacteriaceae; genus Bifidobacterium; species Bifidobacterium dolichotidis. The sequence goes on from NZ_QXGM01000003.1 coordinate 28,233, forward strand.
AACACGGAACGCAAAGCCATGCGAGCACAGCGTCGAGCTGAAGAGCGAGCAGAGCAGCAGGCGCGTGCAGCACAGGCAGCAAAAGAACGTAAGCAGCAGACGATTATTGGCACCATCGTTATTGTGTTGGTACTCGCATTGCTGGTTGTTGCAGGCGTCGCCGTGTATCAGCACACGCGTCCATCGGCAACGAGTTCGCAAAGCGCAAGCAATAAGCAAGCTGCTTATGAGCAGCTGCAGAACGCTTCGCCAAAGCCAAAGCATGCCGATGAGCTTGGTGGCATTCTGATTTCTAAGGACGGCTACAACAAGAAGGTTGCAGACGCTCCAACAATTGGCATTTACATGGACTTCATGTGCCCAGGCTGCGGCAACCTGAACCGTAACCTTGAAGGCGATTTGGCCAAGATGGTTGAAGCTGGTCAGATTAATTTGGATCTGCACTTCATGTCGTTCATGGATCGCTTCAGCACCGATGAGTACTCAAGCCGTGCAGCCAATATGGCGCTGTATCTGTCTGACCACACTGATGATCCTCAGCAGCTGCTTTCAGTGGTCAGGGCTCTGTACAGCAAGGACTTCCAGCCAGAAGAAGGCCCTGGCTACAAGTCGGTCAGCAACGAGCAGCTCGTTAAGCAGGTTGAATCAGCTGGTATTGACCCAGCTCTGGCCGAGGCTTCGGTGCAGCGCAACTACGATTCGTATCTGTCGGCAATCAACACCTACACGCCAATGCGTGAGGAACTGTGGAACGTTTCCGGCAGCCTCAAGGGTTCGATGACCACGCCAACCGTGACGATTAACGGTCATTTCTGGGATATGAACTCGGCCACGGCCACAACGCCATCGATGGTTGATGCATTTGTTCAGGCCATCGGTCTGCCAAAGGATGAGATCGGCGTCGCTGGCGATATGCCATCGATTGGCGCTCAAGGTAAGCCAGTTACGGCTTCGAGCCAAAACTCCGATGCTTCACCAAGCGCTTCAGAAAGTTCAAAGTGATTCGCAATAGCGTTTTACCGCTGAATTCCTAGCATTAGTGCACAAGAGTCCGGTCGAAAGGCCGGACTCTTTTTCAGAATGTTCACTTTTGATTCACTTCTCGTCGAAAAAGCTGGTATGCTATTGACCGGCTCACGGTGTTGAGGTAGTCTTCAACACTTGTGACTCGCAGAGTGATTTGCGAACGCCTCCTTAGCTCAGATGGCCAGAGCGGCCGCCTTGTAAGCGGCAGGTCGTCGGTTCGATCCCGACAGGAGGCTCTGTATTTGACCAATGTCGTTTCACTCATCAAACTACGCGGCGGGCTCAAAAGGCCTTGCCAGTTTCGTTGTTTTGAGCGATACTGACTGACCGAAATACAACTACGAAAATGTGCGGGAAGGCACATACAACTAATACTTCTCACGTGTAAGAGATCAGGGGCATCCCCCCAACCTTGGGCCCCTGACTCAGGCGAGGCGTCCCCCAACCAACCTCGTCTGTTGGGGGCGGGAACATCCCCTTCTCTCCCGCCCCCTTATTTTTTTATTTATTTCTGCTTCCACTACTATGGCCATAGCAAGCATGTAATGGAATACCCCGCATAGAAATCGCATTGCATGTATTGCAGCCAAGTGCTGTGGCATCTGATGTTATGCAAAATCCGCACATGTTGTTCTGGCCAGAGCTAGATGCCATGTGCGAACATAGAACTTGACTTTTACCGTATTATTTTTGAGCTTTCTGTACTACCTGTTTTCTCATTCCGTTGCCAGGAGGGTTCATGGCAAAAACTTGGTCGCCACATCGTATGACTGTGATGCGTCGAATTCGCGTTGCAGCCGTGGCAGCAGCCGTTACCGTGGCATCATGCATCACCTTTGGTGTAACCGCACGTAAGTCTGTTGCCCTTACCGTCAATGGTCAAACCACACATGTTACGACCTATGCGCCAAGCATTTATGCACTGCTCAAAGAGCAGCATATTGATGTAAAAACACACGATATTGTGACTTCGGATTCGCCAGAAGGTTTGACGGATCATGCCACGATTACCGTGAAAAGCGCCTATCAGACGACGATTTCGATTGATGGCCAGCAGGTGCCATTCTGGACCGTGGCCGACAGCGCTGAACAGCTTATTGGCTTCTTTGAGCAGAACAATGTAGAAGCTTCGCGCATTACGGTTGATATTCCAAACGTCTATAACCAGCTCACTGGTGGCATTACGATTAACGCGCATGGCCCAGTCACCGTTATTGCCGACGGCAAGACGATGGAAGCACCTGACGGCAATCAGCCAGCCGCTGCTATTTTCGATTCCTTAGGCATTACGATCGGCAAAGATGATCGTGTCAGCGTGCAGAAGAAAGGCAATACAACGATTCTGCGCGTGCAGCGCGTAACGCATGACCGTATTGAAGAGCACGAGTCCATTCCATTTGAAACGCGTACCGTCGTTGACGCTACGCTGGCACCAGGTGAAACCAAAGTCATGCAAGCTGGTGTCAATGGTGAGCGCGTTGCTACGTATGACGTGGTGTATGTAGATGGCAAAGAAGAGAGCCGCACACTCGTTTCCGAGAACGTTGTGAAGGCTGCTCTTGATCAAGTTATTGCTGTTGGTCCGCAGAAGCCAGAGACGAAGCCAGACACCAAGCAGGATCAGGATCAGGATCAGGATCAGAATCAGAAGGAACCTTCGCAGGAACCAAGCAAAGATCCTGAGCCAACGCCAAGTCCATCGTCTTCCGACAAAACGGATCCAACGCCAACGCCGTCACCAATTGATACACCACAGCCAAAGCCGGAGCCAACGCAGCCAACACCTTCCCCATCACCTACGCAGCCAACACCAAGCCCAAAGCCGGATCCTAAGCCAGATCCGAAGCCTGTGGATCCTGATGAAGAAGCAAAAAATGGCAGTCGTCTGTTCCGCCCTTCTCCTCAGGTAGCTAAGAACTACGCCGCTGGCGCTGCTGCACAATATGGCTGGACTGGTCAGCAGTGGCTTGATTTGGAGAAAATCTGGGAGCGTGAATCGAATTGGCGCTGGTATGCACAGAATCCATATAGTCCGGCCTATGGTATTCCTCAGTGCTACTACCCACAAAATATGGCAGCCTACGGCAAGTACTATCGCGATGATGCTGCCGCCCAAATCGATTGGGGCCTGAACTACATTGCAGGCCGCTACGGAAGCCCTATGAAGGCATGGGTGTACTGGCAAACACATAACTGGTACTAAACATAAAAGCGACTCCTCTGTGGAGTCGCTTTTTGCGTACTGCGTACTACATTAGCGAGTAATAGATAATACGAGAAGTGACTCCTATCTGCGATAGTTGAAGCAGAAATACAAAATAATGATCGAGTCGCGCAAACGCGGTAAGGGAGAGCTGTGGTCGACGAACGTCTTAACGAAGAAACGGGCAGATTGCTGGGAGCCGCGGACGTGCGCGCCATTGCAGCCGACGCGGGCATTAGTCCAACGAAAAAGTTCGGACAGAACTTTGTTATTGATCCAGGCACGGTACGCAAGATTGTGCGCGCGGCTGGCGTTAAAGCTGGCGACCGTGTGCTGGAAGTGGGTCCGGGCCTGGGCTCGCTGACGCTGGCACTGCTTGAGGCTGGCACGAAGGTTACTGCAGTTGAAATTGACCCACCAGTGGCCGAGCGTCTGCCACGTACGATTGGCGAGTATATGCCAGCTGCATTAGATCGCTTCCGTGTAGTCAATGCTGATGCATTGGCAGTAACGGCAGAACAGCTGCCTGAATTGGCTAATGGTGAGCCATTCACTCTCGTAGCTAATTTGCCATATAACGTGGCAACACCAATTGTGCTGACGCTGCTCGAGCGCTTTAGCAATTTGCAGTCGTTCTTGGTTATGGTGCAGAAGGAAGTTGCTGACCGTCTGTGTGCTCAACCAGGTTCGAAGATTTATGGCACGCCAAGCGTCAAATTGGCTTGGTATGGCACGGCTGAGCGCGCTGGCCTTGTTGGCCGTAATGTGTTCTGGCCTGCACCAAATGTCGATTCTGCATTGGTGCTGTTCCATCGTGCTCCAGAAGGCAATGTGGCTACGACACAGGGCTTTGGTAGCGATGCTGATCGCAAGCTCGTGTTTGCTCTGATTGATGCTGCGTTTAGCCAGCGTCGTAAGACGTTGCATGCTGCTTTGCGTAAGCAGATTCCTCAGGGATCGTTTGAGTTGGCCGGTATTGATCCAACGCGTCGCGGTGAAACGTTGACAATTGATGAATTTATTACGTTGGCTCAGGCCGTTAAGAAGCTTCAGGCTGAGCAGGAGTAATTCGTGGAAATTGATATGAATTTGCGTGATCATGCGCAAGGCACTGGCGTAAGCGTTGACTGCCCAGCAAAAACGAATCTGACGTTATTTGTTGGCCCAACGCATGCTGAATGGGGTAACCGTCACGAACTCGATACGGTTTACTGTGCACTTGGTGTATATGACACCGTAACGGTGGCTGAAACTCCTGCAGGACAAGGTTTCTCGCTTGATTTAACGGGCCGTTATTTAGGTGATTTGGCTTCGTCTGCTGCCGATATGCGTAATAACCATGCAGTTCGTGCACTTTATGCGTTAGCCGAGGCTTCAGGCCATGCACCAGATGTGTCTATTCGCATTGAAAAGCGCATTCCTGTTGGCGCTGGCTTGGGTGGCGGATCCTCCGATGCTGCTGGCACATTGCTCGCCTTGAACGAGCTCTGGGGACTGCACTGGCCTGTGGAACGTTTGGAGCCAATTGCTTCTACGCTTGGTGCCGATATGCCATTCTGCTTATCTGGCGGCTACGCGCATGGCACGGGTTATGGCGAGCTCATTGAACCGTTGAACGAGGCTTCGCCAGTAGTGCGCAAGCTCACTGCCGAGGGATACTGCGGTGAAGTGGTTATTGCCGCGTACCGCGCTGAATTGCATACGCCAGAGGTGTATAGAACATTTGATGCGCAGCGTGCTCTGCAGAACGCTGTGGATGCCAGCGAACAGCCTGAGCGTACGTCGTATAACGATTTGGAAGCTGCTGCTATTGCCTTGCATGCTCGTTCTGGCTTGGCTATTGAAGCCGCGCTAGCAGCAGGTGCTTCGCAATCCTTTATTTCTGGTTCTGGCCCATCGGTTGTGGCCTTTGTGCCAAATGCACAAGTTCGCGATGCGGTTATGGACAGCTGGAAGTCGCAGGCATTGGCTGATCGCATTATTACTGCGCACTCGGCCGTCACGCCTCTGCTGCATCGCAATGTTCCAATAGATGAATGATTCGTGTAGGGTTGCTAACCGTTCAACTCTGCAAGTAAACTCAGCTCAGGTATATTCGGCTTCTTACTCGTAAGCAAAGGAAGGGCAATGGCTCAGAACAACGAGGAATCTACGGAACGCATGATTTATATGCGTCGCCGCCAGACCATGGTGTTCACAATTGTTGGCGCAGTTTTGGCAATTGCGCTGTTTATTTCTGCCCTTTTCGTGTTCCACGTTGGTGGCTTGGGTGAGGCCAAGACGAGTGCAGCACTGCCAAATTATGGTCAGCCTGCTCCTTGCGCCGTGTCTTCCGATCAAGAAGTGAAGCCAAAGTACGTAGACAACAAGGCCGTTACGGTTCGTGTACTCAACGGCACGAAGTTCACTGGTTTTGCCAAGGCTGTTGGTGAGGCACTGAACAACCGTGAGTTCATTGTGAAGAATTACGAGAACTATCCAGACGGCAAAATTGAGCGTACACGCATTGTGTTTGGCCGTAACGCCATTCCTGAGGCTTATACATTAGCCAGCAATTTCACTGATGCTGTGCTCGTTATGGATGACCGTCAAGACAAGCTCATTGACGTTGATTTGGGTGCTACGTTCAAGGATCTGCGTCCTGAGTCCGAAGTTCCAACGGGTAAGGAAATCGTCAATATTGAGGGTTGCCTTCCTGCAGATCAGATGAAGGATCTGCCGAAGGCTCCTGAGCACGAGGCTGCATAACACTTTTCGTTCATAAAAATTTGGGCAGGTTTCACTTCTGTGATTCCTGCCCAAATTATTTTTCAGTATCGTTTTTTATTTATTTCTGCAAATCCTTTGGCAACGTGTTATACCAACGGTGCAGTTCTTCCACGGCTACCTCATGGTCAACTGGGCCGTTATCGAGTCGGTATTCCAGCATGTGCTTGCGTGCCATACCAACGAGACGACCTGGTTCAAGACCGAGCTCAGCCATAATCTCATCGCCATTAAGATCTGGACGAATGGCGTCAATATCCTCTTGCTGCTTGAGCTGACGGACGCGCTCTTCCATCTCATCCATAGCGTGCTCAAACATACGAGCCTTGCGCTTGTTTTGCGTAGTTGCATCAGCACGCGTCAAACGGTTCAGACGCTCATAGAGATGACCTGCATCCTTAACGTAACGGCGTACTGCAGAATCCGACCATGGCTCATCAACATAGCCGTGGAAGCGCAAATGCAAGTTCACAAGCTCGCTTACGTCATCCACAATATGGTGATCAAAGCGCAGTGCGCGCAGGCGCTTACGCGTCAGCTTGGCGCCAACGGCATCATGGTGGTGGAAGCTGACCTTGCCACCTGGCTCGAACTTACGCGTCTTTGGCTTGCCAATATCGTGCACAAGTGCAGCAAGGCGCAGTGTCAGATCAGGTGCTGGCACAGGACCGTCAGGACCCGTTTCCAGAGCAACAGCACGATCAACAACAATCATCGTGTGCTCAAACACATCCTTATGACGGTGATGCTCGTCAATTTCGAGCTGCAGTGCAGGAATTTCAGGGAACACAATGTCGGCCAAACCGGACTCAACAAAGGCTTCAAGGCCCAAACGAGGACGATCTGACAGCAGCAGCTTCGTCAGTTCATCGCGTACACGTTCTGCCGAAACAATATTGATGCGATCAACCATGTCGGTCATTGCTTCAGCAGTTTCTGGAGCAATATGGAAACCGAGCTGAGCCACAAAACGAACTGCGCGCATCATACGCAGTGGATCATCGTCAAACGACTGACGTGGATCAACTGGTGTACGCAGTACTTTCTTATTCAAATCATTAGCGCCGCCGAATGGATCAACGAATTGAAGATCAGGCACGCGCAGAGCCATAGCATTCACCGTGAAATCGCGGCGGGACAGATCACCTTCAAGCGAGTCACCATAGGCAACTTCAGGCTTGCGTGATTCTGGATCGTACTTATCGGAACGGTACGTCGTGACTTCCATCTGCACTTCCGTACCGTCAGCACGGCGACGCAATGCACCCAGCGTGCCAAACTTACGTCCCATATCCCAGAAACCATCTTTGCCATACTTACGCAAAATTGGTTCAAACTGTTCAGGCGTAGCTGACGTACAGAAGTCGAGATCATGTGAGTGCCTACCCAACAGCAGGTCACGCACAGGACCGCCAACGAGTGCAAGCTCGTATCCTTCTTGAGCGAATAAACGTCCTAATTCAATGGCTTCCGGCCAAACTTCGAAGTCCACGCCAACCCTTTCGGCTCATTCTTTCTGCCCTTCAAGCATACCGTTATCCCATCTGCTTAGAATTTTGAGTAAGGTGGAAGATATGGTTACCCCGGCTGATGTTGCTCGAATGCATGCACATGCATCGAATAATCATGCCCATGTGACCGATGAATCAGACACGCTTATCTATACGTCTGAAGCCGAAAACGAGCAATTACACGCGACTATTGCGTTGCCAAGTGATTTCGCAGCACAACTGCATGCTGCCGAAACGCAGCACACCCCAACACCCGCTATGATGCCGCCACGCCGAACGAGCGATCGACCTGCTACGTTTGCTTCTCTTGATGCACAAGAGCTGCCTGTCGTGCGCGAATATTCTGCAGGCGGACTCGTGTTTGACGATCAAGGTCGTGTGGCAATTATTGCAAGGCATTCACGTAGTGGACACTTGGAATGGTGCCTACCAAAAGGTCATATTGAAAAAGGTGAAACGCCACAGCAGACAGCTGTGCGTGAAGTACACGAAGAAACTGGCATTTTGGGTGAGGTTATCGATTCCATTGCCACGATAGACTATTGGTTTACAGGAACCAGCCAGCGCGTTCATAAACTTGTACATCATTTTGCATTACGTCAAATTGGGGGCGAGCTTACGGTTGAGGGAGACCCTGACCATGAAGCCGAAAATGCAATTTGGGTTGACTTCGCAGATCTCGATGATGTGCTGAGTTACCCTAATGAGCGTAAGATAGCTTGGTTGTACGCAAGGAAACTCAACAGACAGGCATAACCGTGGACCATCGCTCAGCCAAGTCGCAACTTATGCTGGCTCTGGCCGCTTTACTGGCCATGGTGCTAGCAGTTGTTCCATGCTGCTCACTAACGGCACAGGCACAAGCACAAGAAAACGCTCATCAGCCTGCAATTGAATCTGCTCATACTGTGCAAATTACATTGGATGCCTTTACGGCTGTAGTCAATGAGCATTCTGGTGTGGATATGACTGCCACCGTGCATAACAACACGGATGAGCATCTTGATGCAGGTCATGTGCAGCTCTTTACGAACACTTCGCATGCATTTGTTTCGCGCGCCAATATTCAACAGTGGGCCGAAAATACGTCAAGTCTTGATGCAACCGAAGAACTGGGTTCGGTTGAAGTTGAGCCAATTGATGCACATAGCGAGCGTACTGTTTCCCTGCATGTTGATGCCGATAATCACGTGTTGAAGTCGTTCACCATGTGGGGCGCTCATCCAGCTGCTGTGCTCTATACGCCAGATGTCGATAATGCGATTGCCGCCAAAGAGTTTTCTGCTCGCGTCAATACGTTCTTAACGCGTTCACAAGAGGGAATGAACGCGCCACAGACGCCAAATCTTGATTTGTCTATTGCTATGCCATTGGCCACTGATCAATGGAAGCTCAATAAAGATGAGCTCAATACCTTAATGACCAAGCCAAATGCGCAAGCTATGAATGCAACGTCTATTGCTACTTTGAATGCCAATACGACGCAGCAAATTCGTGCTAAGAATCAGCTCGTTTCCAAGTTCCCAATGCTGCAAACTGTTGTGGATCCACGTGTGCTGTCTACGCTGCGCACGCCACGAGCTAGTGCATTAATGCAGCCTGGTGAGCTGGATATTACGGCATATGCAGCACTTAATAATGCTGACTCCTATGCAAAAGCCGGTGTTAATGCACAGAGCTGGAATGCTATTACCGGTTTGAATACGTATCGTGGCACTGTTGGCGATGAGTCAGCACATGTTGATGCTATTGCTTGGCAAGGGGAAGGCAATTGGACGCTGCAAGCCTTGGCAACCGCTCATAGCCAAGGCTATTCAACGGTTATCGCCACACATGATTTTGATGATGCGAATGCAGCTACTGCGCATACTGGCGTAGCTGTGGTGCCAACAGAAACTGGTGATGTTACTGTGCTCATGGCACAGCCAGTGCTGTCTTCGTTGGCTGGCGGCCATAGCACGTCGCAAGATGCTCAGGCTGAGCAAACAACGGCTGGTCGTGTGGCTCGTTTTGTGGCCCAAAGTGCGTATTACCAAATGGAACAGCCATATTTGCAGCGTCATTTATTGGCTTGCATGAATACGTCGACGTCGCCTGAAGATGTTTCGGCATTAATGAGTGCACTCAAAGATGCTTCTTGGCTGAACTTGAGGAGTCTGCACGATATGGCGCAGGCGGATCCATACGCCGTTGGTATGGATGCTGAGCAGATGGCTCCACAAGAGTCAAATATTGATACGACTGCTACTACGCAGACGCTGTCGCAATTGGCCTTTAGCCGTAGCCGTCTTCGTCGTTTTATTTCGACGATTATTCTGCATACGAATAATCCAAAGGCTCAGGATGAAGATACTGCTGATTCCGAGCATGCTAATGAGCCTGCGACCGAGGATTCGGCTTCTCCGAAGGACTCTCCGTCGCCGGATCAGCAATCGCCATCACCATCGCCTGCTCCAGCAAATAATCTGCCTTCGGTTGATGCTTGGACGCAAATGTTGCTGGAGTCGCAGGGCTCATTAGCTCGTTTGGCTATGGCTCCAAGTGCAACAGCACGTCACAATATGGCAACGGCTTCTGATGATCTTGCGGACAGTCTTTATAACGCAGTGAAAATCTCGAGCTCAGACAGCTTGATGGTTGTCAGTGAAACGGCAAGCTTGCCAGTGACAGTGTCAAATACGCTGCCATATGCCGTGCATGTGCGTATTAGTGCACGCACTGACTCTATGGAGATTGTGACTTCTCGCTTTGCTGAAACCGACGTCTTACCACGGTCGGAAGCTCAGGTGACGTTCACGGTTCGAGCTTCAACTACGGGTACGGCTCAAGCAACGGAGCAGTTACTCGATGGTAAGAACGTGCCATTCGGGGATACGCATATTACAACTATTACAAGTGCGCTCCGCATCAGCGATAAGAGCGGACTTATGTTCATTATTCTTGCTGTGCTTCTTGGCGTTGTGGGCTTATGGCGCCAATTCCATAAAAAGAAAGACGAGGACCAATGAGCGCTGAGGCATCAAGTCTGGGCCGCAACTCGTTGATTATGGCTTCAGGCACTGCTGCCTCGCGTATTACGGGACAGCTGCGCACTATTTTGCTTGCCGCGGCCATGGGAACGACTGGTATTGCAGCAAATGCTTACCAGGCCGGCTCAATGATTCCACAGGTTATTTTTACGCTTGTTTCTGGCGGTATTTTCAATGCTGTGCTCGTGCCACAAATTGTGCGCACGCTCAAGCATGAAGACGCCGAACGCAGGCTGAATGCCTTGATTTCGTTTGCCATTGTGCTGTTAGGCGTTGTGACTGTGGTCATGATGGCCGCTACTCCACTGCTGTCACGCATTTATGTGAACGGCTCGGAAAGCATGATTGCATTAACGAATGCATTCACGCTGTGGTGTATGCCGCAAATCTTCTTCTATGGTTTGTATACCGTGCTCGGCCAGATTCTGGCGGCCAAGAACCACTTTGCTACCTATGCATGGAGCTCTGTGGGCGCCAATGTTATTTCTTGCGTTGGCTTTATTGCGTTTATTGCACTGTTCGGCCATACGAACGAAGAATCAATGGCCTTCTGGACTGCCGATAAAGTTGCGCTCACCGCTGGTGCTTGGACTATTGGCGTTGGCTTCCAGGCCTTGATTTTGTTTGTGCCACTGATTCATATTGGTGTGCGCTATCGCTGGCATTGGGATATTCATGGCATTGGCTTGCGTTCTATGGGCCCTGTGGCTGCATGGAGCCTGCTCATCGTGGTCATTGACCAGATCGCTAACGTGCTGTGCACGCGTATGACAACGGCTGCTCCTCATGTTGCTGAGCAGACGATGCATATGAATCAGCTTGATGTGGCTGGTAATGCTACGTATCAGAACGCTTACACGATTTATATGCTGCCGTATTCGCTGATTGCTGTTTCGGTGGCAACGGCTGTGTTCCCGCTTATTTCTAACGCTGTGGCCGAAAAGAATATTCAGGAAGCCCGTACGCAGTTGAGCCAGTCGCTGCGCAATGTTGGCGTGCTGATGTTCTTCTTCACTGCCGCTTTTTTGGTGATGCCACTGCCAATTACGCGTGCACTGCTGCCTTCTGTTCCTGTGCCTCAGGCTCTGCTGATTACAGGTCCTCTGATGGCGCTGGCTCTTGCGCTGCCAATGGCTTCGGCATATTTGATTATTCAGCGCACGTTCTATGCGTTTGAAGATGGCCGCTCGCCATTCCTGTTTATGGCGCTTAATTTAACGATTCAGTTGTCGACGATGTATATCGGCCGCGCTCTGTTGCCGCCAACGCATTGGGTTACGGTGCTTGGTCTTTCTGGCAGTATCGGCTATATTCTTTCGTTTATTCCGCTTGTCTTTATGCTGCGTCGCCGTTTCGAGGGCAACCTTGATGGCCGTCGAATTATGTTGACTTATGGAAAAGCCCTGTTGGCAATGGCAGCTTCCATTGTGGTTGGTCTGAGTCTGACGCGTCCAATTTATGCGCTGCTCGGCATTCATATTGCTGATGGCAAGGGCACGATGGGCTGGTTTAAGGCTATTTTCGCCTGCTGCCTGTTTGGCATCGTTATGCTCGTCGTGTATGTGGCAATGCTGTGGGTTATGCGCTGCGATGAGATGATGGGCGTCGCCTCAATGCTTATGCGCCGCCTCGGCTTGGCTAAGAATGCTCCAGCAAGTACTGCAGAAATCAATGATCAAATTGAAGAAGAAGGCGAGCTGAACGGAACACAACAGCAAGTGCCTGATATGCCAGTGCTGTTAACTGAACCGCTTGAGCCTGTCGAAAATAACGAAAACGAAGATGATTCAACTCGTGGGACGTCTGCCACAACGGGCAGTCTCGACAGTAGAATTTCGACTGAACAACACGAGCCGAATTCGGATGCGAGATCACCTCGCACATTCGGGAGATCAGAGGAGACCATGACACCACATCTCGGAGATACGGTGCTCAACCGTTACACGCTTGTCTCACCACTACGTGAAGAACCGGGTCTCATTGTGTGGAAGGCAAGCGATCGTGTGCTGTCGCAGGATTGCCAGCTGTTTATTGTCAGTAACGCGACGGTGCTGCCAGCAACGAATGCTATTGCAGGTTTCCTTGCACGTACGCGAGATCCTCGTTTTACGCCTGTTCTGCAGCTGCAGCATGCTGATCGCATTGCTGTTGTCGTTACGCAGCTCGATCCAGGCATTTCGATTAGTGAATATGTGCGTAAGGCCGATGCTCCGCTGAGTTATGAGGGCATGCGCACAATTATTGCCGAAACGGGCAATGCACTGCGCTACTTGCACCGTCAGGGCCTGAATCACACGGGTATTTCAACCGATACGGTGCGTTTGACGCGTAATGGCGTGCAAATTGCTGATGCACCAGTCAGCTCGGCTTTGGCTGATACGTCGGGCTCGCTGCCAGGTATTACACCTGAGCAGCTTTCGGTGAATCAGCTGGCTGATGTGCTCTATGGCATGCTGACGCGTGAGCCAAGTGTGCCAGGCGCTGAGCGTTCGCTTGATAAGCTGCCTGCAGACTGCCCTGATGAGTTTGTGGCTATTTGCAAGCGTGGTCTGAACTTGTCGGATGATGGCACGCCTACGGTGCCATTGCTGACGCTTGCTGAGCTGACGCTGCTGTTGGGTACGCATAAGCCATGGCATGCCTTGACGCGCACTGATTTGCGCGTTGCTTCGCGCGATGGCGTAGGTTCGATTGTGTGCGCCTCGCTGAAGCCTGCGCAACTAAGCGAACTTATTGCTCTGCCAGATAATCTGGCTTCGTCGAAGCCACTGCCAAAGCTTGATTTTGGCGCTACACCATTGCCTGATCCTGCTGAAATTGCAGCTCGTAAGCAGGCTCAGCAGAAGGCTGCTGCAGCATCTGCTGATAACTCGTTCCGCTCGCTGTGGGCTACGAGTAAGGCCATTATGGGCGGTGCTCGCGGCACTGATGACACGTCTGATGATGTGCAGCCACAAGATGCAACGGAAATGTTCAGCGCCTTTGACGAGGATGCGCCAGAGTCGTTTGCTCCAATGCAGCAGGCGAATTTGACGACTCCAATGGATGTTAGCGCACTGCGTCATGGCAATAAAAATACTTCGGGAAATGGTTTAGCAGCACTTGCAAATAACACCGGTAATTTCCATGTAATAAATAATGAAAATAATGTTGAAATAACTGGTCAAAATAATTTAATTCCCGATGAATTAAAATCTAATAATATTGAGCAGACTCGCACAATTTCTAGTGCTGGAATTGATGTAAATACTGCAAATGCTCAAAAACCACGTTCTTCGGCCTCAAATTCGGCAGTCAATCGTGGCTTGACGATGGCTGATGTGGCTGGTGGCGCACCTACTGCTTTGCCACCAAGCTTCGCACCAAAGTCTCGTATGAAGAGCGCTGATCTGGATGCACCAAAGCCTACCGAAGATCGTCAAAAGAAGCGTCGCCGCAATATTCTTATTGCTGTTGCCGCTATTGTGCTTGTTGCAATTCTCGGTTTGACGATTCGTGCATTGGCTACTGGCACGTCGCCATTCAACTCCACTGGTGGTGGCTCGAACCCATGGCCAACATGGAACTCTAATGATGTTCCATTTGGTAGCCGTTCGGGTGCTGATGTACCTACGCCTCCAGAACCACAGCAGACGCAGAGTCCACAGCCTTCGCAGTCTGCTGAGCCAGAGAACACTACGGCATACCCTGTGGCTTCGCAGCGCTTCTTGGATCGACCAAATGGTCAGCAGGGCTATGGCTACTACTTGAAGCTTGACGGCTCGCATAAGGTTTCTAAGGTGGTCATCACGATTAAATCGTCCGGTGGCCATGGCCAGCTCATTGTGAACTCCCCTGGTAACCCAACGCAAGGCCAGCACGTTGCTGACTTCACCTTTGCTGATGGTGGCACAACCGAGGTCAAGCTCGATAAGCCGGTTGATACGCAAGAAGTGATGCTCTGGGTTCCTATTGATTCGTTGCCTGGTGGTCAGCTGTACATCGAATCGATGAAGGTCTTCTGAGTCAGTTCTGAATCACATTTGAGTCACTTCTGATTTCAAAAATCATTCCCAAAAGGGCGCTACGGCGCCCTTTTTGCGTCTTCACATTTTCTCCATATGTGAGACAGCCCCCTCGTCGTCGCTGCTGCACATCGTATCCTGTTTTGCACGTCATGGAATCGAATCCAGAGACGTTTTCTCTCAAACTAAGTACTGCTTCCCGGCAGTACTGTCCCCTCAACACCACACTGCGTTATGCAGTTGTACCCATCAACAACAGGATCCATCATGAAGTGTAGAAAGCATTATTTTCAGACGACCATTTGTACGGCAGCAGCAGTGCTGATGTTTGCTGGAGCAAACGTTGCCCAAGCTGATACCACCACATCGGACAACCTCACTACGGACTCCCCTGCCGTAAGTGCCATCTTGAATGACATGTTGCAATACATGCCAAATGTGAGCTATGACGAGCTTGAACAATCAGTAGCTTTTGAATCACAAGCATCGCAGATGTCACCGCTCGACGTTGCCGAAGCTGCGCGACAAGAGATGTTTGCGAATCAAATGCCTGTT
Source organism: Bifidobacterium dolichotidis (assembly GCF_003951975.1). Lineage (GTDB taxonomy): Bacteria > Actinomycetota > Actinomycetes > Actinomycetales > Bifidobacteriaceae > Bifidobacterium > Bifidobacterium dolichotidis. Next base: position 43,327 of record NZ_QXGM01000003.1, read on the forward strand.
GCTAATTCAGGCGCAGAGCAAACAGCTAATATCACGCCAATTACGCCGAAGTATGTAGGCGATCTGCTCTGGACCCCAGCACATACGCTGTTCGTACAGCATGGTCATTCGGCGATGTATACGGCAAAAGATCAGATTATTGAATCGACGCCAGAAGCAGGAGTTCATCTGCTCACACGTAAGAAAATGAAGGTTTCTAAGACGGCATACAACCTGAAAGTCAATACCACGCAAACCAAGCGCAATGCTGCCGTAGCAAGGTCGAAGAAATTCGTACGTCGTGCATATAACTACAACTTCGCACTGAATAAGGATTCTAATGGTTCCAAAATGAACTGCTCACAGCTCGTTTGGGCGGCTTATATCTCCTCAGCAGCAAAAATCGATCTCGATGGCACTGGCGGTCCTGGCGTCTATCCATTAGACATAACCGCTTCGTCATATACCTCGAAATATCACACCTATTAAGCCGTATGAGGCAAGAACACGAGTTCAACCACCGATCCCACTGACCGAAGAAGGACCTATGGCTAGCAGAGTTTTTAGTGCTACAACAGCGACAGTAGCTACCTGCGTATTTGCAGCAGCAAGTAGTTTGTGCGGATGCGCCAATATATCGCAGGCCTCAAACGCTGCTAGCCTCCCCTTTGAGGACGTGCACATCAGTGACTACACCTGGGCCATTGATTACAATCCGCTCCACGAATATGGCACACTGCCTACGAATGAGCAGGGCTTTATGGTGTTGGTGCGAAGCGATGGCACCTATGATCTCGTGGCACATGAAGGCCTATATGCAGGCCAATCTCGATGGACACAGCAGGGTTTGTTCTTCCCTGATACCACAGCTGATTACTGGATGACACCGCAAGGCAATAGCAAAGTAGAGCATCACGAAACGCAATATCTCGACGATATTGTGAGCCTCAATAACGGCCAAACTATGGTGTCACTCTACAACCTTGGCAACCAAGGCGACGGCTATAAAGAAGGCATTAGCATTTCTACCAAGCAAGCTAATACCTATGGCACTATTGTGACCAACGATACGAATTATCCGGTCAATGCGGCCTGCAATGCCAATGTATTCAGCGCATATGGGGCCATGACCGATGATGGCACTGGATCCAATTTAACAATTGACCAAACCGTCGAAAACGGCAAGCAAACGCATCAGCAGCGGTTGCAAGTCTTTGAGCCATATAACTCACTGTCCGTTATTGGCAATAATGCGCCATGTAGCAACGATCACATGGTGTTTTTAACAGCCCTCTCACTCGATGTAGGAGCCCACAAAAAGGGTAAGCCACAAGGCAACTCTCAAGACGTATTTCTTGTTTCTAATGTTGATGTAAAAAATAATGAAATAAATTCAAAAGAAATCGTAAATAAAGATGGTAAAAAAGAGTTAATAAATGCTGGCTCTTTCTATAACGCCGTCATTGATGCAGGATCTCTTACTGCAGATAACCAGCTCGTTTGGGTCAATGGCGATGGCACGGTTATGCAAACTGACATCAACACGGGCACTACGATCACACTCAATGACGATGTGGCCTGCGATGTGGATGACTATGGAGACCCGGTCTGCAACGTATACACCACAATGGATGAGCACACGATCACGGTACTCAAAAGCGATGCAGCAAACCCGCATGATGACGTCACTATTACAACAATTGATAAGCGTACGGGCGCTACACGCAAAAAAGTGGCCATAGAAGGCCTGAACAAGCTCTTCCCGGAGAATGAGTACGCCTACAGTATTTCGGCCAAGCCAGAGGGCTTCTAGACAAATACTCACAGAGTCCAATGCGAATATTCATCAGACGCTAAGGTCAGGCTTTTAGAGTGAAGCCATGACTGAAAAGCAAGAACTTCGCGATGTAATCATCATTGGCTCCGGCCCTGCAGGCTACACTGCAGCTATTTACTTAGGCCGCGCAGGCCTCAAACCACTCGTTATTGCAGGCGCCCTGACGCCTGGTGGCCAGCTCATTAACACTACTGAGGTCGAGAACTTCCCTGGCTTCCCAGATGGCATTATGGGCCCAGATCTTATGGAAAACATGCAGCGTCAGGCTGAGCGCTTTGGTGCTGAACTCGTATTCGACGATGTTATTGATACGTCGCTTGAAGGTGAAGAAAAGGTTGTTCGCGTCAGCGGCGGCGATGAGTTCCGATCTCGCGCGGTTATTGTGGCCACAGGCTCGAATTACCGCCATCTTGACGTTCCAGGCGAAGATGAGTACTCCGGTCGCGGTGTCTCCTATTGCGCCACCTGTGACGGCTTCTTCTTCCGTAATAAGCCAATTGTTGTTGTTGGCGGCGGCGACAGTGCTTTTGAAGAAGCACAGTTCTTGTCTCGTTTCGGCTCCTCAGTTACGCTGATTCACCGTCGTAACGAGTTCCGTGCATCGAAGATTATGGTGGATCGCGCTATTGCTAATCCAAAGCTCGATATGGTGCTTGATTCCGTTGTTGAATCAATTAACGGCGATGGTACGAGTGCTGAATCGGTAACTGTGCGCAACCTCAAGACCGATGAAATTACGACGATTCCAGCAAATGGTGTGTTTGTAGCCGTTGGTCACATTCCACAAACTGGATTCCTTGGTGATCAGGTTCGTCTTGACGACCGTGGCTACGTGCTCACCGAAGGCGCTTCAACGCGTACGAACCTTCCAGGCGTCTTTGCCGCAGGTGATTGCGCAGATCCTGTGTATATGCAAGCGATTTCCGCTGCTGGCATGGGTTGCCGCGCCGCACTCGACGTGCAATCGTTCCTCGAAGACGCGCCATTAGGCCAATGATACGCTTCTGAAACACTTATCAAAATACGCATGTTCTCTGGTCCTGATTTGGTGCTTGACCGAGAACATGCGTATCATAGTTGCAGCGGAATGAAACAATGGCGTTTCATTTCGTTATTTTAATTTTTGGCTTCAATAACCATCGTTCGAGTGGCTCATTCAGCTTCTGCTAGTAATGCCCTCTAATGCTTACTGCGCGTTGGCTTCTGCGTTCTGCTTGGCAATTGCTTGCACAGTCATCAGCTGGTCCACAATGCGTTCCATCTCTTCAGGGCTGGAGAACACGATTTCAATACGACCGTGCTTCTCAGAACCCTTAATCGAGACCTTCGTAGCAAAGCGCTGCTCAAGGTTCTGCTGAATTGGCGTGCCAGCCCACAGGTTATTGCGGTTGAGCTTGTGCTTGTGCTCTGGCTTACCGTCAGCATCCTTCGACTGCAGCGAGACGATTTCCTCAACGCTGCGAACCGACAGACCTTCCTTAATAATGCGATCAGCAAGCTTAATCATCTGCTCTGGCGTCGAAAGGCCCAGCAAAGCACGAGCATGGCCAGCAGACAGCTCGCCTGCTACGACGTGCTTCTGCACCTCGCTTGGCAAGTTCATCAAGCGCAGCGTATTAGCAATCTGAGGACGCGACTTCGAAACCGACTGCGACAGCTGCTTCTGCGTCAGACCGAACTCATCAATCATCTGCTGGTATGCAGCAGCCTCTTCGAGTGGGTTCAGCGCTACACGGTGCAGGTTCTCGAGCAGAGCATCACGCAGCATGGCATCGTCGGCCGTCGTCTTGACGATTGCAGGAATCGTCTTGAGGCCTGCGAGCTGCGATGCACGCCAGCGGCGCTCACCCATGACGAGCTCGTATTCGCGCGTCATTGGCTCTTCTGCATGGCTTTCACGAGCCTGCTCAATCTGATCAGCTGGACGCTTCCGTACAACGATTGGCTGCAGCACGCCGACCTCTTCAATCGAGTGTGCGAGCTCCTCAAGCTCACCCTTGTTAAACGTCAGACGAGGCTGGTGCAGATTTGGACCAATCTGCTTAACATCAAGCTCCATCAGGTAGCCGCCCTGAACTGGCTTGAGCTGCGTTGTAGAGCCGTCTGCTGCGGCCTGACGAGCCGTATGAGCAAGCTCAGGATTAATTGGCGAGCCATCGAAGAACATGTCGCTTGGGTGCTGTGCCGTCTCGGCCACCGATGGCATCACAGCGCGTTTGTGCGACGACGACTTCTTCTTCGTTTCGTGTGAAACAGCTGGCACTTCCAACTTGTGCTCGGCAGCTTCTGGCGTCAACGTCAGTGGCTTAGACAGTCGTGAAACAGTCTCGGCGTTACGCGTCATCTCGCCCATCGAAGGAATCGTTGAGCTCAGTGGGGACACAGGGCCTTCTGGTTCTTCTGATTCCTGTGGTTGCGACACTGGCTCAGCAACCTTACGTGGCTTTGCCTTACTACGAGGCTTCGCTGGCTGCTGGACTGGCTGTGCAGGCTCCGGAGCTTCTACTGGTTCTTGTGCGCCAAAGGAGTGTTCGAGTTCGTTTTCTTCAGGCAGCGATGGGAACAGTGCACCTAAACCGCGACCAAGCCTTGATTTTCCTGACATTATCAGTCCTCGTTCTTCCTAGCGTGCAACGTGTTAATAACCACTTCCGAGCGTCCATTGATCTCAAGTGCTGCTTCGCAGTAAGCAATTGCACCTAAGCCCTTAGGGTCATAGGTCACCACAGACTCATTAAAGCTTGGGGCCTCCGATACCTTCACTGCTCGCGGAATCGTGGTATCGAGCACGATCATTGGGAAGTGAGACTTGACCTCTTCGTAAACTTCGCGGCTCAGCAGCGTACGCTTATCGAACATCGTTACGAGCATCGTAGAAACGAGCAACGTTGGGTTGAAGTTCTTCTGCACCAGGCCAATCGTGTTAATGAGCTGGCCCAGACCTTCGAGTGCATAGTATTCAGCCTGAATTGGGATCAGCATCTCGTGTGCTGCGCACATAGCGTTAATAACCAGCAGGCCAAGGCTTGGTGGGCAGTCAATGAGCACGTAATCGTAGTGCGTCTCCGAGGACTCCAAGAACTCATCAAGCTTGTCTCGCATCAGGTTGTTGCGGTTAGGCATATCAGCGAGCTCAAGATCAGCACCAGACAGATCAATCGATGCAGGAACCACATGCAGGTTATCGAACTGAGGGCAGATCTGCATAACGTCAGCAATCGAGCTACGACCTTCAATAACGTCGTATACCGAAGCCACACCCGAGTTATGCTTGGCTCCCAAAGCAGTAGAAGCATTGCCCTGCGGATCCATATCAATCACGAGCACATTGAGGCCGCCCTGAGCCAGTGCGGCAGCAACGTTCACGGTCGTTGTGGTTTTACCGACGCCACCCTTCTGGTTGGCCACTGCAATACGACGTGTTTCACGTGGATGATCGTATTTTGCATCCTTCAAGCGCTCAAGACGACGTGATTCGTCTGCCATTTCTGCACCAACAGAGGACTCACCATCAGCGAAGATACGCTTGATTGTTTCAGTGGCATCTTCCATGCCCAGGGTCTCAGGGTTGTTCCCTTGTGCGGTCACGAAACTGTCCCTTCTTATAAATAGCTGTTGTCAAGTATCGGCGCCTCTATGGACCTAAGGAGTTATCCACAATTATTTGTGGATAACTGTGTATAACTGTTGACAACCGCAATTAATGCGTTTGGGTGTTTTGCGAATTCAGGTTCTAAACCCGCATTATTTCAACGTTTTTCTTGAACTGCAACTCAAGGCGTGTATCTTGTGGATAATCTTCAAAAGTTGTCCCCAATATGTGCATAACTCAAGTTGCTGCATGCGCTGGAGCTATCGACGATGCTTCATCGCTCGTTTATCGACAATCACCACATGCGTTGGCTCAAGACCTTCAGCTACTGGAGCCTCTTCAACACGAGCATGAACGCCGCCAGCATGAGCAATTTGCTTAGCTGCCTTTGTGATTTCTGCTTGTGCTGAGCGGCCCTTGAGAGCAATAAGCTTGCCACCCGTTGCAACAAGTGGCAAAGCCCAGCCAGAAAGCTTCGTCATAGGTGCCACTGCACGGCAGGTAACCACGCTAAATGGGTGCGAAATAGCCTCAGCAACCTCTTGTGGCACATCGACTTTGGACTTATGGCCATGTGCTTGAGCAATAGCTCCAATCGCCTCTTCAGCACGTGCACGCACCACGACCGTATTCTGAAGGCCCATTTCTTCTATGCATTCATTAAGCCAAGCGCAGCGGCGCTCCATCGGTTCGATGAGCGTAAACGAAACATCTGGCAGCATAGCTGCGGCCACCAAGCCTGGGAAGCCACCGCCCGAACCAACATCGGCTACGGTCTTGAACTGGGCTTTATGAAGAGCCTTACGAATAAACGGGACGACGGCAGCCGAGTTCAGCAAATGACGTTCCCACAAAATGTTCTGGTCGCGTGGGCCGATCAGGCCTCGTTCCTCACCTTCGCGATCCAGCTTTGCATAAAACGCCTGCACTTTTGGCAGAGCTTCACCGAACACATCCGTCAGTAGCTTCGAGCCTGCTAAAACGCTGTCTTCAGCCATGCTCATTCCTCCAAATTTGGGTACTACCAATACTGATTGTTCAACTGTAGTTGAGTCGTAGGAATTCCCATATAAAAAGGGTTACAGCATGTGCTGCAACCCTCTTCTCTACGACCGGTTTTCAAACCTCGAGTTGTACGACCAACTCGTGTACAGGTTCTTACTCAGTCTTCAAACTCTTCTACAACGTCTTCGATTGCTTCGTCGACGAGCTCATCATCAACGTCGTTGTTCTGCGACTGCTTCAGGTACACAGTCACATAACGATGTGGCTCTTCACCGTGCGAACGGGACTTCAGACCCTCATCGCGCACAACATCGTGAATAACCTTGCGCTCGAACGAGTTCATAGGCTTCAGATCCACTGGTTCACCAGTCTCCTGAACCTCGTCAACAGCATCAAGTGCCATATCGCGCAGCTGCTGGCGCTTACGCTTCAGGTAGCCATCAACGTCCACAATCAGGTGCGAACGCTCGCCCGTCTCCTGCTGCACAGCCAAACGCGTCAGCTGCTGCAGAGCATCAACAACTTCACCATTACGACCAATCAGATGCTTAATATCGACGTCATCGTCAGCAACAATCTGAATCATTGGACGGCCATTACGGATGCCCAGCTCAATATCGCCTTCGTAATCTGCAATATCCAAGAGCCCCTCGAGGTAATCTGCAGCAATATCAGCCTCTTCGTTCAGCTGCTCCAGAGTACGTTCCTCGTCCTGTGCCATAAGAAAACTCCTTGGTCCTTACCCAAGCCTTACACAACCAAGCTCCAAGTGTAGAACAATGGCTCTATTAGGTCATTATCAATTTCACAAACTTCGAACTTCTGACCTCTATCATAAGGGGCACTTGGCGTTATGCGGTACTAGCAGAAATAAAAAGAGCAAAAACAACGTAATGCTGCAGGCCCAAATCAGCAGAGCAACGCAAGCGAAAGATCAACTCAGCAGCAGTGAGCCGAAGTAATCAACGCAGTACCAGCACACCAAATACAAAAACCGGTAACGCATAAACGTTACCGGTTTACTGTACAGCTTGAAGTGACGTCAGTGAGTGACGTCAGAACCGCTCTATATCAACGCTTCTTGCGGTTCTTGCGCTTTGGCTGCTCACGCTGGTAACCAGTCGTCAGACGATCAACTTCAGCCTGCTTAGCGCGCTCCAGCTCTTCTTCCTCGAGCGAGAGACGGCCATCCTTAGCACGGGCTTCGTTTTCACGATCGTGATCACGCTTTTCCTTAGCTTCTGCAGCTGGCGAGCCTGGCGTTGGGAACTCGTGCACCTGCCACACCGAACGCAGCAAGTTGCAGATGTTGTTCGTCAGCCAGTACACAAGCACTGCGAAAGGCATTGCAATACCGGAGAAGATGTACATGATTGGGAAGCCCCAGAGCATGAACTTCTGCATCGTTTGCGTCTGCTTCGTCATAGAAGCAGCTGGCGTATTGCGCTTCATCGTGTAGAGCTGCATGAACCACAAGCAGAAGCACATGGCGGCCACGAACAGGCCGATCACCACGCGGCCCGAAGTCGTCGTCGTTGGATCCGAGAACCTCGTCTGCAGACTAATGCCGAAGAAGTGCGTATCAACGAACTGCTGAGCCGTTGGCTGGTCAAAAGCACCCAGTGGAGCGTGCTTACCGTTGGCAATGTAAGGAATAACCGACAGCACGTAGAACATGCACATGAACACAGGGCCCTGAATCAGCATTGGCAAGCAGGAGCCAGCTGGGTTCACGTTGTTGTCCTGATACAGCTTCATCATTTCACGCTGCATAGCGTCTTTACTAGCTGGATCGTTCTTGCCCTTGTACTTGTTCTGAATCTTCAGCATCTTTGGCTGAATGGCCTGCATGCGGCGCATCGACTTCATCTGCTTATAGAACAGAGGGAAAACGCAGCACTGCACCACAATCACAAGGAAGATAATGGCCAGCACCCAAGAAGCACCAACTTCAGGAGCGCCAAGCAACGTCACGAATTTGTGGAACAGGTTCATGATCCAGGTCATGAGCCACTCAATTGGAGTTAACAGCTTATACAGCCAACCCCAAAAACCACCATCAAGTAAGAAGTCTTGGTTGTTCATATGGTCCTTACGTATGTAAAAGGCTTTGGGCCAATTCAGGCACCAGCACCGCGATCGTCGTTGACGTGGGTTTTGCTGTCTTCGACGGTGAAGTCTGTAAAGTATATAGGCTCTTCGTGGGCTTTCGACCAGTGGAACCGATAAAACGGTGAGAATCGTTGCGGCACATCATCTACGCCACCGCGACTCCAAGGACGGCATCGCAGCAGTCTCAGTACAGCTAACAGTCCCCCTCGTAGCGCACCGAACCGTTCAATTGCCCGAATTGCGTAGTTAGAACACGATGGGTAGTAACGACAACAGGGCGGGGTGGTCGCTGAGATGCGGCGCTGATACCAGCGCACACCTCGGACCATCACCCGCCCTGCTAATGAAGTCACCTATGTTCCTGCTCCTGCAGATCACGATTCACGTGTTTTGCCACAGATTCAAACAGTCGGTGGACCTGTGAGTCCAGCGATTGGAATGAGGCGCGAGCAGCGCTCGGCTTGGCGCGCATGACGACGTCGCATCCCAACGGGAGCACGTCTTCGTACGTCCGGGCCAATACGCGGAAACGCCGTTTAACTGCATTGCGCACAACAGCATGTCCAACCGCTTTGGATACGGCCAGCCCGAGTCTTGGCTGCAATGGTGCGTCAAGCGACGGCGAGGTGTCCGTATTGTCGACTGAACGTAGGCGATAATGCACTACTAAGTCGTGCGAGGATACCTTGCGACGTTGCTTGAGTACTGCAACAAACTCTTGATGGCTTCTGAGCCGTTCCAATTCGCGCTTCGCCGAGTCTAGTGAATCAGGCAGCCAGGGACTTGCGGCCCTTGGCGCGACGACGGTTAATCAGAGCGCGGCCTGCACGCGTGCGCATACGTGCACGGAAGCCGTGCTTCATGTGACGGCGACGGTTGTTAGGCTGGAATGTCCTCTTCATAATCATGCTCCCGGTTAGTTTTAGCCATGCTTACGCACGGCTCCTCATGAGTCAGTCTCTGCTAAATTACTCTCACCCCTACCCGAAATCAATTCGGACACTCATTTTCTGAGGTTCGTAGAACGTTTCTCACTCCCCTATATATTGCAGTTTCTTCAGGCAGCTGGCCCAAGTTCCGCTATTTTGTGTTGATTTTGTGCTGTTTTACTCCTTATTTCTCTTATAAGGGCATAGAGCAGTCAGTTTCGTCGTCTCCACTGCGTAACTAAGGCGCGATTGCTTCGTAAAGAACTGCAGAAATAAAAAAGAGAATAAAAATCAGACTAAGAAACAAGGAAACGCGACATACTCCCCCAACACTCCTGGGGCGAAACCAGAAATTTTTTCACGGTGGATTTCTTAAAGAAAAGATATCCCCAAAAATTGTTGAAAACTCGGCTTTCTCTCCACAGAGTTATCCCCAAACTACATTTGTGTTATTCACAAATGCAATGTTTTCTAGCAACTTTACTGTGGATAACTTCCGCGGGTGGGTGTAAATATAGGCTGATAGGTTTTTCAGAGCACGTCGATATCCGGCACGTATCGAAACGACCTGGATCACTTCGACCAATACGCGTTGGCCATAATTTCAACGCAGCACACGACTTAATTAAATCGTTGTACTAAAACCAACAAGCGTTGCAAAATCGCCAATTTTGCCGGTTTTGTGATGCCTGTTACGGAGAAGAGAACCAAAAGGAATATTGACCATGGGTACAACCATTACCCCTACGGATCAGGCCGCCCAGGTCTGGTCGAACGCGCTCTTGCTGATTCGGCAGAATAAGGGGTTAACAGCGCGTCAGAAGGGTTGGCTTGAAGGCGTCATTCCTGAAGCAATTTATGGCACAACAATGGTGCTGTGCGTTGATAATGCTTCTACTCTGCAAATTATGCAGACTGAGCTCATGCATCCACTGCTTGAGGCACTCACGCTTGCAAATGGCGGCGTAACACTGTTCCCAGCGTTCAAACTGCTGCCAGAAGAAGACAAGAAGTCAACGAATCCTTCGTCGGCTCCTGTCGCCGCAGCAGAACCTGAAGAACCAGCTGAGCCAGCAGCTCCGGCAACTCCTGGAGCACCTGCTGCTCCTGTTGCTTCGGCTACTTCGGCTGCTGCTAGCGCAATGCCTACTGCTGAGCCAAAGTTTGGTGAAGCTGCTCCGGCAAGCCTGCCAACAGAACCAGCTGTTGCAGCAACGCTGCCAATGACTGATGTTCCTGTAACGCCAGTAATGCCAGCTGCTCAGCCAATGGTTCCACAGGCCGCTATGCCAACTGCTGCAATGCCTGCTGCTATGCCTACAGCTGTTCCTATGCAGCCAGCACCAGCAATGGCACAGCCAGCTATGCCTGAGTACAGCTCGGTTACGCAGGGTCAGCTGCCTATTCCTACGAATATGCCTGAACAGCATATTCAGCGCGGTACTTCGCAGCCTCAGCTCGATCCAGATACGCATTTAAATAAGAACGCTACGTTCGATAACTTCGTGCCTGGTGACTCGAACCAGTTCGCCCGTACGGTGGCTCTGGCTGTTGCTGAGGGTTCTGGCCGCGATTACAACCCACTTTGTATTTATGGTGGCTCTGGCCTTGGTAAGACGCACTTGCTGAACGCTATTGGCAACTATGCATTGGTTAAGGATCCTTCGCTCAAGGTTCGTTACGTGACGACCGAGGAGTTCACAAACGAATTTATTGAGTCGATTCGCCCTGAAGGCTCGGATGCCAAGCCAATGAGCGAGTTCAACCATCGTTATCGTTCGGTTGATGTGCTGCTCATTGACGATATTCAGTTCTTGAGTGGTAAGTCGCAGACGATGGAGCAGTTCTTCCATACGTTTAATACGCTGCAGCAGGCGAATAAGCGCATTGTTATTGCTTCTGATGTGGCTCCTAAGAAGCTGAAGGACTTCGAGGACCGTCTGATTTCGCGCTTCGAATCGGGCCTCGTCGTCGATGTGAAGCCACCAAAGCTTGAAACTCGTATTGCAATTCTGCGCATGATGGCTGAAACGAATGGCGTTACGGTGCCACGGGACGTGCTCGATATGATCGCTGAGCACTGCACCGAGAACATTCGTCAGCTCGAAGGCGCTTTGACTCGTGTTACGGCCCAGGCAACGCTGAATAGCCAGCCAATTACAAGGGCTCTGGCCGAACAGGTGCTCAAGGATTACAACACAAACGTTGAAGTGAAGCCAACCGACATTATGGGCCAGGTTGCCAAGTACTTCCACTTGACGTTTGATGATCTCGTTGGCCGTTCTCGTACGAAGAATGTGGCTCTGGCACGCCAAATTGCTATGTATTTGACGCGTGAAATGACGAGTATGTCGCTCGTTGATATTGGCCAGGTCTTCGGCGGCCGCGATCACACGACGGTTATGCATAACTGCGATCGCATTTCTAGCGAGATGGGCTCTAAGCAGGAGATTTACAACTACGTTATGGAGCTCACGGTCCGTCTGAAGCAGCCAACAGGCGAGTGAGCAGTAGGGAAGTAGGGCAGTAGAGCAGAAGCTCAGCGATGTAGCTCAGATATGCGTAAATCAGAGCTATCGCGAACGAGCCACGGCTCAATGTTGCTAGGCCTAACATCTATCCGTTCTAGGGCTCTTTATGTGCCATATGGTCGGGTATCCGACAGATCTGCACATAAAGGGCCCTTCTGCGTGCAGAATCCTCATATATCCGACGAAATGGCACATAAAGACTGAAAAATCAACGTTTTTACCCCTTTACGTGCAGCCTCGTCGGGTAACCGACGAAATGGCATTCCAAGGTGCTGTTGACGTGCGAATTCGTCAGGTATCTGAGCACATTGCACACGAAAAATGAAATATTAAAAATTCGCATCCGAAAAATGGAGAGAAACGTGGAAAATTCGCATGTTTTTGCGAGGTGCATAACTATTTTTCGAAGTTTCCACAGCCCTTTCGAGAGATACCCCCGACACGCCGTTTTTGGGGACAATTTTTACGAAAGTTATCCACACGGTTATCCACTACACTACACAATTGGCCGCAAAAGTCGGTGGATAACCCACAATTTAGCCGTGTATAAGACGTGGATGATTTTGCACCGAATGTGGATAACTCGAGGTCCGACGAACAGCTGTGGATAAGTGGGGTATTTATGCACATTCTTTCCACGTCACTATCCACAGCCTCAAATTGTGGATAAGTCAATCGTTTCAATAGTTTTCGACATCTATCCACTTATCCACAGTGCTTATAACTATGATGACTACTCTCTCTTACGTATCATCGTCAAAATCATCAGCGTTCCGACTTCGAACGCACCTGACAGCGAACTACGCAACCGACTAGAATGGCCTTACGCACCGAGAGTTCAGCTACAGCACTGAGCTTCGAGCATTGAGCATGAGACATTTACGCCAGAATCGAGGAATGCATGAAAGTTGAAGTTAACTCCACGTCACTTGCCGAAGCAGCGGCTTGGACTACGCGTGTTATCGATTCACGTCCAAGTTCGCCTATTCTCGCTGGCGTAAAGCTTGAAGCAAAGGATGGTGCGCTGTTCCTTTCGGCTTTTAACTACGAAATTTCAGCTCGAGACCGCATTGAAGCCGGTGTTGATGAGCCAGGTTCCGTAGTTGTGCTCGGTAAGCTCTTAACCGACATTTCTAAGATGCTTCCTAACGAGAAGACGTATCTCGCGACTGAGGGTTCTACGCTGCGTATTACGAGCGGCAAGTCCACGTTCACTATGCAGCTCATGCCAACTGATGAGTACCCAGATATGCCTCAGCTGCCATCTCGCTTGGGTCAGGTTGACGCAGAAACGTTCTCTCAGGCCGTTTCCCAGGCTGCTGTGGCCGTTTCGCACGATGGCACCCGCCAGGTACTGACCGCAATTCGCGTGCAGTGCAAGGGCGATCACGTCACGTTGAGCTCGACCGATCGTTACCGTCTGTCCCGCGCGCAGTTCAGCTGGACTCCAGACGATGACAGCGTTGATGCAACGGCTCTGATCCGTGGTACGCACATGCGCGATATTTCTCGTTCTCTTGACGAACACCAGAACGTCATCATTGACTTTGATCCAGCAAACCCAACGATTATGGGCATTGAGAACGCTGGTCGTATTTCTACGGTTCAGCTCATTGACGGCGAATTCCCTGCTGTAGATCGCCTCTATGCTGACGAATATCCAATTCATGCTGTGCTGTCTCGTCAGGCTCTGATTGACGCTATTAAGCGCGTCTCGCTCGTTGCTGGTCGTAACGAACCAATCCGTATGGTGTTCACGGGCGAAGAAGTCACGCTCGCAGCTGGCGTTGTTGATGAGTCTCAGGCAAACGAAATCCTCGATGTGGACCTCGATGGCGAAGATATTACGGTTGCATTCAACCCTAACTATCTGATTGAAGGCATTAGCGCTATTACTGAGCCATATGTGCGCATGAAGATGACTACGGCTGTGAAGCCTGTTGAGTTCGACGGCCAGCAGGAAGAAGATAGCGATGAATCGATGGATTACCGCTACCTGCTCGTCCCAATGCGTTACAACAGCTGATGCGCATTTCCAAGCTAGCGCTTGATCATTTCCGCTCCTGGTCTGAAGTCGTACTCGACTTTGGCCCAGGAGTCACGATTTTGCAAGGCCATAATGGCTTAGGCAAAACGAATATTGTAGAAGCCATTGAAGTGCTTTCTACGGGCGTCTCACACCGCACTTCGAGCTCTTTACCACTGGTTCAGCGAGGCCAAAAAGCTGCAACAATTCGCGCCAATGCCGAACATAGCGACCGTACGGTGACTTATGAGCTGACGATCCGTGCTAAGGGCGCTAATCGTGCTCGTATTAACGGTGGTCCATCGCTGTATATGCGCGAAGTAGTGGGCCAAGTACCGAGCGTGATGTTCTCGCCAAACGATCAGCGACTCGTTTCTGGCGACCCAGCTGCTCGCCGTCGTTTCCTCGATCAGGCGGCGTCCCAGCTCATGCCTGGCTACTCGCGTGTACTGCAAGATTTCCAGCATGTAGGCCGTCAGCGTGCGGCCCTCTTGAAGTCACTGGGAAGTACTGAATTTATTGATAATTCGGCCCGTGACGCCGCTCTTGCAGGGCTTGAAGTATGGACTGGTCAGTTCATTCAGATCGGTTTGCAGCTCACGCAAGCCCGCCGCAAGCTCATTGAACGTCTGCATGATCCGTTTACGACGATTTATACGCAGCTCGCTGGCTCGAGTGAGCACGTTGAGCTTGTTTACGAGCCAAGTTTCGACGAGATTTTTGTTGAGAGCGACCCAGCTGCCGCTATTAGCCGCCATTTCCAGCGTTTGTACGCAGGGGAGACGGCCCGTGGCGTTAATTTAATCGGTCCGCAGCGCGACGACTTTGTGGTGCAGCTCAACGGTATGGATGCGCGTGAGTTCGCTTCCAACGGCGAGATGTGGACGATTTCTCTGGCACTGAAGATGGCATTAGTGAGCCTCTTGACTGAGTCCCACGGCTATAGCCCAATTGTGATTCTTGATGATGTGTTCGCACAGCTTGACGAGTCGCGTAGGAGCCAAATTCTGGCGTTCGCAGCGCAGCAGGAACAAGTCATTATGACTGTGGCAGCAGCGTCTGATGTGCCAGAAATTGGAGATCTTCCAGTCACGATTATTGATGTAGAAGCGCTTGCTCATAAGCAACTGGAAGCACAGCAGATGCTTGAGCAGCAGCTTGCGCAAGTCAAAACAGCAGTACAGCTATCGTCAAAGAACAGTACTGAGCAAGCTTCTGCAAAAGCACAAGATGCGACAGCACAAACTGCATCTGTGACAGTGCAAGAGACATCTGTAACAACGCAAGACGCATCTGCAACCGTGCACGATGCCGTTGAAGGTACTCAGGTTCCTCTTGGACCGCATAAAGGGGAGTAGCTATGGCCCAAGCTCCTGTTCATGTGACATTGCATTTAGATGAGCGCAAACTGCCAGCGCAGGTTTTTGAGCATTTGAGTCATCGTGCTGGCATTTTGGCTGATCGTCAGGCTCGTAATAAGCAGTCTGTTGAAGACTTTGGCAAGCCAGGTCGTGACCCTTCCTCATTCACTGGTGTGCTTGGTGCTATTGCTGAAGTAAATGGCTGGATTCCTTATATGAAGCAGGCCCAATTACGCATGGATTGGGCTTCTGTTGTTGGCGAACAGAATGCGCAGCATACGTGGGTTCAGGGCTACGCGGACGGCGTCCTTTATATAGGCGTCGAGTCACCTGTTTGGGCCACAACTATGCAGTTTTTGCTGCCGCAGCTGCGTCAAATCGTGCCTCAGAAGCTCGAAGGGCTTGAAATTCGCGATATTCGTATTTCTGGTAACCAGCAGCAAACACGACGCGGAAAAGCACATCCAAGGCGGTATCCAGGACGCCGCTATAACGCGCATGATCGTAAGCGTGCGTAGGGCTTAGGACGTCCCTAGAGACTAGTAGACTACCTGTCTTAGTAGAGCAACGCTATGAAGGCCTTTTACTCGTGTTCTAGAGGCTATGCCTCTTCAAAAAAGCTTTCTTAGCGAAGAAATCACAGAAAGGAATCTCTGTGGCAGATCTTGCATCCGATTCGCTCGGTGAATCGAACGAGACAGCCGATGCTGCGTCCCTGACGAGCGAAGTTTCCGCTGCTGAAACGACTGATGAGTCTATGCAGACAGCACAACTTGATGACACACTTGCTCCAGACCATTACGACGCCTCTGATTTGCGCGTGCTTGAGGGCCTGGAAGCAGTGCGTATTCGTCCTGGTATGTACATCGGTTCGACTGGCCCACGTGGTTTGCACCACTTGGTCTATGAGATCGTCGACAACTCTGTTGATGAGGCTCTGGCCGGTTACGCATCGCATATTGAAGTGACGATTCTTCCTGACAACGGCATTCGCGTTGTTGATGATGGTCGTGGTATTCCAGTCGACGAAGTGCCTGGCGAAGGTATTTCTGGCGTGGAAACCGTTATGACGAAGCTGCACGCAGGCGGTAAGTTCGGTGGCGGCGGTTACGCCGTTTCCGGTGGTCTGCACGGCGTCGGTATTTCGGTTGTGAACGCACTGTCTACGCGCGTTGACGTTGAAGTGCGTCGTCAGGGCTATGTGTGGACGCAGACCTACATTAACCAGCGTCCAACGGCTCCTCTGAAGCGTGGCCGTGCTATGGAGCCAGGTGAGTCCACGGGTACGTCCGTAACGTTCTGGCCAGACGGCAAGATCTTCGAGACGACTGTGTATGACTTCGAGACGCTGCGTAGCCGCTTCCAGCAGATGGCCTTCTTGAACAAGGGTCTGAAGATCTCGCTGACCGACGAACGTGAAGAAGACCGTGCAGGCGACGAAGTTGCAGGTGAGCAGGATTCCGATAAGCCGGAACACCGCACTGTGACCTACCAGTACATGAACGGCATTAAGGACTACGTCGAGTTCCTCGTCAAGTCTCGTAAGGCAACGCCTGTTGAGCCAGACGTTATTGATTTCGAGGCAGAAGATCTGAACCTCGGTATCTCCGCTGAAATTGCAATGCAGTGGACGACGTCGTACTCCGAGTCCGTGCACACGTTCGCTAACACGATTTCGACGACTGAAGGCGGTACGCACGAAGAAGGCTTCCGTACTGCTCTGACTTCGCTGATTAACAAGTACGCTCGCGAGAAGAACATCCTGAAGGATAAGGATGACAACCTCTCCGGTGATGACGTGCGTGAAGGCCTGACCGCAGTTATTTCGGTTAAGCTGACGAACCCTCAGTTCGAAGGCCAGACGAAGACGAAGCTCGGTAACTCCGAGGCTCGTGCCTTCGTGATCCGCGTGATGAACGACAAGCTCAACGATTGGGCTGACTCGCATCCTTCTGACATGAAGAACATCATTCAGAAGGCAATGGAAGCTTCGCGCGCTCGTTTGGCTGCAAAGAAGGCTCGTGAAAACACTCGTCGTAAGTCGATTTTCGAGTCCGCAGGCATGCCAGACAAGCTTAAGGATTGCCAGTCGAACGATCCAGCCGAGTGCGAGCTGTTCATCGTCGAGGGTGATTCTGCAGGTGGCTCCGCAATTCAGGGTCGTAACCCAATTACGCAGGCAATCCTGCCACTGCGAGGCAAGATTCTGAACACTGAGCGTGCAAGCCTTGACCGCATGATGAAGTCCGACACTATTGAGTCGCTGATCACTGCTGTTGGTGGCGGCTATGGTGAGAGCTTCGATCTCGACAAGGTGCGCTACCACAAGGTCATCATTATGGCTGATGCTGATGTGGATGGTGCTCACATTGCAACGCTGAACTTGACGCTGTTCTTCCGTTACATGCGTCCAATGATTACTGCTGGTTACGTGTACGTGGCAATGCCACCTCTGTACCGACTCAAGTGGACCAAGGGTCCTCACGACTTCGTGTATACCGATGCTGAGCGTGATCGCGTGCTCGCAGAAGGTAAGGCTAACGGCCGCCAGCTGCCAAAGGGCGAAGGCATCCAGCGTTACAAGGGTCTGGGTGAGATGAGCTATCAGGAACTGTGGGAGACCACTATGGATCCTGAGCACCGCATCCTCAAGCAGGTGCGTATTGAAGACGCTATGCAGGCTGATGAGACGTTCTCCATGCTTATGGGCGATGAAGTTGAGCCTCGTCGTCTGTTCATCCAGCGCAACGCACATAACGCTAAGTGGATTGACGCCTGATTGCATGTTGTTCTACGCATCGCGGTGATGACCTGCGGTACAACCGCGATGCGTGGTGTGCAGTAATTCATAAAACTTTTGAAATTCCGTCCCAATAACGGGACGGAGAATGAATGAAGGAAAACAAGTGGCAGACGAACCTCAGAACAATAACGGGCTCGATGATCAGAACCTGCCCGACGGCTCGATGGAGCCGCTGAGCCCTCAGGAAGCCGACAACACTGATTACGGTCTGATGACGGGCGAGCGTATTCAGCCTGTGGACCTGCAGGTGGAGATGCGTGAATCGTATCTGTCGTATGCACTGTCGGTCATCGTTGAGCGTGCATTGCCAGATGTGCGCGATGGTATGAAGCCAGTGCACCGTCGTGTGGTCTACGCAATGTACGACGGCGGCTACCGCCCAGATCGCGGTTACAACAAGTGCTCGCGCGTTGTTGGTGACGTTATGGGTAAGTACCACCCACACGGCGACTCGGCAATTTATGACACGCTCGTGCGTATGGCACAGTCGTGGTCGATGCGTTACCTGCTCGTGGATGGTCAGGGTAACTTCGGTTCCCCAGGTGATGATCCTGCAGCAGCAATGCGTTACACCGAATGCCGTATGGCTCCAATGGCCATGGAAATGGTGCGCGACATCGACAAGGACACGGTCGACTTCGTGCCTAACTACGACGGCAAGACGCAGGAGCCAACCGTGCTGCCTGCTCGCTTCCCGAACCTGCTCGTTAACGGTTCTTCGGGTATTGCAGTCGGTATGGCTACGAACATTCCTCCTCACAACCTGCGTGAGGTGGCTGACGGCGTGCACTGGGCTCTGGATCACCCAGATGCTAGCTGCGAGGAGCTGCTTGAGGCTCTGATCGAGCGCATTAAGGGACCTGATTTCCCAACTGGCGCAACGATTCTGGGCCACAAGGGTATTGAACAGGCTTACCGCACGGGCCGTGGTCTGATCACGATGCGTGCAGTTGTTAACACCGAAGAAATCAATGGCCGTATGTGCCTCGTCGTTACTGAGCTGCCTTACCAGGTCAACCCAGATCGCCTCGTTGTTTCGATTCGTGAGGCTGTGCGCGACGGCAAGATTCAGGGCATTGCTGATATGCGCGATGAGACGTCGGGCCGTACGGGCCAGCGCCTCGTGCTCGTGCTCAAGCGCGATGCTGTGCCGAAGGTTGTGCTCAACAACCTGTACAAGCACTCGCAGCTGCAGCAGACGTTCGGCGCTAACATGCTCGCCCTCGTTGACGGTGTTCCACGTACGCTGAGCCTCGATGCCTTTATCCGTCATTGGGTTGCACACCAGATTGACGTGGTGGCACGTCGTACGGCTTACCTGAAGCGTGAAGCTGAAGAGCGCGATCACATTCTGCAGGGCTACTTGAAGGCCCTCGACATGATCGACGAAGTTGTGGCTTTGATCCGTAGCTCCCGCGATGCTGATGCAGCACGTACGGGCTTGATGGATCTGCTCGGCGTAGACGAAGTGCAGGCAGACGCCATTCTGGCTATGCAGCTGCGTCGTCTGGCTGCTCTTGAACGCCAGAAGATTCTGGATGAGCACAACGAACTGATGCGTCGTATTGCCGATTACGAAGACATCCTGGCTCGCCCAGAACGCCAGCGTAAGATCGTCGGCGACGAAATGGACGAGATTGTGGCTCGTTACGGCGATGAGCGTCGTACGCGCATCCTGCCTTACTCGGGTGAGATGAACGTCGAAGACCTGATCGCTGAAGAGAACGTTGTTGTGACTGTGACGCACGCCGGTTACATTAAGCGCACGAAGGCTGACGAATACCGTGCTCAGCACCGCGGCGGCAAGGGCATTAAGGGCGCTAAGCTGCGCGAAGATGATGTCGTTGATCACTTCTTCCTGACGAGCACGCACAACTGGCTGCTGTTCTTCACTGATAAGGGTCGCGTCTACCGTCTGAAGGCTTATGAGCTGCCTGAGGGTTCGCGTGATTCGAAGGGCCAGCACGTTGCTAACCTGCTGCAGTTCGCACCAGATGAGCATATTCAGGCTGTGCTGTCGATTCCTAACTACGAAGTGGCTGATTATCTGGTGCTCGCTACGAAGTCGGGCAAGGTTAAGAAGACTCGTCTGAGCGAATACGATTCGCCACGTCAGGGCGGCCTGATTGCAGTGCGCCTGATGACCGACGAAGACGGCGAAACTGATGAGCTGATCGGTGCAAACCTGTGCAACGAGTCCGACGACATTGTGCTCGTCTCTCGCCAGGGCATGAGCCTGAAGTTCAAGGCTGATAACGATCAGCTGCGTCCTATGGGCCGCCAGACCGCAGGTGTGCAGGGCATGAAGTTCCGCGATGGCGATTCGCTGCTGTCGATGGACGTTGTGCCAGACGAGTCCGATAAGGACCTGCTCGTCGTGACGAACGAAGGCTTCGCAAAGCGTACGGCTATTAGCGAGTACCGTCTGCAGGGTCGTAACGGCTACGGTGTGAAGGCACTGCAGCTCGTTGAAGGCCGTGGCGAGCTCGTTGGCGCTGTGGTTGTTGATGAAGCTGACCAGGTGCTGGCCATTATGAAGTCCGGTAAGGTTATTCGTTCGAACGTCAACGAAGTCAACCGTACGGGTCGTACGACGCAGGGCGTCACGCTTGCTAAGCCAGATAAGGGCGATGAGATTATTTCTATCGCTCGTAACGCTGAGCAAGAAGAAGACGAAGACGAGAACACCGAAAACGGTACTGAGAACTCGGAAAACGGTGCAGCAGAGAACACTGCAGCAACCGCAGAAGAGACCGTAACCGTTGAGAACGGTGAAGGTGCTTCGTCCGAAAAGCCAGCTGAAGAGGCCTGATTACCACCAGTCACGTGAGCAGTAATTGTTTCACGTGACTGTGTATTTACGAATCACGTGAAACGCATGGGAAACCGTGTGTTTCACGTGTTTTCCTTATGTACTCCAATTCAGTACTCATATTTTTCCAAGCAAATTCAAGTACATTGCACTAATCCTGTGATCCATCTCACGGGCACCAAGGAGCAAAAGTGTTACTCGATTCGATTAATTCGCCTGCCGATCTGAAGAAGATCCCAGAAGAACAGCTCGATGCACTGGCAGAAGAGATTCGCCAGGTGCTCATTACGAAGCTCGCAGCCCACGGCGGCCACGTTGGTCCAAATCTGGGCACGGTTGAGCTTGAAATCGCTTTGCACTATGTGTTTGATTCGCCAACCGACCGCATTGTGTTTGATGTGAGCCACCAGAGCTACACGCACAAGATTCTGACGGGCCGTCGCGAAGCCTTCACCGATCCTTCGAAGTACAACGAGGATTCGGGCTTCACGAACCCAGACGAAAGCGTGCACGACTGGTTCAACATTGGCCACACGTCTACGTCGCTGTCGCTGGGCGCTGGTCTGGCTCGCGCTCGTGACATTGCAGGCGATCACTACAACGTTATTAACGTTATTGGTGATGGCTCGATGTCTGGCGGCGAAGCATATGAAGGCTTCGACGTTATTGGCGAAATGGGTACGAACTTCATCACGATTTTCAACGACAATGGCATGTCCATTGCAGAAAACCACGGTGGTATTTACAAGAATTTTGCTGCTCTTCGCGAGGGCAATGGCAAGGCTGATACGAACCTGTTCACGGCTATGGGCTTTGACTACCGCTTTGTGCGCGAAGGCAACAACGTGCACGAGCTCATTAAGGCCCTGCGCGAGCTCAAGGACATCGATCACCCAGTCGTGCTGCACATTGTGACCGAGAAGGGACTTGGCTACGCACCAGCCATGCTGCACAAGGAACACTGGCACTGGCAGAAGCCATTCGATGAGTCGACTGGTCTAACCATTCATCACCACGAGCTGCTGCCAGGTGAGAAGTTTGAAAGCTGGAGCTCAGTTACGGGCGATTGGCTTATGAACAAGATCAAGACGGATCCTCGTTTTGTGGCGCTGACGTCGGCAACGCCAGATGTGCTGCACTTCGATGAGCAGCGTCGCAAGGAAGCCGGCCTGCACTATGTAGACGTTGGCATTGCTGAAGAAACGGCAGTGGCTATGGCTTCTGGCCTCGCTAAGAACGGCGCTATTCCTGTCTACGCTTTCGAAGGCACGTTCGTTCAGCGCGCTTACGACCAGATCATTCAGGATCTGTGCATTAACAGCAACCCAGCTGTGCTGCTTGACTTCGAATCTGGTGCTTATGGCATGAACGATGTGACGCACCTGAGCTTCCACGACATCGTGATGATGGGCAACATTCCAAATCTCGTGTACTTGGCTCCAACCACGAAGCAAGAGTATTTGGCAATGCTTGAGTGGGCTACGACGCAGCGTGAACGTCCAGTGGCTATTCGCGTTCCTGCCACGCGCATTGTTGAAGGCGAAGAAGATACGACCGATTACAACGAGCTCAACAAGTTCGACATGGTCCGTAAGGGCAAGGACGTTGCCATTATTGGCGTTGGTGACTTCTACAAGCTTGGTGAGCAGGTTGCTGATCAGTTGCATGAGCAGTTCGGTCTCGACGCTACGTTGATCAACCCGAAGTTCATCTCTGATATTGATGAATCAATGCTTGAGCAACTTACCAACGATCATCGTCTTGTGGTTACACTTGAAGACGGCCAGTTGCAGGGTGGCTTTGGTGAGCACGTTGCACGCTTCCTCGGTCCAACCGATGTGCGTGTGCGCAGCTATGGTCTCGAGCGTCGTTTCGTAGACCGTTACAACCCAGCAGAACTGCTTGAAGCTAACCGCCTGACTGTGCCACAGATCACTGAGGATATTCAGGCGCTGCTTTCGCTGTGATATGCGCAAGTCAGCTAGCCGAGTGAACTTGTAGTACTAGGGGAGCGGCGCTGCTAGGCTCGTTCCCAGCAGTATGTTCCAAGGAGCCAGTATGAGCGACAATCTGAGCAATCCAATGCCAGGATCGGCTAATGCGCACGGTCCTCGCGTGGCACGTTCGGCAACGAACCAGCCTTTGATTGCGGACCACGACCGTCCAAACGAGAACAAGCCTGTGCGCCCTGTGCAGCGCTGGAAGAAGCCGCGCGCACGTCGTATGAACCTGTCGTTGACGCGCGTCGACGCTTGGTCTGTGGCCAAAGTAACGTTCCTGCTGGCTTTGGCTGGCGCTCTGATCAAGATCGTTGCAGTGCTGGTGCTCTGGACGATTCTGAAGATCGCAGGTGTGTTCGATCAGCTGACGACGATGGTTTCGTCCGCAGGCCTCGATGCTGGCGGCATTAACCTCGCTAACGTGCTGTCACTGCCTACCGTGCTTGGTGGCGTGACGCTGTTCTCGATCGTTGAGATGGTGCTGATCACCATTGTGGTGTCGATTTTCGCACTGCTGTACAACGTGGTGTGCGCTCTCGTTGGTGGCGTGCATATTACGCTCGGCGACGACTGATTCGTCCAACAAAGACTTCAAGAGCTCGGCTTCGTGCCGGGCTCTTTTTGTTTGGATTATTACTATTTCTGCTAATACGAATTAGGTTTCTTGTGCTACACCATGCTGAACCGTGCTGTAGAGCATGCTGTGTAACACGATTTGAGCTGTTCTGCCATAGCGATGATTCTTCCCATGACGATAGGCTGGTGCTGTGATCGCATATCTGGGGATGTTCAGCAGCTCATTCATTTTGGCCATTGTGTTATGGCCTGTTATGTCGTTGATTTTGACGCTGCCAATTTTGGCCATCAGTTATCATCGCAACCATACGTTGAGCTGGAGCGCCTCAATAACGGCTTATCTTTCAGTGTTATATCCCTTAGGTTTATTGGCATTCACGCTGTATCCAATGCCAGATGATCCAGTGCAATTCTGTGCAACGCATCACTTCGGTCCGCAGCTTGATCTGTGGCTGTTTATTCCGCAGATTCTGCATGGCGGCTTGTCTGATATTTTGCAGCTGCTGCTCAATGTGATCTTCTTTATGCCACTGGGCTTCATGCTGCAACGTTGGGCTAAATGGCCTTGGTGGATCTCGTTTATTTTTGCATTCGGATGCTCACTGTTTATTGAAACCTCGCAGCTCACGGGCTTCTGGGGCGTATACCCATGTGCCTATAGGCATTTTGACGTTGACGATATGCTGACGAATACCACGGGCGCCATTGTGGGCTATGGTATTGGCGCTATTTATACGCATTTTGTGCCACAGCATGCCAAGCGCGTAGTGGGCACAGTCAAGCTGCCAGGTATTGTGCATCGCGTCGTTAGCTTTGCCCTTGATTTGTTCTTGACATTGCTGATGTATTTCACGCTGTCTGTGGGCTGGATGTGGCTATTCGTACATACAGTGATGCCGCTTGAAGATGGCACGTTTATATTCCTGCATATGCATGTGGGCATTGACCTGATGCAGGCTGGCGTATGGGTGTGCGGCATTGTGCCATTTGTGCTGTTCGAGCTGCTGATTCCATTGGCAAATAAGGGCCAAACCTTAGGCGGCATGTATACGCATATGACGATTGAAACGCGAGTTCGCCATGGCTGGCAGCGTGCGCTGTTCTATGCCGTGCGCACGCTGGTTTTGGGCGTTATGTTCATGATGATTATCTCGTTTAACTCGCTGGTGTGGTGGTTCTTCGCCATCCTGCTCGTGTTCTGGATAATCGCTCACCGCATGCCTTGGGATCTGTTGCCAGCCACGCAGCCGAAACGGCCAGATATGACTGTGATCAGTGCATAGCGAGCACAGTCATAAATATTGCAATTAAGTGGCATACGTAACCACCCACGGTGCCGAGATGGAAGATCTCGTGATAGCCGAACCAACCTGGGAATGGGTTCGGCTTACGCAGTGCGAAGCAGACGGCGCCGGCAATATAGCAGCCGCCACCACAGATCAACAGAATCGTTGGAACTGGGCCGATAAATGGGCACGTCCAGAACATCCAGATGATCGTGAACGGTGCCAAGCCGAGCACGCAGTAAATAATCGTGAATAGCCAATCCAAGCCGTCTGGCCAAATCAGATGCGCAACCATACCCACAATGGCCATAAACCAGACCACACCAAGGTAAACCCAGCGCACCGCAACGTTTTGCAGAGCGAATAGGAACGGCGTATTCGTACCCGCAATAATTAAGAAAATATTCGTGTAATCGAGTCGCACCAAAATGTTGTCGACTTTCGGCACGAAATAGCCGTGGCCCAGATGCAGTGTGGCGCTGACGCCGAACAGCAGCATGGCTGTTGCGCCGTAAATGCTGACGGCAACCTTCATATCGCCATTAGGTGCCAAGCAAATCAGCACAATGGATGCAGCAACGCACAGTGGGAACGTCACGGCATGAATCCAACCGCGCAGCTTTGGCTTTTCATTGAGCATGCGCAGCATCGTGCGACGCAGCTTAATATCTTGCGTGCGCTTGTGTTGCACGCGCAGCTGGGATGCCGTCAACGTGTGCGGGCGACGATCCTGCTGAGAAATAGGACGCTTATGAAACTCTGACATGCCAATAAGCATAGAACTGCAGACTGGTGCGAAACTCAACGCATTCCCCGCCGCGAAAAAACAAACGCCCGGCCGCACAACCTGTGCAAACCGGGCGTTTATTAACGCTTATTGAGCAAGCTCAATATCTAAAGATTGAATACCTCAGATAATGCCCTGAGCAACCATAGCGTCAGCCACCTTGATGAAGCCAGCGATGTTAGCGCCCTGCATGAGGTCGCCTTCATGGCCGTACTTCTTAGCTGCTGCGAGCGAGTTAGCCACGATCGACTCCATAATGCCCTTGAGACGAGCATCAACTTCGTCGAACGTCCAGCCGAGGCGGATCGAGTTCTGGCTCATTTCGAGACCGGAAACAGCCACACCACCTGCGTTTGCAGCCTTTGCTGGGCCGTACAGCACGTTGTTCGACTTGTAGACCTCAATAGCTTCTGGCGTCGAAGGCATGTTCGAGCCTTCGCAGACCACGGTGCAGCCATTGTCGATCAGCATCTGAGCTTCGTTACCGTTGATCTCGTTCTGCGTAGCGCAAGGCAGAGCAATATCGCACTTGACGCTCCAGACGCCGCGGCAACCCTCGTGGTACGTAGCGCTTGGCACGCGCTCTGCGTACTCAGAAACACGACCACGCTTGTTGAGCTTGATGTCCTTGAGAACCTCGAGATCAATGCCGTTAGGATCAACGACGTAACCGTTCGAATCGGAAGCCGTGATGACCTTAGCACCGAGCTGCGTAGCCTTCTCAATGGCGAAAATAGCCACGTTACCCGAGCCGGACACAACAACAGTCTTGCCCTTGAACGAATCGTGACGCAGCACGCGCAGTGCTTCCTGCGTGTAGTAGCACAGGCCGTAACCCGTTGCCTCAGTACGCGTCAGCGAGCCACCGAACTCAAGGCCCTTGCCCGTGAGTACTCCGGAGAACTCGTTGCGCAGGCGCTTGTACTGGCCAAACAGGTAGCCGATTTCGCGTGCACCAACGTTAATATCGCCAGCAGGAACATCGGTGAACTGACCGATGTGACGCTGCAGCTCAGTCATGAACGACTGGCAGAAGCGCATGACTTCAGCATCCGAACGACCCTTAGGGTTGAAGTCAGAACCGCCCTTACCGCCGCCCATTGGCAGACCCGTCAGCGAGTTCTTGAAAATCTGTTCGAAGCCGAGGAACTTAATAACAGCCTCGGTAACGGTTGGGTGGAATCGCAGACCGCCCTTGTATGGGCCGATTGCCGAGTTGAACTGCACGCGGTAGCCGCGGTTGACCTGAACGTGGCCTTCATCATCAACCCATGGAACGCGGAACTTCACTACGCGTTCTGGCTCAACGAGACGCTCGAGCACGCCTGATGCCTCGTACTGTGGGTGATCCTTGAACACAGGTTCAATAGTTTCGAAGACTTCGCGCACGGCCTGCAGGAACTCTTCCTGGTCGCCGTCACGCTGTTCAACCTGAGCGTATACGCGCTTCACATACTCATCGGTGAGCATCTGCTTCCTTTCCGTGTTGAGTTGACACAAACACCGCTATTGTAAGGGGGTCTTCAGTCGGGCTGAAAGAACCTTCCTCTATTCGAACAACGGCTATGTCTGTTTTATTTCTGTTCAGCTTTGCCTGAACACTTCTGATTTACTGTTGCGAAACCGCGGCTTCCACTGATTTTGCAAGCATTTCTTGACGTGCCGCAGCCATGCGACGATGGCATGCTAAGAAGATAATCCATGCCAATGGCAGTGTCAGCAAGAACATTGGATATAGCCAACGCGTTGGCAGTGAACCAAACAGTACACCACCAAGCATTGGGCCTAAGCACATACTCAAATCAATGGCTGCATAATACGTCGTATTGGCCATGCCAGAGCGGCTTTTGCCAGCAATAACAACGGCTTCAGCCTGAGTAACCGAGCTCATAATGCCATAGGAGAAGGCCGTCATAATAGCGGCAACAATGAGCAGAATGTCGTTCTGCATAAACGTCAAAGCAAGCAGCATAGCGGCTGTGCCAAAGGTGCCAATAACTAAGAAGAAGCGGAACGACTTGGTATCGAACCAGTTGCGCATCACAATACGCAGAATGAATACCGCGAATGCATAGACCAAGAAGAACAAGCTTGGACTTGCATTCAAATGCAAAGCATTGCAGTAATTCACGAGGAATGACTGGTTAGCGAAGTAGCCCAAACCAAACAGCATAAAAATGCCGGCAATAGGAAGCACACGCACTTCAAACAGATGATTGAAGAGCTCCCTAAAGCTCTTATGTGAGGTAGTGGTTGCTGGCTGAGTAGTGCTGGTGTTGCTTGTGCGGGAATCAGAAGAAGCATCTGCTGGCGCAGCAATCTCAGCGTCCAGAACAGGATCCGGCACCTCTTGAGTGGCTAATACTGGCTCGGCACTGCGCTGTTTTTTGAGCGCGAGCGGAAGACCAGAATCTTTGACGAGCAGAACAGCAACAACCGTACCCAAGCACAACACAGCAGCCACGGCAAACGAAATGCGGTATCCGAAATATCGCGAGACCAGAATGCCTGTACCCGGGCCAACAGCTTGACTAATAGCGTTAACAGTGCCATACAAACCCATGCCGGCACCCATACGCGAAAGCGGCAGCAGCATACTGAGCCACGTAGCCATACAGACGGAAATACAAGCAAAACCAATGCCGTTCACAATGCGGGCGAGCAACAGGCTGACGTCGTTTGGCGCGAGAGCATACCAGGCGTCGGAAATCAGGAACAGCGCTGCGCCAGAGCAAGCCAGAATGCGCTTACTCGTGCGGTCGGCAAGATTGCCTGCAATTGGTCGGCAGAATAAGGCGACTGCACTCATAATGGCGGAAATCAGACCCATCATGACGCCGGAAGCGCCCATTGAGCCTGCGAAACTTGCAATAATCGGGTTGCCCACCATGGCAGCCGACATATAACAGAAGGTGGCCGTCAAAATGAGTAGAACGTCACGCGTGAGTAGACGTTCTTGCTTGGCAGTAGGGGTTTTGTGCTGTTGTTTCATCGTCTCAAAGTATAGGCAGAGCGCGAGTAATGGCCGTTCTCGATACGCATGAAGCACAGCGCAGTGTGGAAATGAAAACGAGACTCTATACGTCAAAAAGATGACGAAAAATCGCTTGTACGCTACCGATGGAGACACGGGTTTTGAGCGAGTTCGGTATCCTTATATGTATTGCGGACACGAACGTCTCAAGCGGTGAACCTGAGCGGATGTGAACGTGCAATGGCGTTGTTCCCACACGGTGCTCAACGGTGACATGTGCTGATGACGCAACGGCTTTGCAGACAATGCAAAGCAAGGGATTGAGGAGAACATTATGTTAGACGGGTTCAAGAAGTTTATTTCTCGCGGCAACATGGTTGATATGGCCGTCGGTATTGTTATGGGCGGTGCTGTCACTGCAATCGTGACCTCGATTGTTGATGGCGTTATTAACCCACTCGTGGCAGCTATTTTCGGCCAGCCAAACATGGATAACGTTGCTGCAATCAACCTTGGTCACGGCAATATTCTGTCGTTCGGCAAGGTGCTCACTGCAGTGATCAACTTCCTGCTGATCGCTATTGCAGTGTACTTCTGCATTCTGGTTCCAATTAACAAGCTGCGCGATCTGACTGAGAAGGCTATGGCCAAGGTCAAGGGTGGCGAAGAAGTGGCTGAAGAAGAGCCACAGCTGAGCCCAGAAGAGCAGACTGTTGTGCTGCTGCAGCAGATTCGCGATTCGCTCGCTAAGGAAGATGCAGCTGCGCCAACTGATCAGACGAAATGATTGAACAGTAGCTACTGAATACTGAGTATGGTTCGGTAGTTACTTGATATCGCGCTGTGTTATACAGCGTAAAGCCCCGCCACGTGCGGGGCTTTTTTATATGCCTTTGGAGTTTGTATGCCTTCGTGTTTGTATGCGCTGGCGTTCTGATATGCGTTGTAGCGGCCATGATCACATCGCAAGAAGAATATGACCAAATCATGTGGGAGTAGCCGTTTCTTTGTTAGAGTGGCAACAGTGATATACCCCCGTCATGTGACGGGATGGGTGAAATAACGGCTTTGCAGCTCTTTGCAAAAGCTGGTCAGAACAAAGTAGTTCTGCGAAGAAAACCCTAGCAATGATGATGGGGCAATTGTCACTTAAGAACAGAGAAAGAGAGATGGATCATGACTTCTGAGAACAATGGCATGCCTCCAGTGAATGAGCCTGATACGCCAACGGGCGTTCCACCAGCAGGAACTCCACCAGTAGAAACTCCTCCAATGGGTGATGCACCAACGGAGAAAGTGCCAACGGGTCCTGCACCAACAGGCCCAATGCCAACGGGACCAACATCAAGCGGACCAGCCTCAAATGGGCCAGCTCCTATGGGATCGTATCCAGGTGGTACAAGCGGACCAGGCGCTGCTCCTATGGGACCACCGCCAACGGTATATGGCGGACCAGGTGCCGTACCACCAAATACGCCTAATCCAGCGCCTCCTCAGCAGAAGTCTGCTCTTGCTCTGGCCGGTTTGATTATTGGCGCTGTGGCGCTCGCCCTCTGCTGGATTCCAGTAGTGAATGTTTTTGCCATTATTCTGGCGTTGGTCGGCTTAGCTCTAGCAATTGTTGGCATTGTGGTAACGGTTAAGGGCAAGCGCGCAGGCAAGGTATTAGCTATTGTTGGTGCCTCACTTTCGGCTGCAGCACTGATTGCCTCGATTGTTGTGGATGTACTTGTTGTGAGTACAGCAAGCAAGGTCGTTACCGATCTTGAAAGCGCAGATACGTCTGATGTCATCGATGGTCTGAAGCAACTTGATGATGAGGTGAAAGGTGATGACAAATCATCTGGTCACAAGTTCAACGGTGAGGGACAGCTTGCCAAAGCATACGTCAATATAACGAAAGCGGAAACAGGTTATAAGGATTATGACGATAAGCCAGTAATCATTGTGACCTACGAGTGGAAGAACACGTCTGATGACGACATGGTGTTCTCTACTGCAGTTACAGCAAAAGCATTCCAGAATGGAACAGAGCTGAGTACTGCAGTTCTTGGAGACAAGAAGCCAGAAGGTTATGATGCCATGGCTTCCCTTAAAGAGCTGAAGCCAGGTGCTACAAGCACGGTTATGGAAGCTTATGAGCTCGATGACACCACATCAGATGTTGTTGTGGAATGTGAGAGCTGGCTCTCTTGGAACAACCATGACACGGTAGAGCAGGTGTTCTCGATTAAGTAATACAACAATGCATTCTTAAATCCTTTGTACATACACAAAAGCCCAGTTTCTTCGATATGAAGAGCTGGGCTTTTGCTTGTATGAAGACAAATATTGAGGTGGCTGAAGCACCGAATAAACGTCGCAATTTTTCTCAATTGGTTCCAATTACAGGGCAGTGAGCACAATATCAATTGAGAAAGAAGGATATTTATGACTTTTCCTAACGGAAGTATGCCTCTAGGTGACGGTCCAGATTCAGAGAAGAGCGCTCCAGTCCAGACTCCAATGCCACAAACGTCACAGCAGAACTCAACTCCTCAGCAGGCTGCAGCTCCGCAGCAGGAATCTGCTACGCAATCCGTTAAGAAATCGAAGTCAGCGCTCGCTATTGTTGGACTCATACTTGGTGCGGTTGGACTGGCTCTGAGCTGGATTCCAGTAATTAATCTGATCGGTGTCGCCTAAGCTTTAGCTGGTCTCACGCTGTCCATCATCGGACTCGTCGTAGTAGTAAGAGGCACTAAGACTGGTAAAGCGCTAGCAATTGTAGGCGCATCCCTTTCTGTCGCAGCATTAGTAATTGCCATTGTTGCAGAAGCTACAGCAGTTATCGCAAGTAATGAGAAGCTCGGTAATGGTCCTAGCTTCCAGTTGGAAAACACATTGCACATTAACGACGATGGTGCACACTTAGGCGAATTCGAACTCGGAAAAGCCTATGTGTATTTCGAAGAAGTGACCGTCGACCCAAGTAGTCTTCTTGATCCAGAGCATCCTCAGCCGAATGATGAAGTGTATTTCAATATGATCTGGCAAAACAATGCGACGACAAAAGCATCGTTTGACGACATGGTAGAAACAAGAGTTCTGCAGGATGGTCAACAACTTACGTTAATTGACGATGTTCATTCCGGGCCTGCAGATTACGAAGTAGAGCCAGGTAAGGTTGGCGGAATTGTGGAGCTGTATCCATTAGTGAATAACGAGTCTGATGTGACATTGCAATTTATTAGTAAGCAACCTAGCTCAATGGGCCGTATGGTCGAGCAGGTTATTTCTATTAAGCACTGACGCTTAAGTAATACATCAGCAGAAAGTATCACGCTAGATTACGTAACAGCCTGTATTAGGCAAGGAAGTAACGCAGTTATATGACGTCCGCCAATCAAACTTCAGTACAACAACCAGTACAACAGTCAAAGCGAGCAAAAGTACTCGCAATTATTGGATGCATTGCCAGTATCCTGTGCCTCGCAATATGTTGGATTCGCATTCCAGTAATTAATGGTATTGCCATTATTGTGGCGCTTATTAGTTTGATAGTGTCATTCCTCGCTATTGCCTCAATGGCACGAGTAGCACAAGGGATTCATGTATTTGCGATTGTAGGAGCTGCATTCTCCGCTGTAGCATTGCTAATTTCTTTATCAGTTGATGCAGTGGCGGTACTGAATAACAGGAGTATCTACGAGAAACAACAGCAGCTTGCTAACACCTATAAGGATGAAGCACAGCTCAAATATGCGTATATCAAGCTTGATGGAATTACCATTACCAAGCAAGATGGCCAGAAGCCCACACTTCATGTAGAGGTGACGTGGAAGAACACTTCAGAGGGCGATGGAAGCATAGATAAGGTCACAAAAATCAATGCTTTCCAGAATGGAAAAGTACTGTATGGCGGTACATACCAGCATTACGGAACCTTTAAAGAAGTAAAAACAGGTCAATGGCGTACTGATGATGTGACCTATGTGCTTGACGACACATCCTCGGACGTCACCGTTATCTGTGCGGACACTCCTGAACCAATACCTCACCAGCACAGGCTCATGCGTAAATTCTCCGTACAAACTGGCAAACCATTAGATTGATCCTTCATTCCATTGCTCATGCCCAGCTTCTTAGCAAGAGGAGCTGGGCTGTGCTTTATAAAAATAAGAAGTTCGTTTTTGCAATATTATTGCGACATTTATGAATTCTTGGCTATTTACAGGGGGTCTTGCACAATAAAATGTGAGAAAGAAGGATGTATATGACTTTTCCTGATGGTGGTATGCCTCCAAGTAATAGGCAGCATCTCGAAAATACTGTTCCGCAGCAGAACCAAGTGCCTCAGCAGAATCCAATGATGGGTTATGCTCAACCGAACGTGCAGTTCAATCCTCAGGCAGCAGGTTCTTATTCGGTAATGAATCAGCAGACAATGTATGCTGCCCAGCCAGCAAAGAAACCAAAATCAGCGCTCGCGATTACTGGCCTTATTCTTGCTTCAATTGGACTGGCATTGAGCTGGATCCCCGTCGTCAATATTCTTGGTGCTGTTTTTGCAATAGCCGGACTGGCTTTGACCCTTATTGGTTTGATTGTAACTATTCGTGGTACAAAAACAGGTAAAGCCTGTGCAGTCGTAGGAGCATCGCTTTCTGTGGCTGCCCTAGTAGTGTCACTTGTTGCTAGCGATACAGCAGTTATTTTGAGTAATAAAGATCTGGGATATGGTTCGGTATTTCAATTTGATCGCAATTCACCCGTCAAGCTCGATAAAGATCTGAAAGCTGTATATCAGGGAGAACATCAAATTACCAGTAGCAAGTATAAAGTCAACAATATTGCAATCAGTATTGAAAATGTTGACCCGATCTCTAGGGATAAAGAAGAGGAACTGGGCGGCCCATCATTTTTGATGCGCATCGAGTGGAAGAATATTTCAGATAAACCGCAAAAAGTATTGAACGTACTGAACTTTCTCATGCATAACATGAAGGTTCTTCAAAAAGGTAAAGAAGCTACAATGCAGACAGCCGAGGTCCGATCTGGACCGGTTGAGGTTGCACCAGATAAGGGTGATTCCTTCTTGTTGTACTACAAGCTTCCTGAGGGTAACAAAGATGATTCTGATGTTACAGTCCAGATTATTAGTCCTAAGTCTGAGACAGATAGTTCAACAATTCAACAAGTGTTTTCTATTCATATATGAGATCCAGCAGAGTGTTCCAAAGCTTGCATCGAAACATGTGTAAGGAAGCTGAATAATACGACTCAGAGAGTGTGAACGAAAAAATGACAGTTTCTCATCAACCACAGGTAAGAAAAAAGCAGCCTCTTCAATTAGTACTATCTATTGTTTGCCTTGTTATTGGAGTAATGAGCCTAGCTGTTAGCTGGATCAAAGTTCCAATGATTAACCTTATGGCAGGCACTTTAGCGCTTGTTGGATTAGTTCTATCCATTATTTCTCTCGTGAAAATGGCTCGCGATACACGAGGAATTCACATTTTTACAATTGCAGGAGCTGTCTTTTCAGTAATTGCATTACTCGTCACAATTGTTGTGAGCTCTACAACTGCTGCAGCTAATCAGAAGCTGGTTAAGGCGCCATATTTCCAAACTCCATACAGTTCGGGAAAAATGTATAAGAGTGAGGGACAGCTTGATAATGCATATCTGAAAATTGAAGATATTTCGGTGACTCCTGGAGATAAATACTTTAGTCCGACAATAAGTGTCAGGGTTAAATGGAAGAACACTTCAGATGATGAAAAAACCTTTTTCGATGCAATAAGCATCAAGGTATTGCAAAATGGTAAAAGACTTACGGATCGTGATTTTCACGATGCATATGTTGCAGCGCCAAATAGTTGGAGAACTGAAGAGCTTATTTTTAATCTTGATAACGGATCGTCAGATATCACAGTTATTGGTGCAGATAATGTTCCTTCACCCAATCAGGATAAAGTCGTCCAGAAGTTTTCTGTTCGAGCAGGAAAAGCGCTAGAACAATAAGACATTTGCGTGGGGCCTAGCTTCTTGGTAAAAGCAGCTAGGCCTTTTCATTAAAATAACCGGTCTCTTCTACAATAATGTCTTATCTTTTATAGTTTGTGGCTTATTTACAGGGGTTTGAGCAAAATAAAAGGTGAGAAAGAAGGGCAAGTATGACTTTTCCTGACAATAATATGCCACCGAGTAATAGGCCAAATATGAATAACGAAGTTCCTACACAAAATGTGATGCAGGGGTATTCGCAGATAAATGCTCAGGCTACAGGGGTTTATGCTTTAGGAACTCAGCCGACTATGCCGATTCCTGTTCCTGTAAAGAAGCCAAAATCAAAGCTTGCTCTTATTGGTCTTATTATTAGCTCTCTTGGTCTAGCTGTTAGTTGGATCCCTGTTATTAATTTGCTTGGTGTGGTCTTGGCTTTGGCTGGCCTCGCTCTCTGCATCGTTGGTCTTGTCTCGACGAGGCGCGGAAAAACAGCTGGTAAATCGCTTGCTATTGTGGGAGCTTCGATTGCTGCAGCTGCTTTGGTAATTGCAC
Organism: Bifidobacterium dolichotidis; assembly: GCF_003951975.1. Lineage (GTDB taxonomy): Bacteria > Actinomycetota > Actinomycetes > Actinomycetales > Bifidobacteriaceae > Bifidobacterium > Bifidobacterium dolichotidis. The sequence goes on from NZ_QXGM01000003.1 coordinate 78,480, forward strand.
CAGTTATAGGATCAATCGCCGTTATTGAGAGCAATAAGGACTTAGATAATGGCGCCGTGTATCAATTTGATAGTGGGCTGACTAGCAGTACTCCTGGTACGAAATATCAAGGTTCTGGTCGACTTGCTACGACTTATGTAAATATTGAATCTATTAAGACTGCTCCTACGGAGTATGGTCCTCGGGCTCTTGTTCGAATTGCTTGGCAGAATGCTGCAAGTAAGGCGCAGAATTTATCGGATGTTGTAGATATCCGAGTATCCCAAAATGGGAAAAATCTTCAGCTAATCAAGAATAAATCTGAGCAACAGGCGAATGATGAGCTCGCTCCAACGCAGAATGATGTGCAAGATTACTTATTCGAACTTGAAGATATCCATTCGGATGTAACTGTTGAATGCGATGCTATTGATCCTGCCTTTAGCCACGACACCGTCACACAGACCTTCTCACTAGATGAGGATGGACCTAAGAAGCATGTTGAAGATGAGATTGACCGAATGTTCCGTAAGGTTGCTCTGGAATCACTGCTGAAGAATCTTCCATCTCTTCTGTTCTAGTAAAAGCCAGATTAGGCACTTCCAGTTAATACCTCTTTATGCAGAGTGAAAAAGAGTGAATTATGACATCTTCAAACGGTGATTTTCCTTCAACGAATGATATGAACAATATGAATCAGGCTCCTGTGGCAGGAGCTCCTAGTGGTATGCCTCAACAGGTTTCAACAGCAGCATCGCCTAATGCTGCCAAGCCAACACAGAACGGCTTCGCTCCTACTACAAACGTATATCAGCAGCCTATGTATGCGTCTAATGGCTATGCGCCCGTAGCTCCTGAATCTCCAATGAATACGATGCCGTCGAACCCTGCAGTTGCAGCCATACAAAAGCAGAAGAAGCTTCAACTTTTCCAGAAGCTGTTTGCAATTATTGGTCTCGTTGTGGGTGCTCTGGGCCTCTGCCTGAGCTGGGTTCAAGTTCCAGGAATCAACATAGCTGCAGAAATTGCCGCTGTTGTCGGTCTCGCCTTAACGGTGGTGAGCCTGATTGCTTTTGCCAATATCGCAGGTGCTAATAAAGTGCTTGCAATTATTGGCGCATCAGTGTCAGCTGTTGCCTTATTGGTCTCAATGGCGGTTAGTGCTGCTGCTGTGATTTCTATGCAGCAGATTGTAGATCAAACGTCTATGTCTCTCAGGGAAACTGAAACAACGTACAAAAATGAGGGACAGCTTAATGACGCTTATGTGAAGATTGAAGGTACGAATCTTATTAAGATCCAGACGGATCGCCCAGTTTATGCCGTACATCTTCGTGTCGAGAACACTTCGGATAAAACGGCCGACGTAAGCGATATGGTCAATGTCAAGTTAATCCAGAACGGTAAGCAGTTAACGGGAGAACCTCTCGAGCCAACGACAGTGGAGCCGGGAGATCAGAACACTGCTGACTACCTCTTCTCGCTTGATGATCAGACTTCTAATGTGACCGTGGAGTGCACAAGTTATCAGCCATACCCAGAGCAGGTCAAAGTTATGCAGACGTTTGCTGTTTCATCAGGCCAGCCAATCGACGAATAATCCCCGCATAAACACAAGGCTCAGCTCCTCACCAAAAGGAAGCTGAGCCTTTGTTGTTCTACGTAGCTTTGTGTGTATTGGCTTGTCAGCTCAGTGCTGGCCATACACGTTTTGATAGCGATCGTTGAGGCTATCGATATCTTCCTGCGGAATCGGAATAACCTCGCCAAGCTGCCGTGCAGCCCACATCGTATGAGCAACTTCTTCAGTCATTGCAGCGATTTTCACGGCTGCCTCAGCATCTTTGCCAATCGTAAATGGGCCATGGTTTTGCATCAGCACAGCAGGGGATTTCGGATACTTCTTCAGCGTCTCGACGACGCCCTCACCAATGGCCTCGGAACCGATTAAACGGAACGGTCCAACTGGCACAGGACCGCCAAAAACATCGGCCATCATCGTCAATCCGCAAGGAATGTTCTGACCCGTAGCTGCCCAAGCAGTTGCGTACGTCGAATGCGTATGTGCAACGCCATATACGTCTGGCATATGGCGATAGATATAGGCATGAGAATCCGTGTCAGAACTTGGGCTCGCAGCACCATCAACGACGTTGCCATCCAAGTCGCACACGACCATGCTCGAAGGCGTCAGGTATTCGTATCGCAGACCCGAAGGTTTAATGACCATCAGATCTGCCGTGTGCAGACGCTGCGAAACATTGCCAGCCGTCCACACCACAAGATTCCACTTAATGAGCTGATCATGCAGCGTCGCAACCGCCTCACGTACGTGCTTGATTTCCGCTTGAACTTCAGGACCGTAGTCTGCCAACGTTGCCATATTGCGCTCCTTCCAGCGCCAAGTTTACGTGCAAATTAGTAAGAAGTACGGTCTCTTTTATTAGTTTTACAATTCTTTTTAATTTCTGCTACAGCGCCATGGCAATTCTGAGCCCAATGTGTGATCCGGGCATATAACAGTATGGTTTGCCTATGTTGAGTCAGTGAACATATTGATATGTTGAACAGAAATAAAAATAAAAAAGGCGGAACAATTCTAGGGGTAACGAATTGTTCCGCCAGTGCTTGTCAGAGACAAGAGAATGGAATACAGGGAGGTTAGAAGGTTGGCAGATTTGTCCTAAAAGGGGATCCGGCCGCGCAGTAATCGCGGTACGCGGCCGGACCGTGATACTCAGTGCTGGTTGTTCAGACGATGGAAGATTTCAGCGATTTCGAGATCGCGTTCGAAACCTGCTGGAGTGGTGTTCTCATCAATCGTTGCAAGCTCAACACCGGCAATACGAGCGAAGTCTTCCCAAGCTTCGCGGCCGACGGACGTCGTCATGCAGGTGTGGTGGGAAGCGCCAGAACGCAGCCAGCACTCAGCCGAAACCTTGAGGTTTGGCTTTGGTGCCCACAGAGCACGAGCGCAAGGCAGTTCCTTGAGCTCGCCGTCAGGCTCAACCACATCAACAACGTTCATCGTCAGACGGAAGCGCTCACGAACGTCAGCCATTGAAACAACAACAGCATCCTTCTTAGGAGCGCCAGTGAAAACGAGGCGAACTGGATCAGCCTTGCCACCAATGCCCAGAGGATGAATCTCAAGACGTGGCTTAGCAATCGTGCCAATGGAAGGGGAGACCTCGAGCATGTGCGAGCCCATGATCTTCTCACGGCCTTCCACGAAGTTGTAGGAGTAGTCCTCCATCAGTGAGGCACCGCCTTCAAGGCCGTAGCCCATCACAGCACCGATGCGCACGAGCACGGAGGTCTTCCAATCGCCTTCTGCGGAGAAGCCGTAGCCGTACTCCGATGGTAGACGCTGTGCGCCCACGCCTGGCAGCTGAGGCAGCGTGCCCAGATCTTCGAAGTTATCGACAGCAGCCGTGCAGCCGTTCTCCTTCATCATGTTGACCATTGCAGCCTCTTCCTTGGCGGCAATGAACAGTGAATCGTAACGGTCGTCGAGCAGAGCAGGATCGATGTCGTACTTAGCCTTGTAGTCTTCGATAATTTCCTTGACCTGCTCGTCCTTGACTGCGTCGTAAGCAGCGCACAGCTCGTTCACGGACCACGTGTTGATAGCAGCGCCGAAGACGCGCTCGGCCTCGGTCTTATCGCCTTCAGTGACGGCCACGTTGCGCATGTTATCGCCCCAACGCATGACCTTCATGTTGTTCGAAGCATCCCAGCCAGCGCATGCACGAGCCCAAGTGCCAATCTTCTCAGCAACTTCTGGATCGGTGTAGTGGCCCACAACAACCTTGCGTGGAATGCCCAGACGCGAAAGGATATAGCCGAATTCACGATCACCATGAGCCGACTGGTTCAGGTTCATGAAGTCCATATCGATGGTCTCCCATGGGATCTCGAAGTGATGCTGCGTATTGAGCTGCAGCAGAGGCTTCGTCAGCACTTCGAGGCCACGGATCCACATCTTGGCTGGAGAGAACGTGTGGCACCATGCAATAACGCCAATGACGTTTGGATTTGCAGAAGCTTCAATCATGAACTGCTTGATGCCATCGGAAGACTTCAACGTTGGCTTGAGCACAATATTGACAGGAATCGAATCGGACTTGTTGAGCGTCTCAACGATTTCTGCAGTCTGCTCAGCAACCTGGCGCAGGGCTTCTTCGCCATACAGATCCTGGGATCCAACGCCGAACCAGATTTCCTTACCCTCGAATGGGTTTTCCATTGCCATAATGGCTCCTTTACTTTCTTCTTTGAAAATAGTGTTGATAAAAATTGGTGTGCTCAGTGCTGGCCGTATACGTTCTGGTAACGGTCGTTGAGCTTGTCGATGTCTGCTTGCGGAATAGGAATGATGTCACCGAGTTGGCGGGCAGCCCACATCGTATGAGCAACCTCTTCGGTCATTGCGGCGGCCTTTACAGCAGCCTCAGCGTCCTTGCCAATCGTGAATGGGCCGTGGTTCTGCATGAGCACAGCTGGAGACTTCGGATACTGCTTAAGCGTCTCAACCACGCCTTCGCCAATTGCCTCGGAACCAATCAGACGGAATGGTCCAACTGGTACTGGTCCGCCGAACTCGTCACCCATCATCGTTAATCCGCATGGAATGTTTTGACCTGTGGCAGCCCAAGCAGTGGCATACGTGGAATGCGTGTGCACTACACCGTACACATCAGGCATATGGCGGTAGATATAAGCGTGCGAAGCTGTATCAGAGCTTGGTGCTTCAGCACCATCCACCACGTTGCCATCCAAGTCGCAAACGACCATGCTCGATGGCGTCAGATACTCATAGCGCAGGCCTGAAGGCTTAATGACCATCAGATCTGCTGTGTGCAGGCGCTGCGATACGTTGCCAGCCGTCCACACCACGAGGTTCCACTTGATGAGCTGCTCGTGGAGCGTTGCCACGACTTCGCGCACCTGCTTTACCTCGGCCTGAACTTCAGGACCGTAATCTGCCAGGGTTGCCATGCATATACTCCTTTTCTTTTACTTGCTTTCGAGGTCGATGCAACGAATTGCCTCGAGCTCAATGCCAAGTCCGTTTTGGAATCGTGAGAAGAATTCTTCGAAGCCAGCTACATCGCTTGGATCCGGATTCTCCGTTGTTGAAGCGGAGTCTTTGAACACGCGTTGGTCGAGATAATCAGCCAGATCCCAAGGTGCGTGCCACAAGTAATCTGCCAGCACTGCCATGCCCCAAGCGCCACCTTCGGCGGCTGTTGCCATGACCTTAATTGGCGTATTAAATGCAGCTGCAAGAATCTTTTGTGCGACCTTTGGCGTCGTGAAAATGCCGCCATGGCCAATTAACGAGTCAATTTGCACTTCCTCGTCTTTGGTCATGATGTCCATGCCGATTTTGACTGGGCTGAATGCACTAAACAGTTGCGCGCGCATGAAGTTTGCGAGGTTCATATTGGCCTCAGGGCTTCTTGCAAACACAGGGCGACCTTCTTCAATGCCAGCGAGGAACTCACCAGAACGGAATGGGTAATTAATGAGTCCGCCGCAGTTCGCATCTGCCTCATCGGAAATTGCTGCGTTGAACAACGTTCCGTACAGCTCGCCAGGGCTGACTGGATTGCCAATGGCCTTAGCAAACTCAGAGAACAGATGCACCCATGCGTTCAAGTCGGAAGTGAAGTTGTTGGCATGGCTCATACCAGCAAGATCGCCACTTGGTGTGGTAACCAGATCAACCTGTGGGTGCAGGCGAGCGAGCTTATGCTCAAGCACAACGGTTGCGAAGATTGACGTTCCTGCTGAAACATTGCCCGTACGCTTGCGCACAGAATTTGTAGCGACCATGCCCGTTCCAGCATCGCCTTCAGGAGGTGCCAGAATAATGCCTGGTTGCAGCGTTCCCGAAGGATCAAGCAGCAGTGCACCAGCCTCAGTCAGCACACCAGCTGGAGTGCCAGCAACGAGTGGCTTTGGCAGCAGATCCTCAATATTCCAAGGCTGCTCAACGATTTCTGGCAGTGCATCAAACTGCTTAATGAAGGCTGTTTCATAGGTCTTGGTTTCTGGATCAATAGGGAACATGCCCGAGGCGTCGCCAATACCGAGCACCTTGTTATCGGTGAGCTTCCAGTGCACATAACCAGCCAATGTGGTGATGTAATCAATATGAGCCACATGTGGTTCGTTATTGAGCACAGCCTGATACAGATGAGCCACAGACCAGCGCTCAGGAATGTTGTACTGGAACAGGTCTGAGAGCTTCAAATGAGCATCATGCGTATTGGTGTTCTGCCAGGTACGGAATGGCACCAGCAGTTCTTGGTTGGCATCGAATGCCATGTAGCCATGCATCATGGCCGAGAAACCAATATGACCAATTTTCGTAAGCTTCTCGCCATATGCGGTGCTTACATCGTTAGCCATGCTTGCATATGCAGTTTGCAAACCCTTCCAAATTTCTTCGGTTGAGTAGCTCCACAAACCATGCTCAAGGTGGCTGGCCCATTCATAAGCACCAGCAGCAATTGTGTGGTACTCATCGTCGATCAGCACAGCCTTGATTCGCGTAGATCCGAATTCGATGCCGAGCGATGTGCGGCCTCCGCGAATCTTTTCAGCGATCAGTTCTACGGTCGAAACGGTCATAATAACGGTGCTCCTTCGCACAGCCTTATAAGGTTTCGTTTTTCCCGTTTTGCAAGCTTTCTCAGAGAGTGAGCGCTAACATTTTAGGGAAAAAGAAAGGTATGGAATCAAACAGTTCGGTGGGTGCCTCAGGGAAGGGGTACGGAACCTTAGTGAATTGGTTCCTCTGGTTCCGTACCGTTCGTTACATCCTTAGGCAGAGATTTTTCTTTTTTACTTCTCCCAGAACGACTGGATCTCTTCGAGCGAGCGACCCTTAGTCTCAGGAACGAGGAACTTCACACCCAGGAAGGCAATGAAGTCCATAACGGCCCAGAAGATAAACGTGCCGCCGCCCATGGAGTGGAACATAATTGGCGTGAACTCAGCAACGAGGAAGTTTGCACCCCAGAGGAACACGGTGCAGATGCCCGATGCGCGACCACGCATATAGGTTGGGAACAGCTCCGAGATCATAACCCACGTCACAGGGCCCATCGAGTAGGCGAAGAATGCAATGACGAGGCAAGCGAAGATCAGTGTGGAGATGCCAGGCCAGTTGAACATCATCGAAAGACCCATGAGCAGGTAGAACACAGCCATGCCGAGAGCACCCGAGAGCATCAGTGGCTTGCGGCCAATGCGATCGATGAAGTACATACCAACGAACGTGAAGACGAGCTCAACAAGACCAATCACGGTGGAGCACAGGAATGCCGTGTTACCGCCAGGGAAGATATCAGCGAAGATTGTTGGACCGTAGTAGGAGATGGCGTTCTGGCCAACCCACTGGTTGAACAGTGCAAGGAAAATACCGATGATCAGAGCATGAGCCAGTGGCTTGCGGAACAGGTCCTTCAACGAACCCTTAGCGTTTTCCTTAATCGAAGCATCAATTTCGATGAGCTCCTGGTTAGCGGAATCAGTGCCGCCAATGCGCTCAAGAATGGCATAACCCTTAACGCGATTGCCCTTCTGCAGCAGGAAGCGAGGGGATTCTGGCATGACGATCAGTGCAATGAACAGTACAAGAGCAGGAATTGCACCAATGCCGAGCATCCAGCGCCAAGCGCTATCAGCGAAGGAGGAGTGGATGCCGCCAATGCCAGCGATCCAGAAGTTAATCAAGTTAGTCAGGAAGATGCCGAGAATCGTCAGCAGCTGATACATCGAAGACAACGTGCCACGGTACTTTGCTGGAGCGCATTCTGTGATGTACGTAATCGAAAGCGACGATGTAAGGCCAATGCCAAGACCGCCAATAATGCGGGCCCAAACCAAGGACGTTGGATCGTTGACGACGGCGCTCCACAGTGCTGCAACGAAGAAGCAGATTGCGCCAATCATCAGCACTGGGCGACGACCAATACGGTCAGAAATGAAGCCGGAAACGCCAACACCAACAACGCCGCCGATCATAATCGAAGAAATGATCAGGCCCTGCATTGATGCAGACAGGTTCCATACGGCGGTCAGATACGTAATTGCACCGGAGATGCTCACGGTATCGTAGCCATACAGCAGACCGGCAAGACCAGCACTGAATGCAAGAATTGCCACGTATTTCATTGAGCCTTTTATTTTGACGGGCTTTTCTTTAATTTCGACCGTCTCAGCCATGGAAGTCATGGATTCTCCCTCGAATATAACTTTCTTTCCCTCACGACCTGAACAGCCATTGTTCAGGCGTAAACGCCATTCGTTGAAGAGGATCAGCGCCATAGATGATCACATCTTCATTGTTTGGTTGTTATGATGTTAGCGCTCTCATTTTGTTCACGCAATTTTACTTTTGGTAAAAATATTTAACGATGCTGAATCGTTTTGGCGCTAGAAATTGCTTGGTATTTAAGGGATCTCTGTAGTGTTCTCTTGAGAAAATGAATGATTATCGATAAAAGAATATTGGAAATTCAACGATTGCTGATATTTCAATATCTGCAAGTGTTCTCAGGGGGTGTCTAAAAAATTAGATAATTTTCTTAATGAACAATCTCAAAAATCGGCGTGTTTGTATTCGCATGTCTAATAATGTTTGCTGTTGTTACTGCTGTTATATGAACATCAGTGAGGCGTACAGAGATCTCAGTGCAGAGATCCTATTCATCTAGGTGTCAGAAGCTCGATATGGTCCCAGGATCTCAATGTTGCTTCGAGATTTCGCTATTGATCTAAGACTTCAACGCCGTTTCAAGATGATGAGTTAGACGATGAGCTAGGAGAGTGACGCGAACACTGCGGTTCCATGATGTAGAAGCAAAACAAAGTCTGTAGAAAACAAAAAACCTGAACCGCTTTCGCGATCCAGGTTTCTATCTGTGGAGCTAGCCGGGTTCGAACCGGCGACCCTCTGCTTGCAAAGCAGATGCGCTACCAGCTGCGCCATAGCCCCATTTCGGTATTCATCATACCAGTGGGCCCGGAAGGACTTGAACCTTCGACCTCATCCTTATCAGGGATGCGCTCTAACCACCTGAGCTACGGGCCCATCGTTCACGCTTCCGCGCAACGAAAAGAAACAATACCAGCGTGTGCCGATTTTGACAAAACGAACCGCGTTTCGGCGTGTCGCGACCGATTCTTGAACCCTTGAAGAGGGGTCTGAAGAAGAGGTTTTGTCCGCTAAATGGCGACAATAAACGCTATGCCTTTCCATTCATTTCCGCAGATTCCCGCCAATTCCTTGGCATCAGCTCGTCGTACCTCGCGTCGTCGCCGCAGTGCTTCGCCAGTTTCTCATTCGGTTGTCTCGCGTGAAACGAAGCAAATTGATGGATTACAGGTAACAATTCTCCGCAAGCATAATCGCAATATGTATGTGCGCGTCAAACCGCCTTATGGGCTCGTGGAAATTACGGCTCCTGTGCGCGTTTCTATGAAAGAGATTGAGCAATGCGTGCGTGAACGCCATGATTGGATCCTCCAGGCGCAGCAGCAAATTGCGCAAGCCCGTAGTCGCACGTTGCAAGGCTATGAGCGTCAGAACGCTACTGAGGGTGCCACAGCAATCAATACTGATGACACGAAACTGCAGAACACCGAAACGGATGATACTGAGCCGAGCCATGTGCCGGCGCTCAAAACTCCAGAAGATTTCCGCTGGAACGAAACGTTGATGGCACAAGCGAGGCAGCAGCTGGAGCAGAAGTTACCGGCGCTTGTGGAGCAGTGGAGCGCGGCTGTGGGACGTAAGCCGACGTCGATTACGTTGCGCACTATGACGTCGCGCTGGGGCTCGTGCACGCCGAGAACGGGCCGTATTCGCCTGAACCTGCAGCTGGGACTCATGGAGCCGCAGTTCCTTGAGTATGTGCTTGTGCACGAGCTTGTGCATCTGTGGGAGTCGGGCCACGGTGCGGGCTTCCAGCGTCGTATGAGTGCTGTGCTGCCCAACTGGCGTCAGCTGCGTCGCGAACTCAATAGACGAGCGGTGCTGGAACCCGCGCGGAAGAACTGAAGAAGCTCAGTGCGGAAGAACTGAAGAAGCCTAACGCAGCCGTAAAACGGCCACATAAACAAAAAACAGTTTTGGGCGCACGCTAGAAGACACCCAAAACTGTTTTCTGATGAACTGAAAGCTACTGAGCTTTCGTGAGATGCTGAAATCTCAGGACTGATTGATCTAACTCGTGAGTCTGAATCAGATCAAGTGCGAACGCATGAACCACTGGAACTGCTCAAGCTTCTGAACGTGGTCCTGCATGATGTTGGAGCTGACAACGTCGAGCTCATCGAGCTCCTTGATGGCCTGACGATCAGCCTTAATCCAAGCATCGTAATACTTGTCGAGCGCACGCAGGTAGTCAAGAGCATCCTGACGACCCGTCAGCTCGAACTTTGGCCAAGTGCGGAAGCGCAGCACGTCATCAGGACGGCCCTGTGGCGAGCCACCCATAGCAGCGATGCGCTCTGCAGTTTCGTCAGCCATATCCAGCACGTCGTCGACCTGAGGATCGATCATCTCGTGCACGGCGATGAAGTTTGGACCAGCCACGTTCCAGTGGCAGTGCTTCAGCACGAGAGCGCCAGCCTGCTCCTGGCTCAGGCGCTCCTGAAGAATGCCAATAGCCTTTTCAGATGTCGCTTCATCAAGACCTGGAATCGTGAAGTTAAGAGACATAATCGGTCCTTTCGTCTTTCGCCGTGCGTTCTCGCCGGCTTCTGATTTCAAATTACGGTCCGATTCAGAACGTTGTCTGAACGTTTTATGAAGAGTTCCCTTAATCTTCTGAGATTTTGCTGAAACGGCTGCGCTGAGTGCAGTTTTTGTTATTCAGTTTTGATTTCTGTGGTTGCAGCTGGATCTTGAGTCCTTTGGACTTCAACCGTTTCTATACGACGACCATCCACTTCGGTAATCGTCATCGTGCAGCCATCCTGCGGCAGCTCGAGTTTGTCACCAACTTCACCCATCTTGCCCGTGTGAGCAAGGAAGTAACCGGCAACGGTCTCGTATGGGCCATCTTCGAGCTCAATACCAGTCAAATCGTCGAAGTCTTCAATGGACATGCCACCAGCGATGCTGGCTACACCATTGACGAAGACCTGCTGTTCATCGGCTTCTGGGCTGGATTCTTCTGGAAGATCGTATTCATCGCGAATATCGCCAATAAGCTCTTCCATAAGATCTTCAAGCGTCACAATGCCGTCAGTGCCGCCGTATTCATCAATAACCACAGCCAAGTGGATACCGCGCTTACGCAGCAGCGACAGGCTTGGCAGCAGCTTTGACGTGCCTGGCAGCGAGATGCCATCGCGCGTTACATCGGCAACGGTGCGAGCTTCAGGGTTGCGAACATCAAGCAGATCGCGCACGTGCACGAAGCCTAAAATGTCATCGAAATCGCGACCCGAAACAGGGTAACGGGAGTATGGCTGCTCGCGCACGAATTCAGCAGCCTCTTCGATTGGCATGCTGCCTTCAAGGAAGACGACGTCTGCACGAGGACGCATAACCTCAGCAACAATCGTTTCGGAAGCGTCGAACACGTCGTCAAGAATCGTGCGCTCGTCCTTGGTCAGGTTCGTATTTGAGCTCACGAGCACGCGCAGCTCTTCGTCAGAAACTTCGCTTTCGGTTTCGTTTGGATCAAAGCCGAGCAAGCGAACCAGTCCATTCGTATTCTTAGCGATCAACCAAATAATTGGCTTGCAGACCGTTGCGAACACAGAAATTGCAGGTACCACAGCGCGAGCAATTTGCTCGTTCTTCTGCATAGCAATGCGCTTTGGTACCATCTCGGAAATAACGATCGAGCAGTACGAAATAATCAGCGTCAGCACAATCGTCGTCAGCGGGGCAGCAAGCGACTCTGGAACGCCCCAGCTTGCCACAACTGGCACCACATAAGGGGAAATTGACGATTCACCGAACGATGCAGACAGGAAGCCAGACAGCGTTACACCAATCTGCACTGTAGAAAGAAATGTATTTGGATCTCGCGCAATTTGTGCCACGCGAGCACCACGTGCATCCTCCTGCTCCATCTGATCAACTTGCGAACCTCGCAAAGAAACCAAGGCGAGTTCCGTACCGGCAAAAATAGAGCCGAGTAAAAGGAAGACGAAAATCAGAAGAATGTTTAAACCAAGAGACATAGCTTTAATTTAGCGGAAAATAATGGGAAATTGTTAATTATGCCAACAAATCTCTCTGCCAAAATGTTCCGCCAGCATGTTGGGTTGTGGCACAAAGATATTGTGGCGTTGAGGCGCATGGGAACGTCTATGGAATGCATGTGAGGCATCTGCGAAACGTTAGCTCGACATCTGCGAAACATCACCTAGATGCCTGTGGAACGTGCGTAGACGTCCTAGAAACGTGTGCCCAGCGTCGCAACTGAATTGAGATTTGTTGTATTGAGAGAAATACAGAAAAAGCTGCAGAGCAGGGGAGCTGAAAACGTGAGGATTTGAGTTGTTGAAGCGTATTTCCTCAACGTCCTCAAGAATTCAGCTCCGATGTTGCACAAGCTCAGCTCTGAATTTTCAGAAGTGCAGAACTTGCTCAGAAGTTCCGAATCTTTCAGAAGCTCAGTACTTCAACCAAGCCGTTGCTCATCTTGTAGCGGGCGCCCACAATCATGAGCTTCTCCTCGGCCAGAGCCTTACGAATTACTTCCGAACGCGTGACGAGCTGCTCAATAATGCGAGCGATATGCACCTGCTCGTACTCCTCATTCGTCGTTAGCTCAGCCATACGAGCTTGCCATACTGACATACCAACTTCGCGCAAAATAGACGATGACGAGGCCTCGATAATGCCGTCGAGATCATCCATAAATGTTTCGGCATGCTTGCCGGACTCGGTTTCGGTACGCTCAACAAGCTCGTCGAGCTCCTCGCAAGCCGCTTCAATAGCGGCGCAGTGCTCGTGACCCATAACTACGAGCAGCTTGACGTGCAGCTGCGTAATAGCGAGCTCAAGCGTTGAAATAACGGCGTCGTCGAGCATTGGGCCGGCCGTGCGAGTGACAAATAGATCACCAAGACCCGTATCAAAAACCAGCTCTGGAGCCACTCGCGAATCTGCGCACGTCAGCACTGCAGCGGCAGGATTCTGCGCTTCAACGAGTGTTTCACGGGAAACAGTGTCTTGATTTGGATGCTCCATCTTGCCTTCGCTGAAGCGACGGTTACCTGAGAGCAGGCGGTTCCAAATGCCGCTTGCTGTGGATTCGTCGTCCTCAAAGCTGGCAATTTCGCTGGCCTGCTCTTCAGCTGCAAGCGCTTGCGTTGCGTCGCGAGCTTGTGTGGCGTCAATAGAATCGTCGTCCAAGTCCTTCAGTTCATCATTGACTGATTGCTCGTCTGTCATGCTGTGGCCTCCGTTCCTTCGCATAGGTGACGCTCACTGTTCTGTGCGACCCACATTACGGGCAAAAACTGCTTAAAAACTGGAATCTTGCGTAAAGACGAGAAATATTTCCTATACCCCCTAAAAAAGTTTAAGCTGGTATTGCGGGAACCTTTACGAGGTTCCCAGCTGAGTTGCTAATAGTGAACGACTGACGACAAAGACCACGAAAGTGGCTTCGACTGAATTCACGATTGGAAGACACATGAAGCAATCGCGCAAGAATGTGATGCTTGGCGTTGTGCTGACAGCAACCCTGGTTGGATCTATAGGCACAGTAGTGGCGATGCAGTTTCCGCATGGGGGAGCGACTTCATCGCAGCATGGTGCCATGGGTCCGCAAGACATGAGTGGTCCGGAAGACCAGATGAATTCTGGTGGTCCGGGAGATTTAGCACGGGTTCCCGATGCTCAAGGCGCCACCACAATAACGGCTAACTCAACGAGCAAAGACATAACTCAGGCAACGTTGAACTCAACGACCGCCAACGAGAACGTCGTGCTCGTAACCGGTGATGTACGTGCTGTGCTTGACGGCGATGTACTGACCAAAACTGGTGATGCTGACGGTGATGATTCATCGAGCTTCTATGGGCGCAACTCAGCAATTTTGGTACAAAACGGTGCGCAAGCATCAATGAAGAACCTCATCGTTACCACTGATGCGGTAGGCGCTAATGGCGTCTTTAGCTACGGCGGCTCTAGTGGAATGAAGGGTTCTCCAAATTCTGGGGGTAATTATGTTCATGAAGGTCAACGTGGCTCTGGTGGTCAAGGTGGCACCAGCGCTCAGGATGGTAGTAAGGACGCCGATTCTTCATCGAGTTCTGGCGCGCTTCTAGAAATTGCAGACTCAACAATTACGACTAAGCAAGATGCCTCAGGCGGCATCATGGTTACTGGCGGTGGCGCCTTAAAGGCCACGAATCTTACGGTTTCAACTTCGGGTATGAGTAGTGCTGCTATTCGCTCTGATCGCGGTGGCGGCACACTCGAAGCCGAAGGTGGAACTTATTCGACGAGTGGCCAGGGTTCGCCAGCAATTTATTCGACTGCGGATATTACTGTGCGAAAAGCTCAGTTGACTTCTACAGCAAGTGAAGGCGCCATTATTGAGGGTAAGAATTCCATTACGCTCGATGCCGTCACGCTTGACGATGCGAATACAAAGCTGCACGGCCAGTCAACTACGCATAAGAACATCTTCTTATATCAATCGATGTCTGGTGACGCCGAAGAAGGCGTTGCTCGTTTTACTGCAAAGAACTCTTCGATCACTACGCATAACGGTGATGTGCTCTATGTGACGAATACACATGCGGCTATTGATCTAGAGAACAATACGTTTATTACGCACGACCAATCGGGCAACTTCTTACGAGTGCAACAAGACTCGTGGGGTAATAAGGGCTCGAACGGTGGCACTGTTGAAATGACACTGACGAATCAGCAAGCAGAAGGCAACATAGTTGTTGACAATATTTCAACGCTTGATCTTTCGCTGAAGAAAGGTAGCACGCTGAAGAGCGCGATTAATAGCAAGAATCAGGCTAAGAACATCGCGCTCAAGCTCTCTGCTGACTCGAAGCTCGTGCTCACAGGAGATACCTATGTACATTCGCTTTCTAATGAGGATGCATCGAATACCAATATTGCCTGCAATGGTCATTCGCTCTATGTCAACGGTAAGAAAGTCAAGTAAATCAAGGGATAAGAGGTTATAAATACCACGTGAAACATGGATGAGTGCTAGATAAGATTGTATATTTCACGTGAAACAAAAGAGAGTTGTGAGACGATATAAACGTCGTCACGTGAAACAATTTGACTTATCTTGCACCGTACAGAGGTATCTTGTGAAACATAAATAGAGCTCAGTTGTGGCCTATGTTGTCACGTGAAATATTGGTTGGCGTATGACCTGAAATCACGGCGGATATGTCACGTGAAATATGGCCGAGTATGCCACGTGGAACAAGTGCACTGCTGAGTAGGAGACTGGCTTCATCATGTGAAACTTACTCATATGATGAAGCCGGTTTTTGTGTTCTGGCTCATACGTTTTGTGTTTCTCTCTGTATCCTCTGTCTAGTGTGTTCTAGATCGGGCATTTCATCTTGTGAATTCAGTCTCGCGTATCCTAGTTTGTGCGTTCTATCACGTGTATTCCGTCTCGTACTCGACGTCCTGTTCGTTCTAGTTTCCTTGCCGTTATGCTTGGCGCTGTTTTGTTTTGCACTTCGGTTTGCTTATCCTGGTTGCTGTAATCACGCGACGAAGGATGAGTAATGCAGCAGAGCGAAGCACAGCAGGAGAGCCGACCAACGAAGTTCATTGATGTAGTTGGTGCTGCGATTGTGCGCGACGGTCTGGTGCTGTGCGGCCAGCGTGGTCCGGGTAAGTCATTGGCTGGTTTCTGGGAGTTCCCAGGCGGCAAAATTGAGGCGGGAGAGACGCCTCGAGAAGCCCTGCAACGCGAAATCGAAGAAGAATTGCGTTGCGAGATTCACGTGGATCAACTCGTGTGCTCGAGTGAGTACGACTACGATTTCGGCCACGTTCGCCTCACTACCTTCATCTGCCACCTGATTGACGGCACCCCTCATCTCACCGAGCACAAGGAAATTCGTTGGGTGCAACCGTCGCGTATGCCGGAGCTCAACTGGGCTCCCGTTGATGCTCGCGCTGTTGAGCTCATTTCAGCAATGAAATTCTGATTATCGATTACTGTGCAGCACACAAAGGCGGTTAAGCATGGTAGATGCAGTGGATGCGTACTGGCAGGACCCGTTACGAGTCTCAGAAGAATTCGATGGTGTTTCATCGAGTACTGGCCAAAATAGTGTTCGCCGTGCAATGCTTGCTGATGTTACTGCAGGATTCTTTGATCGTAATACTGAATCCACTGGAGCGTATGCACCAGTACTTATTGCTAATAGGCCCACCGGTGAGTCCATGGCTGACGCATTGAGCGAAGAGCTCAGGCAAAGTAAGTCGTTTGATATGTCTGTTGCGTTCGTTTCACCTGGTGCTATTCAGTCATTGCTGCAAGATTTCTACGATCACGCGAATAATCGAGAAACTAGACCAAGTCACATCATTACGTCGACGAAGAATTACTTTAACGATCCAAAGGCGTTCTGGCAGCTCTTTCATTTGCAGGAAGAAACCGGTATTGAAGTGCGTATTTGGAACGATACTTCTGCAGAGACTGCATCTGGTGCTGGATCACGAGGAGCTGCATTCCATCCAAAAGGTTATGTATTTTCACGACGAACAGTGCATGGCGAACCATATATCAATTTGTATGTTGGCAGCTCGAATCTCACTTCAATGGCATTACAGAAGCAGCGTGAATGGAATTTGCGCGTATCGTCGTTAGCCAATGGTGATCTTGTTCGTCAAGTACAAGCAGAAATTAAATCTCAGCTCAGCGATTCTGTACCACTGACGGACGAATGGATTGAGCAATACGAGCGCGAATTCGAGCAGTATAGGCCTCCAAGAAGGGAGCTGCTGGATCAGCAGAATAACCAGCCGATAGAGCCGAATAAAATGCAGCGAGAGGCTTTGGCGCGCCTAGCTGAGTTACGTGCGGATGGTGAGCATAAAGCAATTATTGTGTCGGCAACGGGCACGGGTAAAACCTATCTTTCGGCATTTGACGTGAAGGCTTATTTTGCTCAGCAGCAGGCCGAAAACGAAGATTTGGATTCTGCTGTACGTGCAGGATCCCACGTGGAACCAGTGGAACATGCAGATCAACACGTGGAACACGAGAACCGTCACGTGGAACAAGAGCCGCATCACGTGAAGCATACGGGTCGCATGCTGTATGTGGCACAGCAACAGCAAATTCTGCAATCTGCACGTAAGTCATATCAAAAAGTACTGGGCTGTGATGCCGATGAGCTTGGTCTGTTAAGTGGCACTAGTAAGCAATCAGATCGACGCATTGTATTTGCAACTGTGCAGACGCTATCCCAGCCTGAGGTATTGCAACAATTCGCATCAGATGAATTCGACTACATTCTGTTTGATGAAGTGCACCATGCGGCTGCGCCGACCTATCAACGAGTGATGGAGCACTTCTCTGGTGCTGATTTCATGCTCGGTATGACAGCAACGCCAGAGCGTACTGATGGTCTCAATATTTTTGAGTTGTTCGATTACAACATTGCGTTCGAGATCCGCCTGCAAAAGGCTTTGGATGAGGATATGTTGTGCCCGTTCCATTACTACGGTATTGCAGAATATTTGGGTGATGAAGACGAGGCTGGACAGCAGCATAGTATTGCTGTTTCTGAGTCCACGAGTAAGTCGCAGCATGCGCAGTTAACTTATGAAATTGAGCAATTAGCAAGTCCAGATCGTGTGGATTACATCATTGCTCAGTTGCGTAAATATGGCGAATTCCATACACCAGTGACTGGCTTAGTATTTTGCAGCTCTGTTGAAGAAGCGCATAAGCTTTCTGATCTGTTTAATGAACGATTTAATGAACAAGCAGAACGCAATTATCGTACTGCAGCCGTGACTGGGCGTAATTCTGATACTGAGCGTGCTGAGTTCATTCAACGATTAACCAATGGCGAGCTGGACTATTTGTTTACAGTGGATCTGTTCAACGAGGGCATTGATATTCCTCCTGTGAACCAGATCGTGATGTTGCGCAATACGCAATCAAGCATTGTGTTTACGCAGCAGTTAGGTCGTGGTCTGCGTAAGTTCCCGCAGAAGAGCAGCTGTACAGTTATTGATTTCATTGGTAACTACGCCAATAATTATCAGATCCCAATTGCGTTATATGGCAACAGCGGTAGCCAAGATGTGATTAAGGGGCATCTTCGCAGAAGAACTATTGGATTGTCTTCAATTAGCTTCGATCATATTGCGCGTGAACGCGTGCTTAAAGCAATTGATAAGGCCAATTTGTCGGCAGTACGATCGCTGCGTGAGCATTACCTCAATGTGCGATATGAATTAGGTCGCATCCCGATGTTGGTAGATATGTATCGTTATGACGATTCGTTGCCATATACGCTTGCATCGTGGAAAGACAGCTATTACACCTTCGTGTGTGCTGCTGAGAAATATTTAGAACATAAAAAGGGTGAGACGTCGTTCATTACGCAGCTGAAGCCGCTGAACAATCGTGAACAAGCCGTACTGAAGATGGCGACGGAAATTCTGTTGCAAGGCCTGCGACCGCAAGAGCTGGTAATTCTTGATGAACTGTGCGGAATTACGGGCGATAAGAAGGCATCACGATACATCACACGAGACGCAATTCAGGACCGCATTCAGCGAGAATACGCTTATTTGAATCTGACCGAAGAGCAGGCTGAGCTGCAGCTGAACTCGGCTCTTCGCGTGCTTTCTGGCGCGTATTTTGTTCAGGCAAACCGTAAACGTTTCGGCAATATGCCACTGGTTGTGAGCGCTGGAAATGGACGATACGAACTGAGCCCTGATTTTGCAGCAATGCTGGGGCAGAATGCAACGTTCCGTAAGTTCTTTGTGGACAATGTTCGCGTTGGATTACTGAAGTGCGAGGATCTGATTCAGCAGGCTTCGGCAATGCAACGGCAATTTGATGGGCTGTTCTTGTACGGGCATATGTATTCCGTCTGGGATGTGATGAGGCTATGCGGTTGGCAAGATGAGCATATTCCGCAGAATGTAGTCGGATACGAACTCAATACGCAGACCGGAAGCTTGCCGATTTTTGTGAAATATGATTCAAGTCCGTACGAGGATCGTTTTATTAATCGTCAAGAACTCCGCTGGTTTAGTCGTCCTGGCAGAAGTCTGGCATCGCCAGAATTCCAGTGGCTGCGGAGCGGAACGAATGCTGCTGAGAATGAGCTAGGACCTGACGGCAGTGAGATGGGTTATAGCGGCGTCGGAATGAGCTCGGGCGGCACTGGAATTCCTTCTAGCGAGTGGGAAGAAAAGCATTTCATCCCGCTATTTGTTGCGCGTGCAGCAACGGCCGAGAAAGAGAAGCGATATTACTACGTGGGGCGAGTAGATGCAGTTACTGATTCACGTGAAGTGGTGAAGGCTACAATGACTCCTGGTTTAACTACGCCAGAGAAGGCTGCAAATCTGCCGAAATCGGATGAGCAGAAGCTGCCGCGCTTTGTGCTTTCAACGTTGCATTTGGAGCGTCCGCTTGATCCGGAACTATTCCAGCACCTTATCGACGTCTGATGTATGAAAACAGTTCTCATGTTTCATAGTGATTTGTGGCGGAATTTTACGGGGTTACTGCTGAGCCATGGAAATCGTGAGAAGTTGAAGAATTATCGATAATCAGAATCATATAGATTGTTGAAATATCGCCAATTCTGATCGGTACTTTCCATGAGAATTGTGATTCAACTGCTCGATGTTGGTGCCCATTTAACACCCCCTAAATATCAAAATGCGAGAGTATGAATCTCAAAATATAAAAGAAAACGGTTCTGAACTGAAGCCCTTAAGGTCTGTTTCTGACGTCAATAACGTGGAAAATAGTTAGGACTTGCAGTGACGTAATTTAATGAAAAAGTGCGATGCTGAGAACGTTGGCAGGTTGAATCACTGTACAGTTGATATCAGCAAAGGGTTGTGAACTTTCTAGAGAAGAGGGACATGGAGACCAGCTCGCTGGCTCTGGACTACCGGATTCTCTGAAAAGTTTTTACCGTACAACTGACGGTAAGGCCGTTGCAAACCTATCCAAAACACTCACAGGCGTTCGATTAGAACAGCCGAGGACGACATCCTAGGGGGATCGCGTTCATGGAATATCTCAATCGCATGATTGGACTGTATGGATTTGTTCGGTGAAGACATAGCTAAGCAAAACAAAGCTGATATGTGCGGAGATGTTCTTTTTTCTCAACTAACCGCTGAGTTCAAAGAAAGCATTGAGCGGTTATCGTGCTTGACCTAAGCAAGGCAAGCGACTTAGTAATTTGCAGGAAACCCTATTGGGGGGAGGTTCCTGCGCCACTGTAAGGAATTAGATGAAGCAGTCAAATCTCTATACAGCAACGAAAACTCGCGCTCTAGCTGCATCTGCAGCCGCAGTTTCATTGGCGATGGTTACAGGTAGTTTGGCACTTTCTACAGGTGCGTTTGCGGCAACGGTGACGAATAATGACCATCCACATGGTATCGATCAGAATTTGATCCCAGCTTACGAGACCATGCCTCCTGTGGATGCGCAGAGGACAATTGATATTACGCAAGGACTCCGTGATTGGAGTCCAGATCTTTTGCTTGCTAAGGGTCTTGCTAACGATGATATGCATGCGTATACGGCCGATGATTATGCGCGGTGGAATTCCATCCCAGTAGACATGATTGCGCTCTATGGTGCATACGATGGAGAGTATCTGTATCTGATGTGGGAGATGTCGAATCCTACCGATGTTGTTGAACCAAACAATATCTGGGCATTGAATAATGGCAAGCTCAATGAGAGCACGACGCGTGATTACCCATTCTTTATTGTGATCAGTACGGATAACCAAAATAAGGATGCTCCGCCAACTGATAAGACTATTGAAAATAACGCTAAGACTGCTGACGGTAAGACTATTTGGGATTCAGGCAACGAATTTACGCAAGGTGCGACCAGCATTGTTGCTATTCACTCCAGCTTAGGTAATAAAGAGACCAAGATTTTCTATGGTGGTAAGTCTGGTTTGAACCCGGTGGGTGAAGATGCCGAGGCTACTGTGAATGCTGGTAGTGGTATTCTCCATGATTCTTCAGTGAATGGCCTTCTTGGATTCGGAAAATCTCGCAAGTCAACAGAAGTCCAGGATCCAAGTACGCAGAACAAGGTGATTGACCTCTCTACGGTGCATCACGATATTTCGAAGTACGACTTCCACTATCAGGTTCAGATTCCTTTGTCGAAGCTCGATACAACTGTCGATGACATTAAGGTGCATGGTCTTGGTGTTCAGGTTGTATCGACGTGCAGTGCGTTTAATGCAATAGGTACGGATTCTTTGCCATACGATATGGCGACGAAGACTGGTCTTGAAAAAGGTCATGGCAATGCAAAGTTCTCTGCGCCATTTGCCATACTGCAATAATTAAATTTGTAATTGCATATATAAAAGAGCCTTTCAGATAAGCAGAATACTTTATAACTTATAGAACTCATTGAGTCTAAAAAGTTATAGAGGAATGCTATCCGAAGGCTCTTTTCCATTTGTGGTTGTTGTTAATTACTTGATGTGAGCATCTATCTATATAGATGCTCTTTTTGTTATATGAATATTGATTTCGGTTTAGGCATTTTGGTGGGTGATGAAAGGGAGGTCTATTAATGAGCTTTATGTGTTGTGGCTGTGTCATGGTGACAATTTAGGGCTTAATGGAGAGGTTTTAGTATGAGCGAGATTTTGAAAAGTGCGCAAAAGAAAGTGTTTTCTGAGAAGACGAAAAAACAGTAATATACGGAAAACGTTTTGCAATATGGACATAAAAACACCCATAATCTGAGATTCTATTTACTGTGAGAATGGTAAAAACTATTGGAAATACTTATTTTTCGAATATGCGCAAAACCAGTTAACTTTATGTTCACTTACGATATGAATATATATCTTCACTTTCAGAATTATTCCTGTAATGTAGGGGGGTGCAAACAACGAAAGATTGGAACTCAGATAATCAGCGGTTAAGGGTGACTTTGGCCGAGATATCGAGAGCGAAAATACTTCATGATAAATCTCATGAAATCGTTGATTTACAAAGAATGAGTACTGCTGCGATATGTATGCGATGTCGAAACTTTGGGGGTTTCGAGATACGCAAGTATGTATCAGCAGTTTTAGGGGGATTGGCAAGCTAAAACAGCAATCAAAGGGAATTCTTCCCACCTTGCCCTTCCTCAGTGCCGATTTTTGCGGCAACAAGAGAGAAAGGAACTGTTGTGAGCAACACAACAAAGACCAATATCAAGAAAATTACTGCTCTGTCTCTTTCAGCGGCAACGCTTTTGGGTGCAGCCTTTGCTTCTTCATCTGCAATGGCAGGCAGCAGTAATGCAACATACAACCACTACTACGAAACGAAGCGCTCGACTGGTAGGGCTCCTGCTTCTTTCGAGTTCTCTAATCCTGGTACTTGGTCTAAAGACATGTTGATTGCCAAGGGTGTAGCAAATAATGATCCTCGCGTATACCTTGATGGTTCAAATTCAGTAGATGGAGACTCGCTGAATGAAAAGCCTACTGACATGTACGATCTGTACGGTACATATGACTCAAACTATCTGTATCTGCTGTGGGAAATGGTCAATGTGACCGATGAGCTTAGGCCGGAGGATGCAAGCAGGCAGAAGGCTTGTGATGATCCAAAGTATGACAATCCTATCTTTATTGCCTTCGACAATCATGTGGGAACCCATATTGGTAATAATGCAAAGTTGAAGAAGGGTGGCACTCTTTGGGATTCCCAGAATACTTGGGATACGAGCAAGGTTAACATTACTCACATTCTTGGTATGTCAAACCAAACGTCAAAGCTCAGTCATGAGCATATGTTCATTTACACGGGCGATCAGGGCGGTGTTTACGACTGGACGCCACCATGTGATGAGCGTACAGAAGCTCGTAGGATCGACGGCAACATTGCTGACGAAATCATTGGCATCAACGGTTTCAACACCACAGATTCGATAACGCGTAATACGGACGAGTGCTTCAAGGAAGAAGGCAATTATGTCAACTTCAAGAACACTAAGCACAGCTCGAACACCTATGACTACATGTATGCTGTGAAGATTCCTCTGGCATCTCTTGGCACCAATGCTCAGAATATGGACTCTGTGGGTATGGACGTCCAGGTTGTTTCTAGTGCACGTAATTTCACATCCCCAGGTGTGCAGTCGCTGCCATTTGATCGAACCACGATTGATGGTGCAGAGAAGTATGCAGATAACTTGGATAGGACGCGTTCTATGGCAGAGATCTCCATGAAGACGTTCTCTGTTCCATTTGCTTCGGTCGGCGGCCATAACTAAATCATTTCAGCACGCAGTGCCACTGCGTAGATGAATTGATAGCACTCGATTTGGGCTGTTGACTGTTGTGTTATCTCATATAGGCAATGGCCCATATAACTAGGCTCCTCTGAATACCTGATAATGGCGGTGTTCGGAGGAGCTTTTTACGTATATGCGATATGTTGCAATACTGCGACAAGATCATGCATTGCTATTGGAACTTGACTTCAGTTATGGAGTTTCATGGTGAGTTCGGTGTGATATGCTATCGCAAAACTGCAAACGTTTACTATTTGGACACATAAATGCAGAATTCCTTATATTTTGAGCACATTTATGATGCCCCCTAAACCGTTGGAATTACTATATTTACGATTCCTGCACAAACGTGAATTAACTTTCCATTAACCGTAGTTTTAGTTAGTTCACTTTTACAAATGATCTTGATCCTGTAATGTTATTTATGTCATCAACGCGGGGTTGAAGTTCGGACACTTGAAGAGATAGGGAATATCTTATCGAGATGTTAAGAACGAAACCATTCCAATGGTTTTCCCTATAGAAAGCGTTGAAAACATCAATTAAAACAGCGATTCCTATGTATGAGCGATCTCAAGTTCCGCGTGAACTGAATACGCAATATGCATGGAGTTATTAATTAGGGGTTGGCAAGTATTTTTCCTAATTTCTATTTGGGGGATAATTTCACTTTGCCATCTTTTGTGCCGATATTACGGCAACATGAGAGAAAGGAACGTTGTGTCCAACGCAACCAAAAATCTTAAGAAGGCCGCTGCTCTGTCTCTTTCTGTAGCAACTCTTCTTGGCACTGCATTCACTGCTTCTACTGCAATGGCAGGCGGTGGAACTCCGCAAAACCTTAATAACATTTATGAAACGAGGCGAACTGGCTACGTCGTTGGCGACGGCTTCGATTACAAAAATCCTTCAAACTGGAATCAGAATATGAAGATCTCTAGCGCTGTAGCAAACGACGACCCACGCGTTTATCTCAGTGGCTGGACCCCAAATAATGGTTGGCTCAACCCACTTTGGGAGAAGCCAATCGATATGTACGATCTGTATGGTGCTTACGATCATAACAACCTGTACCTGATGTGGGAAATGGTCGATGTGACCGATAAGCTCGATGCTTCGTATGCGTCTGATACAAAGCCTTGCGACGATGGTAGGTATGACGCTCCTATGTTTATTGCCGTCGATAACCATGGTGGCAAGAGCGGCGTGAAGAAGTATATTGGCAACCAAGCTAGGATGAAGGAAGATGGTTCTACTATCTGGAAGTCCCAGAATACTTGGGATACGAACCAGCTCGGCATTACTTCAATCATTGCTATGTCTAATCAGCGAAGCAAGATGAATGATAGAGAAGTCTGGAACTATGACGGTGACCAGGGTGGTCTGAATAAGACTGCATTCAACAAGCAGGGTATCGAGCCTCACATTATGGATACCAATATCGCTAACGATATTTACGGTTTTGCTGGTTACAAGGCCGATAAGCAGACTAATCGCTATCCAGATGAGTGCTACAACAAGAACAACTACTATGTTGACTACAAGTACAATGGCCATAATTGGGGCCAGCGTGATTACATGTACGCCATCAAGATTCCTCTGTGGACGCTGGATATGGACTTTAACAACATGAAGTCAAAGGGCGTTGATGTTCAGGTTGTCGCAGGCGCACTCCCTGGAAATGCTGCTGGCATTCAGTCTCTGCCATTCGATCACACCACGTTGCGTGATGCACAGCAGTACGCAAACAACATTGATACGAGGCGTTCGATGGCTGAAATTTCGCTGAAGAAGTTCACGGTTCCGTTCGCATCGGTTGGCGGCTGCTGAGTAAGTGGTTCATCATTGATACCACTGATTTAGGTGAGCTGACCTAACTACACAGACGTGGGCCGTTAAGACGTCCCCCTAAGTGTTAGCGGTCCATCTACTTAATCCCTTGAATACTTTGCAACAAGTATTCAAGGGATTTTTTGTTGTTTGAATACAAGAATTTGTATGTAGAGATTGTACAAGCTTTGTTGCTTAGCCTCTGATGCACACTCTTTCACAAATGCGCAATGAGTTGAGTGTGTTCAGCGGCATACAGACTGCCAGAACATACAGCTGTGCCCCGGTATTGGATTGCGGTGTGACATCCAACGCCGGGGTACAGGTTGTATTACTGAAGGCCGGCTATAACCGGGCCAGCTACGGCCGACCAGCTACAGCAGATCAGCAATGCGGCAATGCAGCTATAGCGAAGCAGCAATGCCGCAATGCAGCAAAGCAGCTATAGGATCAGCCCGTGTTCTGCAGGCCGGCTGCGACACCTGAAACGGTGCACAGAATCAGATATATGAATCCTGCCTGCTGGCTTTCGGATAGATCTTCCTTATCGACCCTCTTACGCAGCGAACGCAAAGCGAGCACCTGCGTCAGCGAGAGAGCATCCACATAAGGCGAGCGAATACGAATTGCCTGGCCAAGCACATGACGGTGCTGCAAAGGCCATTCATCGCCAACAATCTTGAGTACCCACTTACGCGTGAGCTCCATTTCGTTGAGGACCTTATCGCGCAGATCGTCGCGATCACCCAAAGCCAAGTACATCTTGGCAATGCGTTCATCGGTCTTCGTCAGCGACATTTCAATGTTGTCGATGAACGTAGAGAACAGAGGCCATTCCTTGTACGCACGCTGCAGCAGCTTGAGGTCGCCAACGGCCTCGCAAGCCGAACCAAGGCCATACCAAGCGGCCAGGTTAATGCGAGCCTGTGCCCAAGAGAAGATCCATGGAATTGTACGCAAATCGTCAAGCGACTTAGCACCAAGACCACGCTTTGCAGGGCGCGAACCGATTGGCAGCAGACCAATTTCGGTTAGAGGCGTCACGGTGGAGAACCATGGAGCGAAGCCATCGGTGTTCAGCAGATCCAGATAGCGAGCGTGCGAAGCAACATCGAGCTTTTCAGACAGCTCAGCGAACTCAGCCGTCATATCGGTGTTACGCTTCTCAACGCTTGGTGCCGACTGCAGCAGAGTTGCAGCAGCAACTGACTCCACGTGGCGAATTGCCAGCACAGGGTTACCGTAACGAGCGAAAATAACCTCGCCCTGCTCAGTGAGCTTGAAGCGGCACTTCACCGAACCAGCTGGCTGAGCCAGCACAGCACGGTTTGCAGGACCGCCACCGCGGCCCACAGCGCCACCACGGCCGTGGAACAGCGTCAGATCAATGTCGTTCCTCTCAGCCCACTCAGCAATGCGCTTCTGTGCAGCATGCAAAGCCAGTGTGGCTGAAGTTGGACCAGCGTCCTTCGACGAATCTGAGTAGCCCAACATAACTTCCATCTTGCGGCCAGTCTGCTTCAAGCGAGCCTGAACCTCTGGAATCTTGAGCATTTCGTCGAGCACAGTTACCGAATTCTCAAGATCCTCAAGCTGCTCGAACAGTGGGATCACATCAATAACTGGGCAGTCGGCTGGGTTTGCGAACGACATACGATTGAGCTCGTACACATCGCGCACGTTCTGTGCACTCTTCGTGAACGAAATAATGTAACGGCGAGCAGCCTTTACACCATTGCGCTTCTGAATAGCACCCAGAGCACGGAAGGTATCAAGCACTTCGTGCGTCATTGGCTGCAGTTCACCACGTTCGCCATGCAGACCATGCTCGCGAATATCGGCAAGAGCACGAGCATGCACAACAGAGTGCTGACGGAACTCCATTTCGACCATGTGGAAGCCGAAGGTTTCGGCCTGCCAAATCAGGTCCTGCAGAGGACCATACGCAGCGCGGCGAGCACCAGCTTCAGCCAGCGAACGCTGCACAATGCGCAGATCGGCAATGAAGTCATCGCACGAGTGATACATCAGATCGGTATCGCGCTTAATCGTGTAATGCAGACGATCAGCCATAACGAGCAGCACTGCACGATGCAGTTCCTTCGTAGAAATCAGGCTTGCCTTGCTTGTAAGGCGCTCACTGACTTCCTTCTGCTGATTCCACATTTGACGCAGTTCTGCGCTAGGTGGCGTCGTTTCCGACTCCACAGTCATATTGCGACCAATTGTGCGCGTCGACTCTTCAAGAGCGGCAATCACATGATCGCTGAACTTGCGTGCAACCTGGCGGCTGACCTTAGCGGTGACGTTAGGGTTACCATCGCGGTCAGAACCAATCCACGATCCTGCATGGAAGAATGCAGGGCATTCAGGTGGAACAAGACCAGCTTCGTCACCAAGCACCCAGTCATCGAAACGGCGGTACACCATTGGAATCGTGCGGAACAACGTGTTGTCGAAGATGTCCAAAATAGTGTCGGCCTCTTCAACTGGCGTTGGCTTCTTGAGTGCAATTGGTGAGGTGCGGAACAGTGCATCGATCTCGTTGTACAAGCGACGCATGTTCTCTTTGCGGTCCGATCCACCAAGCTGATTGTTGGCTTCAAGCAGCACAGCAATGCGGCGAATCTTACCTTCCACTGCCTTACGACGAGCTTCAGTTGGATGTGCCGTGAACACAGGACGGAACTCAAGCCTGTTGAGCAGCTCCTTGGACTTCGCAGGACCAACTTCAGCCAGCAACTGATGGTAGGCCTTCGTCATGGCGTTGACAGGATCAACAGCCATCGAATCGTCTACCTCAGATTCGCGCTTGTGCAGAACGGAAACTCGATAGTTTTCCTCGCACAAGTTGGCAAGGTGGAAATAGGTGGTGAAAGCACGTGCGAGCAGCTGAGCATCATGCAAATTCATGACGTCAATCGTGCGCACAGCATTTTCTAGATCATCTTGATCTGGATTCGTGTCCGTAAGAATGCCAGTGAATCGTTCAGCACTGGCGTCCACTGCGTAACCACGTACCGTATCGAATTGCGACAATAAATTCTCGTCAAATTCTTTGAGTACCTGACGCAAAATATCGAGACACAGATCCATGTCTGATTTGAGTGAAACCGGCAGCTCCTGTTCCTCTACAGCAACAGGCGCGGTCGCGGATCTTGACTCGGATCGAGTCATATTGTTGACCTCCTCCTAACCAAACATCAGGTTGCTCGGTCTTCAGACGCTCCGCGGCTCCTCCGCGGTTGTTGCGTTCTGACGTTGCGAGCCCACAGCCCTAGTTCAGTTTCAGTGCAACGTACGTTTCGCTCGGACGATGTTTTTGTTGTAATTTTTTATTTATTTTTCGATTACAACAGTCGCACGTTCGTGCAAACGCATGTGCGGCCATTGTAAGCCCCTTCATGTTTCTTCAGTCTCATTACGATCGCTCAGGGTCGAACTTTGAGACGTCCACAGAAAATGTTCACTATGTGAGACTCAATGGGTTAATCATTGAAGCCCACAGTGAGGTATTGCATTTGACGTACGGCAAGCGATGACGTACTGACAAAAATCCTTTAATAATGAAATCAAAAGCCAGATTGTTAGGCAAGAGAATTACAACTGAGTTGTACATAGTGAGAACAGCAACGCAACTTGAGCTGAACTCAGGAGAGACAAAACTCAGATGAATAAAGCGCATTTTAACGGGCAGCGAGGGGCGGCGGCCGTCCATAAATATCACACGCATTCGGTGCCGCTCGACATTGACGACATTACGGCAGACTGGGATAAACCGCTGAATGAAGCGGGAATTGCGGCGAAAACGAGCGTGATTGTGCGCGTGGGCATGCTGGATCTTTCGGCAGGCACGGGATCGTTCCGCGTGCGCGAAATGATGCATCGTATTGCGTATCCGCTGGGCATGCATGTGAGCGCCGACGTGAGTTTGACGGATTTGCAGGCTACGTGTTCCGATAAATCGTCGCGTATTACTGAAGTGATTAATTTGCCAACAACGGGCGTTAATACTGAGCGCATCTGGCTGCTCGAGCATTTTGCGGATTGGTTTAGCGTCAACCTTGGCTCGGGCGCTATGTATCACTCGCAAACCAAGGTGTCGGACGGCTTAATGCAGCATCTTGATCAGCCTGATGCCTCGCAGGTTTCGGCAAAACTTTCGAAGCAGCTGCGCGAAACTGGCGAGATTACAGGGGAGTCTGCTGAGGCTACGGGAACAGATGTGGAGTCTTCGGAAGCAGTTGCAGGGGCTGTAGAGACGGCTGCGGGTGCTGTAGAAGCAGCCGTAGATTCTGCAGAAGCAGCAGAGACTCCTAATGTTGCTCAGGGTGCTAACGCTGCAAGCGATGTTGCGCCAGTGAATTCGTATGTGCTTGATGCTTTGGAAGAAGCAAATAAGCAATACGACGAAGAGGGTACGCGTGCTAAGCATTTGCATGAGCGCGAGGGCGCTGAGGCAAGGCAAGAGCGTTTGAAGGCTTTGCAGCAGGCACGTGCCAATGGCAAGGCTGCTGCGGCTAAAGCTAAGGCGAAAGGTGCAGCAGGTATGACCTCGGCTGCAGCTTCGAATCCGACTGTGTCTTCTACCGAGGTGCCTGCGAAGCCAGTAAAGGCGCCAATTACGGTTCGTCAGGCTCATGAACGACTCGATATGATTGAGCGTCGTAAACCGTTGTATTCGCCTTGGTTTTCTGGTTTTGCTGCGGCTGTTGCTTGCGCATCCTTCGTGTTCTTGCTCGGCGGCAATTATCTTGACATGATTGGCGCTTTTGTTGGCGCTGGTTTGGGCCAGTGGTTGCGTCGTAAGCTGTTCGCACATCGTTTGAATCAGTTCTTTGTCACGTTCATTGTGGTGGCTGTGGCTGCTATTGCTTGTGAGGCAACGCTTAAGGGCATAGGCATATTTGTGCCAAGCGCCTTGCATAGAGATACGGCTTATATTGGCGCCATGCTGTTTGTGATTCCAGGCTTCCCACTGATTACTGGCGGCTTGGATATGGCCAAAATTGATTTCCCATCAGGCGTGCAACGCATTGCTTATGTGTGCTGCATTATTTTGATGGCAACATTGGCTGGCTGGATTGTGGCTTCGGCTGTGCATTTGAGCCCAAGCGGATTTGATCGTATGGAGCTCAATCCTTGGCTTGTGGCTGCATTGCGAGCAGTGTTCTCGTTCCTTGGAGTCTGGGGCTTCTCGGTGCTGTTCAATTCACCGCAGCGTATGTGCTTGGTCGCCGCAACCATTGGCATGATCGCGAACACGATTCGCCTCGAAAGCATTACCTATGGCATGTCTCCAGAGCTGGCTGCTCTGATCTGCGCAACGCTTGCTGGTCTGCTGGCAACGGTTTGGCGCAGCTCGGTTCGTAAGGGATTGCTGGCACCACATTTGGGATATCCACGTATTTGCTTAACCGTGCCATCGATTGTGATCATGGTTCCTGGCTTGTATATGTATCAGGCCATGTACGAGCTTGGTCAATTCAATACCTTGCCAGCTCTGAACTGGTGCTTCCGCGCATTTATGGTCATTATCTGTTTGCCAATTGGCTTGGCTATGGCCCGCGTTATCACCGATCGTTCGTGGCGATACGACGAGTAATTCAGTGCGAAATATATTTCGAGGGCTCCTTCGTGTGCCTCTCTGCCGATTATCTGGTGGAGTTGCACGGGAAGGGGCCTTTTACGTGCGATTCCACCAGGTACGTGGTAGTTCTGCATGCAAAGAGGCGAAAATAGCAAGAATTATGCATTGATGTGCAAACCCACCAGTTACGTGGTGGGTTTGCACTTTTAGATAGTCTTCGCGTGCAAGTGCACC
>NZ_QXGM01000004.1 GCF_003951975.1 Bifidobacterium dolichotidis
GACAACAATCACAATCAAAAAATCATGATCAAAGTAGTACAGTACACACTCTTGAGTTCTCAAACCACCACCACACACCCAAACCCGAACCAGAGAAGAAACCCCAGCGGCCTGAGCGGCAGCAAGAAAGAAATTTACACTACATTGCGAATGAATGCAACCGACCTCCACAGAATCCCTACAATTCCAGTACCTCTACGGCGTGTCGAAATCCACTATTTGGGAATCTACTTGCGCGAAAATTGCTCATGATTTAACGAAAATTCGTGTTTTTGGGCGTGTCAACAGGGTTTTTGGAGCGAAATGCATGATTCCAGGACTATGCAAACGCGATTTCATGCATGAAAAACGATATTTCGAGCAAGATTCTTCAGAAACTTGCACTCAAAACCATATTTCGTGACTTATTACATGAGCCCAGCAGTAAAGAGATGGCTCAGAACGGTAGAGCTCTCTATGTAGCGATACTGAGAAATCAAAAACAAGAAAACAGAAGTACAGCAAGCGTGAAGTAACGAATACCGAGAAGCTCCACTTATACAAAAGGCTTCAACTATGCAAAAAGCTTCAACAGCCTTCTTTCGAAGACCATTGAAGCTTTTGTTATGCAACTATTGCGCGCATCACTTCTTCAGCAATGGGGCAACCTGCTCCTCGAATGCGGTCAGTGCCGTATCGATGACGTTGTGCATGTCGTAGTACTTGTACGTACCCAGGCGACCACCGAACACAGTCTTTGGTTCAGCTGCTGCCTTTTCGGCGTACTTTGCGTACAGAGCCTTGTCCTCTTCCGTGTTGATTGGGTAGTAAGGCTCATCGTCACGCGTTGCGAAGCGCGAGTACTCTTCCCAAACCACAGTGCGGTTAGGGTTCTGCTGCTCACGACGCTCAGGGTTGAAGTTCTTGAACTCGATTGCACGCGTGTAAGGAACCTCTGCATCAGAGAAGTTCATCACTGGGCAGCCGAAGTGATCGCCCTCGTCGTAACGCACTTCCTTGAAGTCGACCGTACGCCACTTCAGATCGCCAAGATCGTAATCGAAGTAACGATCGATTGGGCCCGTGTACACCACAGGAACGCCTGCAGCCTGCAGAGCCTTCTTGTTGAATGGCTGGGACTCATCGAAGAAGTCGGTGTTCAGGCTCACGGAAATACGTGGGTCATCAATCATGCGCTCGAACCAAGCCGTGTAACCATCAACAGGCAGACCTTCCCAGGTGTCCTTGAAGTAACGGTTGTCGTAGTTGAAGCGCACTGGCAGACGCTTAATAATCGAAGCAGGCAGCTCGCTTGGATCGGTCTGCCACTGCTTTGCCGTGTAGTTCTTAATGAATGCCTCGTACAGAGGGCGGCCAATCAGCGAAATGCCCTTGTCGTTGAGGTTCTGAGGATCCTTGCCTGCGAGCTCGCCTGCCTGCTCCTCAATCAGAGCCTTTGCCTCAGCTGGCGTGTAGTGAGCACGGAAGAACTGGTTAATCGTGCCAAGGTTCGTAGGCAGTGGGTAAACCTCACCGTCGTGCGTTGCGTAGACGCGGTGCACGTAATCGGTGAACTTCGTGAAGCGGTTCACGTAATCCCACACGCGCTTGTTCGACGTATGGAACAGGTGTGCACCATACTTATGAATTTCTGCGCCAGTCTCCTCATCCATATAGGAGTAAGCGTTACCACCAATGTGGTCACGAATATCAATAATCTGCACATTCACGCCATAGTGTTCAACAGCCTGCTGTGCAACGGTTAATCCGAACAGACCGGCGCCCACGATCACGAGATCTGGGTACTGCGTCTCCTGCGCCATTGTTCGTTTCCTTTCTGGTGCGGTTCTCGTGCGGTTTAGCTGCAAAATTCCTCGAGCATTTACCGCTACTGGTTTTCAGTGTAGACCTGTGCCACGTCGCTTACAGCGGACCAGTGAAAGAACCACAGAAATCAATACAACAAATAATTCCTTCGTAAAGGTACGAAATCGGCTCAACAGAACGCAAGGAAAACTGTAAATCAACACAAAATAATCGCTCACCAGCGTGAGTAGTGGTACGGGCGGCGACAGCGAGACACTCAGCGCTTACAGAACATGCGCAAGTCTTGCTCGCGGCGCACACGGACCTTGTTCTACGATGGAATGCTGTGAATAAATCGTCTGTTTCTGTACGTCAAACCGCTTCAGCTGATCAAACTGCTCAGGCTGACCACGCACTTCCCCAGTTCTGCTTACTGATGTCTGTGTACGCGGGCAATTCTGTGACTGAGCTCAGGCGCGCTGTGGAGTCGGGCACGATTGAGCAGCAGCTGCCGCCTACGCAGGTTGTTATTGTGCGCGACGGTCCTGTTGGCGCTGATCTGCAGCAGTTCCTTGATTTACTGCCAGAAACACTGGAGCTCTGGTTCACTGGTTCGCGCGCTCCTGAACTGACGATTGTGCCGCTTGCTCAGAACGGCGGGCTCGCTCATGCTCTAAATCAGGGACTTCAGGCCTGCAAATATGACGTTGTGGCGCGTGCTGATGCCGACGATATTTCATTGCCAGATCGTTTTTCGACGATGATTCCTCACTTTGCGCCAGATCGACCACATATTGATGCGCTGGGTTCCGCTATTCAGGAGTTCACCAACGAAACGTTGGGTACCGACGCTGAGCGCGCGGGTCAGATCCGTCTGCTGCCGGCTGGCGGTAAGGAACTTGAGAAGTTTGCGCGTATGCAGTCGCCGCTGCATCATCCAAGCGTTGTGTTCCGCCGATCGAGTGTGCTGAAAGCTGGCGGGTATCCTGAGCATTCGGGCCGTTTCGAGGATTATTTGCTGTGGTCTCGCATGCTGCTGCAGCACTGTGTTATTGAGAATCTTCCGGACGTGCTCGTGCTGTATCAGGCCGACGAGAACGCTTATAAGCGCCGCGGTGGTCGCGATATGTTCCACGACGAGTGGCGTTTGCAGTGCACGTTCCGCAAGGAGCACTTCACAACGTTCGCTCAGTTCGTGCGCAATGTTGCGGTTCGTGTGGGCTACCGACTCGTGCCAACATCGTGGCGTGAGAAGGCGTATCATCTGCTCGTTCGTCTGCGCAACGGTTCCGTTGCCGACGCGAAGACCGCCGACAATTCAGGCGCAACGGCTGGTTCATCGTCGTCCGCTCAGTCGGTCGTGCGTTCCGCTTCGAGTTCTTCTGATTTCCGTGGTGCTTCGGATCAGGCACAGCAGCAAGCTGCTGCTACTCCATCGGCCAACGAAACTCGTACGGCAACTGCTCGCAAGGTAAATGAGGACGTGCAAACCTATACACAGCAAATTCCTGTGCTGCATTTGGATAAATCCATTGGTGTGGAACGCATTGATGACGATATTCCAAACTTGCCATCGCACGAACTCTGAAAAAGTACGAAATCAGTAAGTACGAACCCTGAAAAGTACGAACTCTACATAAGTACGAACTCTAAAGTAAGCACAAACTAAAAAGGCCACGACTTCTCAACAACAAGTGGTGTTCTAAAAACAATGTGGTGTGCTACATAGCAATGTTGCTTGTGGCACACCACATATCAAATACAGCAGTGAGGTCAGTCAAGTACTGACTTGACCGCAGCTTCAATCATTGGTTCATTGATGAAGATCTGCTCATTCGTTGCTGGCTTCGTATGCCAGCCTTCGTTCCAACCCTCGCGGAAGTACTTGAGCAGTGCAGCGCGGTTATCGCTGCGTGCAATCGTCAAAACCCAACGACGCACAGTCTTCAAAAGAAGCTCTACGTACTCTTCTACATAAAAATCGCGAGCGCGCAGGCGCAACATCCAGATCTTATTGCGCACTTCGTTAACGAATCGTGCACCTGGATCAGCATCGGACGAGCCGAATACCTTCGTACGATGCTCCACAACGCTATTTGGCACGTAGTAGCCAATACCACGCTTGAGCAGAGCCGAGGTGAATTCAAAGTCATCGTTCCACAAGAAGTATGCCGATTCTGGCAGCCTCTTCAAACCTGCAATGGCGCCCATATTGATCAGGCAAGAGACAAACGAGAGCGAGCGCACCTGATATGCGTTGGCAGAACCCTGCAGGAAGCGTACGCCCTTGCGCACAAACGTACGCAGACGTGGCTTATTCATCAGATGTTCGCGACCATCAATCCAAATTGCCTTGGAACCGAGCACAGTTGGCAGTACACCGTTTTCATCAACGTTGGTTTGAACTGTAGCCAGCAACTGTTCGAGTGCGGTACGCGTTGGAATGGTGTCATCATCCATAACCCAAACGTACTGAATCGTATTTGGCTTGTAATAGTGCTGCATGGCGAGCGCAATACCTGCGCAGAAACCACCGGCACCGCCATAGTTGTTGTGCAGCTGAATAACGTGTGCATGCAATGGATGTGTTTTTGCTACACGTACTGCGTGATCAGTACTGGCGTTATCGACTACGATGACGTGGTCTGGTCGCCTCGTCTGGCGTTGAATACCAGTTAAGCAATCGCGCAGCAAGCGCTCTCGGTTATAGGACACGACAATCGCAGTGACTTCAATGTGCATGACTCTGATTATGCCTTTGCGTGCAGATAGTTGGAATAACAATTACAGAATAGTTGCATGCTGTTATGCACTGCTTTAGTGCACAGCACATCCAGTGATGCGGTACAGCACTGCATCACCTTGACGATCTACTTCGTGCAAATATGGGCTCGACTTGGCATCGAATGAACTCATACCTTCGAACACTTGATGCTGCGGATCGTTTTGGACATATGGCTTACCCATATCGAGATACCAATACAGATCATGCTCATTCAACGTGGTGCACACCTGTGGATCGGTTGCAATGTTTTGCATATTCGAAGCAATATACGTATGTGGCTCATCCCACAACATATTGAGATGTGCATAATACGGTTCGCGATCACCTACTGCGAGCGCGAATCCACTACCGTTCCATGGATCGGAAACAATAACTTCGCCTTGTGGCACGTCCTGTGACAGACGCTTCAGCAGCAAATACTTATCTTCGGTCAGCATGGCATGGGTTTGATCGTTTGAAGCAAATGCTGCAGTCTGGCCAACGGCTTGTGCCATGGCATTGGCTTGTGGGCTGAACAGCACGCATACTGTAGTCACAATCAGCAGCATGGTGCGAGGTAAATGAGCCATGATCTGACGTGAACGTGGTGCTGTGTGCTCTGAAACTTGAGTCAGCATGCGGTTATGCCACCAGTTGCAGAAGGCCAGTGTGCCAATGCAGATCAGTGTGATGGCAACAATGCCCCAGGAAGCGAATGGGCGTCGCTGGTCCTTGTACCACAGTGCAGTAACGACCTTGGCCCAATCAGCATGGGTACCTGCACAAGCCATAACAATAAAGCTCAGTAATGCATAGGAGCCCAGCCACAACGTCATATTGCGACGCAGTACTGAATGCTTTCGTGGCAATGCATAGGCTGCAATAACTGCGAGCACAAGCAGCGCAACCATAATCCAGTCAACTGGCATGCGAACCGCTCGAGAATCAATAGGCGTTCCCGACAGTGCACGCCACAGTGCAGAACCTAAGGTATCGGTTGGCATTGCTTGACCACCGTTGAGGTGATCACTAATTGGCCTCGTGTTATTACGCAAGTACATATGGCAGAACACAGCAACGCCTGCTGCAAATACTGCAATAACCAGAGTGAAGAAAGCAGCTACTGCAATATGCAAGGCACGTGCACCACGGCGACGCTTGAGTTCAGCACCTGCCTTTACCAGCCACCAGATCAACAGTGGAATCATCAGCAAGATGTAGCTCATAATGACGCGGAAGTGACCTGCACTGACGGCGAGGATGCCAACGAGGATCCAAGCAATACCAGTAATGCATGGACCTGCTCCCCTATTCCAGTCACGCGTTGCCCATTGCCACGTAGCGGCAATTAGTACTGGCATCACTGTTTGTGCGGCAAACATGGAATAGAGTGTGCCCCAATCCAGCAGTAGGAATGGGAAGCCGCCGGCAACAGCAACAAGTGCTGGAGCCATAAAGTTCGTCACCATATGGTTACCGCAAATAGTGCGCACCATATAGAGCATCGAAATTGGGTACACAAGCGCTGCACAAATTAGCCAAGCACCCATTAATGCTGCAGGGGCGGTTATTGCTGGATCAATAAGTTTGCCTAATGCTGCAAATTGCTGGAATGCAATTGGATAGGTTTCGCGTACTGGTGGCAATGCATGTAACGCATCTGCATTACCTGTTTGTGCAATATATGCAACAAGGTTCGTATGGAAAATAGAGTCATAATTCTGCATGATCTGGTCAGGCGAAGGAACTGCATGAATTAATCGTCCTGAAATACTCGCGGCAGCGAGCAGCACGCCGAATACAGAAGCGGATGCAGCTAACGTGCGGCGCTGGCCTGATGGTTGAGCGCGGAAGCAAGCCCACGAGCGGTGTATGAGCAAACGAACCGCGGCAACAACAACGGCAACTACAAGCGAGCTCAAGCCATAAGCGAGCCATCCCCAACGCACGTGCAGGCGGGCGCACACCAAGCCGCTGGCCGTGGCAATAATAAACGAAATCAGTGGCGCCCAAGCGAATACCGCCAGTACATTGACGCGGCCGTGTGAGCGTTGGGTTGCACGTGCTGCTCCGGCAAGCCAAGCAATTAGAGCACCTGGCACATATAGAGCCGCCACCATAGCCACAATTGGCCACAGTACCGATTCCCACGAAGCGAGCTGCATGCGAAATCCTTTCCAACACTGCAAAAATATCTGGGTTGAACGAGCCCGTTCCCCTGCCACAACACTGTAAATGAAATACTCACAATGCGGTAGGAATTGCGGTCTTATGGCTCAACAGTCATTCATTTAGATTACATTTATTTGTTGATTCTCAGTGATGTACGTGGGTATATCTTGTGCAAATTCGTGCAGAGATCACGCCAGCGCATCGCGTAGGTGAGTACAACGAACAAGACGAGGAGCAATTCATCATGGTTGATACCGATAGGTTTCAGTTCCCACCAATAGACGATGATGCTCCGCAGACTCCGCAAAGTAATTCAGCGGGAACAGTAGATATGGTCAATAGCCAAACTGCTGATAACGCAAAGAGTGACTCGGTCAATATGTCAGCCGATACGTCGGTTGAAACTTCTACCAATACCTCAGATAACACTTCAACTACTGCTTCATCTAACCAAGCAGCTCATAAAATTGCAGAAGAGAAACACTCCGGACATCGCATGCAAAATAATCATGGAGCTCATCAGGGCAAGAAAAAATATTTCCACATTGCAACACCGGAATGGTGGACTAAGTTTAAAGAGTCGAAGTTCTACAGCATCTGGGAAAAGCGTATTAAATTCTCATATGGCGCTTATGCTGTGGTGTTCTTCCTTGTGCTGTCGCAGATGGATGCATTGCAGCAGTGGGGTACGGCGCTTGACCAATCTTACGATCCTCACTCGGATTTGTCGCTCTGGCAGCAAATTTTCGAATCAACCTATACTTATCTATCTTCAGTTGCAGGATGGCTGAATGGCTTTGCACTGGCACTGATTTATTTAGTGCTGCTGTTCATCATTAACCGATTCTGGATTGCAACTGGCGTTTTCGTTACGTTGATGACGGTATTTGGCATCGCCAATAAAATTAAAATCAGCCTTCGTAATGAGCCAATTATTCCGTCCGACTTTATGTTCCTCTCTGGTGGACAGGGCGAGAGCATTACTTCATTTATTTCTGGCGATCTTGAAGCACTTGTTCATGCTGCAGTAGCGTATGTTATCTGGTTCTTCATTATTTGCATTGCTCTGCAGTTCATTGATAAGCGCCGTGCATTTATTTACTGCTCATGGCGCCATCCATTGCGTAATGTCAAGAACATCGTAGGAACAGCTTCGCGCATTCTTGCCGCAATTCTGAGCGTTGTATTCTTGCTCAATTACTCTTTCGGCGTTGCCAATACTGAATCTGGTACATATGAGTTCCTGACTGAGAACTTTGGTTACGCGCCAAAGCCTTGGAATACGTACGAGGATGCTCAGGCCAATGGCACTATCACTACATTCTTGAGCCTGACCAAGATTCGTGCCATGGAAAAGCCTAACCAGTACAACAAGCAGGCGATGCAGGCCATAGCCAAGAAGTACCAGCAGCAGGCTGATCAAATTAATGCAGAACGTTCTACGAAGCTCACGGATAATACAGTTATCGCAGTGCTTTCGGAATCGTTCTCTGACCCAACGCGAGTGCCTGGCATCTCGTTCTCCGAAGATCCAATACCATTCATTCGTGATCTGAAGAACAACACCACGAGCGGTCTGATGCTCTCGAGCGGCTACGGTGGCGGTACCGCAAATCTCGAGTTCCAGGAGCTTTCTGGCTTGAGCATGGCTCTGTTCGATCCAAGCTTGCTTTCGCCTTATCAGCAGCTGATTCCTAAACTACCTGGACTGTATACGTTCAACCAGGCATGGAACCAAGCTTGCGGTAGCAAGGATTGCTCGGTGGCATTCCATCCATACCAGAAGAACTTCTATCTGCGTGATTCGAACTATAAGAAGTTTGGCTTCTCTAAGTTCGAAACGCTTGATACTGATCCTGCAGTAACGCATCAGGACAAGCTCGAGAAGAGCATCTATGTCAGTGATGCCGCTGCCTATGCCAATGTGCTTGATGAAGTGCGTTCGAACGATCGTAACCAGTTCGTCCAGCTCATTACGATGCAGAATCACACGCCTTATACCACGCAATATGATCCAGGTACCAATCAGTTCGTCGGTGCTAATACTTCACCAGATCTGGATGAGCATGAGCGTAAGGCCATTAGCGCCTATGCCAAGGGCCTGAACTATACCGATCAGGAAACGCAACAGTTCCTGTCACAACTTGATGCTGTTGATAAGCCAATTACGGTTATCTTCTATGGCGACCACCTGCCTGGCCTGTATAGCACAGCTCATAAGGATCCAAACAACGAGCTTGCACTGCATGAAACCGATTACTTCATTTGGTCGAATGCAAAGTCGCGCGAGCTCAATCCACATCTCAACGATCAAATGAATCAGTACTCTGCGTCGAACTACTTCCTGGCGCAGTCGGCTACGCATTTGAACGCTAAGGTTTCTCCATATTTGGCGCTGCTCACGCAAACGCATGAGGCAATTCCTGCAATGGCTCGAATCACGCCAACCAATGGCACTTGGGCTCCGGGTGACACCGTGACCGTTGTTGATCATGAAGGCAAGCTGATTCCAGAAAACCAGTTGAATGATCATGCTAAGGAGCTCTTGCACGACTACATGCTGATTCAATACGACATGACCGTTGGCGACCACTATCTTGACGATATGAAGTTCACGGCAATGCCACAGTAATCGCCAAATGAATTTGGTTTACTGATCAGTGGCCACAACAGCACGGCTGCTTCTTGAGAAGCTTCTCTGGAGCAACAAACCGTACTGTTGTGGCCACTTGCTTTTGTGCGCTAACCGTGCAGTTTGCTTTTCTGACATCATTGCTGCGACATATACTGCAACCATGCCGAAAGCAAAGCACTCAGCGCAGCATCAGGCTGTTGCTCATCAGAATGTTTCTTCACCAGACCCTTCATACGAGGTCGTTAACCGCGTAGTCTTCCCTATTCGCGACGAAGACTTGACGATGCCGCTGTATTGCATCGAATGGACGCGTCCGCATCTGACCGATGCTGTTATGGATGCTCGCATTAATATGCAGTCCGTTGATTTTGCCCATATGAACAGCACACAGCTGCAGCATCTCATTGATGAGAGCGTTTCCTCACGTGATGCTCGTTCATCGAGCGATGTGTTCCATGTCGACAGCCGTACGGCTCTGACCGTTCACGCTGGCAAGCACGTTTCGCTGTGCACGTTCTTTAACGCATTCCCTGCTGGTTACTGGCGTCGTTGGACGCGCATCAGCAGCGTTCGTTTCACGGCTCAAGTGCAAGGTCAGGGTGCGCTGACGCTGTTCCGTTCAACGGGTCGCGGCCTCTTCTCCCCTGTTGAGACCGTTCCAGTCGACAGCGCTACGCCAACTACAGTCACTGTTGATTTCGATATGCACGGTCTTATGGACGGCGGCTACTTCTGGTTCGACGCCAAGGCCAGCGACGACTCCTCGCTGCAGGTGCAGGACGCCGCTTGGAGCGTTCCACTCGCTGAACGTCGTGTGAAGGAGCAGACTACTCTTTCGATCGCTATCACTACGTTCAACCGTGCTCCTTACTGCATGAATCAGCTGAAGACTATTTCTGCTGAACCACCACTGCGAGCTCGTCTCGACACTATCTATTGCACGGACCAAGGCACGGACCTCGTTCAGAATCAGCCTGATTTTGATGCCGTAGCTAAGGAACTGGGTGATCAACTCACTTATATTCGTCAAGGCAATATGGGCGGCTCTGGCGGCTTCTCTCGTGGTATGTACGAGACGCTGAAGGCTGGCAAGAGCTCTTACACGCTGCTGCTTGATGATGATGCTATTAGTGAGCCAGAAGCAATTCTGCGTGCTGTGCAGTTTGCTGATTACTGCGTGAAGCCAACGATTGTGGGCGGCGGCATGCTGCACCTCGATAACCGTACGGTGCTGTATACGCAGGGTGAGCGTTTCACGCGTCATAACATTTGGATGGCACCTTCGGGCGGCTTGGCATATAACCACGATTTCGCAGTATTCCCATTGCGTGATTCACCAGAACGCCATCGTCGCATTGATTCCGACTTCAATGGTTGGTGGATGTGCCTGATTCCTACGGCTATTATGCAGGAAATTGGCTTGAGCCTGCCAATCTTCATTAAGTTCGACGATACCGAGTACTGCCTGCGCGCTTTGGAGCACGGTTATCACACCGTGTGCCTGCCAGGTGTGGCTGTATGGCATCAGGCATGGCACGATAAGGATCCTTCTCGTACGTGGGAAGAGTACTTCTTCCAGCGTAACCGTTGGATCTGCGCTTTGCTGCATTCGCCAAAGCCAAGCTTGCGCTTCATGTACGAGATGCTGTACGGCGATGTCAATGTTGGCCTGAAGTTCGTGTACTCAGCATTCAAGCTGCGCCACATGGGATTGCGCGATATTATGCGTGGCCCACAGTATATTGTCGATTCCATGCCGGGCAAGCTGGCCGAGGTTCGTAAGGCTCGTGAAGGCTTTGCTGATACGACGATGTACACCGATCGCAATGAGTTGCCAGCACCAAAGCGCGAATATGTTGCACAGCAGACGCCGCAGAGTCCTGCAGTGATTAAGAAGCAGGGTTTGAAGGCTATTGCCAAGGCATTAATTTCTCGCGGTGATGGCACGCACGATACTGAGCCGGATATTGCTATTGATGCTAAGGACGCTATTTGGCGTGCATTCACTGGCATTAACTCGGCTATTGTGACGTCACCTGATGGCTCGAGCATTGCTTGGTGCCGCCGCGATAGCAAGGAATTCCGTAAGCAAGTCAAGCGCGGTTTGCTGCTGTCGAGTGAGCTGCTCAAGCGTTGGGAACACCTGTCCGAGCAGTACCGCAGCTACAACATGGCTGGCGTAGATGTGTGGAAGCGCATTTTTGAAGGCCAGTGAGTACATTGATGCGCTGCGATTGGATCATCCCTCAGCAAGCACAACAGTATGTGTGCAGCTGATGTGATGTAGACCAACGAACAACAACGAAATAAGGCTGATGACAGTAATGTCATCAGCCTTATTTTTTGCGTGCTATGAGTTGGACGTTAGGTAATGCTGATCAGTACGCTATGTGGCACAGATACTGCAGCATGTAATCCACTCACATACCCATCAGACCAGTAGTACGGTTCAGGAATGCACCCATATCTTGACGATTCACCGTAGCCGTTGGCTGATAGGAGCCGTCCGAGAATCCGTGGGCAATACCCACCGATGCACACCACCAAATTTCCTTAGCGTGTGGTGTTGAT
This sequence comes from Bifidobacterium dolichotidis, assembly GCF_003951975.1. Taxonomy (GTDB): domain Bacteria; phylum Actinomycetota; class Actinomycetes; order Actinomycetales; family Bifidobacteriaceae; genus Bifidobacterium; species Bifidobacterium dolichotidis. Next base: position 11,928 of record NZ_QXGM01000004.1, read on the forward strand.
TCGTTGACATCCTTGAAGCGCACCTTATCTTGTGCCGATGGTTCGTACTTTGGTGAACCAGCAAGGCGGTACAGGAAGGCTGCCATATCCTGACGAATAATTGCCGATGATGGCAGGAACTTGCCATCTGCATAGCCTGTGGTAATGCCCTTTGCGGCAAGCCACCAAATTTCATTGGCAAATGGCGTGCTGCCATTGACATCAGTGAAGCGATTACGCTGAGCATTCGTTGGCGTGAAGTTAGGCGAACGCAGCGATCGGTACATGAATGCAGCCATATCCTGACGAATCACATTGCTCGTTCCGCGATACGACTTGTCTGGGTAACCCTTCGTAATGCCCTTCTTCACGATCCATTCAATATCGTAGAAATGAGGCGTTGTACGCGAGTTCACATCGCTGAACAGTAAGCGATCAAATGCGCTTGCATCAACTGGGCCGTTAATACCCCACACCGTGCCGATATCGGTGTACTGCCATCCGCGAGCGCCGTTGTATGACGTTCTCGAGAAGTCGTAGTCGAAGTTCCTATTGTATTGTGCAACCCATCCGGCTTTGCTCCTAATCGTAGGATCATTGAGCGCGGTTTCCAGGTATGACTTGTAGCTATATACCTGCACATTCGTGTAGCCGCGGGCTGCCATCGTATCGAAGAACGTATCAACAATTGGCTTGTATTGACGCGGTGTTGATGGGCACGTGTGTCCCGTCCACTCCCAACGCTCTAAGTCGTAGAAAATTGGCAGCATGTTGTCGTTCACGCCATATCGCTGCAACATATTTGCTAATGAATTAGCTTCATTCCTTGCAAAGTTGGCATCGTATGCGTAGCTGTACAGATATACGCCGTATGGCATGCCAATGCTGCGAACGCCTTTAAGATTCTCAATAAATCGTTTATCGAGATTGTTGCTGCCATAACCAATACGCAGAATGGCGCCGTCTACACCAGAACGTGCAACATTGTTCCAATTGATGTAGCTCTGATGTTCAGAAACATCGATAACCTTCATGGCATCATTGGAGAACACGGTGCCATTAACCATGCGCACTACACGACGACCATTTTGGTCCTCCCAATTTGGACGATCTGTAAATGCACGTGATGTTGCATCCTCGCTTCGCGTCGATTCCGCATCATCCTCGGTAGGACCACTCCACATATGTGTTGGGTTAGGTGGCGTATCAGCATCAACTGGAACAGCAACCTGTGATTGATCACTGGTTTCTTCAGCAATTGCTTGAGGTACGTTCACCGCAGTCAGCATGGTCAAAGCCAATGCTGAGGCTAGCACCTTTCCTGCACGCAATGCCCATGCATGTGCAGAACTGTGCAAAGCACGTGTAGTGTTCGTCATTTGAGTCCCATCTTTTTGATGATTGTGCTATCTCACTCAACGAGTAAAGAGGGACTCATCGTATCAATATCCATTTCGTGCAGCTATGCTGCTACGAATTTCATTACGATATTTATACCAGTTGCCAAAGTAGACGAAGGTTAGTTCAGGCATTGGAAATAGTAAGCTGCCCATAAGTATTGGAGTCTCCAACGCTTATGGGCAGCTTCTGTATTATGCTCACCGCGGTACTGCTCTGGTGACACCATCCAGTATGATCTGCCCGCATTTGTACTCAATGCAAGCAAATAGCGATGATGACCAGATATTACTAGCGTTCAGCAGTACGATGCAGGAATGCAGCCATATCCTGACGAATAACCGTATTCATTGGACGGAACGTACCATCCCTAAACCCTGTAGTAATCCTGTTTGCTACAAGCCACCATATTTCCTTTGCATGTGGCGTCTGCTCATTAACATCACGGAATCGCTGCTTATCTGGTTCTGATGGAACATACTGAGGAGAACCAGCAGCACGGTAGAGGAATGCAGCCATATCCTGACGAATAACCGTATCCGTTGGACGGAACGTACCATCACCGAAGCCTGTGGTGATTTTGTTTGCTGCAAGCCACCATATTTCCTTTGCATGTGGCGTCTCTTCATTAACATCACTAAATCGCTGCTTATCTTCTTCAGTTGGAACATAATCCGGAGAACCAGCAACGCGATAGAGGAATGCAGCCATATCTTGGCGAACTATGCTCAATTCGCCGCCAAATGAGCCATCATCGAAACCGTTGATAATATGCTTCTTCTTAGCCCAATCGATGTCGTAGAAATGAGGCGTTGTACGTGAATTCACATCAGTGAAAATCATACGGTCGAATGCGCTTACATCTACTGAGCCGTTAATACCCCACACTGAGCCCGTCGAAGTGTACTGCCATCCATGAGCACCGTTATATTCTGTTGCTGAAAAATCGTATGCTAAAACCGAATCGTAATGAGCAATCCAACCAGCACGATTTTTAATCGAAGGATCATTTAACCGAGTATCAAAATAGTCGGTATAGCTATACACCTGCACATTCGGATACCCACGAGCCTCCATAGTTTCAGTAAAAGCATTAACAATAGCTACATACTCTTCTGTTGTAGTTGGAGCAGGGAAATCTGGCCATTTATACTCTTCTAAATCGTAATAAATTGGCAGCAAATTGTCAGTGACGCCATACTCCTGCAACATATTGGCTAATGACTCAGCCTCATTTTTGGCGAATTCTGCATCATATGCATAGCTGTAGTGATATATGCCATAAGGAAGGTTAACGCTACGCACGCCTTCCAAATTCAACACGAAGCAGTAATCAAGATTGTCAACGCCAAAGCCGATGCGCAGAATAGCGCCATCTACATCAGAGTTCTTGACTTTGTTCCAGTCGATTATTTGTTGATGCTCAGAAACATCAATAATCTTCATAGCATCATTCGAGAAGATTTCGCCATTGCCCATACGCACTGTGCGATAGCCATCTTCCCAGTCTGGTCGATTAGCAGATTCAGGTACTGCAGCATCGTCACTATTCGTAAGCTGTGCAGTTTCTTCGACAGCACCACGCTCCCACATATGCTTTGGATTTGGTGGGGCATTATCTCTGTCAACAGTCGCTGATCTTGGTTTTTTACATCTCTCAACGGGATCTAGCTCGCCATCCGCGGAGAATGCTTGTGGAATACATAAGGTTGCTAGCATAGCGAACGCTAGCAATGGAGTAAGCGTTAAAACGAATACCTTTGCTATACATGAACCCCCTCTATGAGCAAAGGCACGTATCCGCTCAAAGTTAACCATTCAAACCCCTCTTCATTTGTTGATAGTGCTCTACTATTTTCCAAACAAAGGGGGGTTTGTTATATCAAAATCCATATAGTGAGGAAACGTTATTACGGATCTCATCACGATACTTATATCGCATCTGAAGATCCGCAAAACCAGGGCCTGGTTCTGGCACGCTTTGAGCACCAATGGCAATTGGAGTCCATCGAGATCCCATGCGCAGCACAGCATTATGTTTCACGTCATAATAGCCAGGCTTTACCACAACATAGGAGCCGCTAGCGCCTGCTGCTGCGGCAAGAAGATGAGGATGATACCTCGTAGAGAACCAGCGCTGACCAGCTCGCGCAGGGAAACCATCTTCGAGGAGCAGCTGCATTGGGAACAGCACCGGCTGCCATCCGGCTTCTTGAACAGCTGCTAGGACTGGGCCCACCTCATATGGCACGCATTCCACAACACCAACGCGTGTATTTGGCTCCACTTGCCATGCACGCAGCGTGTGCACCATGGTTTCAATAACTTGCTGTGGATTTTCAGTCAGATCATGCTGCACGCAGACCATTACATCTGGCAAATCGGCCGACTGGTTATACACACCATCAAGACCATTCACGAAGCAATCATCCGGAGCCAGCTTGGCCTTAGTATGTTGTGGATCAAGTGCATCAAGGCTTGATGCATCTCGGCACGAGAATGCATGTACAGCATCAAGAACTTGACTCAAGAATGCTGAATCTTTCTCATGCACTGGCATAAGGCCCGTACCAGAAACAACTGCTGGAATACCGTGTTGTTCTGCCCATAAAGGAGCAGCCAAGCGAGCCAAATTTGCTGGCCACATGCTGTTGAGGAAGCCACCACCAATAACATGCATGCCACGAACTTGGCGCTGAATCAGACGAATACCCGCTGCAACGCGAGCTGCGTTACCCTCATTATCTAAAGAATCTAAAATGTGCTGCGCAATAGGGCCCACTGGTTCCTGTGGCAGATCAGGCGATTTATCAACATGCACATTTTCCACGCTTAAGCGCGCAACGGTATTCACCACAGTGACATGTGGATGCTCGTTATAGAGCAATGCAGCAGCAGATCCAGCATTCATGCAATCCATAATGACTGGCACTTCTGGATGCAATTGAGCGAGATATCGCAACCATTCTCGAGCAATAAGCTCGTCACCATAATTTGGGAATCCAGCCTCAGCAATTAAATAATAGGCTTTTGCATCACGCTGCTGTCGTTCAAGTGAATCAACAAGACGACGAGTACTGCGCAAATTTTCAACAAGTTCATTATTGCTGCGCTGCAACTCTTGCATGCGATTTCGTAAATCTGCAATCTGACCATATACTGCGCGCCTCGTTGCGGGCATACGATCACCGAGAACTTTGCGAACGTCCATCGCGTTTGTCCTTCCACTCACTCAGCACCATCTATCGTATCGAGTGACTCGATATTAGTACAAATTCGTAAGTAAACAAGCATCCCCGGTAGCAGACGCTGCCGAGGATGCACAACTCACCAATTGCTGTTTAGTTCTTCAGCTGGTTCTTACGATGCATGCGATAAATCAAGAACAGCGCCAGTGCGAAGCCCACGCAGGCAACACCCAAATCGATATACAGCGTGTGCTGGAAACCCTCTGCATATGCATCAGCCTTCGAAACACCAGCATGCATTAAACGCAACGAATCAGACGACAGCATACCGACGAACAATGCCGAAGCAATAGAAGTTACGACCTGCACGAACGTCGAATGAATCGATGCTGCATGCGAACCCAGCTTTGGTGGCACAATCTGCAGAATACGAGACTTCATTGGTGCAAACACAAAGCCAACGCCGAAGTAGGTAACAGCGCAGCAGATCAGGAACACTGGAACACTACGAATTGGTGCAGCAAATACCAAACCAATCAAGCCAGCAATAATGCACAGCAAGCCGCCAGGAACCAGTGGCCAAATACCAAACTTGTCTTCAATATGACCAGCCAAGAATGACGAACCTGCATACATCAGAATTGGCACAACCAAGCAGCAACCTGCAATAAATGGCGTGAATCCTGCTGTACCTTCCAGATACAGAGGAGCAAGCAGGCTCATGAACAGTGAGCTCATAAAGCCGATCAAAGAAACTGCTTCACCCATATCAAATTCTGCATGCTTCAATGGCTCAATATGCAGTAATGGATGTGCAATGTGCAGCTGACGATAGAAGAAGAAGGCTAATACAGCAGTACCAATGGCCATGAAAATAACGCCAGGCCACACAGTCTTCGTCACAATGTTAAGGCCATGCATGAAGGCAAACAGACCAAGGAAACCGCTGATCACACTCAGTGCATCAATAGGTCGGTTCGCACGTTGTTCGATGTCATACAGTGTGAATGGTCCAATAACAATCAGAAGAATAGATAAAACCAGTGGAACTAAGAACATACTGCGCAAGCTGACGTACGTAATCAGCACACCGGTAATAATTGGGGAAATGGCGAGACCCACGCCAATAATGCCGCTATTAATAGCGAGCAGCGTGGCCTTTTTGCCGGCAGGAGCGATGAGCAAGATTGCGGCCGAAACGACTGGGAAGAACAGACCAGTCGTGAGTGCCTGCAGAAAACGTGCGGCCAGCAGTAAGCCGAAATTGACGGCAAACAAACCGAGCAGCGAACCCACTGCCGAAATAATAAAGCCGGCCATCATAACGCGGCGCAAACCGAAACGGGCAAGAATTGCGGCGCCAGACATAATAACGGTGCCAGCAATAATGGAGAAGCCGAGCACAGTCCAGTTAGCATCAGCAAGTTCCACGTGGAACTGTTCAGCCGTAGCATCAAGTGCGATATTCATCATCGACTGATCAATACTGGCCAACGTATTGGCGAGCAGCAAGACAATTAATAAAACAGTTGATGAGCGACGAGTGCGCGAGCTTTTCGTCGCCACTGTACTTGATGTCTGTGCCATTCAGCCTCCCAGCATTCAAAATAACCTCGTTGCATCGTATAGTCCGAATGCTGGGGAAAAGCTGAATTCATGCGGTCAGCTATATCTGACAAGCTACCTAACTAGCAAGTTGTCTAACGCTTCCCTACTACTTCGATACTGTTGTGTTCCTACTGAGCAGGTGACGCACGCCATGCTCAGCCAAATTGGTCAGCGTGCTTAAACCGTATGCAGCTACTGGCAGCAGCAAAATAAAGAATGGCAAGGCGTACACGCTTTTTGCTTCCCACAGCACATAGCACAGGAATCCGCCAATAAAGCCGGCGCTCAACGTGGTCGTTATAAAAATATCGTTGACAATGAGCTGCGTTACTTGCTGCTGCATTGATTGCTGTTGCGTTACTTGCTGCTGCTCGTGGTCGAGCGAGTCGAATGAGTCAAGTGAGCTGAACGAACGATGTGATGAACGGCGCAGCAAGCGGTACACAAGTGCAATAACGCCAATAAAGGCAGCAACATATACCAAGCTTTGGAAGGCATTAAGATACGCAAACATCGGCGAACCAGCGCGAGTTTGTACTAAGCCCGCAACACTACCCGTTAAATCTGAGGCAGAATGGCCAAGCCCTGAATAATAGAACGACTCAAATGTTGGATCAGACCATTCACTCATTAATTTGAGATTAAAGAATTCCAAGGCCTCGTGCGGATTTGCTTTCATCTGGCCTACACGCGTTGTAAGCCACTGCTGAATCAACTCCTGCTGCTTGGCATAGTCACCATGCGCGGCATCAGAAGTGTGCAGCGCCAGACCAGTCCACCAGCCAGCACGGTCTGGATACTTTGGATTGACTTGCAGACCCAACATAATCCACGAGCTCATTGGCATACCCTTGCCATAGGTATAACCCGTAACTCGTTCTACATAGGCCAATGGCAGCAGCGACGAAAGCTTATATGCTACAGCACCAAAGCCAAGCGAAACCGGAATCTGCCAATAACGCGTGCTGACCAGAGCAGCCAAAATAATGGCAATGCATGCGGCGAACAGCACAATAACGTATGTGGACTTAAACATCAGGCCCATAGCGCAGATAATGAAGCCTACACACATCAGGCCAGCCGAGCCCCAAGCCTGATGGACGCTCAACGAGCGCAGAATAACGCAAATACCAGCCAGTACAAGTGCAAAGCCGACCATATTCGTATAGACGAATGCACTAATGCATACCAGTGGGAAGAATCCAACAATCAGCAGCGTCAGTGTGGCAGTTGCCTTGCTGCCTTGCACAAACTGGCTCGTCAAATACCACAGGCAAGCCACGAGCAGTACGCCAAATACAGCATTGGCAAATTGAATACCGAGTACATTATTGGCGCCAAAAATGCGGAATATCAACATGAACCACAGAGCTGGACCGCTTTGGAATGGGTAATGATGCAAATAACGATTTGAGCTTGGCACACCGTTACGGCAATAGGTCATCGGATCTTTACGCGTGCACGCATCAGGAGCGAACCACAAGGCTTGCTCGTGACTTGATGGGTTATCAACTACATGATTCAAACCATCAGCAACAGCCATCAGGCTACGCGAATCGTTATAGCCATAGTCAGTCGAGCTCAGCGACACAATCCAAATCATCTGAGCCACAAAAACGTAGATCAGCAAGGCCGCGCACACAATGCGTCTTGGAGCTCGGCGCAATAGCGGCGTCACTGCAATCGCAAGCAGTGCGAGTCCAAGCACGCCAAGAATAAAAGCAAAGGTTGGCACGGCTTGGTGAATCGTGAATCGTTCCGAAAAACCAATGAATTGCATCGTGCTACCAAAAGAAATCCACACCAGAAAACCAGTGAGTATAAATTGAATAGCTAATGCAATTATGAGCAAAACTCTCGGGAGCTTTGAATTCCACCAATGCAAAACAGTTGCTGTTTGCTTCGATGAAATTGCCATAGATGGTCCTTCTCTCAATGGATAGCTCCTGGTTGTAAGCACATTGCCCAATGCATATTGCTCAGTGCAAATTGCGCAATGTATATTGCTCAATGCAAATCGTGAATTGCTCATTGCTAATTACTGATTGCTAATTGTTCAAGTCTATGCAATCCCAGAGATGAGCCCATCTGGCTTTCACCCCGTAATGAATACGCGAAAAAATTGCATTTTTATTTTTGTTGTTCTGAATTTCTTTTAAGCTATGAAGCGGTAACACATAGGAGGAAAACCTCATGAGTAGACATGCCAGTGCCGCACATTCGCAGCAGACGCGTACCAAACGGAAATGGCCATGGATTGTTTTGGCCGTAGTAGCAGTTGTTCTTGCACTTGCTATTTGGCTCGGCGTACTTGCTATGCAAGTATTCCGTGAATCAAAGCAGGTACAGCAGCATGAGCAAAAGGCCATGTCGCTCGTTACGAGTTTTACCCACGCCGACAATATGTCTTCAATCGCGAAATTGTCGGACCAGCTGCCTCAGGTTCAGCAAGAAACTCAGGCTGCTGAGCAAATTGCACATGGTTCGAGCTGGAATACGCTTGCCCATGTGCCATGGATTGGCGGCGATATTCAGGCCGTTCAGGGTATGACTTCCACGCTGAACTCGTTAATGAGTCAGTCGGTACCTGATCTTGTTCATGCCGTTACTACGTTGAGCGATGCGCATCTTGCAAATAACGGCAATCAAATTAACCTGCAGCCAATTCTCGAAGCACAGCCAGCTATTGAAAAGGCGAATACCTCGTTCCAGGAGCAGGTGCAGCAGTATAACGAGCTGCCAACGCCTCATATTGAAAAAATTCGCAGTGTCTATGACGAAGGCCACGAGAAGATCAACACTATTGGCACCACAGTGAACCGTTTGGCCAGTACATTCAAGATTCTGCCAGATATGCTTGGCGCCGATGGCCCACAGACGTATGCCATTGTGGCTATGACGCAATCAGAAATGCGTTCAAGCGCTGGTCTGGTTGGCTCGGTTGGTCAACTCAATACCGATAACGGCACGATCAAAATTGATGATTTCCGTCCTAATGTGCAGCTTGGCCCGTATCACGCAGCGCAGCACACCGATGACGAATGGCGCATTTTCAATACGGAAAGCCCATTGCACATGTCATTAGATGTTCGCGATATTGGTGCGTTCCCAGATACGAAGCGCGTTGCTGAAAGCGTTGCCGATTTCTGGCATAACGACTGGCATGACCAGAACACGAAGCTCGACGGCGTTATTGTGGTCGATCCTGTGTTCCTGCAGATGATTATTAACGTTACGGGCCCTATTACGTTGCACGATGGAACGGTCCTCAACGGTTCTAATACTGCTGAGTTCCTGCTCAACAAGGCTTATATCAACTACCCACTCGATCAAACCGATGAGCTGTTCTCTCAGGTTGCCGAGCAAAGCATTGACCAAATGTTTGGCACGATTGACATGGCCAAGCTTATGCAAGTAGGTAATGTGCTGGGTCAGGCCGCTTCCGAACGTCACTTCTCGATGTACTCGTTCAACGCCGATGTTGAGAAGACAATTAAGGCCGCAGGCTTTACTGCTTCTACGCCAGACAGCGAGCAGAACCCTACGGTTGGCGTCTACTTCAACGAGCAGAACCCATCGAAGATCGGCTGGTATCTGGATCGTTCGTCGAAGATTACGAGCAAGCAGTGCAATGCCGACGGCTCCCAGAGTTACCACGTGGAATACACGATCCATAACACACTCACTGAGGATGAGCTCGCCCCGCTGCCCGCTTACGTCGCCGGTGTGACGCGTAGTTGGAAGAACCGCGGTCAAGGTCTTGAGCTCACGGCCATTTATCCGCCAAAGGGCGGCAGCATCAGCGATCTGACGATTACTGGTGGCAATCACACCGACATCAAGCAGGAAAAGATGAACGGTAAGCAGCTCTACACTTCTGTTATCAGTGTTATGCCTGGCGAAACGGCCACCATTTCGTTTGATGTACAGACGTCACCTCAGGCCAAGAGCCAGCTGAAAATTGATCAGACGCCACTCAATAAGCCGGGATCTGGCACGGACGTTGATATCTCATCCTGCAAGACAAAGTAAGTGCCAATCTCACGTTCTGTGAGTCTTCAGGGTGCCGCCGCTTTCGAGCGTGCGGCGCCCTTTTTTATTATTATTTCCGCGAAATTTCACGTACCACTACTACCCCACCATAGGCTTTTTCATTCGTATCGGGGGTATAGCAACACTAGAGGTTTCCCGATATATTACATAGAATGAACATAACTACGCCCTATTACATAGGGGGTAAGTCAAAGACGACTGTAAAGCAACAACATCAATCCCAAGAAGCACACGAGAAAAAGGAGATCTCATGCATGCCTCATGGAAAAAACGTCTGATTGGTGCGCTTACTGCACTCGCTGCTTCGGTTTTGATCGTAGCCAGCCCAATCACAGCTGCTCAGGCTGATGGCGTTGACTCGAATACCACTGAGGAAACGTACCCAGACGTTATGCTCGGCGTATTCACGAATAGCGAGCGAGACCACACTGATAATTTCTACGCTTCATATGACGGTGTGCGTTTCCATAAAATTAGTCACGCATTCCGTGATCTGTTCCCAAACGATGAAACAAGGAATTGGGCTGAAGGCTCGGGCTCTGAAGAACATCCGGTGCCAATGGAGAACGTCCCTTGGGAACGCAAATATAAGCTCTGGCCGTTTAACTGCCCTAGCATTATTTGGCACAACGGCTACTTCTGGATGCTGGCCAATGAATCGAATGGCGGCGATAACGGTAAGCTCAGGCTCGTCCTTTCCTTCTCCAAGGACTTGGTGCACTGGGCTGATCAGAAGCCAATTCATGTCAATGTGCCAAATCTGAAATATGGCAATGGCGAGAAAACCCGATTCGATGCTGTAGCAGCGGATTGGTCGGTTATGCCGAATGGCAAGATCGCCGTTGTTGTTTCTATGGGCAAGTACGGTGCATGGCACGGTCAGGCCGAAAAAGATACGATGGCACCATATCTCGTTACTTTCGATCAGCTCTCGAATAGTACCGATCCTGCTTGGAACCCAATGGAAAACGATAAAGTCTACTATGAGGTTTCTGACGCACAGCTCATTAATTTGCCTGGTGACTACAACTACACGCACAACAACCGTATTGACGGTTCGTGGTATTTCGAAGGTGACAACGCCTATCTATCGATTAAGCGTAAGGGCGTAACGAACGAAATCTTCTCAACCGATAAGAACCTCAGTGATGTCGGCAATGTGAAGGCATGGAAGACCGTGAACTCGAATGTGCTCACGGGTTACGAGGCACCATCGTTAACGAAGTTCAATGGCCGTTATTACATGTTCACCGATGAGTTGGCCACATGGACGCCAGATGATCATGTGCGCAAGCCATATATGCGCACTGGTACGCATGTACAAATTGGTACTTCGATGACGAGCTTCAGTGGTCCAAAGCGCGTTCAGGCAACGGATTCAAGTGGCAAGAGCTACACGGTTGCACAGATGAATAACGACAAGGGCGATGGTCCACGTCACGGCACCGTTATTACGGTCACCGATCCAGCAGCCAAGAAGATTATTTGGGAACAGTATCACGCAAGCGGTTGGAAGGATTCACAGAAGATGTTCCACTTCTGGGATCTGAAGTTCACGAATAATGAATCACACGAAGATGATGTGGAATGGCTCGGTGCAACGGGCATTACCACTGGCTTCCCTGATGGTTCCTTCGGCGGTCTGAGGACGATTATTCGTCAGGATATGGCAGCCTTCCTGTATCGTCTGGCAGGCAAGCCAGCCTTCGATGCACAGAACGCTCCTAACCCATTCTCTGATGTCGTTAAGGGAAAGACGCCTCATTGGGAATCTATTCTGTGGCTCGCTTCAACTGGTATTTCAACTGGTTGGGATATTACCGATGACGAAGGCAAGGTAATTCGTAAGGAATTCAGGCCAACTGTCAATGTGGTTCGCCAGGACATGGCCGCATTCCTGCATAGGCTCGCCGATTACGAGCAGGCGGATCCAGAACTCAGTGATCCAATTGATTTCCGCGATGTTATTACTGATGGCCCAGAAGAGCAGCGCACGCCTCATGCTGAGCATATTGTGTGGCTGTCTCGTACTGGCGTCACCAAGGGCTGGAAGGTCGGCGATCAATACGAATATCGTGGCTCATCGAATGTGATGCGTCAGGATATGGCGGCCTTCCTGCATCGCATGTCCGATAACGTGCTGTATCCAGCATCCGATGAATTGGCTCGATAACGAAACAATATAGTGCCAGATCATAAACGCTAATCTGGCTACACCGGAGGGGTAGTATTTGTGAATACTGCCCCTCTTTTTATTTACAAAATGCGTGGATTATCATATGTTTTTATTGATTTCATATTCCGAGGTAATGATGCCTCAACATCTACATATCACATAAATAACCCACGCATCAAAGGTATGGTTATGAAACAACATAAAGCAAGTAAGCTCATTGGTGCTACTACGCTTGTTATGAGCATGGTTGTTGCCCTATTCCCGCAACTAGCCAATGCCGCAACTCTGGAAGAAACTTCCGAAGTGTATAAAACACTTTCCTCATTACGCGTTGTTTCTGGTTCGGATCCAGCAGGATACACCTATAGCCGTGATGCCTTTAAATGGAATGCCATCGACTTAGATAGCAATGGCTGCAGAACTCGTGACGATATTCTGCATCGAGATCTCGATAATATCAATGTTGATGCAAAAGATGCCTGCATTGTAAAAAGTGGTACATTGGATGACCCTTATACAGGTAAAACAATTGCTTTTACTCGAGGTCAATCCACATCAGCAGCGGTACAAATTGACCATATTGTTGCACTCAAGGATGCGTGGCGTACTGGCGCTTATGCTTGGCCTGATTCGAAAAAACATGCCTATGCAAATGATCCATTTGTATTAGCTGCCGTAGATGGCCCAGCCAATCAGCAAAAGAGCGATCAAGCAGCAAGTACATGGATTCCTAGCAATTACATCGCACAATGCCCATATGTTGCCTCGCAAATTGCTATTAAGCAAAAATACGATCTGGGCGTCACGGCTAATGAAAAGCAGTCCATGCTCAACGTACTGAATTCATGCAATTTCAATGTGCAATTACCTGAGGATTCGCCAGAAACAAGTTTGGTTCGACTCGTGCAGGGCGATAGTGGCAATAAACCACTGACTGAAGATGAAATGTATGCGCAGCAATATCCAGGTTTTGCATTCGGAGCATATACCGCAGTTGCAAATAATGGAGAAAAGCGAGTATTCCGCGGCACCGAATCGGTCAAACGCCAAGACATGGCAGCATTCCTCTACCGTTGGGCAGGCTCCCCCACATTCACACTCACAGCAGCAGATAAGCAGATGTTCATCGATGTGAATGAGTCCACACCGCATGCAGAAGCAATTTGGTGGCTAGCCAAAAATGGTATCTCTGAAGGCTGGTATACAGATCGCGGACGAGTATTCCGCGGCACTGAATCAGTTAAACGCCAAGACATGGCTGCATTTATGCGTAGGCTTGCCAGTGTGCATGGCCCAGCTCGTACAAAATCATTGCAATTTGCTGATGTGCATGCGAATACGCCTCATGCATCAGATATTCGTTGGCTTGCCGAAACAGGAGTAAGCGAAGGATGGCTTGAACACGGCCAGCGCTATTTCAAGGGAATGGTTTCTGTTAAACGTCAGGACATGGCTGCTTTCCTGCAACGTCTGGCAACATATCGCGGACCAAATGTAAATACCAACGCATGGGTTCGTTCCATGTTCCAAGATGTTTCCAACACCACCGCACATGTTGATTCCATTTATTGGCTTGCACTCACTGGTATTAGCGTTGGTTGGCCATATGTTGCACCAGAACCTGAAGTGTATTACAAGAATTGCGCAGCGGTACGCGCTGCTGGTAAAGCGCCACTGTACCGTGGCCAGCCTGGATACGGCCCACATCTCGACCGTGATGGCGATGGCATAGCCTGCGAATGATGGTACGCACTGGTCACAGGCAACCCACCAAAAACTACGTATAACTCGTAGTCACGTAGTAATAAAGCCCAGATGAGTCAATACTCATCTGGGCTTTATTACTTGCCTAGTGTTTTTCAGGCCTGTGCTTCTTGCACTGCCTGCTGGAATGCTGCACGCTGCTCAGCAGCACCAGATTCAGCCTCTTCACGCGTGATTTCCGTGAACTTAATGGCGCGATCGCTCAGCAATGCATAGCTGTTTGGATTTGCCTTATCACGAATCGAGAACGTGCATGCGTTGTCGTCAAGAGCCACACCAACAGCATCGGTCATCTTTGGATTACCTGGCGTTGGCGTACGCAGCGACGTAATCAGGCGGAACTCACCATTGTTAAACACATTCAATGGGATCTCGAAGTACACGGTCTGATGACCATGCTTGTCCATCTTGAACTTACGAGGACCCGAATCGTAGGTAATACCGCCACGACGAATATCGTGCATTGCAATGGCCAAGTAGAAGTCACCTGGCTCATCGAACTGGTATTCCACAGCGAAGCGGAACGTATCGGAACTCTTCAAAATCAATGGAGAGACGCCATAGGTACGCAGAATTGGGCAACGTTTGTTCAGGCCATTCGGGAATGCCTCAGGGTTCGTAGCAAGTTCCTCACTACGCTCCGACTCTTCCTTACGAATAGCTTCCAAGTTAGCCAGCGAGTACTGCTCAGCAACCATCATTGGGTCACCAATCGAAGCAACTTCGCCTTCCTGAATGAACACAGCGCGCGTGCAGTAACGCTTTACTGCGCCCATATCGTGCGTCACCAAAATAACGGTCTTCGTAGGGTCCTTACGAATATTCGTAAAGAAGTCATCGCACTTACGCTGGAATGCCTCATCACCAACGGCCAGCACCTCATCGAGTACAAGGATGTCGCCCTGGGCCTTAATAGCCACCGAGAAGGCCAGACGAACCTGCATACCACTCGAGTAGTTCTTGAGCTTCTGGTCCATGAAGTCCTCGAGCTCTGCGAACTTGACAATATCGTCATACATATCGTCAACTTCTTCGCGCGAGAAGCCCAGCAGTGCACCGTTCAGGTACACGTTCTCACGGCCCGTCAGTTCAGGGTTGAAGCCCACGCCAAGCTCAATAAATGGCACGAGCTTACCCTTGACGTCAACCGATCCCGAGTTTGGATAGTAAATCTGCGAGATGATTTTCAGCAGCGTCGACTTACCGCCGCCGTTACGTCCAACGATGCCAAAGAACTCACCCTGGTGCACTTGGAACGAAACGTCCTTGAGCACAGTCTGCTCACGGTAGCCCTTAATTCCCTTGGTCCAGTTAATAAAGGCCTGCTTGAGTCCCGTAGCCTGCTCAGTTGGGAGCTTGAAGAACTTCTCAACGTGGTTCACGTCGAGGACTACTGGGCGCTCCATATAGTTATTAATGTTGACTACGTCAGTAGCCTGCGTAGCTTCGCTCATCGATGCCTCACTCATTACATCACCTCCGCGAACTTACGGCTGTTCCTACGGAACACATACACACCAAGCCATGCCAGAATAATGGTCAGGGCAACTGGAATGAGCTTGATCCACCAAGCACCGAAGCTATTCCAAATCGTTGGCTGTGTTTCTGGTGCGAGCAGATTATGACGAATATCCTGAATTGCCTGTGCAAATGGATTCAGCAGCTCGAACCTTGCCAGTTCGGCGTAAATGCCACCCTTGTTAATGACGTAGTTCAGTGGGTAAATAATTGGCATGCCGTAGAAGATAACCTGCTGCAGCACTTCCCAAATATGAGCAATATCGCGGAAGTACACATACATCGTGCTCAGTAGCAATGCCAGTGCCAGTGCCGTCACATAGAGCTGCAACACATTGAGTGGTACCCACAGAACTTCCCACGTGAAATGAACGTGGTTAAAGAATGCGAAAATCAGCACCACAATGAAGTTGATACCAAAGCTAATCATCGAGCCAATCGATGCCGAAACAACAACAATATAGTTCGGGAAATGCACCTTACGCAGCAAATCGCCGCGGTCCACAATAGCCCTCAAACCAATGCCGACAGTTTCGGTTACCATCTGCCAGCTCGTAATACCCATCAGCAGCACGACTGGGTACGTTGGCGTACCATCGGTCATGCGCAGGAACTTGCCGAACACCACATACATAACGGCGAACAGCATCAAAGGCTTCAGCACGGACCATGCCATGCCGAGGAACGAACCCTGGTATCGCAGCTTAAAGTCAGTTTTTACCAGTCCGCGCAGCACGGTCATACCGTACCCGTAACGAGCTCGGAGCTTAGATGACAACGTGGCCATGGGAACTCCCTACCTCTCTTCCAATTTGGATACGTCTTCTGCTTCTGTGGTTTCCACTCGAGTCGTGGTTGTTCCACCATGAATAAAAGGCGCAGCAACAATAAGTAATGAGCAGAAGGCCAGTGGCCAACTATAGCGGTACTGGTGCATAGGACCCACCAGCAGCGTTGCCATAGTAATAACGTACGGCAGCAAAATTAATAGATTACGATAGCGCTTCAACGCGAAGCACATCAGCACAGCAAGAACAGGCAGCCACAGCGAGTACAAGCCTTCAGTCATCAACAAACCAATAACTGGAAGACCAGCAAGCGACTGGTACAGCTGCACGCCATAACGCTGTGGAACAGACCGTTCATGATCCTGATACTGCGGCATGATCATCGTGCCGCCCTTATCGTCCCAGCCCCAGCGCACGAAGAAGCCTTCATCGTAGTAAGGCGACATCAGGAATGACTGGAACTGCGAAGGAGTCGAGGCCAAAGCAGTGTCAGGGTATTCCAAAGCGGCCTTAGCCCAAGCCAGCATGAAGTCCTTCGTCTGCTGCTTTGGAGCATTACGGTCGAAGCAATCCTTGGCACCATCACTTGTGCTTGTCGTAAATGCATGCTTCAGCTCTTCTGGCGAGCAAGAGTACGTGTTCTGCAAAGTATTGCGCGTTTGCTCATCAAGCGAGTTGCCATCGCGCAAAAGCACAGCAGCACCCTGCTGCAGTGGCACTGCAATCATCTCTTGAGGACCACCTGGGGCAATACGCAGTGCAGGATACGCCACCTTTGGAATAGCCATCGAGACGGCCAGAATAACGACCATCATGAGGCCCGTGATAATACGGCGACGCATAAAGATAAGCAGCACAAACAGCGTAGCCAGAATAACGTACATACCAATTTTCTTGGTAAGTCCGCACATAATTGCCAAAGCAACCAGACCAATGCACAGCCAAATACCAACTGGCTTACGCTTCGTGGCACGGCGTACGTACTCAACGAGCAGCACACACCACACCATGAAGAACGGCATGAACGTCATGTCCTTAACAATGACCATGGCATGACGGCCAAAAATAGGAGTAAGGCCAACAAACAGTGTGGCAATAACGCCGAACTTCCAGCTCATGCCGGCACGACCGCACAAATACGAAATAACAATGCCGAATGCAATGGCCAGCACAATCGACTGCAAGAAAGCCAGAGTCCACAGGCCCAGTCCTTCATTGCCAATCGAAACGCCCCAAGCATCAAATGCACCAAACAGCAAAGTGGTAAGCCATGGATGGTGATCACTTAATGCATACTGCGCTGGCAAATACTGGCGAGACGATGGATCCCAAGCATGGCCAGTGCGGTACCAAACCAGCTGAGCAACCGTATCAGGGCCAATATTGGCCGGGCTCAGCATAACAATCCATGGAATCCAGCAGACAAGAATAATGCCGGCAATAATCAGCACCGTGCCAAAGTGCATGCGCATAAACCATGGTTGTGCAAACTTCAGTGCACGCCACCAAGCAGCACCTAATGTTTTTGGCTTGGCCTCGTAGCGAGGCGTAGCATCAGTACGCTGTGCCAGCTTACGAATAGTAAACGCAAAAACCCAGCTCAGTACGCATGACATATACAGCGCCAAGGCAATCCAGCGCACGCCGTTATATACGAGGTACGAGAACCAATGGCCGACGTATCCTTCAGCGAACGTTGCACCATCAACAGGAGCGCCAGAGCCTGCGGCCATAATGGACCATGACAGTACGATGCCGCCAATTGCAGCAAGAATGCGCAAACGGCGCGAAGATTGCAGCCATGCCTGAGCGACTTTATAGAACGTATAGACGAGCAGTACGCCAAGCACTGTTACAGCAACAGCGCCAGAATTACGTACTGCAGCCCAGCCATCAGTAAAAGCTGTTAAGGCGCTTGGTGCAATACCAGCCACCGAATAATACGGCGATAACAGCGTAAAGACTGATCCAAAGCCAATAACAACGGCAAGAATTGACAACCAGAGCGGATGCTTCAATTCGCGAGGTCGATCAATTTCTTGGGCTAATTCTGCGGCCATTTCGGCATGCTTTATATGCTCCGTACCAGATTGACCGACAGGCGCGCAGGCCGCGTTCGTCATAGCAGAAATCAACTCCTTGTATACAACAAATCAGTGCTGAGCAGCACTCTCGGGAGCTGATTCACCTGACTTATTGAGGTCGGAAGCTCCTGTAACACCGTACGTAGAATCAACAGTCGAAAGGAAAATATTGGATTCGAATGCGAAACGTTCACGCGAATGGTGAGCTGTGACCTGCAGAATAAGGCCAGTAAACCAAGAAATAATGCCGAACAGCATCAGCATAGTGGCGCCGATCAGCGTTGGGAACCTCTGCACCTGGCCGGTCTGCCAGAACAGAATGCAGACCCACAGAGCCAGACCCAGACCAGCGAGACCCATAATCAAGCCGAGGCCGCCGAAGAATGGCACAGGACGGTTCTGGTAGTTGAGGCGGAATATCAAACGCAGCACCTTGAAACCATCCGAGAACGTGGACAGCTTCGATTCACTGCCGGCAGGGCGGTCGCGGTACTGTACAGGAACCTCAGTCACGCGCATCTTGTGATCAAGAGCGTGAATCGTCATCTCAGTTTCGATTTCGAAACCATCGGAAAGCACGGCATACGACTTAGCGAACAGGCGGTTGAATGCACGGTAGCCTGTCATAACGTCGCGAATGTCGGCGTGGAAAGCTTTGCTAATCGAGAAGCGCACCAAGCGGTTACCCGTGTTATGGAATGGGCGCTTATTCTCAGTGAAATACGTCGAAGACAGGCGGTCGCCAACGACCATATCCCAGCCTTCATCAAGCGTGCTCAGCAGCTTATGAACGTCCTCTGCAGGGTACGTATCATCGCCATCGACGAGCACATAACGGTCTACATCAATATCGCGCAGCATACGGCGCAACACATTACCCTTGCCACGTTCCGGGGAGAAACGAACAATGGCGCCTGCTGCTGCAGCCTCAGCAGACGTACGATCCGTACTGCGGTTGTCGTACACATAAATCTTTGCTTCTGGCAGCTCGCGGCGGAAATCCTCCACAACCTTGCGAATCGTGACTTCCTCATTCAAGCACGGAATCAACACGGCGGTCGTAGGACTCGTTGTCATTAGGGCATTCTCCTCGGAACTTAACGTAAGTGTTATAAATGCGTTGATGCCAATACAACGATTGGCATCAACGCAACTCATAGGGCTGAGCTAGGCTCAGTTCATCTTCAGATAGTGCTTCCAGTACTCAACGCTCGTCAGTTCTGCACGGGCATCGCGGTACTCAGCACGCAAGCGCTCAATGTTGTGCTTGTAGTACTTCAGATCGCGCTGGTAACGCTTCATAATGGCCTCGTAGCGCTGAACATCCTTCGTGCGGATTGCGCCCTTGCGGTTGTACCAATCAATAACCACGAGCTTGTTCTTGCCGCGGATGGCACCTGCAGGGTACACCCAGCCAAGCAGTGGAATAACTGCGTAGCCTTCGCCGCGCGTCTTCATGAAGCGCTGGCCGTTATCGGTCAGGTAATCGTTGACGCGCTGGGACAGCGAACGTGGCTTATCGCCATCAATGAGCTGACGATCGATCTGCTCAAGATCGAAGCCTGCGAGCTCTGGATCCTCAGCAGCCTGCTTCTGCAGCTCTTCGAAGCTCACAAGCTGTTCCTTGTTCTTATTTGCAGCCATGAAGCTCTTCTCAGCCTGACCCATAGCCATGATGAAGCGTGGGCCCTTGAGGAAGTCTTCGAATGCGTCGAGGCACAGCTCAGCGTTGTCGTAGCCGAACTTCTTGAGCTCGAGGCGCACGTTCCTGTGCAGCTCGCTCATGAAGTCGGACTCTGGTGCGAAGCCAGTCGTTGCCTGAGCAATCATCGTGTTACGAGTCGTCTGGTAACGCTCCACTGCAGCGTTGTAGCGCTCGTGGAAGCTCATGTGCCACACGCACAGGCTGTTCATCGTGATGAACTCGGTGTTGCAGCGCCAGCCGAACTCAGCGTCGTCGCAACGCACGAAGAATGGCAGAGGCAGACCGTTCTTTTCAATAACGGAAATTGGAATGCAGCAGTACCACCATGCTGCGTAACGCTGCTCCTGCATGAAGCTTGGCACACGGAACAGTTCGTTGAAGATAATGTCTTCGAACTTCGTCAGACGCAGACCTGGCTTGCAAGGAGCGAACGTGCCTTCCTTGGTCATGAAGCCGGTGTCTTCCCACTGATCCTCGCCGATCTCGTAGTTGAGCATTGCGCCCGAGATCATTGCCGAGCGGTGCTCTGGCTTGAGGATGCGCAGCAGGTTGTAGGTACGCTTAATCGACTCAGGAGACACAGCCACGTCATCATCCATAAGCAGGATGTGCGTTGCCTTTGGCTTCTGCTCCATTGCGGTGATCATTCCGCGCGTGAAGCCGCCTGCGCCACCAACGTTGTCATTAGGAACAACGGTGATGCGGTCGCTGCTCAGTGCCTCGACATCGAGCGTACGGCCGTTATCCATCACATACATGTGGAAGTGCTTAGCGATATCGTCGTTGGATTCAACGATGTGCGTGCGCACGAGGTCGATGTTGCGCTCAATGAAGCTTTCCTTCTTGAACGTCGTCGTCGACAGCACGAGCTCAACATCGGTTGGCTCTTCTGCAAGCTCAAGCTCGTAGTAGCTGTTGCGCAGCTCCATGCGGCCTTCAGCAGCAATCTGGAAGCCAACGAGCACCATGTCATCGTTAATCGTCAGTGGAAGATCAATCGTCTGCCACTCTTCGCTTGCCTCAAGGTGACGAGCCGTATCCGTCATTGGGATTGGCTTTGCAGCAAACGTATCACCCATCGTCTGCTGCACCATGCAAGCAGCGCCCTTGAGCTCAAGGTGCAGCTTGAATGCAGTTGCGCTCGTGTAATGGCGAAGCTTCATCACCGACAGGCTGTTGAAATACGTCGTGAAATCGTACAGGCCCTTGTCAAACAGAACCCAAGTGCCTTCAGTTTCTGCAGGGGTTACAGGCTGATCGGCCTTCACATACAGTGAAGGGTAGCTGACCGAGCGGGGATTTGTCTCGAGCAGCACATTGGCAAACTTCATCGAAGGCATAGTTTGGTTCCTTAATCCAATAGATATTGGTGTATTTGCTGCAAGTCATCATAGTCATACCAATAGAGAGCCAGCGCATAAAGCGTAAATCATCGTCGAATCTTCGCAAAATATGGTCAAATCACCCACAATTACGCAGTACCTGATATGGGAATCGAGGCAAGGTATTCTCACCCATTGAGGAGCCTGTTCGTTTTATTGCTACCCGAACAATTATCTCCTTATTCATAGTTATATTGGACTTGATTTATTCATCAAGCATTCTGGGTCAGGATAAGAAACTTGAATACGACCGAAGATGAGCAAACTGCACCAGCAGAGCTCAAAGCGCCACCTTTTTTAGTTATTGTTGTGCCTTGCTATAACGAGCAAGAAGTACTTCCCCAAAGCTCTGCAGTGCTGTGCAACAAAGTTGAATCGCTGATCGCAGCACATCAAATTGCCGATAAAAGCTGCATTATGTTCGTTGACGATGGTTCTAAGGATCGAACCTGGTCAATTATTACTGAGCTCCATCACCAGAATGCTGCTATTTTCCATGGCGTAAAACTCGCTCATAACAAGGGTCACCAGAACGCACTGCTGGCTGGTATGACGCATGCCTACGACGTTGGCGCTGATGCCATTGTGTCGCTTGATGCTGATTTACAAGACGATCCGAATGCAATTGACACGATGATCGAGGATTACCGTCAGGGTGCCGAAATCGTCTATGGCGTTCGCGATAACCGCGATAGCGATACTGCATTTAAGCGCGGTACGGCCGTGATGTTCTATAAAGTTATGACCGCATTGGGTACGGAAACTATTCCAAACCATGCGGATTATCGCTTAATGAGCCGCAAGGCCTTAACTGCCCTACTGCAGTATCGAGAAGAAAATCTGTTCTTGCGTGGCATTGTGCCATCGCTTGGTTTCCCTTCTGATAAAGCCTATTACAAGCGCGGAGTACGTCAGGCTGGTGAATCGAAGTATCCGCTACACAAGATGGTCTCGTTTGCTGTAGAAGGTATTACTTCGTTCTCTACGAAACCGCTGCAAATTATTACGGGTCTTGGCATCGGCTCAATCATTATTGGCATTGGCATGCTGATTTACACGATTATTTCTGTGCATCAAGGTAATGCCGTGGCTGGTTGGGGCTCGGTGATGTGTTCGCTGTGGTTCTTAGGCGGCGTTATTTTGCTCGCACTGGCGGTTATTGGCGAGTACATTGCCAAGATTTACACCGAAGTGAAGCATCGCCCGCGCTTCATTATTGAAACGACTATCTGAGCATCAGATACCGCACGAAGACAAAGAACAAACCAATATCAAAACAGCGAGGTTTGTGGCTTACGTTTGGTAGCCACAAACCTCGCTGCATTTTGTTTATCAGAGCACAGCAGAAATCAAATTACTGCTGCACAACTGGACGCTGCAATTTCGTAAGTTGAATAACGTGATCTGCAGCCTGGGCCACAGCCGGCGAATGCGTGACGAGAATAACGCAACGGTTCTGCTCGTGCGCAAGCTGACGGAAAATATTGACGATGTCGGCCTGCGTTGACGGGTCGAGATTACCCGTCGGCTCGTCGGCAAGAATAATGTGCGGATCGTAACTGAGCGCACGTGCGATGGCCACTCGCTGCTGCTCACCACCAGACAGATGTAGAATGCGCTGCTTGGCATACTCAACCGGCAGGTGCACCTGCTGCAGCAGCCGCGCAATAATGTCAGACTTTGGCTCGCTGAACTCGCGGCCCGAGGCATCCATCGACAGTTCAATATTCTCAGCCACGGTCAGCGACGGCAGCAAATTGAAACTCTGGAAAATAACGCCAATATCCTGGCTGCGGTAATCGTATCGATTGATTTCGGCAAGGCTTTTGCCTTCATACTCAACCGCACCCTGTGTTGGCGTCGTGAGACCACTAATCAGCGATAACAATGTTGTTTTACCTGCACCAGAAGGTCCTGTTATTGCGTACATTTTGCCTGGTTCAAACGCCATCGAAACGTCATTGAGCACGTTGCGCCCACCTTTGGTGTAGCTGTAGCTCACGTGATCGAGCGCCAGCACAGGCTGTTGGGTTTCCTGCTGCTGAGTTTCTTGAGTCATGTTGTACTCCTAAAAATCTGAAATGTCATCGGTTCGCAAGTTGTCATTGGTATTGGTAGCAACCGCTTTATGAGCGGTCTGCAAGAATCTGCAGCGGCTCGTAACGCATCACAAATACAGCGGCTACGAGCGCGGCAACAAGTGTGAGTGCAAGCCCGATCAGCATCATGATGCCGATAACCTTCAAATTCACAGTTGCATTCACGTCCGCAACGTAATTGGCCATGCGATTCATGCCACGCTTTTCATTTGGGACATCTGGAGCACTCGAATTTGCCGTTGGTGAATCCGACCCACGCTGCTCGTCATTCTGTTCTCCCGAAGCGCTGTCTGGGCCGCCGCCAGGACCGCCGCCTGGCTGCATCATGTCACGTCCGAATTGCTCACGCTGGCTCTGTGCTTGCGTTTGCTGCTGCGTGATCTGACTCGAGAGCATCTCATTCGACACTGGCTTGCACACTGCAGCTCCAATTCCCGTGCCCACAATCAGTCCCAGCATCGTTACGATGAGCAGCTCAGTCGTAAATTGAGCGGCCACCTTACCTTTGCGCACGCCAATTGCCGTCAGGACTCCGATTTCATACTTGCGTTCGCGAATGTTGAAGATAGTGAGAACAACGATGATTACTGCACCCACTGCCAATACGACAATCAGCAACGTTTTCGCGAACTTCGCTAAGTTGTTCAGCGGCACGAGGCTCTGCTCATACTGATCCACGTCGGCAGACTGCACCGTATAGCCTTCTGGCAGTTGGCTTGCGATGCTGTTGCAGAATTCGTCGTAAGCGGCTTTATCAGCAAAAACATAAGTGAATTGCAGTTGCGATGCTGCAGTTTTCACTTCGTTGCCCGAACTCGTTTCGGTCGTCACTGTATTGTCGCTTGCCAAACCGAGTGCGTTTACCGTTGCAGTAGATGTGTAAATGGCGTTATCTGGATCTGATGCGGTAGAACGCATTGGACCGCCAAAGCTCTGCGAATCGGTGGTGTTCTTGTAGATGCCAAGCACCTTGAACTTATAGGTCTTTGCAGAATCTGTTGCGTTGGCAACGGTGATGGTGTCACCCACTTTGACGTTATTGAACGTAGCGAGATTTTCGCTAATAATCACGTCATTATCGTCTGAACTCGTGTAGTTGAATGCTTTGCCATCAACCATGGTGAACGCACCATTTTGTGCGGCTGCCAGCGCCTGATCAGATGAGAAGCCAACAAGTGAAAAATCACCATTCACCATGTTGCCTAGGCCGCCATTACCACCACCAGGTATAGCGCCATCTGGTCCTCCGTTACGCTCAGCACCTGCTGTAGCGTCTGAATTCGAATTTGATGAGGCCTCTCCCATGGCATTCGAAGACGAAGTTTCGACTGGCTGGAAATTATCTGTTTTTTCTAAAGCAGCCGTTTCGGTGTAATAGCTTGACGATACTGCTGCATCGTTGGCATATTGCTCGTAATCTTCCAAAGTAATCTGGTTCGATTCGAGCGCATTGCGCATTGCATCAAAATCTGGCTTGGAATCACTACCCGATTCATTGGTACTCGGTGGTTCCATCTTCTTCATCATGGATCCACGATCCATAGCGATTTGAGCAGTAATGGTCGTATTAGCTAAACCATCTGCTCGTGCTCGCTGTGCAGCTTGCAGAATTGCTAAGCCCACGGTAGCTGCGATGGCAATAATGGCCACAATAATTATGATCAAAATATTGCGGCCCTTATTACGCGTTACATTACGTGCCGCGTTCTTCAAGACGAACATGGGGTATTTCCTCGCATTCGTGATGGCCCTTATAGGCGTTTTCGGATGATGGGTCACGAATGTACGGGGGTAAGCTCCAAAGCTCCGTGAGCTTTCAATGGCTATGGACTTTTAAATTGATGAAAATAAGCTGAATATCGTGTGATGCTCCTGTAAGTACCGCACAGCAGCATCACTAATATTCAGCATTCACATATTCAGTGCGCCGTTGCTAGTGCCCAGCGCTTGACGTCAATACCGTGAATAACTTTGGTTGATGCCTTCACTACAAGGCCTACGCACAGTGCTGCAGCAACCGTACCTTCACGTACACCAGCAGGAGCACCCAGGCACAGCAGTGAGCTAGCAAGAGCCAATGCCACGCATGTGGAATCAAAAACAATTTTGACATTGCCAAACTTATGGCCCATAACTTCAGCCAATGTAGCGACCATGCCCTCGCCTGCATTCAAAATCAAATCTGCACGTACTTCGAATGCAATACCAACACCACAGGCAATAATGCCAAGAATGCACAGCACCCAACGCATGAAATAGCTAGAAGGCGTTCCGAATGGAAGAATCCAATCGAAGAAATCGATAAAAACACCCATTGACGTAGCCATAATCAACTGCGCCCAATGATTCCAACGCGTATTACGACGAAGAATCAGCACCTGGATCAGCACATAACTGACATTCAAAATAATCGTCATTGTGCCAACAGAAGGGCCCAAAATGCAGCTCAATGCATAAGGCAGACTGGAAATTGGCGATGTACCCAAATCACCTTTAATTGACAACGAGACACCCAACGCCATGAGTGCCATGCCAAAGAACATAACAAACGTGCGAACAGGAATATGCGCATGCCAAGCACGTGCAGCAAGCTTCGTGATGGCGTGATGATGATGGTGCGTTGGAGAAATATGGGGCATATGTACGGTGCTCGTAATGAACTCCTTGAATTGCGATGAAGCTAAACAGAAATAAGAAAAATAAACAACACAAACTAGCGGACGCAGCTGAAAAGTCAGTCGAGTTCGTCTTGAGAAGCGTCATCAAGAGACGAACTGACGCGAGTGAGCAAATCAATAAGCTGCTCAATCTGACGTGAAGTCAAGGTCTTTCGGATCGGCTCAACAGCTTCAGTAAAAATTGGCGTAAGCTGAGACTCTTTGTCGCGTCCAGACGGCGTTAACGAAACCAAAATCGCGCGACTATCTTCAGGACTTCGGCGACGCTGAATCAAACCTTGAGATTCCATACGCTTAAGAATGCTGCCAATCGTGGCCTTCCGAATCAAACATGCGCGAGCAATACTCGTTTGATCAGATTCGCCATGCTCAGCAAGATAACTCAGGATTTTGGGCTGCCCAGGAGTCAAACCGAGATCGCTAATACGCTCATCAACTCGACGACGCACAATCAGATGCGTCTTCATCAGCAAATAATGAATGCGATCCATGAATCTTCTTCTCTCAATTAGTAAGCATGCTCACTATAAGGAATCTTACTATTTTGATAGGATAAAGTCACACGGCGCTTCGCATACAAGATGCGAAAAAGTGCTCTCAATACAGTGCTCTGCATACGGAATTTCTATTGGTTTTTCCGCCTCTAACGTCGAAATCTCGCATACTCCGACTGAGTAGAAATGTCCAACAATACACCAGAATCGTTGAAAAGAAGCCGTTTTCAGATAAACAAAAACCCTTTCTGAATTTCTCCAGAAAGGGTTACCGGCGGAGGATGCGAGATTCGAACTCGCGAGGCTGTTACACCAACACGCTTTCCAAGCGTGCGCCATAGGCCACTAGGCGAATCCTCCATTTGTTTTCACCCACATAATGGGCTCAACTCGAGTAAAACTACCACACATCAAATCATTAAGCAAATCGCAATACTTGGCGTGTCGCAGTAACCCGCTTTCACCACTTCCCTTGCAGGTTAGTGGCGACCGTGCTTTGCGAAGCGCTAGTTGGAACTGCATTAAGATCAGCCGATGCGCGCGTTTGCGATGGCTGATTATCGCTCTGAGGCGTGGCCGTATGTGCTCGAGCAGAGCCGCTATGGCCAGAAGCTCTACCGCTTCGAGCACCACCAGTTGCTGGCGCATTCGTCGATGTAATTTCTACAGTTGCCTCTCGCTTTGGGCAATCATTAAATACGCCACAGCTCAGTGACACGCAAATTGCGGCCACAATAAGCACAGCAAGTGCAACAACAACTTTTCCAATCCAAGGCTTGTGCTTGGCAACCTGTGCGCCCTGCGCGCGTCCAGACTTGTTAGACGTAGGCGCGCTCATATTCGGCGGAAAGTTATGTTCCGGCGAGTTCATGGCAAACGCTCCTTCAATACCTTTGGCTCGATCAACAAGCCAGACATTGATGGAATGCTGGCCTGTCCCCTATGATCGGGAATCCGTTTTTGTTTGTGTAACGTTTTTGATGAATCCGAAGGTACTGTTCAACCCTTGCCATTCCATGAGAATTAACCTAAGACTTTCCTGATAGTCAGCAAGCATTCGCTGAGCATCCTCACAATATTGTGTGAGTACTGCTCCATTCATCCCCTGAAATTTCGCCGTTTTATTGGTTTGAGCTGACTATCAGGAAACTCATTGCTTATGGGCGAAAATCTCTACAGTCGCTCACTCGGGCCTCCAGCGCATCCAAATGACTATCCAGATCATGCACCATCAGTGCGCGTGCAGCTTTTCGTGCTTGAGCAGGATCAGCAATGCGGGCCAGCAGTACTGCAGCCATATTGTCCGCCATTTGCATCATCCAGTAATCCCAAACTTCTCGCTGTTGCACACTTTCGCCAAGACTCTGCACTTCTTGCATTTCACACCGAACAACCATCGAAATTGGCAATGAGAAGAACCCTGCATGCTCAACGAGTTCGCAATGTTCAGTAATCCAGGCCACTGCATTTTCAAATCGCTCACGATCGCGATGTTCAAATGCCTCGCGCATCATTTCCGCATGGAACGAACCGACTAAGGAGCCCGCAAGATCATTGAGATACACGGGATTCTGCCATGCCGGCAGTTTCGGCGGCTCAAGTTCGTCTCGAATTAAGTTCAGTATGTGGTCCACTGTTGGCGTCTGCTGATTCCACAGCATTCGGTAGGCCTCAATTACGTGCCGTGCATCAAATAAATATCGTCGATCTGCGAGCCACATTTCTTTGAGCCACTGCTGTTTGCGCTCGTTAGTTTCTTCAAGTCGTTCTTGTATTTTGAATTTCTCATATAGCTGCTGATCCTCATCAAGCTGCATTTGCAAATCACATGCGTAATCAAGATCTGCTTCGGTACGTAGCACTTGCATATAGTCGAGCGCCTCACGATGATGAAGCTGCGGCGCTTCACCAAGGAACGCTTCAGAACGGGACGAGTCGCGCAACATTGGTCGACCAATATCGTGGTGTAGTAATAACGCTGATGCCATATCGACACTGCGCGCATCATTCACACCCCAGGTCAGGCAACAGTAGGCAGCTATACGATACGTTTCATCGGCATAGTCTTGCATCATGGTGTGCAACAGATCAGCTTTGCCATAGCGTTCTATACCTGTTCCATACAGCCATTGCACTACACGGCGTCCTGTTATTGGACCGAGAATTGGCATATCCTCAGTTGGCTGTTGCATCATTTTTGCAACTTCAGCATCGTTAATCAGTACATAGAGCCATGTGCATACGCCATACTGTGTGGTCCATCGCAAAATACGCTGCAAGAAGTTACGGCAGTATTCCAATAATCGAGGATCAGCACAGGCAGCTGCCCAATCGAGCATGCGCGTCCAGTGAGGGCTACCTAATGTATGGAATGCCAAACGATGCAGCTCTTCGTTGACATATTCATCATTGGCAACAAGTGTTTCAAAGGCTCGGGCCGTAAGCTTTTTAGGTTTCTTATGATCACTAGCCAACTGTTCAAAGCACTGGATTAAGTCCCCAAGTGCAGTAATAAATTCCGTATCGAGCATTTGATATGGCACAGGCGCGTGCGAAGGCTCTGCAATGGCATGCGTATTGAGTTGGGTCCACGATTGACTATTCATTGACGCGTTCATTGCGTCACCTCCTTGACGATTTCTGGCATTGGTTGTTCTGCGAGCGCTGCTGCTTCTTGCATAATGGCGGTATCGGCTTCTGGCAGCTGTTCGAGCATGGCGTCAAATGTTGGTACATCGCTGCGCATCAGTTGTTGTGCAAGTTCTCGAGTCCATTCGGTATCGGGTAAACGCATGAGGACTATGCAAGCTTGGTCGAAGAGGAGTTCTCGATATTGCTCACACATGGCATTGCGGAATTCCAGCCTGGTGCTGTCGTTAAATGTGAGCATGGTTTGGTAGCGGTGAATGAGCAGACTTGCTGTTCCTGCAAGACCAAGCTGGCTTACTGCATCGATACGCATTTGCAGCAGATGGATATATTCGTCGAATTCTCGCTGGTGATGGTTGTCGAATGCGCGAATAAGTCGGGCGCCAACGCTGGGACCAAGTAGCGCGCAGGCCATTTCTTCGAGATGCACAACGTTATGCCACAGTGGTTTATCTGGCCGTATATTGCGTTCTTCTAATGCCAGGAGCACGTCGCCAGCATCATCCATGAACGTATCCCAAAGTTCTTGTAGTGCTGTTATGAATTGACGCCCATCGTCCACATACCGTAATGAGGCATAGGCAATATGATCGGCAACATCTTGTGATGAGTTTTGCCTAGCTAAATCATTGGCAACGGCATCGTTATGCCGATGGGCATAGTCAAGATCTGCCTCAATATGCAACGATGCAATATATTGCACAATGCGTTGGTATCGCCCATCGGGATTGGCATATTTACCGACTCGCGTATCCTGACGCATCATCGCGAGGCCAATATTGGGATGCGTCATAAGCTCTATTGCTATATCGCGATGCAGTTTGTTGTATTCATGCGCACTATCAGGCTGTTCTATACCCCAAGTTGTGAATATATAGGTGCCTAAGCGATGACATTCATCGGCATATCGCCAAAGATCTTCTTGCAGTGCGTCGCTCTGGTCATAGCCTTGTTCCGTTTCATTGTGGAATCGACTCAATATGCGCTGCATGCTCATTGGTCGCATAATCGGCATATCCACACTCGGTTTCTTGAGCATGCAGGCAATATTGGCGTCATTAATAAGACCATATAGCCAGGAACACAGGCCTCTACTGCTCACAACCATTGATATTCTCGTTAGCCATCTACGTACAAGTGCAATAAGATTGCGATCTCGTGTCAACGTTGCTAACACAATAGTGTCAACCCAATGGGTGGAGCCAAATACGGTAAAACTCAGTGCAAGCAATTCATCATCTATGAGTCCTGTTGCTCGCAGTATTTGCATATCGAAGCCCCATGCTTCTTGATATCCAGTGACTGCAGCAACACCATCAAATGGTGCTACCGAGTTCACAGGGACCTGACCCATATGCATACGTTCAAGTTCTTGCAAGAGTCGCATGGCTTGGTATTGCACTGATGCACCACCTGCAGCTGCAGCGTCATCGTCTACTGATGTTTCATCAACATCCATAGCCATTTGCTCACGCAACACTATTTCAAATCGCTTTTGTAGCTCATCCACATGAGCCGTAAAAGCTTGCACTCCTGTGTGCTTCATAGCTTCCTCTTCTCTTCGTAACAGATCACACCGCTTATCTCGCGCCTCTCCTCTTCGCGAGTTGTTGCAATCTGCTCTCTAGCATCTGTTCAGATGTGAGGATCACTATGCCAAGCTCAATACGATTCGTCGAATGGATCCTTCGCTCATTCTGGATAAGTGCAAAACGTTATCCACATTCCTTGTGGATATATCAGGTTCATGTCCACATCATGCGAATTTTCGGCTAATTTTCAGTTTGCGTCGCAAGATTAAAACCAGTGACTCAGGTGGTGACTGTTTTCATTCGCAGCGCCACCCTGCAGATAGGACTACAGTTACGGGCAGAACAGGCCACCCGTAAACTCAAGGAAAGGCAACCATGTTCGCATTGAAGAATGCGTGGGCAGCATTAATGAGGCATAAGCTGCGCACGGTATTGATAATGCTCGTTAGCGCGCTGACGATGTTCGGCACTGTAGTATGCGCGGCAATCGTTCATCAGGCTGACTATATGAATGGCGAAGGTTATAACAGGCAGCAGCCATATGCTCAACTGCAAATGAAACCTTCACTGCT
Source organism: Bifidobacterium dolichotidis (assembly GCF_003951975.1). Classification (GTDB taxonomy): domain Bacteria; phylum Actinomycetota; class Actinomycetes; order Actinomycetales; family Bifidobacteriaceae; genus Bifidobacterium; species Bifidobacterium dolichotidis. Next base: position 43,595 of record NZ_QXGM01000004.1, read on the forward strand.
CAAGACACGCACTTCTGATAACAGCGATTGGACCAAGCATTACGTCAGCTGGGATCAGTACACGAAGTTGGCAACCGAGCTCAATAGCAAGAACATTCAGTTCAACTACACGGTGCTGGAATCAGTTCCTGTGCAGTCTACTAAGTCACTGAAGCCAATTACGTCTGATGCCACGAGTGATGTCAGCCAGGACAAAACTGGTGGCGACTTCACACTGCAGAGCCTGTTCACTGAAGAAGCCTTGTCGGTGAATCCTTGGGGTCACTACGAAATCGTTAAAGGCAAGAATATTGATCTGACGCAGAACGCTCAGCTCAGCTCCGCAATTATTTCGGAAGATCTTGCCAAGAAGAACAACCTGAAGGTTGGCGATAAGTTCTCCATTGGCACTGCAACTGATGCCAATAAGACGCATGAATACACGATCGCCGGTCTCTATAAGTACACTGGCGCTCCTCTTGATTCGACAATTCAGGCTGACGGTTCTAAGGCAAAGTTCGCTAAGGACGACCGTAACAACGTGATTTATATTTCGGCGTACACGTTGTCCGCCGATGGTTTTGATGTACCTGAAGGCAAGGGCTGGGCTAAGCCATACGTTGACATTGTCTTTATGTTCAACTCCCCTGCTGAGTATGACGAATTCAAGAAGATTGTGGCAAAGAGTGATCTTGGTAAGGATTACTCCGTCACGTCATACACATTGGATCGTTATGCCGAATCGCATAAGGGTCTCGATAATATCCGCCAGAACATGCTGATTGTCATGATTTGCACACTGAGCATCGGCGGCGCACTGTTGCTACTACTCGTGCTGCTGGGCTGCGTGCCACGTCGCGACGAAATTGGTAACGCCATGATTATGGGCGTGAACAAGATTCGCCTTGGCTTCCAGTTCATGATCGAGGTCTTCATTCCAATGATTGTGGGTGCCCTGATCGGCTGGCTCATTGGCATTAACACAGCTAACCCAATTGGCAACTCCGTAAGTGGCACGAATCTTATGGACATTAGCGGCACAGTTAAGGGCGATGCAGCTTGGATCGGCGCACTTGCAGTGCTGCTCTTCATGATTATTGCTGCAGTCCGCGTGGCACTGTTCCCGAAGATGTCACTTTTCGCCAACCCATACTCACCAAGCCCAAACAGCATTGAACGCGATGAACTGCCAGAATCGCATGACGGCAAGGAGCAAGCATGAGCGAGCGTACTGAAAACGAAGCAAAGCAGGCTGACCAGATGCAGGATCAGCAGGACCAGACCGTCGAAGCCACAGTCGAAAACGAGGATTTGCCAGAGAGCATTCCGTTTACTATCGATTTCGAAGACGACGGTGAAGTAGCTACTGACGAATCCACAGAAGTTCAATCTGTTGATGTTCCAGATGATGCTGCAGCAAACAATGCACGTCGTACGGAAGAAATGCTGGCACTGGGTAATACCGAGCCGGCGAACACCAACGAAACGGTGGAGCCAACCGAGCGTATTAGTGCGCGACTGAATCATGAGCTCGACGAGACGCGTGAAGTCGCTGAAAATGCAGTGTTCCGCGCCAACGTCACGTACGCGTTCAAGAACGTGACCGTGACGTCGCACAACCGTGATCTGCTGCATAATGTGTCGTTCGGCTGCGATGCTGGCACGAGCACGGCCATTTTGGTACATGCTGATGAGCCTGATCGTCGTATGGCGCTGCTCGCTACGATGGCGGGCCTGCTCTACCCGACTGAGGGTTCGGTTGTGGTGCGTAGTAAGAATCTGGCTGAGCTCGATAGCCAGGAGACGCGCGGTCATCGTCTGGGCTTGATGATGCAGCAGTTCATGCTGCGCATGGATTTTGATGCCGTGCAGAACTTGGTGTATGCCATGGATGCATCGTCTCGCACGTTCCTGAAGCCTAAGCCAGTGCTTGCTGCTGATCTGCTTAAGGAGCTTGGTTTGGACGAAGACAAGCTACACGTCAAGGTCAGTGAGCTCGACGTCGTTGAACAGCATCGTGTGGCTCTGGGTCGCGCAATTGCCTGCGATCCTGACGTAATTATTGCTGACGAACCTACGGCTACGCTCGACGACAGCGATGCCGAGGAATTCCTGCAGCTGCTCAAGGCACAGACGAAGTCTCAGAACAAGCAGCGCGCCATCATTGTGGTGACCAGCGATGCCAATGTTGCCGCTCAAATTGGCAACATTATTGAGCTCGACTAAGTTTTGAGCTCGACTCAGTTATCGCCTCACGCCTCTTGAGTTCAAAAAAGCGACCGTCGCGGAAATAACTCTGCGACGGTCGCTTTTCTATGCTCTGCAAATCTGTTGATCTGCAGTTTCGCACTACTCACAGTTACGTAGTGCTTGCAGTACCTCGTGTATGCAGGTGCGTTTCACGTGCGTTTGGAACGCCCGTTACTTAATTTGCATATGGTATTTCTCAGCTAACGCTGGGATGTCTGGCTCACCGTACTGGCGTACAAGTTCGAGCCAACGCTGCTCGTTCTGTTCGCCGAATCGTGCGGCCTTCTTGGCGTACGATTCTGCGGTCAGGAAGCGTGGCGGCACCGACTTGCTGTTGTATTTATCGGCCACCATCACGACTTCTTGTTCGAGGTTCATCGGCACGTAGTCGTCTACTGGAATCGGCAGGTGCTGCCTTTCCACGTCTTCTTTAGTCAGGCCCACTCCCGTATGGTTGCGCGCATATTCAGCGATTGATTCATCAAAACCAGCGTCAAGTAGCAGTTGATAGCCAATAATGCCGTGCCTCACGTAATTAGGGCCATCAAATGTCAATGGTTCACCATTGCTGCCATCGTTGAGTACGAGCTTATAGACGCCAATATCGTGTACAAGTGCGCCGAGCACTGGCATGCGCGTATCCAAATAGCGTGGTGGGATCATACCGCCCGTCACGCCATCGGTTGCTGGCACTTTGAATGCGTTGGGTTGTGCGTCATAGTCTCCAGTGCGTTCCACGGCATCCGAAGGCAATGTGCAGCGACGCATAAATAAAGCATTCTGACGATGCACCAGCTGACGCGTGATTTCGGCGATAATACGGCAGTGCGTATAAATCAAGTCGAACGCGGCTTGAGAAGGTGCCAAATCGCGGTGCAGCTGCTCAATTTCTTCTAACGTAGGAATCTTGCCTGTCATACGCACCATCCTAAGCCTCAGCACGCTTTAAGCGAGGAGGACGAACCGTTGACAAGAACAGCGGCTGCACTTCAATAAGTGGGTTGTACGGAGCCAAGCCGAACCACTTCACTGGCGAACCAGCAACGTGGCGGATGGCGTACTTCATCTCAAGCGACCAAGCGCCACGCGTCGAAACCTTCGACTCAGGCATCAAAGCCTTGTGAATCAGCACGTACTTAATTGGGCCAATATCAGGATCCGAATCCACCTTCGGGTACACCGACTTCTGCATTGGCAGATCACCCGACTTAATTAAGTCATGCATAATCTGGTGAATGTAGGCAGGAACCGACTGCTGTACCTTAAAGCCGAGCTTCAAACGCACGCGATACATGTAATCGGTGCCGAAGTTCTCAACCTGGTATTCACGCGTATACGGATCATCTGCAGTTTCCACTGAAACAGCCCACCATGCGCGGGCGCGCTTTGGATGGTCAGCGAAAATCGAGAAGAACACATCAGTATCAATGCGCTTCATATCCATATCGCTCGTCAAGTAGACGATGTTGTCGGCGAAATATGGAATCGAATCGTCGTCGTGCAAGCGCTGCAGCACTGGTAAGCAGTCTTCTGGACGCATATGACGACGCTGCGCACGTTCGAGCCTTGTACCCTCGTTCCACACGTACATAATGCCTAGGATGACGATCATGAGCACCATCGTGAACCAACCACCATGCAGGAACTTGGCCATCGACGAGATGAAGAACATGACCATAATCGATGGGAACAGAATGGCAAACAGCACAGCAGCAATATGCATGCGGATATGCCACAGATAGACGGTCACAAGGATGGACGTCATAATCATTGTGATCGTCAGTGCCAGACCATAGGCCGAAGCAATGTGCTCCGAATCCTTGAACAGCAGCATGACGCCAATGGTGGCGACGCACAGCACCGTGTTAATAACAGGAATATAAATCTGGCCACGCGTACGAGCTGGGTAGCGCACTTGCAGATGTGGCATCCAGTTAAGGCGCGTAGCTTCAGACACAATCGTGAATGCACCAGAAATCAGAGCCTGCGAAGCAATAATGCCGGCGGCCACTGCAAGGAACACGGCAATAAAGCGCATATTCGGGTGCATCATTTCGAAGAATGGATTTGGCACAGTCGTCACATACGAAGGGTTCTCTTCGTTGTGAATCATCCAAGCGCCTTGGCCGAAATAGCACAGCACGAGGCACAGGTTGACGAATGGCCACGTCGCATAAATATTGCCACGGCCCACATGGCCCATATCGGAATACAGTGCCTCAGCACCAGTAATAGCCAGGAACACCGTACCCATTAATGCAATACCAGCATGGTTTTGACCGCTGAACAGGAACTTGACGCCATAGACAGGGTTCAGTGCGCGCAGCACGCTCCAGTCATTAGCCAAGTTCAAAGCACCCTGAATACCAATAAACAGGAACCAAACGAGCACTACGGAGCCGAAGACTTTACCAATGCGTTCTACACCGCGCGACTGCACTGAGAACAGTACGAGCAGCACAATGATGGTGATCATTGGCGTCAGTTCTTTATTCTCGGCAAAGATTGTTTCAAACGCTGGAAGCGTGCGCAAACCTTCAACTGCTGAGGAAATTGACATTGCTGGCGTCAGCACCGAATCAGCAAGGAAGGCTGAGCCGCCAATCATAGCTGGAACAAGCAGCCAAGCGCCATATTTGCGCAGCAGCGAGTACAGAGCGAAAATACCGCCCTCACCCTTGTTATCGACGCGCATGCAGATCAGCACGTATTCGATTGTGGTGATCAGTGTGATCGTCCAGAAGATCAGCGACATCATGCCAATAACCGAGTCATGCGTAGCTTGGTGCAAGCCACCTTGGCCGGCTAAGAACGTTTGGCACACATAGAGTGGCGACGTACCAATATCGCCATAGACGACACCAAGCGCGATCAGAGCCATTGCGGCCGTAACCTTGGTGCGACCGTTCATACGTGGTTTCTGCGAACCATTGGAATCGGCACTGGTATCGGTACCAGCACCAGCAGCGGAGTTCGTGGTCGAACCAGCTGTTGCAGTGTTCTGTACCGAGTTCATACGCTTTGCGGAGTTACGCATTTCACGACGTTCTTCGCTGGTCATCGACCGATACGAGACGCGGGGTGCATTGGTGTAACGGACAGCCTGCGTAAGCAGTGCCTCACAACCTCCCGCCTGTGACGGTTGCGACATTATCTTCCTTTCAACAGCGAGATAAACCCACCGAATATAAAGCAGACGGAAACATTAGGACGTTTGGTAGACCTTTGCAAATCGCCTATGCTTCTAGCAACGTTGTCGAGTCCTTGGATCTCGGCAACGAATGGCATCATACTGCGCTTTGCAGGTCTGTCGAGCAAATATCGCACCTATTGGGCAATTTTGAACTTTATGCGTATTGCTCAATAGTGTTCGGTCTGCCATAGAAGGCGTTAAATGCCATATACCTCACGTGTTGTTGCACGTGTTCCACGTGCAACATCGGCTACTGGAATATCCAGATGCTGGGCAAGAGCCTGAAGCGTATATGGGATCATATATGGAGCATTAGTGCGTCCGCGATACGGCATAGGAGTCAAATATGGGGCATCGGTTTCTACCATGACGTGGTTCAGACCCACAATGCGAGCCGATTCACGAATAGCATCGTTGCCCTTATAGCTACTGGCACCGCTCATGCTCAGGTACCAGCCCTGTTCACGAGCAATTTGGGCCATTTCCGTATCGCCAGAATAGCTATGGAACACGGTGCGCTCTGGCGAACCATCAGCAAGCAACGTTTCAATAACTTCGCGATGTGCATCGCGATCATGGATCTGCAGAGCGATACCCAGCTCTTTTGCGAGCGCAATATGATCACGGAAGGCTTGGCGCTGTAGTTCTGCTGCTCCTTCGCCAGTACGGAACAGATCCATACCGGTTTCACCAATGGCCACCACTTGGTCTGGGAATGCACGCGCAATACGTTCTACTTCTGCCATAGCTTCATCAAATGGCACATCATGCCATGGCTTATAGCGCACTGGAAGGCCATCTGGGCCAGGAACGCCTCGATGACCGTGCAGTACTGATTCATTCGGGTGAATAGCAATTGCTGCATGCACTTGATCTGGATGATCAATAGCCATATTGACTGCGGTCATCAGATTTGGCAGCTCACAGCCACAATCAATCACGCCTTCAACACCAACAGCAGCAGCCTGAGCCAGAAGCTCATCCACGCTATACACGGGAACTTCTGGCTGACCCTTGCTGACGGCTTCGTGACTCATTGCGCGGCTAAATGGCACCACCGAAGCCACATGTGTGTGGTTGTCAATGACATGAGCATCAGCAGGCAAACTTTCTGGTGCCGGTGCCCAACTACGATCTCTATGCTTTTTAGCCAAGACCGTTCACCTTCATTCTGTTATGTTCAGTATTGTTTATTCGTCTGTGTCATACACCACTTTAAACACACGTGCACTCGGACGATCCCATGCTGCTGCAGTTATGCGCACCGTGGTACCGTCAACGCGTTCCACTTTCCATGGCTTGGCTTCAGGCGCATAGCGCTGATGATGCGCAGGATCTGGGAACACCTGTTCCAGATGTGCATTTTCGCGCACATCTAAATACATTGATTCCGCACCATACCTACGCCAGATAGTCACGTAATCGTAGGTATGTCCTGTTTCAATACGCTCTGCCAGTTCTGGATCTGTTGTTTTCGCAATATTGAGATCATGGTGCAAACCAGAAACAAGCCATGCACCATTGAAATCTGGTAATTCATAGGGGTACCAAGGCACCATATTGTGCTGATCTTCGAGCACGGTGCGATGCAAGCCAACGGCTTCACGTACGAGTTCCATATGCAGATCACCAAGCTGATCCAAGAAGCCCGTTAAATGCATACGTGACAGAATGCCAGTAGCCAGCACAAATACCGCTGCTTCGTCGTCCATATCTGGCTTGACGTTGATCCAGTGACCTTGCTGTTCTGGCAAGACCGTCAGTCCAGACGCGGCGGCAATGCTGGCATAAATCTCAGGGTCGCATTGATCAGAAGTCGACTGCATATCAAGACGCGACAGCATGGCGTAATCAGCGCGCATTGCTCCCGAACTGCTGCTCTCAATAATGACGTCAGGGTGACGGACACGAATTAAATCAATCCAGTCGAGCACAGCGCGGCAATGCTCGAGCAGAGCCTGGCCCACGGAATCGGAGCCCTCGTCGGGGCCTGAGCCCGGCATCGTGTTGTAGTCGAACTTGAAATAACGCACATCAAAGTCGTGAATCAAACGCTCAATAACAGCCGTAGCATGCGCACGCGCAACTGGCGAGCGGAAATCGAGATGGTAGCGGCTACGATCACCCACACGCTCCCCGTGGCGGCAAATGAACGCGGAATCAGGCAGCTCAACAGCGGCCGCCGAATGCACGCCCACAATTTCTGGCTCAATCCACAGGCCGACTTGCATACCGTTGGCCTGAATCAAATGCGTAACGCCAGCCATACGCAGCTCGCCGAAACGATTCGACGATGGCAGCCAATCGCCAACTGTGCTCCACCAGCCCAGATCATCGCTGTCATACCAGCCGGCGTCAATGCAGAACACATCAGCACCAGCGGCTGCAGCACCATCAATAAGCGGCACTTCTTTGTTCAATCGAGGATCGCCGTTAACCGTATCCAGATAATCGTTGTACACCACGAGCTGCTGCTCACGCTTGTAGTCATCCAAGCGGCCACAAAACTCAGCCTGAGCATGACGCAGTGCGCGGCGATGCATCGTCATTTCAGCAACCGCCGCACGCCAATCGCCTTTACAAATCGTGAAGCTTACGGGCACGGTGCGGAAAATATTGGATTCATCGAGCATCGTATACCACGCGTGATCGTGGCATTCTGGGCCGTACGCACTAACGCGCAAGCCCGGCGCATCTTCACCAATAGACCATTCCCAAGCGCCATTCGTTTCGATCTGCCACATAAAGGAGAACGGAATCTCATCCTGCGTTGGATCAAAAGCTTCAATAATGCCGGTTGGCAAATACTCGCCTGTTGACCACGTTGAGGTACTCGAGCGCGCAAAACGAGCCGAACCCATGCCAGGATTGGCGCGATAATTACGATCTTTGAGCGTTGTAGATCGCAGCGGCGTGCAGCGCCAATCATTTTCCAATGCCCACGAGCTGTCGCCGTAATAGACTTGCACGTCATCAACATTGACGCCTGTTGCGGCAAGCGGCAGCGTGATATTCATCGATGACAATGCCTCAAGCGGATACTTCGAGTTCGCATGAGCGAGCGTATACGTGCGCACCGCACTCAAGCCCTCAGCCATTTGGAATACAGAAACTACGATCGGAATATCTTCGAGTTCGTCTTTCTGCACAATAACTAATGTGGCTGGCTGATCTGGATGACGCTCGTCATCGTTGTCATGCCATTTGCAATCTTTACGGAACTGCCCCGGCGCGAACGCATAAGCGCCCGAGAAACGCAGCTTTCGACCTGCTGCCGATACTGCCAGCTTCAGACGGCTATCAGCGCCCGAATCGCGCGATGAACGCATAACCACAATCGGCTGAGGATCTGGCTCACCCATTGGCATATTGGGATCAATCGCATCTTCTGGCGACATGAGATCGAGACGTTCATCGTAATCAACGTCGCTCGTATGCGGCGAGCTATAAACCAAGCCGTCTGCAGAGCCATAGACTGCACCGTCGCCGTCATCGTCCTCATCATCGTCATACGAATCAGCAGTCGGTTCCATGCGACCAAACGTGCCGACCTCGCGACGATCTAAATCTTTACCAGATACGGCCGCATGGCTCACTACTCCGGACGGCGCCGATTCAGTAATAAGATCGGCCGCGTCAGCCATGCCTCGACCTGAAAGCCCCAGCAGGCGCACTGGACCATCGTCCGTCGTCTGGAACGTCATTGAAACAATGCCATTGCCCCACGTGAAACGTCCGTAGCAATCGGGCTCCAGCCTCGTGCAGCCATGCTCCACCGACGCGATAATCGCATCAATTTCGTTTCGCCCGTCCCAGCATGCTGCGCCCGGCACTGCCGTGTAATCGTCATGCAGCAAGCCCAAAGCCGGTGGATTATCCACAGGACCTTGCGAGTCGTGGCGATCCCTCTCACCGCTTGTTGGTTCGTTCTGTTGCATATGAATACGCCTCTTACGTTGCTCCGTCGCTTACCGCTACTCCGTCATTGACCGTTCTCCGCGCTTGCTTCCGCTCCATTGCTTGTGGAATCTCTTTAGCCATGTTGATAACCACTGTTATTGGCATTGTACGAGTTTCCGCGCGGCTTCTTGCTCGAGTTCACGAGTGAAACAGTTACATCTACTTTTTCATACCCCTTTGAGTACCCCCGTTTCAGTTTCGTAAGTCAATAGCAACAGTGATTATATGTATTTTTCAAAAATGTCCACTGTGTGGTCTCACCATGAACACCTAAACCGTGCGTACAACGCTGTACGGTTGCTTGGTTCAGTGCACTGCTATCGCTGGTTGTGAGGCTTAATTATGGCCTCTTGCATGACTTTTCACTGGACTTAATACTTATTGCTACAGCATCCGCTTTGATGCTCGTTCTCACACTCATCCTGACACTCGTTCTCACACTCATCACAGCATCCGCTATAGCAAAGGTGGCGGTAAGCACTAATGACTTACCACCACCTTGTCTTGATTGAGCCTCGTATTGGCTCATGCTGTTGAGTTATCTGCGCATATGTGTTGTTTCACGTGTATGCACAAACTCATTGCTGTGCTGCATCCGATGTTTGTTGAGCAGCACGAGCAGCCTTCTTAGCCTCGCGCTCCTTGGCAGCAAGAGCCTTCTCCTCAGCCTTGACGCTCTCAATGAAAGCGAAGTGCTGCTTTGCTGGCTGCCAACCCTTGTTGACGACCTTGACCTGCCAGATCCATGCAGCGGCGAACAGAATGATTGCGAAGATAATCGTGCCAATAGCGCCTGGCATGACGCCGATGTTGACGATGCGGCCAACAATCGAGCCGTACCAGCAGAAGTCACCGTCACCGAACGTCGAGTTGGAGACGCCGTAAGCACCCATAACGCCCATCAGCGAAGCTGGCAGGAACGTAATCAGCATGCCGTTGACGAAACCGCCAACCACAGCACCGCGGCGACCGCCCGTTGCGTTACCGAAGACGCCGGCACCGCCACCATCGAAGAAGTGAGGCACCATGCCTGGCAGAATCAGGGCAATACCCCAGATTGGGCCGAGCCACAGAGCGATAATGCCCAGTGCCACGAGGCCGCCAGCGAACGACGAGAGGAAGCCGATCAGCGATGCGTTTGGAGCGTATGGGAAGACGATTGGAATATCGAGAGCTGGCTTTGCACCTGGAACGACCTTCTGAGCAATGCCCTGGAATGCTGGCACGAGCTCACCGAGGATCAGACGCACACCGTAGAGAATGATGCTGACGCCGATGCCGAACTGCAGTGCCTGAGCGAATGCAGCCATCACATATGCGCCATAGTCAGTTGGCGCGCTAGCGAAAATAGCGAACAGCTCTTCTGCTGGGGTCACGAAAATAGCCCAGACAGCGAAGATCAGGTACAGCACAACCATGAGCAGCGTTGTGGAGACCATCGAGTCACGCAGGAAGCTCAGCGACTTAGGGAAGTTGATGTCTTCAGTGGACTTCGACTTCTTGCCGACTGCGCAACCAATAGCGCCCGAAGCAGCGTAACCAATGGAGTTGAAGTGGCCAACCGAGATCTTGTCGGAGCCCGTAACGCGGTTCGTGAATGGCTGCGTGAATGCAGGCATTGCCACCATAACCACAGCCATCAGCAGTGCGCCAACAATAATGACCAGCAGCTGGTTGCTTGCGCCGAAGCCGACCGAGAGCACAAGTGCGAGCATCATTGACATGAACACCATGTGGTGACCCGTCAGGAAGATGTACTTCAGTGGCGTGAACCTTGCGATGAGCAGCATGATGATGAAGCTCAGCACGATGATATAAGCACTCTGTGCACCGAACTGCTCAGCAGCCTGTGCCGTAATAACCTCGTTCGTTGGCACAACGCCCTGAGCACCGGTTGCCTTGTAGACGAGAGTGCCGAACGGATCAAGTGATGCCGTAACCACGTTTGCACCAGCACCCAGAATCAGGTAGCCCATAGCGGCTTTCAGTGCGCCGGACACAATTTGGCCGACAGGACGCTTCAATGCAATCAAGCCTACGGCCGCGATAATGCCAATCAGATATGCAGGAACATTAAGAATCTGTTGGCTTATGAAATTAAGAATTGCAACAAGAACATCCATCGTGTTCTTCTTTCTCCCTAAGGGCCAATGCGAGTATCCCCTTTGCCTCGCATTGGCGATTACCTATTTAATCGGCCAACTTCGTCATTGAAATGGCCTTACCCCTTATGCTTAGGCGTAGTCTTCCAGAGCGTCCTTGATTTCATCGATATCCATGAAATTCGTAATAGGAACAATTGGAGTGCTTGTGCCCTCGAGCTCTGAAACGAGCTCTTCACTTGTCAGCACGAGATCATTCATATTGGCTTGACCCTTAGCGCTACCTGCATCAGAAGTGGTGACGTTCACATCCATACCCAGATCGGCAGCAGCCTGTTCCACATTCATCTTGAGCAGTACCGAAGTGCCAATACCCATACCGCAGACGCAAAGAATATCCATGGTTTTCTCCTTTTTCTTTGTAGTTGTTTGTTGGTGTTGAAATCTCTGAATGCTCAGGATTCAAGAATTGATCGAATTTCGGCTGGTGTCTGTGCCGCTGCAAGCCGCGCCGTTTTTGCAGGATCCATCAGTGCTTTTGCAATTGCCGACATAATTTCAAGATGTTCATTCTCATCGCGGCCAGCAAGACCAATAACGAGTGACACTGGATCATTTGCTTTGCTACCAAATTCCACAGGAGTAGAGAGGCGAACCCAGCTCAAGCCAGTGTGTAAAACCGCGTCAGAAGGGCGTGCATGAGCCAAAGCGAGTCCTGGCGTAATAACCATATAAGGACCGAGCTTTTCAACAGTTTCAATCATCTGAGTGGTGTACTCATCTGTGGTAAAACCTGCATCTACCAACTCGTTACCAGCAAGTGTGATTGCTTCACGCCAATCTTGTGCTGCAACATCTAGCGCAAATGCAGTATCAGGTAAGAAATTACTGAAATCAGCCATGTCACCCCTTGATTAGGCGGCACCGTTACCGCGATGTGGTGTGCCGCACCATTGCGGCACGTATTGCACGCTACCGTAAGAGCGTTCGAATGCGCAAGATTATTTTGGTAAAACCTTTTACTAAAGAGTGAAAATTTTGTGAATGCCAGCGAGAACTACGAAGCCTCCCGAAATGTTGAAGCCGTAAATTCGGCATAAAAAATGGCGGTAAGTCTTAGAAACTTACCGCCACTTTTACAGCAATTGTTGCGTTAACGCACTAGTACTTATTCTTTTGCAGCCTTAGCAGCAGCACGTGCTGCCTTCTTAGCTTCACGCTCCTTAGCTGCAGCAGCCTTTTCTTCAGCCTTCACACTCTCAATGAATGCGAAATGCTCCTTAGCTGGCTGCCAGCCCTTATCAACAACCTTGACCTGCCAAATCCATGCAGCAATGAAGATGATAATGGCGAAAATAATCGAGCCAATTGCGCCTGGCGTTACGCCGAGGTTGACGATACGGCCGATAACCGAGCCGTACCAGCAGAAGTCACCATCGCCGAACGTCGAGTTGGAGACACCGTATTCGCCCATAACGCCCATCAGCGAAGCTGGCAGGAACGTAATCAGCATGCCGTTCACAAATGCACCGACTACAGCACCGCGACGGCCACCCGTTGCGTTACCGAAGACGCCAGCACCGCCACCATCGAAGAAGTGAGGCACCATACCAGGCAGAATCAGAGCCATACCCCAAACAGGGCCGAGCCACAGAGCAATAACACCAAGGGCGACCAGACCGCCGACGAACGACGAAAGGAAGCCAATCAGCGATGCGTTTGGACCATAAGGGAACACGATTGGAATATCGAGAGCTGGCTTAGCGCCTGGAACAACCTTCTGAGCAATACCCTGGAATGCAGGGACGAGCTCACCGAGGATCAAGCGAACGCCGTAAAGGATGATGCTGACGCCAATGCCGAACTGCAGTGCCTGAGCGAATGCAGCCATAATGTATGCGCCGTAATCAGTTGGAGCACTTGCAAAGACCTTGAACAGCTCCTGAGCTGGGGTAACGAAAATAGCCCAAATAGCGAAGATCAGGTACAGCACAACCATGAGCAGCGTCGTAGAAACCATGGAATCGCGCAGGAAGCTCAGCGACTTAGGGAAGTCAATATCCTCAGTCGACTTCGACTTCTTACCGACTGCGCAGCCAAGTGCACCAGAGACGGCATAGCCCAGCGAGTTGAAGTGGCCAACCGAGATCTTGTCAGAACCAGTAATGCGGTTCGTGAATGGCTGCGTAAATGCAGGCATAGCCACCATCATGACTGCCATCAGCAGTGCGCCGACGATAACAACCAGAACCTGATTCTTTGCGCCAAAGCCAACAGACAGTACGAGTGCGAGCATCATCGACATGAACACCATGTGGTGACCAGTCAAGAAGATGTACTTCAGTGGCGTGAACCTTGCGATGAGCAGCATAATAATGAAGCTCAGCACGATGATATAAGCGCTCTGCGCACCAAACTGTGCAGCAGCCTGTGCCGTAATAACCTCGTTCGTTGGCACAACACCCTGAGCACCGGTTGCCTTGTAAACCAAGGTACCGAATGGTGCAAGTGATGCCGTAACCACGTTTGCACCAGCACCCAGAATCAGGTAGCCCATTGCTGCCTTCAAAGCGCCAGAAATCACTTGGCCAGCCGAGCGCTTCAGCGCAATCAGACCGATTGCCGCAATAATGCCAATCAGATATGCAGGAACATTAAGAATCTGTTGGCTAATAAAGTTCAGGATTGTTACAAGAACATTCATTGTTCTTCTTCTCCCCCATTGTTCTGATGCAAGTGCCTCTCTGAGCTCACATCAGATTGAATTATGTTGTTGTACGGCCGGCTCGACAGTGAGCCGACCGTAATCGTGTGATCAGGCGTGCTCTTCGAGGGCTGCCTTAATCTCATCCATATCCATGAAGTTCGTGATGGCGACGACTGGCGTGCTCGTGCCCTCGAGCTCTGGAGCAAGTTCCTCACTCGTCAGCACCAGATCGTTCATGTTTGCCGTGCCCTTAGCGCTACCTGCATCCGAGGTCGTGACGTTTACATCCATACCCAGATCAGCAGCAGCCTGTTCCACGTTCATCTTCAGCAGCACAGAAGTACCAATGCCCATACCGCAAACGCAAAGAATATCCATAGTGATTTCCTCCTTTTTCAATTGCCTAAGGTTGTGAATCACCTCAGGTTGTGAATTACCTCAGGTTGTGAATTACCTCAGGTTGTGAATTACCCCAGGTTGTAAATTGCCCCAGGTTGTGAATTACCTCAGGACTCGAGAATGGCGCGAATTTCAGCTGGCGACTGCGCTGCCGCAAGCTGTGCCGTCTTCTTCTGGTCCATTAATGCCTTAGCAATTGCCGACATGACCTCAAGGTGCTCGTTCTCATCACGGCCAGCAAGACCAATAACGAGCGACACTGGATCATTAGCCTTGTTGCCGAACTCAACAGGCGTAGCAAGTCGAACCCAGCTGAGTCCCGTGTGCAGCACTGCATCCGAAGGACGCGAATGTGCGAGTGCAAGTCCTGGCGTAATAACCATGTAAGGGCCAAGCTTTTCAACGGTTTCAATCATTTGATTGGTGTAATCGTCGGTTGTGAATCCTGCATCCACAAGACCCTTACCTGCAAGCTTGATTGCTTCGCGCCAGTCCTTTGCCTCAACATCGAGTGCGAACGCACTATCAGGCAAGAATGTACTGAAATCGGCCATACTCTATACCCTCTCTAGCGGCAACTTCGCCGCAATGCATCATGCTGCATCATCACAGCATGTATCGGTCGTCAGTGTAACGCCGACAGTTACTGCAACCTTGTAAAACAGTGAAGGTTTTTACCACTAGCAGAATGCTAATCAGTACCAATTCCCTTACTTAAATACCGAATTATCGCCATATTGTTTAGCACTTAAAACAAGAGCTATGCCACTTTATTTATCCATTATTTCTGTATATATCGGTTAAATACAGCCCGTTATTTAAAAAATGCGTTAATTCGAAAACAGAATTTCCTAAATGAAATAAAATCCATCTAATTCAAGTATTCAGATTTTGAGTTTGTTGCAGTACTTTCCCTAAACCAGTACACGCTTCCACACCTCATCGAACTCTTAAAAAACTTGGTTCAGTCACATTTCATTGATTCCATGTCAAGCAATATCGAACATGTTCGATGTGATTTACGTCATCTTGTGGTTTGTATCAAGGTAAGGAAGACTTGTGTATAAGAAAAGAGAAAGCCGACGGTGAGAAGCCGTCGGCTGAGAGAGAAGAGAGAAGAAGGGTTCAGTTATGGGGTTCTTTCAAGAACCTCGCCAGCAGGTTTGATTGCTGACAGTTATTATGAAACCGCGAAACCCTGAAAAGAACAATATCCTCAACTGGGAAAACGCTGTATTTACTCAAAATAAACACATAATGCCAAAAATCTGGCAAATAAATTAGTCATCGAGGGGCTCAAATCCCCTATTTTCCAACGAAAAAGGGTGTCTAGCTCGAGACTAGACACCCTAACAATCTTCACCAGCTATGCTGCTGTGACTATGCGGCCAGCAAAATAATGCTTATTTTGCCTGCTCAGCAGCCAAACGCTCAGCCTCTGCCTTCTTACGAGCAGCCATCTGCTCAGCGAAAGCATCGAGCTCTTCTTGCACAACCTCAGGTGGGATCTTAGCGAAAATTGGCTTTGGCTTAGCAACTGCTGCGCCAACCTCAACAGTTTCGCGTGCCCATGGGTGCACATTCTCGCCCAGCACGTAGTCTCCAGTAATAATTGGATAACTGAAGGAAGGATCATCGAGATCGGTGACCTCTTCAATGTGCGGCATTGGGGAGAACGTACCCTTGCCACCCAAAGCTTCCCAAACCTTCTGAGAAGAGTGAGGCAGGAACGGAGCGAGCAAGTGGTTTGCATCCGAAACAGCCTGAGCGGCGACGTGCAGCACGGTACCGAGGCGAGCTGGGTTGTCCTTAATCTTCCAAGGCTCGGTAGCCGAGATGTACTTATTAATGTCGCCCACCAAACGCATAGCTTCGAGCAGAGCGTTCTTCTGGTGGTGACGGTCGAGCAGGTCACCAACCGTGTTGAACATCTCAAGAGCTTCGTCGAGCAGTGCATGATCCTGTTCAGTCATTTCCGACTCGTCAAGAGCTGGAATCTCACCAAAGTTCTTGTGAATCAAGTTAGCCACACGGTTCACAAGGTTGCCCCAAGACGAAGCAAGCTCCTCGTTGTTGTGACGCACGAACTCGCTCCACGTAAAGTCAGCATCGGAGTTCTCTGGGCCAGCCACCGAAATGTAGTAACGCACAGCGTCCACTGGGTAACGAGCCAGCAGATCCTTGACGTAAATCACGATGCCGCGAGAAGAGCTGAACTTCTTGCCTTCCATCGTCATGAACTCAGAAGCCACAACCTGCTCAGGCATGTTCAGCTCACCGAACTCACCTGGCTTGCCGCCCTTCGAGCCCTTGCCGTTATAAGCGAGGATTTCAGAAGGCCAGATCTGCGAGTGGAACGTGATGTTGTCCTTGCCAAGGAAGTAGTAGCCTGGCGTCTTTGGATCGTTCCACCAATCGCGCCACAGCTCAGGCTGACCCTTACGGCGAGCCCATTCGATCGAAGCCGACAGGTAGCCGATAACAGCGTCGAACCACACGTACAGACGCTTGTTAGGGTTGTCAATCCAGCCTGGCACTGGGATCGGGATGCCCCAGTCAATATCACGCGTAATGGCACGTGGCTTGACTTCCTTGAACAGACCGACCGAGAAGTTAATAACAGCCGTACGCCAATCCTTGCGCGTCTTCAGCCATGCCAAGTTAGCTTCAGCAAGTGCTGGAAGATCGAGGAAGTAGTGCTCGGACTCCTGGAAAATAGGAGTTTCGCCATTAATCTTCGAAACTGGGTTAATCAGCTCATCTGGATCGAGCTCGTTACCACAGTTATCACACTGATCACCGCGAGCGCCCTGAGCGTGGCAGATTGGGCATTCGCCCTCAATGTAGCGATCTGGCAGCGTACGACCCGTCGATGGCGAGATTGCAACCTTCTGCGTGCCCTTGTAGATGTAACCGTTTTCGAGGCACTGGCGGAACATTTCCTGCACCACGTGCTCGTGGTTCTTCGTCGTCGTGCGCGTGAACAGGTCGTAGCTCAGACCCAAATTGCACAAATCATTGACGATCACACGGTTGTAGCGGTTCGCAAGTTCTTGCGGTGTAATGCCTTCCTTGTCTGCTTCCACAAGGATTGGAGTGCCGTGCTCGTCCGTGCCCGAGACCATGAGCACGTCATTACCCTTCATACGTTCATAACGTGCGTATACGTCTGATGGCACGCCAAATCCAGCCACGTGACCAACGTGACGGGGACCGTTTGCATACGGCCATGCAACATTCACCATAATATGACTCATAAGCCCGATTATCAGAGTCAGCCGAGACACCGCAAGCGTTCACATGTCCTCTGAACAATTTCCTCTCATTCGATTAGTTCGTTGTGCAAACGTTGTTAGTTTTTTGATTAATTTATGTGGCTGTGCAGTTGCAGTTATGCACTGCCATAAGTGGTCCGTTTGTTTTACGTTGGTCGTCTTTTACGATTCCGAAGCTATGAATAGTTTGTACGACGAAAGATTGAAACTCAGCCGCGCCTCACATCCCGATCGCAATACCCGCACTGTTCGCGGTACTCATGCCGCTCATATCAAAGAAGAACTTGCCCAAACTGCTCTCAATAGCGCATCGCTTGCAGGGCTCAATGAGTATGACACTGCAGGACATGGCACTCCAGTAGCCATTGCAGAAGGAAGCAACACAAGAAGAGATGGCACAGAAGGAACAGGCACAGGAAGAGCTAGTACCGGGAAGGCAGGCACAGGAAAAGCTGGTGCCAAGCGTAAAACTCAGTCCAAGCAGACGCAGCAGCAACAAACGCAGAAACAGAAGTCCGCACCAAGCCGTCGCCGCAGTCACGCAGGTACTCGACCAATAGGTAGACCTGATCAAGCAGCGCAGCCGGCTGATAGTCGCAGTAGGTATCGCGGGCCGACGCTTGATAATCCATTAATTCACTGCGACGACTTGCCAGGTAGATTAAGTCATGAACACTTAGTTCGAGCTGGCGTACTGCAACCGATTGATGAGTATCACTCATTTTTAGTGGCCTCAACGAATTCACTCTATGGTCGTGCTCGACTGCTCAAAAGTATTATGCCAACAGAAACGATTGCTTGTGCAACTACTGCTGCATGGGTTTGGATTGGCGGCGACTTCCCTGATTCCTTTGATGTGGTTTCGTCAGCACATTATCGAAAAACAATTTATGACCGACCTGTCCGACCATTTGCGCGTGCAGTTAGACCAGAACATATTTCAGAAGTTGGTTCTATTGCAATTACGTCACCAGTACGCACTGCTTGTGATTTGGCTATGTTGCCTGCTGATGAGTTCTTTACTACCGGACTTGATGAAGTAACGCGCAAAATCATGACTATCTATGGCGTAACCAATGAAGAATGCCTAGCTGTTTTGCATGAATTGAAGTTCTTGCCTAATACCCAACAAGCCGAGCGAGTATTTGCGTTCTTTGGCGTTCCTGCGCAGTCCGATTTATGGGATGCAGGAGCATATGAAGACTTTATTCAAGATTATGAGGCGTAAATGCTGCTCTCTAGGAATGCTTCGCAGAACAACCGTAAGCATAAGCGCTTGTGTTGGCGCAGACACCGTGCATCGCGGCGATTGCATAGCCAACGCACTCTTGGCTTGGCGAAGCAGCAGCCATCTCAATCCCATTCGCCTCTGGATGGCGAGCGCAATACTCCTCCTCCAGCACCAATTCGATTAACACCTTTACTGGCTGTCGATGAATCCACTCCTGCTGAGTTGTTATGGCATATTGCTCGTACTGCACCAGAACTGAGGAAATGGCTTATTGCTAATCCTGCTGCTGATGCAGAACTATTGGAATATGTGTCACAGGCTGGAGGACCAGGGGTAAAGCAGGCTTTTGAGATTTTGTTCGCTTCTATGGATGACGCCGTTGCGCAACGAAAGCAACAACGGCGTCATAAGCCTCATACAGAGGACTCATTCCGATTCAGTTTTTGAGAGCAAGCACTGCTGAATACACCTGCTTACGGTTTACAAGCGAACCATCTGGCATTGGGTGTTCGGCAATAACCGTAGCAATGGCGTCTTTAATGCGTACACCATCGGCATCAGCACGCTGTTGTGCCAGCTCAGCCAGTTGTTCAATGCTCAGTGCTGCAGAAGGACCGTTAAGTTCGGCGGCAGCAACCTCTTCATCGCTAGCACCTGCAATAACGAGCACCATCTCGCCATGAGGTGGTTCGTCAATAACGCTTTGACGGACTTCAGCAATGGTGCCGCGACGGATCTGCTCATAATCCTTCGTTAATTCGCGGCACAGTGCCATCGGTCGATCTGGGCCGAGTACTTCAAGCAGATCATCCATAGAATCAGCAATACGGTGCAGCGTCTCGTAGAACACAATGGTGCGGCGCTCCACACGCAGTTCACGCAAATGCTGCAAACGCTCGGAATGCTTGCGAGGCAAGAAGCCTTCATAGCAGAAACGATCGGTTGGCAGACCAGACAGTGCAAGTGCATCAAGCACTGCAGAAGGGCCAGGAGCACAAGTCACTGGCAGTCCGCGTTCAATAGCGCGACGCACAATGGCCAAACCTGGATCATTAATCGTTGGCATACCTGCATCAGAGACCACAACAACCGTTGCGCCCTGCTCTACTTCATCAAGCAGACCATCAGCCTTGCCACGTTCATTGTGATCGTGATTGGCTACTACACGACCAGAAACATGAATGCCAAGACGGTTGGCGAGCGCATACAGACGTCGCGTATCTTCAGCTGCCACAATGTCAGCTTGTTCGAGCAGCGTTACCAACCTTCGTGATGCATCAGCGGTATTGCCGATTGGCGTCGCTGCAAGGACCACAGTGCCTTCTGGCACAATTGGTGCCGCATGCACATGCTTCGTTGGTTGTTCTTCTGCTTGCTCATTGCGCACTGTTTCCATAGTTTTAAACATACCAACGGCTCCATGCATTATTGCCGTCTTCCACTGCTCCGTAGTGTCAAAGCGGTATCCAGAATTTCTCACACATAGCTCAGTTGTAGGTATTGCGGTTGCAAGTAGCGCAGTTACGAGTAGCGTTATCCATATCCCTTTGAGTTACGCGTAACTCAGTGATGCCTACTGCAAATACGCTCATGCATAACGTTGCATGGCGATGCAAGCAGTATTGCATCATGCACAGGACTGTTATTTCAGGAGAGCTGAAGTACGTAGAGAGGACCATGCATGAACGCTGTTGAGCCAGATCAGACGAATACAGAATCACCGCAGCGTTCCCAAGAACCTCAAGAACCTCAAGAATCTCTAGAATCCCAAGAATCTCTGGAATCCCAGCCTGCAGCACCTCGTACTTCACCTGCTTCGGCACGTTATATTGCGCGCCATAGCAAGCGCCAGAATCGGTATCGCGCGTTGCACCAGAATCTTGAGCAGAGGACACATCCTTTTGGCTTGTCATCAAAGGCGTGGAATTGGGTATTGACGCTGCTTGTAGCAGTACTCGCAGGATTCTTACGATTCTTCCGTCTTGATCAGCCTCGTGCAGTGGTTTTTGACGAAACCTATTACGTTAAAGATGCTTGGACGATGCTCAACACTGGTGTTGAGCGCAATTGGCCTGATGAAGTAGTGAGCAATGGCCAAGTTATGCCAGTAAACGATGCCTTTGCTGCGGGAGACACCAATCATTGGCTTGCTACGGCCGAATACGTTGTGCACCCACCTATGGGTAAATGGTTCATTGCTTGGGGTTTGAAGCTGTTCGGTGGGGCGTCGAATCCGATGGCATGGAGGGCATCTGTTGCTATAGCAGGAATAATTGGCGTCATTTTGCTGACCAGAGCGACGTTGCGGCTGTTTCAGAACTCGAGCGTGGCTGTAATGGCCGGACTGCTCATGGCCATGGACGGCGTGGGCATTGTACTGAGCCGAACGGGACTGCTTGACAACTTTATTATGGTGCTCGCGCTCGGAGCGTTCCTGCTGTTACTAATTCACCGCGACCAAGCGCGCGCCAAACTTGAGCGAGCGTTCGAGCGTGACTCTCAACTGCATAACGCGAGCTGGACACCGGCTTGGCAGTCGCGTCGTGCGCAACAGCAAGGGAAACCGGCACGTATGCTACTCAACGCACGCGGGCCGATTGTTGCGTTTTCGTGGGCGCGCGTGGGCGATGTTGTGCTGCTCGGCCTTGCAACTGGCGTGAAGTGGTCGGGCACTTACTTATTCGCTGTATTCTGCGTGATTAGTGTGTGCTGGGATGCATGGAATCGTCGAGAAGTGGGATACCGGCCGTGGTTTAGGTTCGGCCTGCTGCGCGGCGGCATTCTGTCGGCCGTATATATGGTGCCACTGTACGGGCTCACGTATCTGCTCGACTGGATTACATGGTTTACGCACTCCGACTCGTATATGCACGACTGGGCGCTCAGCCATCCACATGAGGGCGCATTGTGGCTGCCCAATACATTGCGCTCGTTTGTGGCGTATCACCAGCAGATGTGGACGTTCCATACGACCTTGGATGCGCCGCATGATTACAAGGCCAATCCGCTGACATGGCCATTGCAGATTCGTCCAACAAGTTTCTATTGGGAGAAGCTTTCGGATCATCCAGGCATGTGCTCACTCTCACCGCAATCACAGTGTGTAGCTGCTGTGACTTCGCTTGGTAATCCGCTGATTTGGTGGACTGGCTCGTTGTGTGCTGTGATTGCTATTGGCATTGCTATTGCAAAGCACGGTGACTGGCGTATCTGGGCTGTTATGGCTGGCTTCTTAGGCGGTTGGCTGCCATGGGCGCAGTATCTGAATCGTACGACGTTTACGTTCTACTCGGTTGTGCTGCTGCCTTGGATGGTATTAGCAATTGCTTATGTTGCTAACGAGCTGCGTAAGGCCTGCTCGCGCGGTACATGGCTGGCGATTTGGTGGGCCGTTATTGGCGTTGCTTTTGCGATTTCGCTGTTCTTCTACCCTATTTGGACTGCAATGCCTGTGCCATATTGGTTCTGGCGTGCGCATATGTGGTTGGGTTCATGGATCTAAGAGCAGATCTAGGGATGATCTAAGGAAGTTCTATGGTTCTGCTAGGTCATCTGAATTCATGCGGTTGCTTTGTCTGACTATTCCATGTGACTGGTAGGCTTCCAGAAGGTAGCATTCTTGCCTACTCGCAGATTTACGCGTTGGCGGCTTCTGGTTCGCGGGAACGCCAAAAAGCGGATTATTCGGTTTAGAAGAGATAAGAAATTTAGAAGGACGTCATGCAGTTCATCAGTTTTATTGCCAATCTGCTCAAGGACCCGCGCGGTGCGATTGCGGGTTGGATCGCTATGGGCATGGGTCCTACGTTGGGCTTTATCTTCCTCATTATCTTTATTGAAACTGGCGTAGTGTTCTTCCCATTCCTGCCAGGCGACTCGCTGCTGTTTGCTGCTGGTTTCTTTGCGGCTCCTGATGCCGTAACTGGTGAATCAGCATTGCCATTGATGCTGCTATTGCCTGTGGTGTGGTGCGCTCCAATTATTGGTGATCAGTGCAATTACTTCATTGGTCACTTCTTCGGCCGCAAGATTATTGAATCGGGCAAGGTGAAAGCTATGACGCCTGAGCGTCTTGCGAAGACTGAGGGCATGATTGAGAAGTGGGGTCCTCTGGCTGTGTTCCTGGGCCGCTTCTTCCCATTCATTCGTACGTTTATGCCATTCATCTCGGGTATTTCCGGTATGCGCTGGGCTCGCTTCACACCATTCTCCATGCTGGGTGGCTTCATCTGGTCGTCGCTGTTCACGCTGCTTGGATACTTCTTCGGCGGTATTCCTGCTGTTCAGGAACATTTCGAATTGGTGATTGTGGCCATTCTGGTGCTCTCGCTGATTCCAACGATTGTGGGCCTTATTAAGGCAAAGTTCGGCGGTGAGAAGCCAGCTGCTGAAAACGATGAGATTTCAAGCAACTCCATTACCGAAGCTCTTGAAAATCAGCTCGATGAATCCGTTGATCTGATGAACGATGCTGAGAAGCTTTCGGAGGAACGCTAATTCGCTGTTTGTAGTGTGAAGCACCGAGTCGCAATATGTACTGCGGCTCGGTGCTTTTGCTTTATATTTGTACCTTTGTTGCGATGTGCTGCTTCCTCTGCTCATGCTCATGCACATGTTTTACCTTGCATCAGCAGTGTCTGAGAAGTTCGGCACACTGCTATCGCAGTTGGCACGGAGAAGCGTGTGTTTGGAAACTGCAGAATTGGCGGAATAGAGCGGATTACTGCTGCTGCAAGCACACGGTTACGGCATTGTTGCCCGTAACCGTGTGCATAGAAGAATCATTCTCGTGCTGATTTCACACTGATACGAGGCAAATCACAGTAAGCGTGTGTACTACATGTTTTAGATCGCTGTAATTCCAACGATTTTCTATGATTCTGGCACACGGTATGCAACACGAAACAGCATAGCAGTGTGATGAATTTTGGAGACTTCCTCTTATGCAGGTTTACGGTCTCAAACTCAACACACGGATGCCAGTTTTGTAATCAGCCTGTGCACGTTTTAATACTCCTCAAAAATGAGTTATTCACATAAGCTCTAGTCCATACTCCACAAGTTCTTAGCAAATGGATCGAGATCCGCAATACCCCATATGTTCTGCTTCCACATACTTACTCACATAAGTTCTTTGTGGATAAACGCATCTGCGATTTCATCACACCGTGGAAATGCAACATTTACATCGCTCTTGAAGACCATCGCTATTTCAATGGTTATGGATGATTTGAGGCATTGCCTAATGGTTCAACTTAAGTCACTATCCCCAAAGTTTTCCACAGCCAGAATTATTTCAATAGATTGCTTATTCGAACATGACGTAAAGGATCTTCATACACAATTAGGTTATCCACATACAAAGCAATGCTTGGCTGCATTCCAGTTTTGCAACCAAGCATTGCTGCATCGATGAGGATGAAAACCTTCAAAATAAAGGGATTTGAACACCTTCTTACTCAACGTATCTGCTGTATCGACTCAGCTATTCCATATCGACTCAGTTTGTCATATTGATTCAGTCATCTTTTATCGATATGGATAGCGTAAAAGCAGAATTTGAATCATCAGAACCGTCGTAGGTCCATGAGGCTTCAAACTCATCCCACTCCCCTGTTTGCACGCCGTTAAAGGCATTGGTTTGAAGAATCCGATGCTTTACCGAAGACGGCATATCCGTTGCAGAAGCAACGCAGTACATAGCATCCTGTGCTTTATACTTGCCCGCTTCGAGATATAGCGAGGATCCATCCTCACCAAGCCTCGTTTTCCATCCAAAACCGCCTTGGCATGATTCATGCGCATCTTTCAACACTTTTTCACTGCGAGAAGGCCCAAATGAGAACGACGATGGTCCAGCAACACGAGTGATAGCAAACATCGCAATTGCACCCAGTAAGAATGCGCCTATCAGTGACAGCACAAACACATACATATGCAAATGCACTACAGCATGCTGCTTCGGCGCAGCACTCGGACCCGCAACTGGTTGCATTATTGGTTGCTGCGTCATTGACTGCTGCGACATCGGCTGCTGAACCAATGGCTGCTGAGCCAGCGGTTGCGGCATCGTTGGTGGTTGTGACGCTACCTGTTGAGGAGCAGCACCTGTTGTAGGTGATTGCATTGGCTGCTGGAATAGTGCAGAAGCTGCACCAGTTGGAATCTGAGTTGTTTCAGGCGTTATGTCCGGTACAGAAGGCTGTTCTTCTGGTCCAGGAACCATATTGTTTTCCATCGTTGTTCTCCTTCAGTACTGCTCTGTAATGAAGAGGTTTCATGTAGATGCACAGACATTGGGCACACCGTCGAGTAGAGTGTTGCGAGTTGTCCCGCGCAGCGGAACAACAATCCAAGGGGCTGTAGCTCAGTTGGTAGAGCGCTTCGTTCGCATCGAAGAGGTCGTGGTTTCAATTACCATCAGCTCCACGGGGCCAGTGCATTCATTCCACCGCACTGGCCCTTTTTCTATTGCAGTTTCTTTAGCATTTGCAGCACGAAACTAGGAACTTTTTACTTTCTGAGCAGGTCATCAAGTCTGTGCATAAACGCTGCCATATCTTGACGAACAACATCGTTCATGCCACGGAACTCAGTCCTGCCGTTTTCCACCCAACCCGTTGAGATTCCTGAACCAGCGAGCCAAATAATCTCGTCATAATGCGGGGTGCTCTTATTCACATCATCGAAGATATTGCGCGCCGTTACGCCGCCCGACTTACCTGCTTTATCAGCAATTCTCTTTAGGAAAGCAGCCATATCTTGGCGCTTAATATTCGACATAGGTCTGAATTCGAATCCACCCTGTTTAGAAGGCCAACCGACAGAAATGCCTGAATGCGAAAGCCAAAGAATATCTTCGGCATGCGGCGTGGCAGGCGTTACATCATTGAAGGCTTTCCAATCTTCTTCAGATGGCTGCCATGTTGCAGCGTCGCCAATATTTTCATATACGGCAAGACGACGTAGGAATGCAGCCATATCCTGGCGGTATACCGGAGTCATTCCCTCATATCTATACGTTCCATCCCCATTCGAATAACCATTAGCCAGTCCTGCATCTGCCATCCATTGCACATGATCTGCGTGAGGCGTGCCCTCAGTATTTGCATCGCGTTGAACAACATCGGTGAAAACAAGTCGATCCCAGTGCGCATACAATGTCAGATTTCCTGCCACCGGCTTCGTGAAGTCGTACTTCTCGCCAGCAGTTTTCTGAGTAAACCAACCGGCAAAAATACGACCAATTCTTGTCGGATCCTTTGGTGCAGCAACGGTCTTGTTGTATTCGACGGATTGTGGCTTGACTAATGAACCACCATTGGAATCAAACGTTACCGTGTAGGTATTAATCGTCCAATGTGCATACAGCATCAGATCCGCAGTTACTGGTTGAGCAAAGTCATATTGTGCTCCACCAGACATTGCGGTAAACCAGCCAACAAACGTATATCCTGTACGAACTGGAGCCTTCGGAACAGCAACTGTCTTCTGATACTCA
The DNA here is from genome assembly GCF_003951975.1 of Bifidobacterium dolichotidis. Taxonomy (GTDB): domain Bacteria; phylum Actinomycetota; class Actinomycetes; order Actinomycetales; family Bifidobacteriaceae; genus Bifidobacterium; species Bifidobacterium dolichotidis. The sequence goes on from NZ_QXGM01000004.1 coordinate 70,192, forward strand.
ACTGTTTGAGCACTTACTGCAGAGCCACCATTGGAATCAAATGTCACTACATATTGATTTGGCGTCCAATGGGCAAACAGATTCAAGTCACTCGTAATTGGCTTCGAGAAGTCGTACTTCATGCCACCAGTACGTGCAGTAAACCAACCAGCAAACGTATAACCAGTACGCGTTGGAGACTTTGGAGCAGTAACAGTCTTGCCATGGTCAACAGTCTTCGAATTAACGGCCGAGCCGCCATTCGAATCAAACTTGACTGTATAGGTATTAATCGTCCAATGTGCATATAGCGTTAGATCACCTGTTATCGGAGTCGAGAAATCGAACTTGGTACCGCCATTTGCAGCGGTAAACCAACCAGCAAACGTATAGCCGAAATGCGTTGGACTTTGCGGAGCAGCTACTGTACTGCCGCTCGTAACAGTTTGGTTTGCAACAGTGGTTCCGCCATTGGAATCAAACGTCACTACAAATGTTTCAACGGACCATTGTGCATACAACGTCATATCCGTATACACCAGTTCCGAGAAATCATAGAGTTTATTACTATTCACAGCAGTTGACCAGCCAACAAATACATAGCCTTTTCGAGTTGGTTGCGTTGGTACTTTTACTTTTGCGCCATGTTGCACTGATTGCGTTTCAACAGCACTACCACCATTCGAGTCGAACGTTACTGTGTAGAACTTCGATTCCCAATGGGCATACAGCGTCAAATCACTGGTAACTGGCGTTGAGAAGAAATCAAACTTCTTGCCGCCAGCTTTGGCAGTGAACCAACCTTGGAAAATATAGCCATACCGCGTAGGCGTTGCCGGAGGTGTAGCCGTCTTGCCATGCGCAACAGTTTGCGATGCAACTGGTGATCCGTAGACGGAATCGAACGTTACCGTATAACTCTTTTGCGTCCACCGCGCATACAACGTGAGATTCTTTGTTACGGCTTGTGAGAAATCATATTGAGATCCACCCAACTTAGATGTGAACCAGCCGACGAATGTGTACCCTACTCGCTGCGGAGCCTTTGGCATTGTTGCTTTGCTGCCAGCAGCCACAACCTGAGCATCCACAGATGAACCACCATTCGAGTTGAATGTCACGGTGAACGTCTGACTATTCCACTGTGCATACAGCGTGACATCCTGCGAACCGAACGTGAACTGGTCTCCTGGCTGATATGTTTGGCCAGATCCGTCCGCACGAGTGTTCCAACCAATGAAGGCCTGTCCTGAATTCTCAAAACTATTTGATGGCAGCGTGATTTGCTGGCCAACCCCGCCTTGTATCGGCGCAATAGAGCCAGAATTTGCACCATTGCCGTCAAAGAACAACTGCACAGGAACGACCTGAATTTCCGTAGATACAGACTGATTTTGCGCGGTTACCGTGATAGTTGTTGTGCCTGCAGATTTGCCTGTGATTACGCCAGATTGATCGACCTCGGCCACTGCAGTATTTGATGATTTCCAATGTCCAGCAGCAAGCTGATAACGGCCATTCATATAGTTCAGCTTGACTGTTGGCTGTTGCGTGGTGCCTTGCAGTATTTGTGCATTCGGCACAGTCATAGTCAGACCTTCAGCAAGCTTGGTGTCATTAACTTTTACTGAAAAATCGAACGTTCCTCTGAGATTCGTAGGATTCTTAGAACTACCGCTGTCATAGAGCCTGCTTTCGCCAGACCAGGATGTGCCATAACGATATGCTGAGGCTCCAGCGAAACCGTAAAACTTATTTTCCGGATCTACCAGATTGGTGTAATGACCTGTTTGATCATGTGGCTCGTCAGCGAGCTCTTTCACGTAATCCTCTTTTTCGCTGGCCCAGCCATCTATTGCGGCTTCCATTGAGCGATATCCCCAAGCCAAAATCTCGCCCTGAGACTGTACACCATTGGCTCTTGCACTAAAGCAGAGTTCTCCGTTTGGGCGCGTGTGAGCAATTGAGTAATCATATGCTTCAATCGCACGTTGCAAAGCAATAAGTTCAAGATCATATGACCACTGAGGATTTAAATACACACTTTCTGGAATATTGCGTTCTACCAAATACTCGCGAATTGGTAATTGATCGCCCTTGTACTCGAACGTAATACGCGTATCATTCAGTGCATCTTGGCGCCATTTAACTACTGTTTGCAATGCGACTGCATATACCGCTTGCTGATCTATTGCTTGAGTTGTGGTTGCTACGGTGCCAGAGGATCCGAGTTCCACTCCCGTAGTAAGACCCAAATTGGTATCTACATCAGCGGATGCAACTTGCGGTGACACCTGTGATCTGTTCTGAGATCCGCTCTGTGATCCGCTCTGAGCCTGAGTTTGAGGTTCTGCAGGAGATTGAGTTTCGAGTGCAGGTTCAGTTTCGAATGCAGGTTCGGTTTTTAAATATGCATCTTGTGGATAAGATCCCGCAGCTTCCGAATAATTAGACACTTGATTTGCGGATGCTGATGGTATTCCTACAACAAACATCGAAAGTGCCACTACAAGAGCTGCCCAACATCTTAATTTCTTCATAGTCTCCCCTTTGCCAAACGTCAATGAGTGAGCGGAAGAAATAAGATATTGTCGCGTCATTGCGAATTGATGATTATTGAAATTGCTGTACCCATCACAACTTCCAGACTCAACCTCATTGTTTTCTGTCAGCGTAATCTATTATTACAGAATCATCACATTCACATGAGCCAGCATCAATAGATATCCACGATGAGATCTCACCAACAGAACTTTCTATTAATTATGGTTGTCATTTCAAAATCATAAGAAGGACAAAACCACTAGAGAATACTGCTCTTTACGCCAACGATTTGAATGATAAACACAAATATTTTGCTACTTACACACCTTAAATTCATCTCACCATTCAGACGCCTTTTACGAGCTTTATACATCGTTGGTAAAAGTGAATATACGAACAAGAACTTCTTTGTTCGTCGCGTTCAGATGGATCGCCACTGAAACGTTTTGAAAAATGAGAAGAAAAATAACATTAAGGGGTATCTAATGATTATTGCATGCATTGAATCGCTTGTGCGTATTGTAATGCCAATTGCATTCGCCACTATCGCAATTATCGGCACCGCAATTACTAGCCGTAAGTACAGCGTTCTGCTCGCAGAATCCTCGAAGAACACTATGGATCTGCATGATTATGAGTGGCAGTACTACTCCATGGAAAACTGAGATACAAAAACCGAAATAGCAAAATTAGCAAGAATAATTCATAACTGAATTACTGACATAGAACTGAATTCACAGTCTATAGCCACCCGATAAGGCCAAGGTCAAGGCCAAAGCCAGCGCTAACGCTAACGCCAACACCAGCGCGCTTAACGCTAATTCCAATTCATATTGAGGTCGTTATGTTTTCTGTTACCTTTATGGAACTCATTGAGATGCTTTCAGTAGTTGTTGTAACTTCTGTTGCAGTAACTGCTGCTGTTCTCATAGCACCGCTTTCTCGCGAAGCTCTGGCTTTGCTAAGAAAACTCAGTGCTTACACCCGTGCTCACGCCCCAATTCTTGAGACCGAGTAACACGAAGCCTTACAACAGGCCTTACAACAGCCTTACAACGTGCGCAGACGCTGTTGAACAAACTGTTCAAGCAGCTCAGGAGTCACGTCACTATAGCCGTTAATCGAAGCAAACTGCGGACCTTGTGACGTATCAAGCTGCATAGTAGCCGTCTGCGCAATCGTTGTGGCACCACTCTTCGAGGCGGACGTCAAACCACTCATCGAATCTTCAATTGCCACACACTGTGCCATCTGATTTTCAGCAACACCAAGCTTATGAGCAGCAAGCAAATATGGTGCAGGACTTGGCTTCTTTTCCACATCATCATCGCCACAAACATAGGTCACGAATGCACCTTGTGGTGCTTGTTTAATCAGATTTTCAGCCATATCTCGCGTAGAGGTAGTGACCAAAACATTTGGCACATTAGCGTCGCGCAGCTGTTCCAACGTCTGCTGAACGCCATCAATCCAAGGAATGCGCTTAATTTCTGCCTTATAGACGTAATCGATCATGCGTCGACCAATTTCATTGGCATCAAGTTTGCAACCAAGCTCAATCATGCGCGAAGCCACAACAGGAATTGGCGTACCCGAGCCTTCCCAGGCCAGCTTCTTATCCCAATATCCACCATGTTCACGTGCAATGGTGAGCTCAGAATCATGCCAATATGGTTCCGAATCAATCAGTGTGCCATCCATGTCCCAAAACACAGCATTGAGTAATTCCACGGATGAGCACCTCCAGCGATCAGCGGCTATGCGAAGCCAGGCAGAAATCAAAATAAATTAAGCAAAATCAAGCGTACAACGCAGTAAGGCCACGGTTCGGGACGGCCGAACCGCGGCCATATGATTTGATGAACCATGAACTGCCAAAACTCAAGCAGTGGAATCACTATATTCCAGAAGACTCTCAGAAAGCCACCAGCAATCGTTTGCAATCCATAACAACGTCTCATAGAAAGAGACGCAAGCGAACCTCAATATGGAAGAAGTGCCGGAGGGTAGAAAGCAGCACAGAACCGCAAAACAGGAAAGCACCCAAATATGGAAGTAGGGTCACGGTTAAGCACCCCAAACCATGACCCTACTTTGATGAACCTGTAACGATATAAGAGTTATCAATCTGTTTCTGCAATGGCCCGCAAAAACTTCAGAAAGCTTTGAAAAACCGCGCTCAGCTCTTCAGCACGAGATCTTCTTCAGCTTCAGCAGCTGCCTTCTGTGCAGCTTGCTTCCAGCGCGAAATGCAACGTTCCACGCGCTTGTAGCCGATAATCTTTGGGTCCAAACCTGCCTCGCGGAAAATCTCTGCTGGCGATTCACCCGCGTTATATCGACGCATGCAGTCGTCTCGGAAAGCCGACGAGTAAGAAATACGCGTTTGTGTAACCGAATCAACAGCCTTCAGCGACCACAAATACTTGCGAGTCTTCGCATTAAATGCTCCGCCTGCCATAATGAACCTTCTTGCTTGAAAAGAATAATTTCTGAACGGGGTCTCTCTCCACCCTTGTTGACGTCTTCTATCGTAAATCTTTCGGGGGTGTTGTTCCTACGGTAAAACTGTCGTTTTAGGCTTGCAAACTCAAGCTGACTGTTTTATACTATGCGCTTAATAATGTGCTATTTACATGTAACACTGCATGTTCCAAGCTATTTTGCCCAATAAAAACAGCAAAATTCCCCGTTTTCTGCTCGATTATCACGAGAGCTCAAACTAGACATCTTGCTTTATGAATACTACCTATACAAATAGGCATAAATTTCGGGGGCATGCGCGCGGCTTGCGTACACATACCCCCGTTAATTTACGGTATTTTTAAATTTTTATTACTGCTTCTACGGCGTACCTGCTCGAGCTCTACTCAGTGCTGTGCCGACCATAACACCATCGATTGCGAATGACTCACTTGAGTCTCCTCAATCTGGTCGTGCTGATCACGCTTCGACGGAGCACTGGTAATTTGTCGCGTCTCACGACGCAACACATTGCGCCAATCACGCAGACGGTGCGAACGCTTCACTTCAACAATGTCGCCATCCGCATTGGCCGTGAACACACTTGAGGTACCCATCTGCTGCAGGCGCTCAATCTGGCGGCGCAGCTGACGATTCTCTTCTTCCAGTTCAAGAATGCGCTGCACGCCAGTTAAGTTAATGCCTTCATCCTGACTCAAATGTTGCGACTGAATCAGTCGATCCACATGACGCAACGAATAGCGGCGTGCGCCACCTTGTGTGCGGTCTGGCACCACAATGCCGAGTCGATCGTACTGACGCAGCGTTTGCGGATGAATATCAGCAAGCTTGCCAACTGCACCCACAGTAAACACCGGCAGATCAACATCGAATCCAGCATTGGCAGCACCATCGAGCGATGCGCGGCCGCGCGTTAACGCCACCGCGCACATCTCATAGAGCTTGCGCATATGCCTTGGCATTTTTGCCATGGCACTCACCGCTTCTGCTGCTCAGCAAGTTCGTCAAGGAATTTCTCGCCACTTGCCTTATCGAATGCCTTAGCAGCATCCTTCATAGCACCGTTGACGCGGTCTGGCACATGAATAGCAATACGGGCAACCAGATCGCCCTTCTTGCGTGGGCTTTGCACACCCTTGCCATGCACACGTACTTCGTCGCCGCTCGAAGTTCCTGCAGGAACCTTAACCGTTGTTGGTTCACCGTCGAAGTCAAGCACTTCGATCTTGGCGCCCGTTACGGCCTGGCCAACCGAAATTGGCAGCGTCATAACAAGGTCGGAGCCTTCCATTGTGAACTTGTCATCTGGCGTGACCGTAATCTGCAGATACAGATCGCCGTTCTTGCCGCCGTTCTTACCTGCATGACCCTTGCCAGCCAAACGAATCTTCTGGCCGTTCTTCACACCAGCTGGCACACGAGTCTTGAACTTCTTGCCACCAGCGCTTAACGAAACCGTGGCACCCTTCACTGCCTGGCGGAACGTCAACGTGATCTTCGAGTTCAGATCCGTACCATCTTCAGGAACCTGCGTAGGACGACGGCCCTGGAATGCGCCGCCATCGTAGTCGTAATCGTCGTAGTAACCGTGCGATCCGCCGCGGCTGCCACCAAACATGCTGCCGAAAATGTCATTCAGATTCGAAGCATCGAAGCCGCCGCCGTTACCGCCGGTCTGGAAGCGAATATGCGAGCCTCCTGGGCCGCCTGCACCGCCACCGAACATACCGCCGAACATGTCTGCAAAGTCGTTTGCATTAAAGCCTGCGCCACCAGCGCCGCCAGTGAAGCGTGCGCCGCCTGCACCGAATTGGCGAATTGCGTCATAGCGCTGACGCGATTCCTTGTCCTTAAGCACGTCGTATGCCTCAGAGATGTCCTTGAACTTCTCTTCAGCTTCCTTCGTCTTATTGATATCAGGATGATACTTACGAGCGAGCTTGCGGTATGCCTTCGTGATGTCGCTGTCAGAGGCGTCCTTGGAGACACCGAGGATCTTATAGAAATCCTTGTTGAGCCACTCATTCTCAGCCATCCGTGCCCCCTTTCGTGGTTGATGGTGAAGTTATGTTTTGTTCTTTTCGTACAAAGTCTGAAATGAAAACCGGCTGCGAACCGTATTGTTCGCGGTCCGCAGCCGGTTTCTCCTGATCTGAGCTCAAGGCTCGTTATTCTGTCTCAAGCTCGGATCAACAGTTTGTTGTGTGCGCGTTCGTCAGGCTTCTGGCGATGCCACCACAACTCGTGCCGGGCGCACGACGCGATCGCCAATGCGGTATCCAGCTTCTACGACTGTGTCCACAGTCGGCTTTTCAGCACTTGGGTCTGGCTTGTGAAGAATGGCATCGTGACGCGTTGGATCGAAATCCTCGCCCTTAATACCGAACTTCTCAACGCCAAACTTTTCAAACGTGCGATCGATCTTCGCCGACACAGCCTGGAACGATTCGTCCATTTCGCTGTGCTCGCGAATGCGATCGACGTCATCGAGAGCCGGCAGCAGCGCCGTCAGGACATCGATGATGCCCTGCTGACGTGCGCGGTCCATGTCCTTGCGCGTACGGTTGCGGTAGTTAATAAACTCCGCGCGCTCACGCTGCAGCGCCTCAAGATACTCCGCGGCTTCCTTCTTGGCCTGGCCGAGCGGCGTTAACGTCGACTCCTCGCCATCCTTGCCAGCGTCAGCCGACTGATCAGCCTGTTCAGACTGCTCAGTTTCGGCTGGCTTGGCTTCGTCAGCCTTGGATGATTCCTGTGGTGCCTGCGTAGCGTCTGCGTCCGCAGCAGGCGTGGTGGAGGCGTCCTGTCCGTCCAGCTCGCTGGCATCAGGCAGGTCGTTCAGGTAATCGTCCTTGTTGAACTCGGACATCACTTGTTGTCCTTGTCGTCATCATCCACAACTTCGGCGTCGACCACGTCGTCGTCGGAGCCAGCAGCCGATGCATTAGCATCGCCCTGAGCACCGGCAGCAGCACCTGCAGCACCTTCCTGTGCGTACAGTGCCTGACCGATCTTCTGAGCCGAGGTCATGAGCTCTTCCTGAGCGGACTTGATCTTCTCAATATCCTCGCCCTTAAGAGCTTCCTTCAGAGCGTTCACCTTGTCGGTGACCTCAGTTGCGAGTTCGTCAGAGAGCTTGTCCTTGTTGTCGTTGACGAGCTTCTCGGTCTGGTATGCGAAGCTTTCGGCCTGGTTGCGGGTCTCAGCATCCTCACGGCGCTTCTTATCGTCAGCTTCGTGAGCCTCTGCATCGCGAACCATGCGGTCGATCTCGTCCTTAGGCAGAGCCGAGCCACCCGTGATCGTCATCGACTGCTCCTTGCCAGTGCCCTTATCCTTTGCGGACACGTGCACAATGCCGTTTGCGTCGATGTCGAACGTGACCTCGATCTGAGGAATACCACGTGGAGCTGGAGCAATGCCGGTCAGCTCGAACGTGCCCAGTGGCTTGTTGTCGCGAGCGAACTCACGCTCACCCTGGTAGACCTGGATCAGCACGGAGGACTGGTTGTCTTCTGCAGTCGAGAAGATCTCCGAACGCTTTGCAGGAATTGCAGTGTTGCGATCGATGAGCTTCGTCATGATGCCACCCTTGGTCTCAATACCGAGGGACAGTGGCGTCACGTCGATGAGCAGAACGTCCTTGCGGTCGCCCTTGATAACGCCGGACTGCACAGCAGCACCAACAGCCACAACCTCATCTGGGTTGACGGACTGGTTTGGCTCCTTGCCGCCGTCGAGTTCCTTCACGAGGTCCTTAACAGCTGGCATACGAGTCGAACCACCGACGAGCACGACGTGATCGATCTGGGAGACCGAAACGCCTGCATCAGCAAGCACGTTGTTGAATGGTGCGCGGCAACGGTTCAGCAGATCCGAAGTCATTTCCTCGAAGTGAGCACGCGTCAGCGTCTCGTCGAGGTGCACTGGCGTGCCGTCAGGGGTCATTGCCAGGTACTGCATCGAGATCGTCGTGCTCATGGAGGAGCTCAGCTCCTTCTTAGCCTGCTCAGCAGCTTCCTTCAGACGCTGCAGAGCGATCTTATCCTTAGCAAGATCAACGCCGTACTTGTTCTTGACCTCAGTCACGAGCCAATCGATGATCTTCTGATCCCAGTCATCGCCACCGAGGTGGTTATCACCGCTCGTTGCCTGAACCTGGATCGTCGAGAAGCCATCGTCATCCTTGCCGATCTCCAGCAGGGACACATCGAAGGTGCCACCACCAAGATCGAAGACGAGGATGCGCTCATCTTCCTTGCCCTTCTCAAGGCCGTAAGCCAGTGCAGCAGCAGTTGGCTCGTTGATGATACGCAGCACGTTGAGGCCTGCGATCGTACCAGCATCCTTCGTTGCCTGACGCTGTGCGTCGTTGAAGTATGCAGGAACCGTAATAACAGCGTCGGTCACTGGCTCACCGAGGTAAGCTTCAGCGTCGCGCTTGAGCTTCATAAGAATCTGAGCGGAAATCTCCTGTGGAGTCCACTTCTTGCCGTCGATGTCGACGGTCCAATCGGTGCCCATGTGGCGCTTAACCGAGCTGATCGTGCGATCCACGTTGGTCACAGCCTGGCGCTTTGCCACTTCGCCGACGAGAATTTCGCCGGACTTGCTGAATGCCACGACCGATGGCGTGGTGCGAGCACCTTCAGCGTTCACGATGACGGTTGGTTCGCCGCCTTCAAGCGTTGCGATGCAGGAGTTGGTAGTACCCAAATCAATACCGACTGCGCGTCCCATAATGTTCTCCTTCTGGTTGACGAATACTTGCGTAAGTTTTAGTCCATGAATCAGAAGGTCAATCAGTGAACTACCATCGCTGGCATCCAGAGGTCCTTCTCGGTCCATCCAAAACTTGAGCCTATATCACTCAACTTAGCGTTTCCTGAGTTTATTCCCAAAACTCGAAAAGAATTTTGGGGGCCTGTGAAATGTCCACGCCACCACTCCCCCTACATCGCAACTCATCCCTTCTGCCGTAATACATTTCGTCTCATTTCGAATGCTAACGTTCGCACCCAGTTGCAGAAGTCAGTACGATGGATGTGATTTATCGTGTTGATTTTTTCAAACTTGAGGAGGTGACTTCAATGGAAAAAAGAGCAGGAATTCGCGATGTTGCAAGGGCTGCGGGGGTTTCTATCTCCACTGTGTCTCGAGTCTTTTCGCATCCAGAAATTGTTTCTGAAACAACTCGAAAACGAGTACTTGAAATCGCTGATAAGTACGACTTTAAAATTACGCGTACTGGAACCATGCTGAAGTCAGGCCATACGTTCCGAGCAGCGTTGCTTATGAACGAATCGATTACCAGCTGGTTTAATACTCAGGTTTTTGCTGGCCTTGATTCAATTTTGCATGATAAAGGCTATGACATCTCACTGTTCCAGCACATCGACTCTGCAGAAAGCCGTGAACGCTTCTTTACAAATTTGCCAGTGCTGCGCAATGTAGATATGGTGTTCGTTGCCTCGTTCGCTGTTGAACCAGAAGAAGCCGAACAGCTACGCCGCACACACGTGCCAATTGTTGGCATTAATGTGCCACAATCCACATGCTTTGATGCCACCATTAGCATCGACGACGAAGGCGGCATGGAACGTGCTACCCAGCATCTGATTCGCCTTGGTCATCGTCATATTGTGTATACCTGCTCGCAGCCAGCACCAACTATTGATTCCTCAATTGATGCTCGCGAGCGCGGTTTTATTAAAGCTTGTAAGAATGCCGAAAAGTCGATTCCAGATCTGAAGTGGAATGTGCTGCGTGTGCCTCGTGGTCAGCAGTTTGCTGATTTTGCGTTAGCAGCAGTGCTTGCCGAAGAAGAGTTCCCAGATGCTATCTGCTGCCAGATGGATATGATGGCGCTGCCGCTCATGATGAAGCTGCAGCATTTTGGTCATCAAACACCACGCGATTACTCGATTATTGGCTTCGATGATGCACCATATGCCGATACGTTTGGTTTGACCACAATGCACCAGGACCCATATGAAATGGGTGCACAGGCCGCACGCTTCGCTTTGCAGCTCATTAATGAAGAACCAATTGAGGATCCATTCCGCACCGTTGAGCCATCGCTTATTCTGCGTTCTACTGATGAGCGCCAGCGCTTAGCAAAGAAGCAGCAATAAGACGCTCCCCTGCACATCAAGCGGCTTGACTGTTTCAAGAAGTCGGCTGTTTTTGGAACGTGGCTGTTGTTGGAACGTGGCTGTTCTGGAGACTGCCCTATTTCAGGAATCAAGTCTCTTCAGGAGTCTGAGCTTCAAAAAGAAAAAGACCGTATGAGTATTTCCACTCATACGGTCTTTTGCGTTCATACGGACTTTTCCGTGTATTACATCACGTAGTAGCTAGCTCACATGCTGGTGCCGCTCGCGAGGCAGCCAATTCCTAGCAGCGCTGGATACAGCAGGTAGAACACCCACTTCGTCCACTTGTGCTTCATGCCTTCTTTGCCGTTACGGTAGTGCAGCAGTGCAACACCAATTGCTGGCGTTACGAAGAATGTCGCACCGATTAGGCCTGCGGACAGCATCATCGTATTTTCGCGTCCATCGAGGTAGTAGAAGATGAGCACGAAGATCAGCGTCAGAATACCCAAGTTCAGATTGAGCTCTTCGCTCATAACGCCAACGCGCAGGAAGAACTCCCACAGACCACCGAACATCACAATCAGAATCGAAATTGGGATCTGGATGGAGCGGCTAAACAGTCGCAACCAATCCAGCATGCTCATAACGATTAATGCAATCAGCAAGCCCCAAACTGGGTTCTGTGAAGCGAACCAGAACGGATTGCCATCAGAAGCTATGTAGTTATACGGAATCTCGCAGATCACTGCCAACAAGAAGATGCGCAAGCCATAGAGCCATGCATTACGCGTGTGCTGGTATCCCGTGTACAGCAACCATGCGTAAATTGGCACGGCAATCCACGACACGATATTCGAAATAGCACAGACATTCAGGCTCACAACATTTTCAGCCGAAGGTGCACCAAAAATAACTTGGAACACGGTAAGGCTGCAAACATTCAGCGCCATGAAAATGCCGGCAATAACCTTCAGAGTAAAACGAGAGAACCCTCGTCTCGGTCGCTTTTTACGTTCTTGTCGCGAATACTCAAATTGGTTTGCCACGCTATTCCTCTCTACCTTTGCGCGTCAGAAGTCCTGCAGAACTGCCCGTTTACTAGGCTTATGTATTTCAACGTCGTGCAACTCGAATTCATTCCAGCACAACCGTTTTCATTACTGAATAACCGTTTTTCATGCCTGCACAGACTCATCTTTGCGTGTTCGCTTAGTCCATCCTCCACAGACGGAACGAGCGAGCCGGCAGCACGAATGTACGTCCCTGCCTGCCTTGTCCGGAAGTCTCACACGAAATTTCGTGCTGATTCTCCACAGTTGAGTCCAGCAAGCACGTCCACTCTGGTGCTTCTTCTCGCCTCGACAACTTACGAGAGCCGCTCATAATATCTTCATCATCAGCACCCAGCTGCACCATGTGTTCATAGTTATCTGGGTTCGCGAGCGCAAGGCAGTTTCCGAATCGGTAAGCCAAGTGATTGCCGTCCGTTTGCACGGCTTCGTGCGCCAAGCTGAACCATTCTGGCATGTCCTTGCGCAGTTCAATCAGTCGCTTGTAGTAGTCGGTTAGGTGCTGCATTCGTTGCGCTCGAGTCCAGTCCATTTGGTTGACCTTCTTACCCGAGTCAAATGAATTATGATTTCCGTATTTCGTCTTAGCTATTTCTTCGCCCGCAAGCATGAACGGTATGCCTGCCGCGGTCCAGATAAGGCCAGCGGCTATCTTATTAGCCTCGAGCACACGCTGCTGCGCTTCGCTTGGCTCAACCTCGTATAGCGCAGTCAGATCACTGATCTGCTCGCCATACATGCTGATGCACAGTTTGTCCCACAACGTGTAATCATCATGCGCCGAAACGTATTGAATAATTTGACCGGCATAGCCTTCCCAAGTGTCTGGCGTACGCCATGCATCAACAGCAAAAGCCACGGCCTCTTTATGCCCTGCTGCATCACCATTTACGAAGCCCTGATTCATTACTTCAAATACATGGCCCTTAATGGCATCACGTGTGGTATCGCAGAAGTGGCCAATGCGTGGATCGAGCTTATCGAGACCTTCTTTATCAGCAAGCAACGTACCTTCAAGCGTGGCCGTGTCATCTGCACGCCATGGTTCGCCATACATAATGATGTCTCTGCCGCCAGGGAGTACATCCAGAGCAGCACGAATATCGTTCATCGTATCGGTATCGATTAGACCCATTAAGTCAAAGCGGAAGCCGTCCACGTGGTATTCACGAGCCCAGTAGGCAACGGATTCAACCATAAAACGACGGAACATGCGATGCTCAGTGAACATATCGTTGCCACAGCCCGAACCATTAGCAATGTCACCGCCTGGAAGACGGCGAATAAAGTAGCCCGGCACCGTACGCTCGAACCAGTTATCTTTGACGAACATGTGGTTGTAGACCACATCCATAATGACTTTGATACCAGCTGCATGCAGTGCTTGAATCATTTGCTTGCATTCAGTAATGCGTACAGCACCGTCATATGGATTAGTCGCATACGAGCCTTCTGGCACGTTGTAATTCACTGGGTCATAACCCCAGTTAAATCCATCGGGATCGGACTCATCAACTGAGCCGTAATCATAAAATGGCAGCAACTGCACAGCAGTTACGCCAAGTTCACGCAAGTACGCCATACAAGTTGGGAATCCATTGTCTTGATTATCCAGCGTTGTGTTATTGAGCGTAAATGCCAAATATTTGCCGCGCAGCTGCTCTGGAACGCCGCTATGAGGATCATTGCTAAATGAGCCAACATGTGCCTCCCAAACCATGGTTTTTTGCGTTGTGGTTTGTGGCCTCGTGTCCTCATCCCAACCTTGAGGATTCGTTTGGCTCAGATCAACAATCATGCTGCGACGACCATTAACGCCAGCAGCTCGTGCCCATGGATCTGCAGAACGTTGAATATTGTTGTTGTCCATGCGCAGCAGGAAGTCATAATACGTGCCATGCAGATTGGCATCGCTATGCCAAGTCCATGAGCCATCCTCTTGCCGCGTCATAGCAATCGAGTCGATGTGCTGGTCATCTTGTTCTTCAGCAGATCCATGCGAGAACAGGCGTAATTCCACAGACTTTGCTGTAGGAGCCCACAGTGCAACATCAGTACCTTGCTCGGTAACAACTGCTCCAAGTGGGCGATCAAGGCATAACGTATACGGTTCTGGCGTTTGCTTCAGTGAGAAGTTCACTGGGGCCTTCTGAGTATCTGCCATTGGTTTGCTTGGTCCTTTGTATTCATGCACCATAACGTGCAAAATTCGGCTAGCCACCTCATACATCAGTGACTAGCCGAATTCTATAGAAATTGCATAGAACCGTTCAATACAGACTTGTGAATCTCTATTGAACGGTTCCAAATTGTGTTAATCAGCATCAGCCCTTAACAGCGCCCGACATCGATTCGGTGTAGAAGCGTTGCATCACAATAAACAGAATTGCGATTGGGATCGAAATCATCACAGCACCAGCCGCGAATCGAGCGAACCAGTTATTGATGTATTCCCTTTGCAGCATCTGCCACAGACCCAGCGATGCTGTGAAGTTCGTCTGCGTACGGCAAATAACCTTTGCCATAACGAAGTCGAGCCATGGGGTCAGGAAGCCGATAATTGCCTGATATACGATCATTGGCTTGCAGACTGGAATGATGATCTTCGTGAACACCTGCCAACGCGTGCAGCCATCGAGCATTGCAGCTTCATCGAGCGATGTTGGAATCGTATCCATGAAGCCCTTCATGACATAGAAACCAGCACCCGAGCCCGCGCTATAGACAAGGATCAGTGCAAATAGTGTTGTACTACTATCAGTCAGGTTCATCGCCTTCAGAATGAAGTAGATTGCAACCACAGCCATAATGCCTGGGAACATGCCCAGCACCAGCACGAAGTTCATGAAGAACCTACGTCCACGGAAACGTAGACGGCTGATGCAGTATGCAACCGACAGCACGAAGAAGACAGAAATCACACATACGAAGCACGCAATAATGAGCGTGTTCATGAACATACGTGGGAAATCGAGAATGTTACGCTCGGTGAACAACTTAATGTAGTTGTCGAACGTGTATTCCGTTGGGAAGAACGTGCTCTGATATGGACCAGTCTTCTTATTGAAGCTCTCAAGGAACACCCAAACGACTGGCAGCAGCCAAATAATAGACAGAACGCCTAGCAGAATGTAGACGAGTACATCGCCGAAAATACGGCGCTTACGCTGGTCCTGCAGGAAACTCTGCGACTCTGGAACAGCGACATCACTGTGCTTGCTCACCTGAAGCCCTCCTCATTCTTGTACGAACCACTGCTGCGGTAGGTAATCAGCGAGACGATAGCGAGGACGATGAACGTCAAAATACCGATAACTGCGCCGAGGTTGTAATCGTTCTTATCCACCGTGAGCTTGTACAGCCACGTAATCAACAGATCAGTCTTACCTGCCGAGGCATCCGTCGGCGTTGGGTCACCCTTAGTCAGCAGGAAGATAACGTTGAAGTTGTTGACGTTACCGGTGAACGTCGTGATCAGATATGGGGTAAGCACGAAGAAGATGTATGGCATCGTAATCTTCGTGAACGTCTGCCACCAATTCGCACCATCAATACGTGCAGCTTCGTAGAGATCCACAGGAATGTTCTGCAGAATACCAGTCACCTGCATAATCGTGTAAGGAATACCAACCCACAGGTTGACAATAATGACGGTGACACGAGCCCAAGTTGCATCTGTCAAGAATGGCAGCGAAGTCTCAATCAGACCCCAGTTCTTCAGCAGACGGTTAATTGCACCATCAGGCTGCAGCATCTGGCTCATAACCAGCAGCGACACGAACTGAGGAACTGCAATCGACATCGAGAAGATTGCACGCCACACATTCTTACCGCGCGTTGTACGGCGGTTCAGAATCATGGCCAAGAATAAGCCAAAGAAGAAGTTCAGGAAGGTTGCGAAGAACGCCCAAACCAGCGTCCAACTCAGAACCGACAGGAACAGCTTGCCATTAACAGTGCTACTTGAGTTGAAGAAGACTTCTTTGAAGGCAGCAAAGCCATCCCAGTCGAACAACACCAAGTGGTTGTGGTCGTAGTTCGTGAATGCCATCGAGATCATGAAGATCAGTGGCAGCACCGTGAAGGTCAGAATACCAAGAATTGGCAAGAACATCAGCGTTGCCGAAGCACGCTGGTTCAGTAATGCCTTCAGATCATCAACGAGCGTTGAGGCATGTCCCTCAGTCTTAGCTTCACACTGAGCCTTGTATGCCGAGCGAATCGACATAACCCACCAGGCAACGAAGACAAGGCAAATTGCAATCGTAGCCACACCGTAGAGCAGCAGAACAACCGAATTGTCACCAGCCTCAAAATGCAAGAAACCGTCGGCGTCTTTGACTTGTACTTGCTCACGATCGCCCAGCGAAGGCAACATACTCAGATTGTATGCGCCTGAGAAAATCATGAACAGGATGAACAGCACTTCACCGGCAAACAGCAGCAGACCCTTAACAATCTGCTTGCGCATTATGTTGCCGAGGCCGAACACCAGAATGGATAGTTTGGTCCAGACATCACCCTTAGTCAAGGCATTCTTGAGCGTATACGGTGATGGCGGGATGTAATCCGCTCCCAATCTGCGAGCCTTTCGAGCTGCGCGAGGGGAAAGCGTGGTGGCACTCATGGATACCTAACCGCCTCTCTGCTTTTTTTAAAAAAACTTTTTATCGCGTTAGAAAAGCTCAGGGACTGCGCCGTAGGCCGCCTCCCGAGTAGTACTCGTCACTGAGATGTCTTACGCAAAAGTGAAAAATTCGGATGTACTTCCGAGATGAAGGTTGTAAGAGGTCCCAACTCTTAAAAGGCCTTTACCGTCAAAAGACGGAGCATCGAAATTCTCCTAGCGATGCTCCGTCTCATTTGACTTACTACCAGTCATATTGCACGGTAGCTTGCTGACTTCTGCAGCGGAAGCTTGCTTGGTCAGCTGGGCTTAATCACTTCTGGAACGTAGAAATGCCCTTGAGAACCTGGTTCTCCCATTCCTGAGTCTTCTGCTCAGCGTTATCTGCGTTCACCTGCTTGTTGACAATTGCCTTGCCAAGGGACTCGGTTGGTGTCCACCATTCGTTCATAGCAGCAATGGTTGGCTGCAGAATGGAGGTGTTCTTCAGCGTATCAAGCTGTGCCTGAGCTGCTGGATCTTCAGCGATGCCAGACAGATCTGCCAGGCTCTTGTCAGAAGGAATAATCTGGCGCTTCTCCCAGTGCAGCTTCTGTGCTTCAGCGGAGCCCATGAAGCCTGCGAACAGAGCAGCAGCCTTAGTGTTCTTCGAGTTAGGGTTGTAAGCAGCAGCCTTCGAGCCCGAGAAGGACCTCATCTGCATGGTCTTGCCATTTGCAGTGAAGGTTGGCAGCTGAGCTGCAGCATAGTTGTCGCCCAGAGCTTCCTTCACGTCCTTTGCATCCCAAGAACCCGAGAAGTATGCGTCAACGCTACCCGAGGTCATTGCAGCCAGACCGGAGCCATCAGCATCATTCGTAAAGTTAGGGTTGTTAGCAACATCGACGAGGTACTTCGTGATATCTGCAGAGTTAGGGCCGAACTTGATACCGGCCTTCACATCGAGGCCATCCTTACCGAAGAGCTCAAGACCATCACCTGCGTAGAATGCAGGCATGTACCAAGAGTTGCTCAACTGGAAGGCAACCTTGCCCTTTTCAAGCATCGTGTTGAAGCTCTTCACATCATCAGCAGAGAACTTCGACTTGTTGTAGTACATAAACCAAGTGTTACCGGTGTATGGAACGCCGTACAGCTTGCCGTCAGTACCCTTGACCGAGTTGATCATGTCTGTATCGTTCTGTTCCTTGACCTGAGAAGCCAGAACATCTGGCAGCTCACCAATGGCCTTAAGGTCAATCAGCGTACCAAGCTGATCATTTGCGAACATGTACACATCTGCAGCAGCGGAAGGATCGGTCTTCACCTGCTTCGCAGCATCAGCCTCCGAAACCACATCGTTCTTCCAAGTGATGTTGTACTCAGGGTGCTTCTTCTGGAAAGCATCCTGAACGGCCTTCAGCCAGTTACCCTGGTCTTCTGCCTGATCTTCTGCTGGCGTCCACACGCTCAGCGTCACATCTTCCTTGGAACCGGAATTACTAGAACCGGAGTTATCCGAACCACAAGCTGCGAGAGGGAGCAGCATTGCAGCTGCTGCTACGAAGCCAAGCGACTTCTTCCAATTGATCATCATCGATCACCTTTCGTATTCTCTATCATTTCCGCAGTCACACCCCCTTTATTCTTCGTTCAATGACATCTCAGAAGAACCATGGGGGGATAACTGTGTGGAACACAGTATCATAATTGCAAACGTATTCAAGTGTGCATATTCCAATCTCGGACACATACCCCCGATCGGGCCATATGCCAGTAAATACGCCGTTTATCTCTAGTTCATAAGGAGTTCACTTTGACCCCTTCTGCAAACCCTGTAAAAGCCCCTAAAAATGCATGGTTAGACAAGGCCGTTTTCTATCAGATCTACCCTTCCAGCTTCGCGGATTCGAACGGTGATGGCATCGGTGATATCGCCGGTATTACATCGAAACTGGGCTATCTCAAGGAACTTGGTGTAACCGGTATTTGGCTGAATCCCGTGTACGATTCCCCCTTCCGAGATGGAGGATATGACGTCCGAAACTACGAACAAGTAGCGCAACGTTTCGGCACAAATGACGATTTGCTGAAACTGTTTCAATATTCTCACAAATTGGGCATCCGAATCCTGCTCGACCTAGTTCCTGGGCATACGAGTGACGAGCATGAATGGTTCCTCGACAGCAAACGTGAGCATCCAGATCAGTATGCCGATCGATACATCTGGACCGACGATTGGATTTCTGGTGGCGACGGTCTGCCATTTATTGCTGGTGAGGCCGATCGCAACGGCGCTTATATTACGAACTTCTTCTCGTTCCAGCCTGCGTTGAACTATGGCTTCGGCGAGCGCCGCCGTTCATGGCAACATGAGCCGCTGCAGGGTGCTGCGCTGCAAACAGCTCAGGCGCTCGTGGATATTATTCGATTCTGGCTTGAACTCGGTGCCGATGGCTTCCGCGTTGATATGGCTGATTCGCTCGTCAAATTCGATGATGCTGGCGAGATTCCTAAGCAGCAGACGCGTCGCGTATGGCAGTGGGTCTTTGAGCGCGTGCGCAATGACTTCCCTGATGCTATGTTTGTTTCTGAATGGGGTCGTCCTGACGAATCCCTCGATGCCGGATTCGATATGGACTTCTATTTGGACTGGCGCTGGGACGGTATTCCAAATGGCTACAACATGTTGCTGCGCAATACCTCTACCCCACTTGAGCACAGTAATGATGCCAGCTATTTCAATGCCGATAGTGGCACTGGTATTGCGCCATTTATTGCCGAATATGAACCTCGCTTACATGCGGCGCAGCAGCATGGTGGTCTGTTTAATTTCTTGACGTGTAATCACGACACGATGCGCGTGCGCCCAAGGTTGTCGAATTTGGAAGTACGACTGGCCTTTGCAACGCTGCTTTCACTGCCAGGTGCGCCGTTTATCTACTATGGCGACGAAATCGGCATGAATTATCGTCCACTTCCTACGAAGGAAGGCGGTTATGTGCGCACTGGTACGCGTACGCCAATGCAGTGGGATAGTTCAGCAAATGCAGGTTTCTCTACTGCAGCAGCTGACCAGCTCTATCTGCCAGTTGATCCTGATCCACAGGCCAATACAGTTGAGCAGCAAATGGCTGACGCTAATTCTATGTGGCATATGATGCAAACGCTGATTGCACTCAAGCAGTCACATGCTGCGTTGGGATCTTATGCACAATATCGAACGCTCTTTGCTTCCGA
Organism: Bifidobacterium dolichotidis; assembly: GCF_003951975.1. GTDB lineage: Bacteria > Actinomycetota > Actinomycetes > Actinomycetales > Bifidobacteriaceae > Bifidobacterium > Bifidobacterium dolichotidis. Next base: position 90,213 of record NZ_QXGM01000004.1, read on the forward strand.
TACAATGCGTTCTTATGTGTTCGAGCGCGAGGCCAATGGTGAGCGCATGCTAATTGCTGTGAATCCATCGCGAAGTGAAGAGACGATTGAGCTCAACACTAAGCTGCCATCCGACTGGGCAACCGCTACCCCGCTTTATCAGATCAACGACGTACAAACGGGTCAGGCCAATAATGAGCAAACGCAACAGGGTTCGCTCACGCTCGGCCCGCAGAGCTTTGCTCTGTTCACGCTCTAACGCCTAGCAACCAGATAGCAATCAACTAGCAGCTAGCCAGCAGCCAGCAGCCAGCTAGCACCAGTTAGCACCAGTTAGCACACGAGTTCGCGTTCAGTGCTGTGAATGTACTCCAGCACAGCCGCATAATCAGCGCCTTCAACGGCCAATGCAGCAAGATCGCGGGCTCGTGGTGCATCTGGGTCACCGTCCGTATGCAAATAGACGGCATCATAGCCAGCTCGAACAGCGCCCTCAATATCGCACATCACATTGTTGCCAACCATAAGCACGCGATCTGGGCTCACGTGGTTACGTTCAGCGACGGTGGCGAACAGCGCTGCCGATGGCTTGCGCATATTTTCTTCGCTCGAGATCGTCACATCATCGAATTCGTTCAGTAATCCGAGTTCACGCATTTCTGGCACGGTATAGCACGTCTGTGCATTGCTCAGCAGCACCACGCGATATCCCTCTTTACGCAGCGTCCGCAGCAATTCAATAGCGCCTGGATACACATCAATAAGCGTCGTTGCTCCTTGACGGAATGCCCATGCACAGCGCTCTGCTTCATCATCATCGGGATCGAACCACAGCGAAGTAAAGAGTCCGCGGAATGTATCGAGTAGTTCTGGTTCATATTCAGGATCACGGTCCATATGCGCGGCATCATCGGCGAAGCACGCATCATATTCATGACGTAATTCTTCATTGTTGTGATATCTTGCGCCGTATCGATCGAGCTCTTCGCGTAATGCATTCCACGCTTCTTCGCGGTTCTCATCGGTCACGTTGTACATCAGCGTGCCATATAAGTCGAATGCAATCACATCGTAGCGTCTCTCAACTGCCATAGTTAGCGCCTCCCAGAACCCCTTTGTCTCAACCCCCACCATACATTGAGCACCCCCTAAAAATGCCCATTTTCTCTATGATTACTACACCCCCGAGCTTTTTTCTACAGAGTGTTCACGTTTTCTTCACTTAGTTCATTCTGTGTATTTTTCTTTTTGATTATTTTTCGCTATGCAAACGTTGCGCATACATTGCAAATAACTGCCACACGTGCTGGAACAGAAATAAATAAAAATCAAGGTAAATTGATGTTTAATCACGTTGCAAACGATGGCAGTGCGCGCTATTGTTTAAAACACATAAACAAAGAAACGCAACTGCCTTGATCATGGTGCGAAGCTGCGTTCCTGCAGCGTAGAAAGTGAGCAGTTTCTGCTGACTTTCGCAACCATTTCCGCGACGTCTCGAAGATGACTCGCACGGAAGTACACAAGGTGGACGTGTTTGTCCGTAAAAAGCAGCTCATCCATCATTTTTTGAGGAGGCAATGATGCCAAACGAACCACAGACTGACCAGTCACAGCGCACTGAAAGTGCCGAGCGTCTCGCACGCCCGCTGATTCAGCTCGCTAATCTGTGGGGTATTTCTACGTCCTATATTGATCAGGTCGGCACATACGTTGAAATTGCTGACGATTCGCTCGTTACTGTGCTCGGCGCCCTCGGCGTTGATGCCACTAGCGACGAGCTCATTGACGCGGCACTCGATCGCAAGCGCGCTGATCTGCACAAGCAGCTCGTTCAGCCAACTATTGTGAAGTTCACTGGCGTTGAGAACCCAGTCGAAGTTCGCGTTCCAGCTGGCGCTACGCCAACCGTCTCGATTTCACTCGAGCAGGGCGGTCAGGGTGCAGCTGATCTGGCTACGCTTGAATTTGCTGCCAATGACGATGACGTTGACGTGTACACGTTGACAATTAGCGATGAGCTGCCTGAGGGCTACCACCACCTCAAGGTCTCTGATGGTTCCAATGAAGCTGAGTCGACGGTGCTGCGCGCTGCAGCAAGCATTCCGCTGCCTCCATCCATGGATCGTCAGCGTTGGGGCTGGATGACGCAGATGTACTCGGTGCGTGGCGCTGATTCGTGGGGCGTTGGCGATTACGGCGATCTCAAGCGCTTGGCCGCTGATGCTGCTGCAAAGTCGGGTGCCGACTTCATGCTGATCAACCCAATTCACGCTTCGGCTCCTATTACGCCACTTGAGCCTTCGCCATACCTGCCAGAATCGCGTCGCTTCCTGAACGTGACCTACATCCGTCCGCAAGATATTGAGGAATACGTTGAGCTCGCTAATGAGCACACGGAGCAGGCACAGACCGTTGTTGGCGAAGTGCAGGCTCTGCACGCACGCGTGGCTGATGACAACCTGAGCCCAGATCCACTCAACATCAACGATGCTTGGGATGCGAAGCGCGAAGCACTGCAGATTATTTTCAACATCCCACGTTCAGCTGAGCGTCAGCAGCAGTTCGAAGACTTCAAGAAGCAGGCCGGCGAGGACCTCGAGGCATTCGCTCTGTGGAGCGTTGCTTTCGAAGTGTGGGGCGCTCCTTGGAACGCTGAGAACGATTGGTTCCACAAGTACACCAAGAGCTCGCCAGAGGTGCAGCAGCTCAAGGCGGAGCACCACGATCTGTTCGAGTTCGAGTGCTGGCTGCAGTGGATTGCAGCTGAGCAGGTTGGCGCTGCACAGCAGGCTGCTAAGGATAACGGTATGGCTCTGGGCCTGATGCAGGACATGGCCGTTGGCGTGCACACCTACAGCTCTGATGTGTGGTGGAGCCCTGAGCGCTTCGCTGTTGGTCAGGTCACCGTGGGCTGCCCTCCTGATTTCTACAACCAGCAGGGTCAGGATTGGGGCCAGCCTCCATTCAACCCGAACTACTTGGAGGCCACGGGCTACCAGGTGTACCGCGATATGGTGCACAACATGTTCTCGCGCGCAGGTGCAATTCGTATTGACCACGTGCTCGGTCTGTTCCACCTGTGGTGGATCCCAGCAGGCAAGGGCCCAATCGCTGGTGCTTATGTGCGATACAACCACGAAGCCATGCTCGCCGTGCTGACGATTGAGGCAAGCCGCGCTCAGGGCATGGTTATTGGCGAGGATTTGGGTACGGTTCCTGAGTTCGTGCGCACGGTGCTCTCGGCACACGGCGTGCTCGGCGCTGACGTTGAGTGGTTCGCTCGCGTCAACAACTCGGGTAACGCAGGCGATCCTTACATGCCACCTTCGGACTACCGTAAGTTCGCTCTGGCCTCGGTGACGACGCACGATCTGCCACCAACGGCTGGCTACCTCCTCTACGATCACGTGGCACTGCGCGATGAGCTGCACCTGCTCAACGATGTGGAAAGCTTCCGCAAGTCCGCTGAGGCTGAGCAGAAGGCCATGCTGGATCTGCTGACGTCCGGTGGCTGGCTGTCTGCTGAGGCTGCTGCCGATGTGCCAAACCACGTGCAGGAAGTTGTTGAGGCTATGCACCGCATGCTGAAGGCAACGCCTTCCCTGCTGCTGCAGGCCGCTCTGGTCGACGGCGTTGGCGAGCGCCGCACGCAGAACCAGCCAGGTACTTCCACTGAGTACACGAACTGGCGCGTTCCACTGTGTGGTCCAGACGGCAAGGTTGTGCCAACCGAGCAGGTCTTCGATCTGCCTCGCGTTCAGGCTCTGTCGGCCATTATGAACGCCTGATCAGCAACGTTGCGTTTGCTTGATTTTAAATAATTTAATTTCTCTCTAACCATCGCAAAGGGGTGCCGCTTCGGCGGCACCCCTTTGTGTTTTGCTGCACCATATCTTCCCCGTGCTTGCACCTAGCGCCTTTGTATGCACCCCCTGCCATCTGGCTGGCATAACGGCACTTAAACGCGGCTTAGCGTGCAGTTTCGCCGCATATCCGGGCAGAAGGCACAGATACTGCAATCCCGCGCATATAGGGCCATTTACGCACGGATTCTGCGCTGTGCAATGGTGTAAGCGCTACTGCGCAACCACAAAAGTGCAAATGAATAATAATCAAGTACAGCAAAACTGCAACGTCTTGAAAAAAGCCAAGTTCCAAGCAAAGTAAAAGGCCGCAGCGAGCGCTGCGGCCTGAGGAGAGAGGAGGGGTAAGAATGAGTGGGCTACTTCTTGAGGTAGCCGTGCTTGCGGAAGATGTATTCCTGAATTGGTACGTGAATCGAAAGCAGTGAGCCGTAACCGATTACGGCAAGCAGGAACAGGCCCTGCGGCACGTACAGGTACGAAACGATGATCAGCGCAACGTAGGCCAAATCAACGGCGATCATGGCGAGCGTGGCCACAATGTAGCTAACGCCGAACACGTAGGAGTTAATCAGCGTACGGGACACCGTGTTCTCAAAGCGAGCCTGCAGTGCCCAGACCCACTCGAAACCGATGAGCCAAACAATCGTGAACGCGATTTTTGGCACCATAAGCTCAGGAATTCGTATAAGCCACAGATACGCTACGAGCGCGCCCATCAGGCCGAATACAACCCACAACATTGTGGATTTAATGAAGTTCTGCTTGAACGACTTGAAATAGCGACGGACCCAGTGGCCTTCGGCGTTGAGCATGCGTCGCGTTGTCTCCTGGCCTGCTGCGAGCGAGGCACCAATCGTAATAATTGGAAGGCTCGTCAACACCATCAGCATGTTGATAATAATTGCATCGACGCAATTGCTCCAACCCTGCATGAATCGGGAGTCGGGAGACAAGAAGTTCATGAGTCACCTTCCGGGGGTTCGTATAGCTTGTGCGAGCTACGTTACTCACACGTTATGGCTTTCGTTTTGACTGTATTGACTTGTACTTAATGAAACAGGCGGGAAGAACGAATCCTTCCCGCCTGTGGAAATGATCGAGAGATCAAATCTTATGTCGCATCAGCCCTTGACTGCGCCAGCCATAACACCCTTGACGATGTACTTCTGGCAGATCAAGTAGAAGACCACGATTGGGAGGATTGCGAGCACGAGGCAAGCCATCATTGCGCCCATATCGACGGAGCCGTAGCCACCCTTGAGGTACTGCACAGCAACCGAGATCGTCTTGTACTTGTTCAGATCAAGAGTCAGGTATGGCAGCAGGTAGTCGTTCCAGATCCACATGGCCTGAAGAATTGCGACCGAGATAATCGATGGCTTCATGATTGGCACAACGACCTGGAAGAACGTACGTGGAACCGATGCACCATCGAGCATTGCCGACTCTTCGAGCGACTGTGGGATGCCCTTGACGACGCCAGTGAAGATGAACACAGCCAGACCAGCACCGAAGCCCAAGTAAATAATGCAAAGGCCCCATGGAGTGTTCAAACCGAGGCGGTCGGTCAGCCAGGACAGCGTGAACATGAGCATCTGGAATGGGACGATCATGTTGAACAGGAACAGCGTGTACAGCGTCTTAGCTGCCCAGTTGTCAACGCGGACGATCCACCAAGCGCACATCGAGGTGCACAGCAGGATCAAGCAGACCGAGCCGACGGTGATCAGCAGCGTCCAGCAGAAGCTAGCGAAGAAGTTCGTAACTTCAATACCGCGAATGTAGTTATCGAATCCAGCGAACGTATCACCGTTTGGGAAGGCGAATGCGTTATCGCTGATGTATGCCTTCTTCTTAAACGAGTTGATAAGAACCAGGAACAGTGGGAAGACCCACGCCAGGGACAGCGCTGAGAAGAACAGCGTCCATAGCGCTCCGCGCTTTGGCTTTTCAAAGTTGCTCATGCCTCAACCTCCTTGGACGTAGTGAGCTTGTTCTGGATCAATGCAACGACTGCCACGAGGATGAAGAACAGCACTGCCTTTGCCTGGCCAACGCCCTCGAAGCCCGTACGGCCGTAGAACGTGTTCGTGATGTTCAGAGCCAGGCCTTCTGTCATCTTGCTTGGCATACCTGCGGTCAGTGCAAGGTTCTGATCGTAGAGCTTGAAGCCGTTGGTCACGGTCAGGAACGAGCAGACCGTAATCGAAGGCATCATAAGTGGGATGATGACGCGGAACATCGTCTGGCGGCTGTTTGCACCATCGACGGATGCTGCCTCAAGAACATCGGTAGGCAGGGACTGCATACCTGCGATGTAGATGATCATCATGTAACCGATTTGCTGCCAGCAGACCAGTATGACGAGGCCCCAGAAACCATACTTCGGGTCATATGTCAACGACTTCGACCAGTGAGCCAGGACACCGTTGAGCAGCAGCAGCCAGATGTAGCCGAGGATGATGCCGCCGATGAGGTTTGGCAGGAAGAATACAGAGCGGAACAGGTTGGCGCCACGGATTGCCTTCGTAAGCATGTAAGCAACTGCGAATGCGACCACATTAATTACGATCGTCGTCACAATCGTCAGTGCCGTGGAGAACCACAGCGAGTGAAGGAACACAGGATCCTTCAGTGCTTTTGCGTAGTTTGCAAAGCCCACGAAACGAGTCTTTTCAACCGTCGTGAACTTGCAGAAGCTTAGATACACGCCATAGATAAATGGAACGATAAAGCCAATGATGAATGCGATGAATGTCGGAAGAACAAACAACGCCCACCATTTGCGTATCGCCTTGCCAGCCATGCTGATCATTGGTAGGCCTACTTTCTTGGGGATCTCACTCCATCCCACGTCGTCGTGTTACTGGAGTAATTGCAGTTACGGTCTTGGTTTCGCTGCCGGTTGCATTGCGATCTGCACAGAGTAGACAATCGACCCCTCGGACTAAGTCCGTAGTTTCTTGTGCGTCTTGTAGTGATCTCTCCTATGTCAACACAAGAGCGAAACTGCCGAGCTTAGGATTTGTCTACTTACTGTGATGCGCAGGCTGCTCTGCCGCGACCTCTGTATGCAAGAATAGCGATGACTTGCAAAAATGTCAAACGTTTGCAGTGAACAACTTTGAACTTCTTGGACAAGGCGTAGAAACCTTGAAAACATTGATGTATAATGACTGAAAACACACCGTTTTTGCAGCAATGTAGCTGAAATGAAAACGTTTGTGCAAACAGAACCATCACAAACGTTTGCATTTATGCAAAACTTGGTACTAACTCATCCTTCAACGAAGAAGAAAAGGTGGACTCACCCCATGAACACGAGCATTCAAGATGTGGCAAGGGCCGCCCAGGTTTCCATTTCCACGGTCTCGAGGTCGTTCACGCGTCCGGAGCTTGTGTCCAAAGCAACGCGTGAAAAAGTGTTGAAAGTTGCCGAACAGCTCAACTTCTCTACCTCACGTTCTGCTGCGGCATTGAAAACTGGTCGCTCGCTGCGCATCGCACTCTTGATGAGCGATCACCTGCATCGCTGGTTCAGCTCCTCAGTTATTGAGGGTTTGAATCAGGTATTTCACCCAGCTGGATACGATATTTCGATTTTCCAAGTCTCGAGTGTGGAAGAACGCCGCGAATTCTTTGACATGTTGCCCGTGCGCCGCAATGCCGATGCCGTAATCGTTACTTCGTTCGACATCGATACGGCTGAAGTACGCGAACTCATGTCTATTGGCGTACCAGTGCTCGGTATTAACTCGGTACTTCCTCAGGAACGTGGCTTTACTGCTGCAATCAATATTGACGATATTCAGGGTTCAATTCTGGCCGCCCGTCACTTAATTGCACTAGGCCACCGCAATATCGCTTATGTGCGTGCGTCACGCGATGTTTCGCTGCATTTCAGTGTTGCGCAGCGTTTTGATTCGTTTATGGAGTGCTGCAGCCGCTCGGGCATCAGTCCTACGGTGATCACGGCTCAAGAAGGTCCGAACAGAATCAGTGACGTCGTTACTGAACTGCTCAGTCTTGAGCAACTTCCTACTGCAATCGCCTGCCAGGAAGATGACGTCGCCATTCCGCTCATGTTCCAGTTAATGCGCAGCGGGTTCTCCATTCCCGGCGATTTCTCCATTATTGGCTATGACAACAGCACGTTTGCTCATGATTTAGGTCTCACCACCATTGCTCAGGATCCTGAGCACATGGCTGCACAGGCCGCGCGTATGACGCTCGGTCTTATTGAAGGCATTAAACCAGAAGAAATGTTTGTGACCGAACCAGCTCATTTAATTGTTCGTTCCAGCACGGGCCCTGTGCCGCAAGGCGAATAATTTGCTCATATAAACAATGAAGTGCGCCGAAGATAATTCGGCGCACTTTTTATTATGCCTATGGCTTGCCTAAGCTCGGCAATTATGCCCATTATTTCTTGCCGCTACTTCCCTATTGTTAGGTCTTGTTTCGTTAAGCCTCGTTGCATCCCTCAATACGCTCCGTACAGCAGTTACTGCGGTTGAAGCGCCAGCGATGCAGGAACAGAAATCAGCATAAATAACAAAACAGAATGAATAAACAGAACAGTATAGGAGAGCCGAACAGAATAAGAGAATAGAACAGCAGCAGAAGTCGGGCTCAGAAAAAGGAAAGGCCGCAACCAGAGGCTGCGGCCTAGAGAGAAATTGAAAGGGAGGCGGCCAGCTTAACCGCCAAGTCTTTTCTTGATGAAACCAGGTGGCTGGGAGGAGAATCCCAGCCACCTCAGGAGTTTCTATTTAGTTATCGACGAGAAATTGATGATCAGTGCGTTGCGTCGTACTCAGTTGCCCAGTTGTCGACGAATGCCTTCTGAACAGCATCCCAGTTACCGGTGCCCTGAGCGTAAGCAAGCATTGCAGAGCCGAGCTGGTTCTTCCACTCCTCCGATGGCATCATCGTGAAGTTCCAGGTGACCTGAGTCTTACCGGAGTTGGAATCCTCAACAGCTTCCTCAACGAGTGGGTTGTCGGACTTGACCTTGTCGAACGTCTTGAATGGCGTCGTGAAGCCCATGTCCTCAGACAGAGCCTTGATGCCCGTGTCCGAAGTGATGACCCAGTTCAGGAAGTCCTTCGAAGCCTTCTGATCAGCCTCAGAAGCGTCGGAGTTGATGCACAGGTAGTTCTCGGAACCCGTTGCCAGGCCTTCCTTTGCATCGTCAACGCCTGCGTAGATTGGCAGCATGCCGACCTGATCTGGCTTCATGCCAGCCTTCTCCAGATCGCTCCATGCCCAAGTACCGTTCTGGTAGAAGGCTGCCTTGCCGAGTGCGAACTCAGAGTTTGCATCGTCGCCAGTCTTCGAGCTCAGAGCCGTACGATCCGTCGTGGAATCAGTGATGTACATATCGAAGATGTTCTTGAAGTTCTTCAGGTACGTACCCTTGATCGTTGCAGGCTGTTCCTTGACGTTATCCTTCAGGAACTCGTAGTACAGAGGGATGTTTGCCAGGTGGGTCTTGAAGCGCCAATCGGAGCTGGAGTCGAAGCCAGCCGAGGTGAATGCACCCTCAATGCCGAGCTCAGCCTTGTGAGCCTGCATATCGTCAGCAACTTCCTTGAGCTTATCGAACGAGTTGATCTCGTCAGCGCTCTTCACCTTTGCATCTGGAAGCTCAGTGTACTTCTTCAGCAGATCCTTGTTGTAGATGATGCCGTAGGTCTCCATGACGTATGGAATTGCCTCGACCTTGTCGCCATCCTTGAGGGCGATGCTTGGATCCTTGAGCTGCTTGTACATCTCAGTGTCGGAAAGGTCAGCCGTGTTGTCCTTCCACGTTGCCAAACCCACAGGGCCGTTGACCTGGAAGATCGTTGGAGGGTTGCTCTTTGCCAGCTCGGACTTCAGGGTCTGCTCGTACGTACCCGATGCAGCGGTCTGAACCTTAACCTGAACGCCAGTTTCCTCGGTGTACTTCTTTGCCAGTGCGACCCACTGGTCAGCAGCTTCAGGCTTGAAGTTCAGGAAGAAGACGCTACCCTTTGCGTCGCTGGATCCCGAGTTACCGCATGCAGCAAGTCCCGTAAGTCCCATTGCAGCAATAGCAGCAATACCAATAGCTTTTTTCCATGTGCGATTCATCTTTGAACCTTTCCAGAGGTGTTCGTGTCTTTGAGACGCTCCGCGCCGTTTGCGGAGGGGAAGAAGTTTCTCTCCAGACTTCTTTTCCTTGGCTTTATTATGCACCAGTTCAATGCAAAATGCAAACGTAAGCAGCAAAAACAGCGATTATTTTGAAAATTCTTCGGCAGCCAGTTTTGAAATCCCTAGAAATCAAGCCATTTTCGCGGTTTATTAGTTTTGCAAGCGTTTGCCAAATATTCACATTTTTTAATTTCTGCTAGTAAAAATAATTTTTCTTATTAATAGTTTTCTATACCACTGTTGGTCTGAGACCGTTACGTATTTCGCCGATTTTGCCCATTCTTCGGAATTATTGCTCTCGTTTGCAAAAAAGTGCATAGAATCAGAACGCAGAGCACAAGGCAATGGGCATACTCAGTTCCAAGTGACGCACACGCAAGGGTGCGAAGCCATCACGACGTACGAGGCACCTCTACACCAGTGCAGAACAACATACCGGAAAAGAAAACAGGAGCAACGGTAATGACGCAGAACAACACCTTCGACGATTGGTGGAAGCAGGCTGTTGTATATCAGGTGTATCCACGCAGCTTTAAAGATATGAATGGTGATGGCTTAGGTGACATTGCTGGTGTCACTGATCGTATGCCTTATTTACAGGCATTAGGTATTGATGCTATTTGGCTCTCACCGTTCTATCCATCCGAACTTGCCGATGGTGGTTATGACGTTATTGATTACCGCAATATTGATCCACGCTTAGGTACGCTTGACGATTTCGATGCCATGATTGATGCTGCACATCATGCTGGCATTAAGGTCATTGTCGATATTGTGCCAAACCACACGTCAGATCATCATGAATGGTTTGAAGCAGCACTTGCTGCTGGTCGTGGTTCTGCAGAACGAGATCGCTATATCTTCCGTGAGGGCCGCGGTGAGCATGGTGAGCTGCCTCCTAATGATTGGCAGTCCTTGTTCGGCGAATCAGCATGGCAGCAGGTTGAAGATGGCCAGTGGTACCTGCACTTGTTCACCAAGGAACAGCCAGATCTGAACTGGGATAACCCAGATGTCCACGAAGAATTTAAGAAGACGCTGCGCTTCTGGTCTGATCGTGGTGTTGACGGATTCCGTATTGATGTGGCACATGGTTTGGCAAAGAATCTTGATGCGGCACCTCTTGAGGTGCTCGGCGCACAGTACCCAGTGCAGCAAATTGAAAATGCTGACGGCAATCACCCACTCTGGGATCGCCCTGAAGTCCACAAGATTTATCGCGAATGGAACGAAGTGTTCCGCGAGTATGAGCCACATCGTTTTGCTGTTGCTGAGGCTTGGGTTGTTCCAGAACATCAGTATCTCTACTCGCGCGAAGACGAGCTTGGCCAGGTCTTCAACTTTGAGTTCTCTGGAGCGCAATGGACTGCTGCTGATTTCCGCAAGGCTATTACAGAAGGTCTTCGTGCCGCTGATGAGTCAGGTTCTACGACGACTTGGGTGATGAGCAATCACGATATGCCTCGTCATGCAACGCGTTATGGATTGCCGACCGTACCAGCCAACACCGTTAATCAGCTCGTTTCTGATTGGCTGCTGCGCAATGGCACTACTTATATTGAGGACCGTGAGCTCGGCAACCGCCGTTCACGTGCTGCAATTCTGATGGAGCTCGGCCTACCTGGTTCTGTCTATGTGTATCAGGGCGAAGAGCTCGGTCTACCAGAAGTGGCCACAATCCCATGGGACCGTCTTGAAGATCCTGTTGCCTTTAATACGAATCATGGCACTGCCGAAAAGGGCCGCGATGGTTGCCGTGTTCCGCTGCCTTGGAATTCAACTGATATGCCACAGCCAGCTGAGTGGAGTGATGAATTTGGTGAAGGCACGACCGGTACGTTCGGTTTCTCCCCTGCACATGCGGATGCTCCACATCTGCCTCAGCCATTGTGGTTCAAGCAGTTCTGTGCCGATATCGAGTCTGAAGACGATAGCTCGATGCTGAATCTGTACCGTCGTGCACTGGCTCTGCGTCAGTCATTGCTAACGTCCACACACAGCCTTGATTTCACGTGGAACAATGACGACTATAGCGACCAGGTCATTGCCTACTCTCGCCCAATTGCCGATGAATCAGGTGATCGCTTCGCTTGCTTTATCAACTTTGGCAAGGAATCCATCACATTGCCGAACGGAGAAATTCTGCTGAAGTCGTCTCCATTTATGGGTTACGAACTGCCAACTGACACGGCAGTGTGGATGCGCGTCTGAGCAGCAACCGCTCGAGAAAGTTACAATACCGCAATACTACAGATTGAGCCGATGAGTCATCCCCTGACTTATCGGCTCATTTTTGTAGGTGATAAAGAATGCATGCGCTCAGCGTTCGTCTGATCATACTAGATCTGTGCACACGAAATATACAACCACGCAAAACATCTGCACACGCGAGATATCTGATCCTATGAAATATCTGATCATACGAGATATCTGACCACATGAGATATTTGATTACACGAGATACCTGACCACGCAAGAGACTTATTTCACGTGGTATTACTGGCATATCACATTATCTCGGATCGGTTTCACATGAAACCCGCGTCCGTCAGTTCCACATGAAACCTTTTATTCAGTTCCACGTGGAACGACCAGTACGAACGCAGAAGATTTTCAATTATTCAACGGCTACTGGCGCAACCGCAGTAATAAAAATTCAGAACAACTCAAATATTCCAGTGCTCGATAACCGGATCACCCTTGTAGAAACCGAGCTGGCAGAAATGAGCCGTGTCCAAACGCAAGTGACGTGCAAGCTGTGGCTGCTGACCGAGGAACTGCGTGGCCAGAATACGCAAGATATGAGCGTGAGCCACGAACAGTACGTTACGACCGGCGAGCATTGCAGGACGAGCGAGCTCAATAGCATGAGCCGCACGCTTCGCAGCGTCATCCAGCAGCTCTCCCTCACCGTTCACAATGTGCACCTGCGTACCGTCTGGCATCATTTCGTTACGCTCGCCACCCAAATGGATAGGCAAAGTCTGCGGACCGTCACTCCAGACATCCCAGTTCGAACCGAAATGACGCGACAGTTCAGCGCGCGTGCGTCCCTCAGCGCGACCGTAATCCCACTCAGCTAAGTCCGGAACAACCGTATGCTCCGGGAAACCTGCAAGATCAGCCGTGGTCTGTGCACGAACCAACGGACTCGTAAAAACATCACGTTCTTCAAATCCAGCAGGGAACATCTTTCTCAATCGCTCCCCCGCTGCTTCCGCCTGCGCACACCCCTCTTGCGTCAGCGTAATATCCGTGCGACCCGTGTATTGACCACTTTCGCTCCACACTGTCTGCCCATGTCGCAGCAGCACGAGCGAGCCCGGTGTCACCGTAGTACTTGCATCCATTAGCTTGTACTCCCCTTGTTTTTGATTATCAACCTCTTCTATCCTAAGTTGTTTATCCCCCTTACGCTGTTTAATTTCGAATTTTTTGTAACTCTTTTTTTATTTCTGTTTTTGCCTCTTCAGATTTTTGCTAGAGATTCTATCCGTTTCTATTTCAGCTCATACGATTTACGCAGTTTTGTGCCTAAACTAGTGAGCATGATGAAGCGCACGAAGCAAACCGAATCCGTTGATGCAGTTGATGCAATGGAAACAGCTGCGAACAAGGCAGCTGCTGAGGCATCCCACATGGATGACACCAAAGATGCCGTTATTGCGTCGTTGCACAAAGTCGATAAGAAGGTCAATGCACTGACGTCTGCACGTCGCAAAGACCCTGATACGTTAACCGATAAGCTCGTTAAGTCTGCAATTCCTTCGCTGACAGGCATGGTTGCTGGTCATGTGTTCCAGTCCATTTGGAATGCAGTGACGAATAAGCTGCACCCTGGCACTGAGGACGATGAGCAGGATCAGCGTAGGGGCTTGCTCGCAAGCCTCGTATTTGCAGCACTTTCGGCTGCATTTGTTGCTGTGATTACGCAGCTTTCTGATCGCGGTACGATTGCGACGATTCATAAGATCCAAAAGCGTCGCGCACGCAAGTAATTGCAGTGCACGCGAGTAATCACGGTGCACTGGAGCTAACAGTGCACAGTACTGAATAGTGCACAGTATCTAACTTTGGCGTTCTCCTTGTGAGGGCGCCTTTTTGTTTATCTGCTGATCAGTTTTGGCGGCGCTTTCGCAGTGCTTGTAGAGGCTTGTAGAGCACGGAGCTGCACGTTGTATGACATTGTGTTGATGACAGTCTGATCATTACCCATATGAGACGGTTACGGTACTGGGTTTTGGTTTATTCCAAGAAATATGCATTATTCGCTATAGGTGCAAGATGCCTGATTTTAAGCCGAATCGTCAGCTTCTCCGCCAATAATGAGCGTATGACACAAATTATTCATAACCCAACAGTCGATATGCTGTTGCAGCGTCGTTCTATTCGTGCTTTTGAACAGAACCCGATTGACGAAGATACTATCGCTACGCTCGAGCGCTGCGCTCAGCAGGCTCCATCCAGCCAGTACCTGAACGACTGGTCTGCAATTCGCGTGACCGATCCAGAGAAGCGTCAGAAGCTCGCTGAGATTGGCCACCAGAAGTACATCGGCACCGCTCCTCTGCTGTACATCTACGTTGTGGATGAGCACCGTAATGCTCAGATTGCACAGCGTAAGGGCATTGATCCTGAGTCTGATGAATTCACGCTGAAGGCAAGCTACCGCTTCTCCCAGGCACAGAACGATGCTGTGCTTGGTATGTCTGCAATGATGACTGCTGCTGAATCGCTTGGCCTCGGCAGTGTTGTGCTCGGCACGATCCTTAATGACATTCCACAGGTTATTGAACTGCTTGATCTGCCTAAGTACACGTATCCTGTGCTTGGTCTGGCTCTTGGTAAGCCAGCACAGCATCCTGAAATTAAGCCTCGTATGCCTCGTTACGTGCAGTTCATGGAGAACTCGTACTTCAACGAAGCTGATGTGACTGAAGAGCGTATGGCTGCATTTGATGAAGAAGTGCACACGTACTACGATCTGCGCAAGGGCGGCCGTCCAGAAGAGACGTTCAGTAAGCAGATTGCTCAGAAGGCTGTGGATACCGAGGTGCTCGATCGCGGTATTAAGCACGCTGAGGCTCAGGGCTTCCAGCTCGATCGCTGATAACGCCTAATACTGATAACGCTTAATAGCAGGTAATCAGTTACTCATCGAGTGTTGTACCTGATATAGATAAGGCCGGATACTCATCAAGAGGTTTCTCTCTTGTAAGTATCCGGCCTTTGCTATGTATTAGCCTGCTTACGGGTCTTGAAACATATGTTGCCAGCTATGCACGCAGCTTCGTATACCCGCAGTTTGGTATACATATGCTTTCGTGCTGACATGATTTGGTATACACATGGTTTCGTTATCACGTGCATTTCCAAACTCATGCTTTTAGTTGCATAACCATCTTTGCACGTGCAACATTACCTACGACGTGGCTTATAGCCTTTCTTACGCGAATGAGGCTTGCGCGTTCGTGATGATTCAGAATACATCCTGGCATTAGGATCATGATGCGTTAAATGCCATGTGCTGCAGAATTCACAGCGATATACCCAGAGCTCTACTCCACGCTCAATACGGCTCGTTTCTGCCGCTTGTAGCGCCGTGAGCTTGTTCTGATACATAATCTTGTTGGTAGGCTGGCAGCGCTTCGGTACGAAGTAATGCATAACCGCCTCCAGTGAATTATGATCTCAATAATTTTTGACCTGTAACTCTGTTGTAATTCGAGGTCTACCTATTTGGCTCTAGATATGTTTGAACCCCGATAACCGTTGTGGTTTCGGGGTTCAAACTTGAAAAGTTGTGTAGCGGCGGCGTGCTACTCTCCCACATCCTCTCGAATGCAGTACCATCGCCGTGCCAGGGCTTAGCTTCC
>NZ_QXGM01000005.1 GCF_003951975.1 Bifidobacterium dolichotidis
TCTTGCTGCCGCTCAGGCCGCTGGGGTTTCTTCTCTGGTTCGGGTTTGGGTGTGTGGTGGTGGTTTGAGAACTCAAGAGTGTGTACTGTACTACTTTGATCATGATTTTTTGATTGTGATTGTTGTCTTTTAATTTGCCAGTCCGATGCCTGCCTGTTTGGTGCCTGAGGGGGCTTAATTGGTGTCGGGGTTTTTTTGTGTGTTGTCCTTTTTCCTTAAAAGGGATGACTCGTCATATTTTTTAGAGCCGTTTGGCTTTTCATGAAATAGTTTTTTTGTGGAGGGTTCGATTCTGGCTCAGGATGAACGCTGGCGGCGTGCTTAACACATGCAAGTCGAACGGGATCTGATCAAGCTTGCTTGATTGGTGAGAGTGGCGAACGGGTGAGTAATGCGTGACTAACCTGCCTTGTGCACCGGAATAGCTCCTGGAAACGGGTGGTAATACCGGATGTTCCGCTTCTTCGCATGAAGTTGTGGGAAATGCTTTTGCGGCATGAGATGGGGTCGCGTCCTATCAGCTTGTTGGCGGGGTGATGGCCCACCAAGGCTTTGACGGGTAGCCGGCCTGAGAGGGTGACCGGCCACATTGGGACTGAGATACGGCCCAGACTCCTACGGGAGGCAGCAGTGGGGAATATTGCACAATGGGCGCAAGCCTGATGCAGCGACGCCGCGTGCGGGATGGAGGCCTTCGGGTTGTAAACCGCTTTTGATTGTCAGCAAGGCATTCTTTGGAATGTTGAGTGTAGCTTTCGAATAAGCACCGGCTAACTACGTGCCAGCAGCCGCGGTAATACGTAGGGTGCAAGCGTTATCCGGATTTATTGGGCGTAAAGGGCTCGTAGGCGGTTCGTCGCGTCTGGTGTGAAAGTCCATCGCTTAACGGTGGATTTGCGCCGGGTACGGGCGGACTAGAGTGCGGTAGGGGAGACTGGAATTCCCGGTGTAACGGTGGAATGTGTAGATATCGGGAAGAACACCAATGGCGAAGGCAGGTCTCTGGGCCGTTACTGACGCTGAGGAGCGAAAGCGTGGGGAGCGAACAGGATTAGATACCCTGGTAGTCCACGCCGTAAACGGTGGATGCTGGATGTGGGGCCCTTTCCACGGGTTCTGTGTCGGAGCTAACGCGTTAAGCATCCCGCCTGGGGAGTACGGCCGCAAGGCTAAAACTCAAAGAAATTGACGGGGGCCCGCACAAGCGGCGGAGCATGCGGATTAATTCGATGCAACGCGAAGAACCTTACCTGGGCTTGACATGTTCCGGATCGCCTCAGAGATGGGGTTTCCCTTCGGGGCCGGTTCACAGGTGGTGCATGGTCGTCGTCAGCTCGTGTCGTGAGATGTTGGGTTAAGTCCCGCAACGAGCGCAACCCTCGCCGCGTGTTGCCAGCACATTATGGTGGGAACTCACGTGGGACCGCCGGGGTTAACTCGGAGGAAGGTGGGGATGACGTCAGATCATCATGCCCCTTACGTCCAGGGCTTCACGCATGCTACAATGGCCGGTACAACGGGATGCGACACTGTGAGGTGGAGCGGATCCCTGAAAACCGGTCTCAGTTCGGATTGCAGTCTGCAACTCGACTGCATGAAGGCGGAGTCGCTAGTAATCGCAGATCAGCAACGCTGCGGTGAATGCGTTCCCGGGCCTTGTACACACCGCCCGTCAAGTCATGAAAGTGGGTAGCACCCGAAGCCGGTGGCCTGACCTTTTGGAGGGAGCCGTCTAAGGTGAGACTCGTGATTGGGACTAAGTCGTAACAAGGTAGCCGTACCGGAAGGTGCGGCTGGATCACCTCCTTTCTACGGAGATTTGAATAAGAAGCAAACCTTTCTAACACTGCTGTGTTGTGGTGTGGGTTTGTGTGCTGGTGTGGAAGAAAGTTAAAAGCCTGGTCTTTTAGATCGGGGTATGGTGCATACTGTTGGGTCCCCGGATTGCCACTTGGTGGTCCGTGTGCTCCCGCTCATTGAGCTGGCCATTTGTTTGGTTTGGTGATGTGGGTGTGGGGTGGTGGTTTGAGAACTGGAGAGTGGACGCGAGCACATACTGAACATGTTTTGTTTGGTGTGTTCTTGTTGCTGTGAGAATACTAAAATTATTTCGTTTTTGAGTTTTTAGTGTTTGTATCGTTTTGTGATCTATTTTGTGTTGGTTCACTGACTTTTATAGTTGGTGAGCGTTGTCTGGTTTTTCGTTGTATAGGTCTTATGGGTTGTGTGCCTATAAGGGCGTATGGTGGATGCCTTGGCAGACAGTACCGATGAAGGACGTGTGGGGCTGCGATAAGCCTCGGGGAGCCGCCGACAGGGCTTTGATCCGAGGATGTCCGAATGGGGAAACCCGCCGGTTGTTATGGGCCGGCACCAGTTTTACTGGAGGGTACGCAGGGAAGTGAAACATCTCAGTACCTGCAGGAAAGGATACTCCGTGAGTAGTGGCGAGCGAAAGCGGATCAGGCTAAACCATGTGCGTGTGATACCCGTCGGGGGTTGCGTATGTGGTGTCGTGGGAGCGATTGTTCGAATGCCGACGTGTTCGACGCTAGTTGTAGAAAATCATGTGTGAAGCGAACCGGGTTGGATACCGGGCCGTAGAGGGTGATGGCCCCGTAGCTGAAGGCGCATGGTCTAGCGATATTGTTTCCCGAGTAGCGCGGGCCTCGTGGAATCCCGTGTGAATCTGCCCAGACCGTTGGGTAAGCCTAAGTACACCTGTCTGACCGATAGCGTACTAGTACCGTGAGGGAAAGGTGAAAAGCACCCCGGGAGGGGAGTGAAACAGTTCCTGAAACCGTGCGCTTACGAACCGTCGGAGCCTTTCGGGGTGACGGCGTGCCTATCGAAAAATGAGTCTGCGAGTCAGTGGCATGTGGCGAGCTTAAGCCTTGTGGTGGAAGCGTAGCGAAAGCGAGTCTTAAAAGGCGTTTTTGAGTCGCATGTCCTGGACCCGAAGCGGGATGATCTAGCCCTGAGCAGGTTGAAGCGCGGGTAAGACCGCGTGGAGGACCGCACCCACTTAGGTTGAAAACTGAGGGGATGACTTGGGGTTAGGGGTGAAAGGCCAATCAAATTCCGTGATAGCTGGTTCTCTCCGAAATGCATTTAGGTGCAGCGTTGGTTGATTGCATACAGGGGGTAGAGCTACTGGATGCTTGCGGGCCCGTATTGGGTACCAATAGCAGCCAAACTCCGAATACCTGGTATGTGTATTCCAGCAGTGAGTCGGCGGGGGATAAGCTCCGTCGTCGAGAGGGAGACAGCCCAGATCGTCGTCTAAGGTCCCTAAGCGCGTGCTAAGTGGGAAAGGATGTGGAGTCGCATAGACAGCCAGGAGGTTGGCTCAGAAGCAGCCATCCTTGAAAGAGTGCGTAACAGCTCACTGGTCTAGTGGTTCCGCGCCGACAATGTAGCGGGGCTCAAGCACGTCACCGAAGACGCGGCAACACGTTTTTTACGTGTTGGGTAGGAGAGCGTCCTGTGTGGGTTGAAGCTGTGGAGTAATCTATGGTGGACTGCATGGGAGTGAGAATGCAGACATGAGTAGCGAAAGCGGGGTGAAGATCCCCGCCGCTGGATGACTAAGGGTTCCAGGGCCACGTTCATCGTCCCTGGGTGAGTCGGGTCCTAAGGCGAGGCCGACAGGCGTAGTCGAATGGATGAACGGGTTGATATTCCCGTACCGGCGTAAGACCGTCCAAGACTTGCTTGCTGTTGAGCAGGCTTCCTGAACCGGATGCCTTCCTTTCGGGGTTGGTTGATGGTGTGGGTCGTTTGTGAGATGCTTGTAGGTCAGCACAGGAGTGACGCGGATCGGTAGCCTACTGCGGAGGTGGTTTTCCGTGGCCAAGCATGTGGCCTGTTTCCTAGGTAAATCCGGGGAACGTATAAGGTGAGATGTGATGGTGGATGCTTTTCAGCATGATATTAGGTGATCCGGTCGGCCGAGAAAAGCTTCGGTGTGAGGGCTTACTGCCGCTCGTACCCTAAACCGACACAGGTGGTCAGGTAGAGTATACCAAAGCGATCGAGTGAATCCTGGTCAAGGAACTCGGCAAATTACTCCCGTGCCTTCGGCATAAGGGAGACCCTTTGATGTGAGACATCTTGCGTGTTCGAAGCGTTGAGGGGTGGCACAAGCCAGGGGGTAGCGACTGTTTACCAAAAACACAGGTGCATGCGAAGACGCAAGTCGCTGTATATGCACTGACGCCTGCCCGGTGCCGGAAGGTTAAGAGGATCCGTTAACTTCGGTGAAGCGGTGAATTCAAGCCCCGGTAAACGGCGGTGGTAACTATAACCATCCTAAGGTAGCGAAATTCCTTGTCGGGTAAGTTCCGACCTGCACGAATGGCGTAACGACTTCCCCACTGTCTCGACCAGGAACTCGGCGAAATTGCAGTACGAGTAAAGATGCTCGTTAAGCGCAGAAGGACGAAAAGACCCCGGGACCTTTACTATACCTTGGTATTGGTATCAGATGCGGATTGTGTAGCATAGGCGGGAGGCTGTGAAGCAATGGCGCCAGCTATTGTGGAGTCGACAAGTGAAATACCGCTCTGTCCCCATCTGATGCCTAACCTCGAGCAGTTATCCTGCTCAGGGACAGTGCCTGGCGGGTAGTTTAACTGGGGCGGTTGCCTCCTAAAGAGTAACGGAGGCGCTCAAAGGTTCCCTCAGCCCGGTTGGCAATCGGGTGTTGAGTGTAATCGCACAAGGGAGCTTGACTGTGAGAGCGACGGCTCGAGCAGGGACGAAAGTCGGAGATAGTGATCCGGTGCCGGCGTACGGACGTGGCATCGCTCAACGGATAAAAGGTACCCCGGGGATAACAGGCTGATCATTCCCAAGAGTCCATATCGACGGGATGGTTTGGCACCTCGATGTCGGCTCGTCGCATCCTGGGGCTGGAGCAGGTCCCAAGGGTTCGGCTGTTCGCCGATTAAAGCGGCACGCGAGCTGGGTTCAGAACGTCGTGAGACAGTTTGGTCTCTATCCTCTGCGCTCGTTGGAATCTTGAGGAGACCTGCCCATAGTACGAGAGGACCTGGGTGGACGAACCTCTGGTATGCCAGTTGTCCCGCCAGGGGCATGGCTGGTTAGCTACGTTCGGAAGGGATAACCGCTGAAAGCATCTAAGCGGGAAGCCTGCTCCAAGATAAGGATTCCTAACACTCCTTTGAGAGTGTGAGAGGCCCCATATAGACCATGTGGTAGATAGACCGGATGTGGAAGCCCTGTAAGGGGTGGAGCTGACCGGCACTAACGGCCAAAAGCACACAATATATCACCTTTTCAACGGTTACCAAACAATGGTAACAACATGAAATAGCGCTTAACAGATACACACAGTAAACAGGATTCGCGTCTACTATCCGGTCCCCAAACCGTCACCCAACCAAGCTTGTCTTGGTTGAGTTCTAATTTAAGATTTGCGGTGGTCATAGCCCAGGAGAAACGCCCGGTCCCATTCCGAACCCGGAAGCTAAGCCCTGGCACGGCGATGGTACTGCATTCGAGAGGATGTGGGAGAGTAGCACGCCGCCGCTACACAACTTTTCAAGTTTGAACCCCGAAACCACAACGGTTATCGGGGTTCAAACATAT
>NZ_QXGM01000006.1 GCF_003951975.1 Bifidobacterium dolichotidis
TCTCAAACCACCACCACACACCCAAACCCGAACCAGAGAAGAAACCCCAGCGGCCTGAGCGGCAGCAAGAGATAAAGTTACACCAACACCACCACAAACACAAAACACGGCGTGTCGCAACGGGGGTCAACAAGCCAAAAACGGCGTTATATAGCCGTTTACCGTCCATTAGAGCGACGAAATCAAGTCACCACGACCAGGACCGTACACCAGTCAACAATTGACGTTAAAAGTGGCCTTATTTACTGTTAGTGAAAATATGGCCTTGAAATAGGCGAATTGGCAACGAATGTACAACATACTCTATGCATATGGTGCTAGGCAATGGATTATTACCAGATATTCATGCATTACTGGATAGGATTTGCTACTTCCCTACTGAGTAATCAGCTACCTTCTATTGCAATATCAACGAGATCAGTTCGAAGGTGTATCTTCCCGCAGTTGGAATGTGATTACAAGCTTCGTTGCTCTGCAACCTGGATCTAGAGAAAATAAAGAATTCTCAATGTCCCTAAACTGAATCTTGCTTATTCTTCAGAAGTTACCTTTATGTGATGATCTTCGACAGTTACCTTAATCTGATGTTTTCGAAAGTTGCCTTTTGCTGATGTTTTCGGAAGTTGCCTTTTGCTGATGTTCTGTTGTCTTTGCTGTTGCAAATGTTTTTCGGAACTTGCTTTTGCATAAATCCTCTATGACTTAACTATGCTTCAGTTCTCTAGAACTTATCTTTGTCACTATTCATCAGCGAATACATTCAATATCATTCTTCATGAAATGCATTCAGCAGTGCACATCTGAATCCGCAAACACTATGCACTCTTGAAATGCACTTATCACTGATGTTCTATGTAACGTTTTTCTAATTCGTTTATCGTTCGCCTCTTCATCTTCGAAAATGTATCACTGTTATCAATTACATCGGTAAGATCTTCTGAACTCTTCGATATGCCAGATAGAAGATTTGCATTTTGACACCCAGGATACGAATTTCAACATCATTGTTGAGGACATCATGAAGTCGTCAATTATCGAAGTATCGGAATCATGCGTAACAAAACCATCCAAATAGATACTTCGATATATTTCGTTATTTCACATTGAAACTCGAAGTCGCTTTACAATGTCAATCCATTGCATATCGATGTATTCATCAAATATTACTACTTGGTGTTCGTTGGTCCGCAGATAACAACGCAGAAAAGTGTAATGCATCTCCATTTCAGCTCCAGCTAGGATCGAAATTGGCATATATAAATCTAGGTTGCTGGAACCAATCATGAATCAACAGTGTATGGATTAAGGATTCATGGATTAAGGATTCATGGATTAAGGATTGTGGATCAAGGATTGTGGATCAAAATTTCATAGATAACAAATTCATGGATTACAAATTTTGAGTTTAGAAATCAAATACCACTCGAATACATGTCGTTCTAAGAACCAGAGATCAGCAAGAGGATCTCAACGAACACACATTAAGGAATTTAGAATCAAGAAATTCAAAAAATGGAAAGAGTATGGAAGTGGGCGGAAGCGTAGAAGCTCTAGCCGAGAGAAATCGAACAATAGCAATGCAATCTGAGATGAGGAAAAAGAACGTTCAGTAGAAAGAATGCTAAGCCGTTTGGAAGAAAGAAGAGTAAGCAGAATGAATGCTAACCAGTTCAATAGAAAGAATTGTGTAATAGGAAAATGTGTTTAGATATGTTTGAACCCCGATAACCGTTGTGGTTTCGGGGTTCAAACTTGAAAAGTTGTGTAGCGGCGGCGTGCTACTCTCCCACATCCTCTCGAATGCAGTACCATCGCCGTGCCAGGGCTTAGCT
>NZ_QXGM01000007.1 GCF_003951975.1 Bifidobacterium dolichotidis
CCACCACCACACACCCAAACCCGAACCAGAGAAGAAACCCCAGCGGCCTGAGCGGCAGCAAGAGATAAAGTTACACCAACACCACCACAAACACAAAACACGGCGTGTCGCAACGGGGGTCAACAAGTCAAAAACGGCGGTATTCCGCCATTTCTAGGCAGTAAAAGCCCGGTTAGAGCAAAGCACAGCTAGCCAACCAGGCAATAAGCTCTGCGGCATAGTTTCTATGTATATTATGCGCACAGTGAAATATACCCGGTTTTCGGGCCACATTCCAGTGATTTCCCAATAAATCACATCCAATAAGTGCTATATGAACGTTGTTTTACCGTCTTTAGGCAATCTGTTTTACTTCTTACTACCTAGATTGGCGTCAACAGTGATAAGTTCACATCACCGAGCTGATATGAATATGACTTACCTGCTCTATATGCCTCGAAGTATCACCGCAGTTGTTTCTTGCGCTCTTATGCCATTGATGATGTGAAGCAACAAGAATATGAGCTTGTTCAGATATGTACTAATCAGTACTACCCATAGATATGAAGTTCACTAGGCTCATGAATTAAATAGCGATCAAAATACTTCGGATTCTAGGTACCGCACAATTTCGAACCATATACAATTCCACGCTGCATGCAGTTCCGAATCACATATAATTCTTGACCGTATACCGTTTCGGGCCATATACAATTCTGGACCGCATGTAGTTCCAGATCTTATACAGTTTCAGATTTCATACGATTTCAGTTTCCATGCATCTTCAGTTTCCATGCATCTTTAATTACCGTGGATCTTCGGATTCCATGTATCTTTAGATTTCATTCATTCCTGGATTCCGCGCAATTCTAGATCCATATACATCTTGATGAGAAGTATCTCTAAGGTTTGAATCTGTATTGCTGAAATTCCATATTGCTGTAGATCTGTATTGCCGAATATCAGATTGATACTAGGAAGCATCGGCTGAGTATCAAAATTCTTAAATTGATATCAAGTAAGCGGAAGTCACCATCAATACGTATCGAGTTGGTGCCGAGAAGAAGTTCAAGGTCACCATCGATATGTCTCGAGCTAATTCCTAAAAGTTTTGAATCGATACATCAACAACATTGTTTGAAGTAATTGCATAACTGCAATGAATATCAAGTCATACTCAGTTGAGATCAATAGTGATAGGACTTCTTTTGTTATTGCATAATCAGTATTCGTGATCAACAAGTAAGTCCGTAGCTTCTAATCAGAAGATCACTATTCTGTTTGGACTCTCATTCATGATCTTTATCGAGGTAAGCACGATTTTTAAAAAATGTGACATACACTCGTTCCAGGTCGACGTTATTCTCTGGATCATTCTGAGGCATCAATCTCGGATTCAAATTCCACATCACAAGATAATGGATCCTAATAAGTGATGAGCAAAGAGATCACAAACTTCAAACAATGCAAAATTCGATGAATTGTAATTGAACTATCACCAGGTATTTAAGTCTCAGATGCAAAAGCAGAACAATATAGGTGAGAAATTATCGGATCATAATTACGAGTTCATCATTATGAGACGAATACTGCCCAGTAGCATGAGCACTTACTGAGATTAGGAAAAAGAGTATGGAAGTGGGCGGAAGCGTAGAAGCTCTAGCCGAGAGAAATAGAAATGCAATATCATGCACAGGAAAATGTGTTTAGATATGTTTGAACCCCGATAACCGTTGTGGTTTCGGGGTTCAAACTTGAAAAGTTGTGTAGCGGCGGCGTGCTACTCTCCCACATCCTCTCGAATGCAGTACCATCGCCGTG